>NZ_JAWUEB010000001.1:0-48655 GCF_036663535.1 Pantoea sp. T14
TGGGTCGTGCAGGATTCGAACCTGCGACCAATTGATTAAAAGTCAACTGCTCTACCAACTGAGCTAACGACCCATCTAAGGTTGTGAAGCAATGCTGAAGTCATCTCTTAAGGAACATATCCGGAGAAGATGGTGGGTCGTGCAGGATTCGAACCTGCGACCAATTGATTAAAAGTCAACTGCTCTACCAACTGAGCTAACGACCCATCTTCAGGCTTACCAGACACATCTGCAATGTGTCCCGGCAACGGCGGCATATATTACTGATTTACCGAGGTAGCACAACCCTTTTTTCTTTAAAAAGGTTTGATTGCTCACCTTTCATTCGGCAAGACCAGAAATCAAACGATATCCGGTCTGACCTGCAACAATTACAATCCAGAAAGACGTTTTTGTGCTTGTTTAGCCGACTCGGTGTTCGGATAAAGTTTGATCACCTGCTGGAAAACGGCTTTGGCTTTTGCCGTGTCGTTTTTCTCTTGCATGATGACGCCAACCTTAAGCAACGCTTCTGAAGCCTTAGGTGATTTTGGATAATTCTTTACCACGGTGGCGTAATAATAAGCGGCGTCGTCCTTTTTCCCTTTGTTGTAAAACAACTGGCCTAGCCAATAATTGGCGTTAGGCTGATAGGTGGAATCAGGGTAACGCTTTACCCATGCCTGAAGCGCGGTAATGGCCTGGTCGTACTGTTTTTTCTCAAGAATCAACGCAACCGCAGCATTGTAATCGCTATTTGCATCGCCGCTTTGTACAGGCGCGCCTGTAGAGGCCGCTGCGCCCGTATCAGCGCCTGTGCTAGCTGCGGCAGCAGAATCAGCGTTCGCATCACCAGCCGCCGCCTGTTGCCCGCCATTGCTATTGCTGCTCAGACTGTCGATCTGTTGATAGATCTGTTTCTGACGCTCAACAACTTGGTTCAACTGATAGGTGTTTTGCTGGATTTGCCCACGCAGCGAGTCAATATCGCTTTGGTTGTCGCTCATTTGCTGCTGCAGTTGTTGCAAAAGCTGAGCCTGAGCATTCGAGATTCGTTCAAGAGTGGTGACACGGTCTTCGACCGAGCCGGAGCCAACGCTACTGATTGACGCTTGGGCATTAGCGGCCCAAGGGACCGCTACGCCAATCAGTAACGACAGACTCATTAGATGACGTCTGAAGTTACTAACCATGTGATTCTCTTAGTAGACCAGAACTGCACGACGGTTTTTAGAATAAGCTGATTCGTCATGACCTAAGACGGCTGGCTTCTCTTTACCGTAAGAAACGATAGACATTTGGTCAGCAGAAACGCCTTTACCTTGCAGGTACATTTTAACGGCGCTAGCACGACGCTCGCCCAGGGCGATGTTGTATTCCGGCGTACCGCGCTCATCCGCATGACCTTCGATGGTCACTTTGTATGATGGGTTGCTACGCAGGAAAGAAGCGTGCTGATCCAGCATCTGAGCGTAATCAGACTGAACGTCATATTTGTCCAGGCCGAAGTACACGATGTTGTTCTGCTGCAGCTGTTGCATCTGCAGACGCGCTTGCTCGTCAGAAGACATGTTGCCGCTGCCGTTTGCGCCAGCACCGTAAGCACCATCAGCGCCGCCCATGCCGGTCTGATCGTTATTGTTGTTTTTGTGTGAGCTACAAGCCGCTACAGCCAAAACCGGCAGAGCCAGCAGTAAACCCTTCAGCACTTTGTTCAGTTGCATTTCTTAAATCCCGTTATTGTTTATTGTTTGTGATGCCTGTTTTATCAGGCATTACAGATACGGCGACCAGGCAGGAAATTTGACCTGTCCATCAGTAGCCGGAAGACGCGCTTTGAAACGTCCGTCGGTTGAAACCAACTGCAACACGGAACCCATCCCCTGAGTAGAGCTATAGATTACCATCGTGCCGTTCGGTGCCAGGCTCGGCGTTTCATCCAGGAACGTGTCCGTTAACGTTTGAACGGCTCCCGTTTCCAGATCTTGTTTGGCGACGTGTTGAGCACCACCGTTGGTGCTAATCATCACCATAGATTTGCCATCAGTAGCGACGTCCGCATCCTGGTTCTGTCCACCTTCCCAGGTAATACGCTGCGGCGCTCCGCCATTAACGCCAATCTTGTAAATTTGTGGTGCACCCGCCTGATCGGAGGTATAAGCCAGCGTCTGGCTATCCGGGAACCAGGTAGGCTCGGTGCTGTTGTAGCGACCATCGGTCACTTGACGTGTCTGACCAGACGCTAAATCCATCACATACAGGTTAAGGCTGCCGGTTTTCGACAAGGCGAAAGCGAGCTTAGAACCATCAGGAGAGAACGCTGGCGCACCGTTGTGACGTGGATAAGAAGCAACCTGACGGATTGCACCGTTAGAGAGCGTCTGTACTACCAGCGCTGATTTACCACTTTCAAAGGTCACGTAAGCAACTTTGCTGCCGTCTGGAGACCAGGCTGGTGACATCAGCGGCTGTGGTGAACGATGCACAACAAACTGGTTGTAGCCATCGTAATCAGCTACGCGCAGCTCATAGGGGAACTGGCCGCCATTCGTCTGTACGACATAGGCGATACGCGTACGGAAGGCACCTTTGATACCGGTCAGCTTCTGGAACGTTTCATCACTGGCGGTATGAGCCGCATAACGCAGCCACTGCTTAGTGATTTTGTAAGAGTTCTGAGCCAGCACGGTTCCCGGTGCAGCACCGGTATCGACCAACTGATAAGAAACTTGATAGCTGCCATCTGGGTTAGATTGAACCTGACCGACGACAACGGCATCAATACCTAATGCGCTCCATGCAGCTGGCTGCACTTCCTGTGCGCTGGTTGGCTGCTGTGGAAGACGTGAACGATCAAGCGGATTAAATTTACCGCTGTTACGCAAGTCTGCTGCGACGATACCACCGATATCTTCCGGTGCAGCGCCAGCGCCAGCCCATTTAAACGGAACCACACCAATTGGACGCGCAGTATTGACGCCTTGGGTGATCTCAATGCGAACTTCTGCATGCAGCACAGCTGCCCACAGTAATAGAAAAAAGCTTAACGATACGCGAAGTGCTTGCTTCATTTTCTCTCCCTTATCTGAACCTCAGTCCACGATAATTGGCACTGTTCCTGGAAACCATGAGTACAACTAAAATACGGCAAGCTAACCTTAGATCAACCTGCCATAAGTTACTGCATTATTGCGGCCTAAAACGCATTGGTGCGTTTTTAAACACTTCATATACCGCGGGTGAAGGCGGTTTTGGAATGCGTGCTTGCTTCGCCGCTGCGATTGCAGCCTGGCATAATGCGGGATCACCGCCTTCTGCCTTAACGTCAATCAACAAGCCATCTGGCGCAAGTTTAATACGTAAGTCACAGCTCTTTCCGCGATACAGATCCGCATCATAGAAACGGCTCTGAATTGCACTGGTGATTTGACCCAAATAGGCGTTCACTTCTGCACCTGAAGCACCGGCTTTCTTCTGATTCCCCTGCCCTGCTGCGCCGCCTGAAGCGCCACTTTTCGGTGCATTCTTACCTGAAGTTAAGCCACCTAATAAATCATCAACATCGCTGTCATTCTTCGCGGCTTCTGCAGCGGCTTTCTTCTTGGCGTCAGCTGCCGCTTTCGCTTTAGCAGCGGCATCCGCTTTGGCTTTCGCTGCGGCATCGGCTTTTGCTTTGGCATCAGCTGCCGCTTTCGCTTTGGCTTCTGTTGCGGCTTTTTCTTTAGCCTCTTCAGCAGCCTGAGCTTTAGCTTCCCTGGCTTCTTCAGCCGCTTTTTCTTTGGCCTCCTGCGCAGCTTTCGCTTTTGCATCCGCAGTTGCTTTGGCTTTCGCCTCCGCATCAGACTTCGCTTTAGCAGCAGCGGCGGCTTTTGCTTCCTCAACCGCTTTTTCCTTCGCGGCAGCAGCAGCAGCGGCTTTTGCCTGTTGATCAGCCTGTTTTTTAGCGTCGGCAGCCGCTTCCTTAGCCTGCTCTTCAGCTTTTTGTTTAGCGTCTGCGGCCGCTTTGGCCTGAGCATCTGCCTGTGCTTTAGCATCGGCTTTCGCTTTGGCGGCAGCGGCTTCGGCAGCTTTTTGCTGCTCCTGAGCTTGCTTAGCCGCAGACTCAGCCGCTTTCTGCTGCTCAGCCTGCTGTTTAGCCTGTTCCTTTGCTGTTTCCTGCGCTTGCAAACGCTCTTTCTCTAACTCTTTCAAACGCTGCTGCTCGGCGGCCTGCTTTTGCTGAAGCTCTTCAGCCTGCTGCTGCGACTGTTTTTTACGCTGCTGCTCAGCACGTTGGCTGTCGCTTTGCTGATTTTGCTGTCGGTTGAACTGTTCCACTACCGCACCAGGATCGACCATTACTGCATCGATATCGCTGCCGCCACCACCGCCGCTGGCTTCAATGTGCTCATTGAATGAGCTCCATATCAGCAGCGCGATCAGCACGATATGCAGAACCACCGATACAATTATCGCGCGCTTTAACTTCTCGTTTTGCTCGGTTGCCTTCGACACTCTCGGTTCCCAAAAAACGGTTCGATTTTAAATCGGCTGCGTCATCAAACCGACAGATTTAACACCCGCTTGGTGCAGCAGATTAAGCGCTTTGATGATTTCGTCGTAAGGCACTTCTTTCGCACCCCCGATCAAAAACACGGTCTTTGGATTGGATTCCAGTCGACGCTGCGCTTCACTGATCACCTGCTCAGGCGGCAATTGTTCCATGCGATCGTGATCCACCACGAGGCTGTATTGACCGACGCCTGACACTTCAACAATTACGGGCGGATTATCATCGCTGGAGACGGTTTTCGAATCCGTTGCATCCGGTAAATCCACTTCCACGCTCTGGGTAATAATGGGTGCCGTCGCCATAAAAATCAGCAGCAGCACCAGCAGGACGTCCAGCAGCGGAACAATGTTGATTTCCGACTTCAGTTCGCGGCGACCACCGCGACCACGCACTCTGGCCATCATTAACCTCTATTTACTTAGCGCTTTCGCTGGAGAATGCCTGGCGATGCAGGATGGCGGTGAACTCTTCCATAAAGTTGTCGTAGTTCTGCTCCAGTTTATTGACGCGCTGATTGAGTCGGTTAAAAGCCATCACCGCAGGGATTGCGGCGAACAAGCCGATTGCTGTAGCGATCAACGCTTCTGCGATACCCGGCGCAACCATTTGCAGGGTTGCCTGCTTCACCGCACCCAAGGCGATAAAGGCATGCATGATCCCCCAAACAGTCCCGAACAGGCCGATATAAGGGCTGATTGAACCCACGGTACCCAAGAAAGGAATGTGATTTTCCAGCGACTCTAATTCACGGTTCATAGAAATACGCATAGCACGGCCAGCCCCTTCAATGACCGCTTCAGGTGCATGACTATTTACCCGATGCAGGCGCGCAAACTCTTTGAAACCCGAATAAAAAATTTGCTCGGATCCAGAGAGTTCATCACGGCGGCCCTGACTTTCCTGATACAGGCGAGAAAGCTCAATACCGGACCAGAATTTATCTTCAAACGCTTCTGCTTCGCGCCCCGCCGCGTTCAAAATACGTGTACGCTGAATGATGATCGCCCAAGAGGCAATCGAAAAGCCGATCAAAATCAACATGATAAGTTTGACCAGAAGGCTCGCCTTCAGGAACAAATCAAGAATGTTCATGTCAGTCACTGCTTGAACTCCGCGACAATAGACTTGGGAAGCGCAATCGGCTTCATTAGATGTGGGTTTATGCAGGCAATCAGGACTTCTGCTTCATTGAGCACTTTACCTTCTGCATTCACGATACGTTGCGTGAACGTCATCGTCGCTCGCGTCATTGAAGTCACTTCACTTTGAATTTCAAGAAGATCATCAAGACGTGCCGCCGAAAGATAGTCCACCGTCATACGCCGCACCACAAAAGCAATCTGCTGTTCTAACAGCACCTGCTGATTGAAATGATGCTGACGCAACATTTCGGTACGTGCTCGTTCATAAAAAGCGATATAGCTGGCGTGATAAACCACACCACCGGCATCGGTGTCTTCGTAGTAGACCCGAACCGGCCAGCGAAACAGCGTTGTACTCACTCTACATCCCGGCCTCGTTTTAAACGTTGCTACTATACGCAAGACAATTCGGGTTTGGAATGGGTGTCCAGAGCCAAGAGAAAATAATTATCAGTCCGTAACAATCGGAACTATTTAAGGGAGGTTTATTGACCAAATGCTGACAAATAATCACCGCCAGCCTCGATTTTGCTTAGAAAAGCCAGCGATAAATGGGCTAAAAGGAAAGGAATGATATAACCCATGCCGCTAAGGATGAAAATAGCGCCTGCCAACGGGTTTGGCTGGGACGAAAATCGATACCGTGATTAACCACCGTGCAAACCGCCCAAATCATCAAAAAAACGTGCCTCATGATGGGCACCTGCTGCGAAGCGCGAAGGTCCCCACCTTACACATCCGGCTAACAGCAAAGCCAGTATTCAAGAAAGGGCCCGAAACGGGCCCTTGTCTATTAGACGCTATAACGTCCGACTCAGCTGGCACATCAGGCGTGATCGTCTTCTGCAGCACGCTCTTCTATATGCTCAATCGCCAGCGCGGTGATGATTCCAAAGGCGCAAGCCAGCAGCGTGCCGAGAATCCAGGCAAAATACCACATGCGTCGTCTCCTTACTCAATACAGCGAGTGCGTGTTGCTCTCGATGTGTTCTTTGGTAATGCGACCAAACATTTTGTAGTAACACCAGGCGGTATACGCGAGGATCAACGGAACAAAAATGGCCGCGGCGAAAGTCATAATTTTCAGTGTCAGCAAGCTGGATGTGGCATCCCAAAGGGTTAGGCTGATGTCCGGCACCGTGCTGGAAGGCATAATGAACGGGAACATCGCAATACCTGCAGTCATGATCACGCACGCTAATGTCAGCGAGGAGAAGATAAATGCCCATGCACCTTTCTCAAGGCGTGAAAAAATAATCGTCAACAGAGGCAGCAACACGCCCAGTAATGGGAACAACCACAACGTCGGCATGCTTTCAAAGTTAACCATCCACGCCCCCGCTTCGCGCACCACTGTTTTACCCAACGGATTAGACGCTGCATGATGATCAATGAGGCTCTTCACTACATATCCGTCGATACCGTATTTCACCCACAGGCCGGCGAGCACGAAACAGACCATCATCACCAGCGCGGCTATCTGCGCAGCAGCGCGTGAGCGTACATGCAGTTCACCAGTGGTGCGCATTTGCAAGTAAGTGGCACCTTGCACCAGAATCATTGCCACACTGATCACACCCGCCAACAGGCCGAACGGATTAAGTAGCTGGAAGAAATTACCGGTATAAAACAGGCGCAGATATTCATCTGCATGGAACGGCACGCCTTGCAGCAGATTGCCGAAAGCCACACCAATCACCAACGGCGGTACAAAACTGCCGATGAAAATGCCCCAATCCCACATACCACGCCAGCGCATATCTTCTATTTTCGAACGGTAATCAAAACCTACCGGACGGAAGAACAACGATGCCAGCACCAGGATCATCGCGACATAGAAACCAGAAAACGCAGCGGCATAGACCATCGGCCAGGCAGCAAACAGCGCGCCGCCTGCAGTGATCAACCAAACCTGGTTGCCATCCCAATGGGGGGCAATGCTGTTAATCATGATGCGCCGTTCGGTATCAGTGCGGCCTAACACCCGCGTTAACATGCCCACGCCCATATCAAAGCCGTCGGCAACAGCGAATCCAATCAGCAAGATGCCAATCAGCAGCCACCAGACAAAGCGTAGAACTTCGTAATCAAACATGGTTGTTCTCCTTATCCACGCACCGGCTGAGAAAGAGTTGTCATTTCTTCATAGTGATAACGTCCGGTTTTTAGGCTGCTTGGCCCTAGTCGCGCAAACTTGAACATCAAATACATTTCGGCCACCAGGAACAGTGTGTACAGACCGCAAATCAAAATCATTGAGAACAAAAGATCGCCGACGGTCAGAGAGGAATTCGCGACTGCCGTTGGCAACACTTCACCAATTGCCCAAGGCTGACGCCCATATTCTGCGACAAACCAACCGGCTTCGATCGCAATCCATGGCAGCGGAATGCCATACAGCGCCGCTTTCAACAGCCAACGATTTTTGCCGATGCGATTACGAATCACACTCCAGAACGACAGCCCGATAATGCCTAACAAGAGCACGCCGCTGAGTACCATGATGCGGAAGGAGAAATAGAGTGGCGCAACGCGTGGAATCGAATCTTGCGTCGCTTTCTGAATTTGCGCTTCTGTCGCATTCGCGACGTTTTCGGTATAGCGCTTCAGCAGCAGGCCATAGCCCAGATCCTGTTTACTGTCATTGAAGGCTTCACGTACTGCTGGATCCTGACTTCCGCCGCGTAGCTCATTCAGCAAGGCGTAGGCTTTCATGCCGTTGCGAATGCGGACTTCATGTTGCTCCAGTAACTCTTTCAGGCCAGTTACCGGCGTGTCCACCGAACGCGTAGCGATAAGCCCAAGCAAATAGGGAATTTGAATCGCGTATTTGTTTTCTTGCGTTTCCTGATCAGGCAAGCCAAACAGTGTAAAGGCTGCTGGCGCTGGCTGGGTTTCCCATTCTGCTTCAATGGCCGCCAGTTTGGTTTTCTGTACGTCACCCATTTCGTACCCGGACTCATCACCCAATACGATCACGGATAATATCGCCGCCATACCAAAGCTCGCCGCAATAGCGAACGATCGCTTAGCAAAAGCCGTATCGCGCCCTTTCAGCAGATACCATGCGCTGATCCCCATAATGAACATCGCGCCTGCGGTATAGCCTGCCGCCACGGTATGCACGAATTTCACCTGCGCAACCGGATTCAACACCAGCTCAGAGAAGCTCAGCATCTCCATACGCATGGTTTCAAAATTGAACTCGGAGGCGATTGGATTCT
The DNA here is from genome assembly GCF_036663535.1 of Pantoea sp. T14. Taxonomy (NCBI): domain Bacteria; kingdom Pseudomonadati; phylum Pseudomonadota; class Gammaproteobacteria; order Enterobacterales; family Erwiniaceae; genus Pantoea; species Pantoea sp. T14. Next base: position 8,898 of record NZ_JAWUEB010000001.1, read on the forward strand.
GCATCCAACCATTCGCGACGAGGATCCAGAGGGCGGACATGTTTGATCCCAGCGCCACCAGCCAGGTGACTGCCAGATGTTGCACTTTGCTTAGCCGATCCCAGCCAAAGAAGAACAAGCCGACGAAAGTAGACTCTAGAAAGAATGCCATCAAACCTTCAATGGCCAGCGGCGCCCCGAAAATATCGCCAACATAGTGTGAATAGTAGGACCAGTTAGTCCCGAACTGAAACTCCATGGTCAGACCGGTCGCCACTCCGAGCGCAAAGTTGATACCAAACAACTTGCCCCAGAACTTGGTCATATCTTTATAGATTTGTTTACCACTGAGAACGTAGACCGTTTCCATGATTGCCAGCAGAAACGCCATACCCAGCGTTAAAGGGACAAACAGGAAATGGTACATCGCCGTCAAAGCAAACTGTAAACGCGACAGCTCGACGATATCTAGCATAATGACTCCTTGCTCCTCGCATACCCCTTTTTAGCCGCGTAAAAAGGCACTAAATAAGAGTCAGGAACGACTGATTATTAATTCCAGTTTTGTTATTGGCAGAACAGGTAAAAGTGCTGCCTGATAAAGGCGAATAACGAGACTTATAAACCCTGAAAAGCGTCAATACAGGCCGATTATTTAAACGGATGTGAGAAAAGTAGGGGGAATTTGATAGCACCCCATATTTCAGCAAATGTTTGAATCTTTTTATAAAAGGCTGGATTGATGCAGCGCAATTTAAGCCTTTAACGTTGCGCTTTTCCAGCAATAAACTTTTTTATAAGTCGCCAATAATTGATCTGGATTAACGCATTACATTTCCGAATAGTGTCAGGTAATCTGGTTGTTAAAAAAGTGTCAGTAATGATTGGATTTATTTGGAAACGTATTACTTTTAACCCTTTTTATTAACGCCCGTTTTCTCTATGAAAACCGCACAAAATTAATAGCGCACTGAAATAGGAAAGGTGAATAACATGCGGTTGCATTTAACATTCGCCTGTTTTGACGGGCAACTTAAAAAGGCAAAAAAAAAGCCACCCGAAGGTGGCTTGATGTCGCGAAAATTAAAGTTTATTTCGCTGGCAGAACCGCTTTGACGGCGTCGCCGATGTCAGCCAGGCTGCGAACGGTTTTCACGCCAGCTGCTTCCAGCGCGGCGAATTTCTCATCCGCCGTTCCTTTACCGCCAGCAATGATGGCACCTGCGTGGCCCATACGTTTACCTTTAGGCGCTGTCACACCCGCGATATAACCTACAACTGGCTTGGTGATATGCTCTTTGATAAATGCAGCCGCTTCTTCTTCTGCACTGCCGCCGATTTCACCGATCATCACGATCGCTTCAGTCTGCGGATCATCCTGGAACATTTTCAAGATGTCGATGAAGTTAGAACCTGGGATTGGGTCACCGCCGATACCGACGCAAGTCGACTGGCCATAACCGATGTCGGTGGTCTGCTTAACCGCTTCATAAGTCAGCGTACCGGAACGTGAAACAATGCCCACGCGGCCTGGCTGATGAATGTGGCCAGGCATGATACCGATCTTACATTCGCCTGGAGTAATCACGCCCGGACAGTTTGGTCCGATCATGCGGACGCCAGCTTGATCCAGCTTCACTTTCACGGTCAGCATATCCAGCGTTGGGATACCTTCAGTGATGGTGATGATCAGTTTAATGCCCGCGTCGATCGCTTCCAGGATACCGTCTTTACAGAACGGAGCTGGAACGTAGATCACGGTGGCAGTTGCGCCCGTGGCTTCAACCGCTTCGCGTACAGTGTTAAACACCGGTAAACCGAGATGCGTAGTGCCGCCTTTGCCTGGCGTTACGCCGCCAACCAGTTGCGTACCATAAGCCAACGCCTGCTCAGAGTGGAATGTGCCCTGTCCGCCGGTGAATCCCTGGCAGATAACTTTGGTGTTTTTGTCGATCAAAATGGACATTATTTACCCTCCGCAGCAGCAACAACACGCTGTGCCGCGTCTGTCAGGCTGGTTGCTGCAATGATGTTCAGACCGCTGTCCGCCAGTTTCTGCGCGCCCAGCTCGGCGTTGTTACCTTCCAGACGTACCACCACTGGCACGTTCACACCCACTTCAGCCACTGCGCCAATGATGCCATCGGCAATCAGGTCACAGCGCACAATGCCGCCGAAGATATTAACGAACACGGCTTTAACCGCATCGTCAGACAGGATGATTTTGAAGGCTTCGGTAACGCGTTCTTTGGTTGCGCCGCCGCCAACATCAAGGAAGTTAGCAGGTTGACCGCCGTGGTGTTTAACGATGTCCATGGTGCCCATTGCCAGGCCCGCACCGTTAACCATACAGCCGATGTTACCTTCCAGCGCAACATAGTTCAGTTCCCACTGCGTAGCATGTGCTTCACGTGGATCTTCCTGACTTGGGTCACGCATTTCGCGCAGCTCAGGCTGACGGAACAGTGCGTTGCCATCAGCACCCAATTTACCATCCAGGCAGATCAAATCGCCTTGTTTGGTGATCACCAGTGGGTTGATCTCAACCATCGCCAGATCGCGTTCCAGGAACAGATTCGCCAGACCCATAAAGATTTTGGTGAACTGGCTCACTTGCTTGCCGCTCAAACCCAGTTTGAACGCCAGCTCACGACCTTGATATGGCAGTGGCCCGGTTAACGGATCAAGCGCCATTTTGTGAATCAAGTGTGGGGTTTCTTCCGCCACTTTCTCGATTTCTACGCCACCTTCAGTCGATGCCATGAAGATCACGCTGCGGGTTGCGCGGTCAACCACGGCACCCAAATAAAGCTCTTGATCAATGTCTGTTGCTGCTTCAACCAAAATCTGGTTTACCGGCTGACCGTGAGCGTCAGTTTGGTAAGTTACCAGACGCTTGCCGAGCCAATGTTCAGCAAACGCACGAATCTCTTCTTTACTGTTAACCAACTTCACACCGCCCGCTTTACCGCGGCCACCGGCATGAACCTGACATTTAACTACCCACGGTCCTGCGCCAATTTTAGACGCTGCTTCTTCCGCTTCACGTGGTGTAGTACAGGCGTAACCCGTTGGTGCCGGCATGCCATACCGTGCAAACAGCTGTTTCGCCTGGTATTCGTGTAAGTTCATGATGTTCTATCCATTCAGGTCTGAAAAGAGTAATAAGGTTGGGCGCGCCGTAGCGCGCCCGATGAAAATCAGACGTCCAGCAGCAGACGTGCCGGATCTTCCAGCATCTCTTTCACCGCAACCAGATAGCCAACAGATTCGCGGCCATCAATCAGACGGTGATCGTAGGAGAGCGCCAGATACATCATTGGCAATACCACAACCTGACCATTTACCGCCATCGGGCGATCTTTGATGGCATGCATGCCCAAAATCGCGCTCTGTGGTGGGTTGATGATCGGGGTGGACATCAGCGAGCCGAAGACGCCGCCGTTGGTAATGGTAAAGTTACCGCCAGTCAGATCATCTACAGTCAGCTTGCCGTCACGGCCTTTTACAGCCAGCTCTTTAATTTTCTTCTCGATGTCAGCCATGCTCAATGCATCAACATCACGCAGTACTGGCGTTACCAGACCACGCGGCGTAGATACCGCAATACTGACGTCGAAGTAGTTGTGGTAAACCACATCTTCGCCATCAATTGAAGCATTTACTTCTGGATAGCGTTTCAGCGCTTCAACAACCGCTTTGATGTAGAAGGACATGAAGCCCAGACGCACACCGTGGCGTTTCTCGAAGGCGTCGCCGTACTGCTTGCGCAGATCCATGATCGGCTTCATGTTCACTTCGTTGAACGTTGTCAGCATCGCAGTGCTGTTTTTCGCTTCCAGCAGACGCTCTGCAACACGCTTACGCAGACGCGTCATCGGAACGCGTTTTTCGCTGCGATTAGCCACAGCTTGCTGCGGGGCCGCTTCAGCAGCAGGTGCAGCGGCTTTTGCGGTTTCCGGTTTCTTGGCCAGATGTTTTTCAACATCTTCACGTGTCAGACGACCACCCACACCGCTGCCTTTGATCTGCGAGGCATCTAAATTGTGTTCCGCGATCAGGCGACGAATCGCCGGGCTGAGCGCGTCGTTGCTCTCTTCTTCCAGTGAGGCGGTCTGACGCTGAGCCGGTGTGGACTCTTTGCTGTCAGCTTTGGCACTGGTTTCTTTACCGGCACTGTTGCCCTCTTTCAAACGCCCCAGAATCTGGCGCGAAGTCACGGTTGCGCCTTCGTCTTCCAGTACAGCTTCGAGAACGCCATCGGCGGAAGCAGGCACTTCCAGTACCACTTTGTCAGTTTCGATCTCTACCAGCACTTCATCACGAGTGACGGCATCGCCTGGTTTCTTGTGCCAGGTTGCCACGGAGGCATCGGCAACGGATTCAGGCAGGTCGGGAACGAGAATATCTACGCTACTCATTATCTTTCCTTTTAATTAATCAACGTTCAGCGCGTCATTAACCAGGTCTTGCTGCTGTTTTTGGTGTACGGACATGTAACCCACGGCCGGTGAAGCGGATGCCGGGCGGCCTGCATAACGCAGAGTTGCACCAAAGGGCACGACTTCGCGGAAATGATGCTGACTGCAATACCAGGCGCCTTGGTTCAGGGGCTCCTCCTGACACCAGACAAAATCCTGCACATGGGAATACGCTTTCAAAATTTCTTGTACTGCCTGATGCGGGAACGGATAAAGCTGCTCGATACGCAGAATCGCGACATCGGTCTGCTCATTTTTACGACGCTGCTCCAGCAGATCGTAATAAACTTTACCGGCACACATCACGACGCGTTTAACGCCTTTCGGATCGAGCGCATCGATTTCGCCAATTGCCGGTTGGAAGCTGCCTTCTGCTAATTCATCCAGTGTTGAAATAGCCAGCGGATGACGCAGCAGCGATTTCGGTGACATAACGATCAGCGGACGGCGCATACCGCGCAGCGCCTGACGACGCAGCATGTGGTAAACCTGCGCAGGCGTTGACGGAACGCAAACCTGCATGTTCTGCTCAGCACAGAGTTGCAGATAACGTTCCAGTCGGGCAGATGAGTGCTCTGGGCCTTGACCTTCATAGCCGTGCGGCAACAGCATCACCAGGCCACACATGCGGCCCCATTTCTGCTCGCCGGAGCTAATGAACTGATCGATAACAACCTGTGCGCCGTTGGCGAAGTCACCGAACTGCGCTTCCCAAATGGTCAGGATGCGTGGCTCAGCGGTGGCATAACCATATTCAAAGGCCAATACCGCTTCTTCGGATAACACTGAATCCCAAACTTTGAACTGTCCCTGACCGCTGTGCACATGATGCAGCGGCGTATAGGTTGAGCCGTTAGCTTGGTTATGAATTACCGCATGGCGATGGAAGAAAGTGCCGCGGCCAGTATCTTCACCAGATAAGCGAACCGGAATGCCTTCATCAACCAGCGTGGCGTAAGCCAGGTTCTCAGCGCCGCCCCAGTCAAAGGCTTTATTGCCTTCGGCCATCTCTTTGCGATCGTTGTAGATCTTGGTAACGCGCGACTGAACTTCCACTTCTTCTGGGATCTGGCTGATACGACGCGCCAGTTCTTGCAGGCGTTTCTTATCCACCTGTGCCGGATAAGCTTCATCCCACTCGTGGTTAAGATACGGCGACCAGGTAAAGGAGTGCAGGCTCATTGGACGCCATTCCGGCACCACGCATTCACCTTCATCCAGCGCGTCACGGTAAAGATTCACCATTTCGGTGGCATCTTCTTGCGTAGCAACACCTTCGCTTTCAAGGCGATCGGCATAAATTTTACGCGGGGTCGGATGCTTTTTGATTTTCTGGTACATCAACGGCTGCGTGGCGCTTGGCTCATCCGCTTCGTTGTGACCATGACGGCGATAGCACACCAGATCAATGAAGACATCACGTTTGAAGGTATTGCGATAATCCAACGCCAGGCGCGTAATAAAGGCGACGGCTTCTGGATCATCAGCATTGACGTGGAAAATCGGGGCCAACACCATTTTACCGATGTCGGTGCAATAAGGCGTTGAGCGGGCATCTTTCGGATTGGAGGTGGTGAAGCCAACCTGGTTGTTGATCACGATGCGAACGGTACCGCCCACTTCGTAGCCACGCGCCTGAGACATGTTCAGGGTTTCCTGCACCACGCCTTGGCCGATAATTGCCGCATCGCCATGAATAGTGATTGGCAACACTTTATTGCTGCTTGGCTCGGAGAGACGATCCAGACGCGCACGAACTGAACCCATCACCACGGGACTCACGATCTCAAGGTGAGATGGGTTAAACGCCAACGCCAGGTGCACTAAGCCGCCTTCGGTTTCAACGTCTGATGAGAAGCCCATGTGGTACTTCACATCACCGGTGCCGAGGTGTTCTTTGTGTTTACCCGCGAATTCGTCAAACAGATCCTGCGGCTTCTTACCCAGTACGTTAATCAGTACGTTGAGACGACCACGGTGCGCCATACCCAGCACCACTTCACGCGTGCCGCTTTTGCCCGCGTGACGAATCATCTCGCGCAGCATCGGAACCAACGCATCGCCGCCTTCTAACGAGAAGCGTTTAGCGCCTGGGAATTTTGCGCCGAGGTATTTTTCCATCCCCTCTGCCGCAGTCAGCTCTTTCAGGAAACCTTTTTTCTCTTCGTTGCTGAAGGAGGCCTGGCCCACCACTGACTCAAGACGCTGCTGAATCCAGCGTTTCTCGTCGGTGTTATTGATGTGCATATATTCTGCACCAATGGAGCCGCAATAGGTCTGGTTCAGCGCGTCGAACAGATCGGCCAGCTTCATGGTTTCTTTGCCACCGGCAAAAGAACCTACGTTAAAGCTTTCCTGAAAATCGGCGTCGGTCAGATCGTGAAAAGCGGGATCGAGATCGGAGACACGATCCTGTTTCCACAGGCCGAGCGGATCAAGATTAGCATGCTGATGACCGCGAAAACGAAACGCGTTTATCAACTGCAACACTTTCACTTGTTTGGAGTTTGTTGCTGGATCGGAAACTGAGGAGGTGTAACGAGATGCATCTTTCGCCAGGCGACGGAAATACTCGCGCGTGGTGGAGTGAAACTGTTCTGGTTTCACGCCGGTGCCTGGGAGCTGTTGGAACATCGTGCGCCACACTGCATCGACAGAGTCAGGATCGGTCAGGAAATCCTCATAGAGCTGCTCTATGTAAGACTGATTCGCGCCGGCCAGCCAGGAAGAGTCCAGCCAGGGTTTCATCGCGCTGTTCTGCATTGTGATCCCTTAAGCATTGTTATGCTTTTTTGAGGTTTCATTTGTTGCCGCTTACGCGGTTTGCCGTAGTGAGTTCAGCGATACGAGCACTGTGCGCAGCGCGCGCCCGGCCCGTAAGGGAACCTTTGTAAACGTAGTACACGACCACGTTTACAGAGGCTTCCGTAAATCGTCCGGGAACCTGAGGTTCCCGGACGATAAAAATACTTATGCCCCGCGTTGCAGCAGCATCGACTTTATATGGCCGATAGCGCGTGTCGGGTTCAATCCTTTAGGACATACGCTCACACAGTTCATGATGCTGTGACAGCGGAAAACACTGAAAGCATCATTAAGATTGTCGAGACGCGCATCGGTTTCGGTGTCGCGGCTGTCAATCAGGAAGCGGTAGGCTGCCAACAGGCCGGCAGGTCCAATAAATTTATCTGGATTCCACCAGAATGATGGGCAAGACGTTGAGCAGCAGGCGCAGAGAATACATTCGTATAATCCATCCAGATGCTCACGTTCTGCCGGCGACTGTAAATGCTCGCGCGCCGGCGGATTTTCCCCATTATTCAACAAGAAAGGTTTAATTTTCTCATATTGCGCATAAAACTGACTCATGTCCACAACCAGGTCGCGGACAACCGGCAGACCCGGCAGTGGGCGAATAACAATGGTTTTTTTACCGTTGCCCAACGCCGATACCGGCGTGATGCAAGCCAGGCCATTTTTGCCGTTCATGTTCAGGCCGTCAGAACCACACACGCCTTCACGGCATGAGCGGCGAAAAGCCAGAGTAGGATCTTTTTCTTTCAAACGGATTAACGCGTCCAACAGCATCATGTCGCGACCATCTTCCGCTTCGAGGCTGTATTCCTGCATGCGCGGCTTGTCATCGACGTCTGGATTGTAGCGATAAATTGAAAATTCGAGTCTCATGATCGTCTCTCCGCAAATTAATAAGTACGCACTTTCGGCGGGAACGCCGCGCGCAGTTTCGGCTGCATGTTTACCTCACGGCGCGTCATGCTCTCGGTTTGCGGGATATAAAGACTGTGGCACAGCCAGTTTTCATCATCACGATCCGGGTAGTCGAAGCGACTGTGCGCACCGCGACTTTCGGTGCGATAGTTTGCTGCCACTGCGGTGGCGTAAGCGGTTTCCATCAGGTTATCCAGCTCCAGGCACTCAATACGTTGAGTATTAAAGTCTGGTGAGCGGTCATCCAAACGCGCTGATTTCAGGCGTTCACGGATCACTTTCAGCTCAGCAAGCCCTTCTTTCATTGCATCACCTTCGCGGAACACCGAGAAATTGTTCTGCATGCAGCGCTGCAGCGCCTTGCGAATCTCAACCGGATCTTCGCCAGTGGTGTTGTTTTCCCAACGATTGAAGCGCGCCATAGCTGCATCAATCTCTTCCAAAGAGGCATCACGCAGCTCGCCCTGCTCGGCAATCGACTCCAGCAGATGCAAACCGGCTGCGCGACCAAATACCACTAAGTCGAGCAGTGAGTTTCCACCGAGGCGGTTAGCGCCATGCACGGATACGCAGGCGATTTCACCCACGGCAAACAGGCCTGGAATGACCACATCTTCGCCCTGCTCGTTCACGCGCAGCGCCTGGCCCGTTACTTTGGTCGGAATACCGCCCATCATATAGTGGCAAGTTGGGATCACTGGGATCGGCTCTTTAACCGGATCCGCGTGAGCAAACGTACGAGACAGCTCAAGAATGCCTGGCAGACGTGATTCAAGAACGTCTTTACCTAAATGATCGAGTTTTAGCTTAAGGTGTGGGCCCCAAGGACCATCACAGCCGCGGCCTTCACGAATTTCAATCATCATCGAACGTGCCACTACATCACGACCCGCAAGGTCTTTGGCGTTAGGTGCATAACGTTCCATAAAGCGTTCGCCGTGTTTGTTCAGCAGATATCCGCCTTCACCACGACAACCTTCTGTCACTAATACACCCGCACCGGCAATACCGGTTGGGTGGAACTGCCACATTTCCATATCCTGAACCGGCACGCCTGCGCGCAGCGCCATGCCGACACCGTCGCCAGTGTTGATGTGGGCATTGGTGGTTGACTGATAAATACGGCCCGCGCCACCGGTTGCCAGCACAGTAGCTTTGGCTTTGAAGTAAACGGTTTCACCCGTTTCAATGCAGATTGCGGTACAACCGACAACTGCGCCATCTTCATTTTTAACCAAATCCAGTGCATACCACTCAGAGAAGATGGTGGTTTTGTTTTTCAGGTTCTGTTGGTAAAGCGTGTGCAGCAGCGCATGACCGGTACGGTCAGCGGCGGCGGCAGTACGTGCCGCTTGTTCGCCACCGAAATTCTTCGACTGGCCGCCAAACGGACGTTGATAGACACGACCATCTTCAAGGCGCGAGAACGGTAAACCCATGTGTTCCAGTTCCAGAATCGCTTCAGGTCCGGTTTTACACATATATTCAATCGCGTCTTGGTCACCGATATAATCGGAACCTTTGACGGTGTCGTACATATGCCATTCCCAGTTATCTTCATGGGTGTTACCCAGCGCGACGGTGATGCCGCCTTGCGCAGATACGGTATGGGAACGGGTCGGGAAAACTTTAGATAGCAAGGCACAGCTCTGTCCTGCTTGGGAGATTTGCAATGCGGCTCGCATTCCTGCGCCGCCTGCGCCGATCACCACGGCATCAAACTCTCTGATTGGCAAACTCATTTACACACCCCACACCACAACAAACCCATAAATCGCATAGGACAACAACGTCACCACGACCACCAATTGCAACACCAGACGCTGCGCTACTGATTTAACGTAATCAGTTAACACTTGCCACATGCCAATCCAACCGTGGATCAGAATGGAAAACAGCGTCAGCAGGGTGAATACTTTGGTAAAGGCCGAAGCGAAGAATCCACGCCAGATGTCATAAGTCAGCGTGTCTGTCATCACTACAAAGCCGAGTATGTAGAGGATGTAAAGCGTAATGAGAATTGCAGAAGCCCGCAGCAGCAGCCAGTCCTGAATGCCGTTGCGACCCAACGCGGATGCATTGCTTACCATACGAGGACTCCAGCCAAAATTGAAAGCACGACAGTAATACCAATTGCCACCTCAGCCGAGCGCGAGCCTGCTTGCAGGGTCTCAGCCAGATAACCAAAATCCATCAACATATGACGAATCCCGCTCACCGCGTGGTAAGCCAACGCCGTTAAAATGCCCCACATAATGAACTTCGCGAAGAAGCCATCCATGATGGTTGCAGCGTGTTGGAAACCTTCCGGAGAGGAGAGAGACAAGCCCAGTAACCACAGCAGAATGGCAAGCGCAACCAAGGTAATTACGCCAGTAACGCGGTGGAGAATAGACGATATTGCAGTAACGGGAAACCGGATCGTCGAGAGATCCAAGTTGACAGGTCTTTGTTTTTTCACGGTTTTGCCCACACAGCTCTTTTTTATTTTGCTTCCTCCGGTCCTGAGGCGGAGTCGGATCACGCGACGTGTTCAGACTTTAACCGTCACCAAAAAAGCAACATCCAGTGTTAATTGACGCGGTAGAAACGCTGGGTGGCTCCTGGTGTCAGGGAATTCCGGAGACCTCGGCGAAGTATAGGAGGATCACAATCTGATTACAATTCCCCTACAAACACTTTGGGAACATTTCGGTTGAACAGTGATCTTACTCACGATTTTCACATTTGATACAAATTTAATTATCTGATTTGACAATAGTTAAACAATTCAGTTACAAACTAACCCAATAAACTCCTATGATGCACAAAAGTTATGGGGATACACTTTCCCCTAAGCTCAAGTTATGTAACATTGCGAGCGTGAGCCACAACAAGCATCAGGTTATTGGTTACCAAGAAGTTATGTCCAGACCGGATCTTTAACAACCTCGATATGCAGCATGTCATGGCTTTACGGTTCCTGACGGGAACATGCCTCTCACTCTGTACCCTGCACCAGACTTATGAACGCAGAGTGAAATTGTGAAGTTTTGCCACCCGCAACATGAACGCTTTTCAGGTGTCTAAAGATCCTTACCTACATAAGGCGCTATGGAGACGAAAATGACAGATAAAAAAGTGACGCTAACCCTACAAGATGATACGTCTTTTGAACTGGACGTGCTGGAAGGCACCTTAGGCCAGGATGTCGTTGATGTCCGTACCCTTGGCTCAAACGGCTTATTCACCTTCGATCCGGGTTTCACTTCTACAGCGTCATGCGAATCCAAAATTACCTTTATCGATGGTGACGAAGGTATTCTGCTGCACCGTGGTTTCCCGATTGATCAGTTGGCTACCCATTCGAATTATCTGGAAGTGTGCTACATCCTGCTGAATGGCGAAGCACCGACGAAGCAACAGTTTGACGAGTTCCGCACCACGGTTACCCGCCACACTATGATTCACGAACAAATTAACCGCCTGTTCCACGGCTTCCGTCGCGATTCGCATCCGATGGCGGTAATGTGCGGTGTGACTGGCGCGCTGGCCGCGTTTTATCACGATTCATTGGATGTTAATATTGAGCGTCACCGTGAAATTGCAGCTTTCCGTCTGCTGTCAAAAATGCCGACCATGGCAGCGATGTGCTACAAATATTCGATCGGGCAGCCGTTTGTTTATCCACGCAATGATCTGTCATATGCCGGGAACTTCCTGCATATGATGTTTGCAACGCCATGCGAAGAGTACAAGGTCAATCCTGTACTGGAACGCGCAATGGACCGCATTCTGATTCTGCATGCCGATCATGAGCAAAACGCTTCAACGTCAACCGTGCGTACTGCCGGTTCGTCTGGCGCTAACCCCTTTGCCTGTATCGCGGCGGGTATCGCATCGTTGTGGGGGCCTGCTCATGGCGGGGCTAACGAAGCGTGTCTGCGTATGCTGGAAGAGATCAGCACCGTTGAGCATATTCCTGAGTTCGTTCGTCGTGCGAAAGATAAGAATGACTCTTTCCGCCTGATGGGCTTTGGTCATCGTGTTTACAAAAACTATGACCCACGCGCAACCGTGATGCGTGAAACCTGTCATGAAGTCTTGAATGAACTGGGTATGAAAGATGATCTGCTGGAAGTGGCGATGGAGCTGGAGCACATTGCGCTGAACGACCCGTACTTTATCGAGCGCAAACTCTATCCAAACGTGGACTTCTACTCCGGTATTATTCTGAAAGCGATGGGGATTCCATCTTCAATGTTTACCGTGATCTTCGCCATGGCGCGTACTGTTGGCTGGATTGCTCACTGGAAAGAGATGCACGACGAAGGCATGAAAATTGCGCGTCCGCGTCAGCTTTACACCGGTTACACTGAGCGCGAATTTAACTCGCAGCTGGAAAAATAATTTCTTTTAAACAGTAAAAAAGCGGGGATTTCCCCGCTTTTTTTATGACGCGTTCAGGCTAAACCTGACAGCCCGGACACCAGTAAAAGGGTCTGGACGACAGCGTTCCCTTCTCAATCAGTGTTCCGCAACGCCGACATTTCTTGCCCTGCCGATGAAACACTTCGAAGCGAAAAGCCGCTTCAGAGTGATATTTTTTCATCGTTCCTCGCATGCGATAAGCGTGACGTGGTACCGATAACAGCGCCTCGCTGAATGCTGTCAGCTGTGCTTCGCTTAATGAATGTGCCCGATGCTGCGGCAACAGTTCTGCTAACCACAAAATTTCAACCCGAAGGTAGTTACCCAACCCGGCAAGAAAGGCTTGATCCAGTAACAATCCACTGAACTGTCGGCGGCTGAAGCGCGGTGAAAGTAGCCGTTGTTTGACTTCTTCCACCGTCAACGTGCTGTCCAGCACATCCGGGCCAATGCGATTCAAAAAGGGATGGCTGGCGAGCGTATCCGCATTTAGCAGTTCAATATCTGACGCGCTATAGAGCAAAATCGCTTGCTCGGCGGTAGCCAATCGAACCCGCAGTTGCCGTTTCGTTTCTGGCTGGCTTTCAGGTAAGACAATACGCCAGACGCCATAAAGCTGATTGTGACTGTAAAGCGTTAAGCCATTGCTGAAATGCGTCAGCAACGCTTTACCCCGCGTTTCAATCGCCTGTACCTGCTCACCGAGCAGCGACGGTTCGTAGGTTTTCAGCTCAGGAAAGGCAAACCAGACATCCGTTAACGGTTGCCCGACAATGGCTGTTTCAAGCTGATCCGCCACACGGCGGATCTCCGGTCCTTCTGGCATTTATCCGCCTATTAGTGTGTTGCTCCACCCACGACTTTCAAATCCTCTTTTATCTCTAACGTGACGCGAACGGCAATTTCCAGCGCCTGAATCACGTTAGCCGAAGACATACTCGGTGCGCCAGGATGCTGTGCCGCCTGCTCTGGCAGATAAGGGATATGAATAAAACCGCCCCGCGCTGAACTGCCTTGGGTTTGCAGCCAATGCAGCAAACCATACATCACCCGGTTACAGGTAAAGGTGCCCGCAGTTTGTGATACCGACGCGGGAATGCCCGCTTCACGTACCGCCGCGACAATGGCTTTGATCGGCAAGCGTGAGAAGTAGGCCGCTGGGCCATCCTGCACAATCGCTTCATCCACCGGTTGTTTACCGGCGTTATCGGGAATGCGCGCGTCATCCACATTAATGCCAATCCGCTCGACGGTAATGTCGCTACGTCCGCCCGCCTGCCCTACCGAAATAATCGCGTCAGGTTTAATCTCATCCAGCGCCTGATTAAGTACGTTCAACACTTCGCTGAACACTACCGGCAATTGGCGCGTAACAATGATTGCGCCAACAATTTGCTTGCCTTCCAGCGCCCGTACCGCTTCCCATGAAGGATTAACATCTTCCCCACCAAAAGGTTCGAACGCGGTCATCAATACAGTTTTCATTCTTTCCTCACAGGAACATCAGAAAATAGAGCAAAAAGACGTTAACGATTAACAGTAGCACACCGGTTGGCACCTGAGCCTTGATGACCGCGTTACGGTCTGGTAGCTCAAGCAATGCCGCAGGCACGATGTTGAAGTTAGCGGCCATCGGTGTCATCAACGTACCGCAATAGCCAGAGAACATGCCAATCGCCGCCATCACTGCTGGATTACCGCCATGCTGCAAGACAAGAATGGGGATCCCTACGCCTGCGGTAATAATCGGGAAGGCAGCAAACGCGTTGCCCATGATCATGGTCAACAGCGCCATGCCAACAGCATAAACCGCAACCGCAATAAAGCGATTATCGACTGCTAAATAGGTTTCCGTAAGGTGTGAAATCGCGCTGCCGACGCCTGCCGTAGTGAACAATAATCCCAGCGTGGCCAATATTTGCGGCAGGATGAATGCCCAGCCGATGGCATCAAGCAGACGGCGCGTTTCCTGCATCGACTGCACAGGTTTCTCGTGGGTCATTTTCAACGCCACCAGCCACCCCACCAAACACCCAACCATCATTGAAAACAGCGTCACCAGAGTAGAATGATTGCCGGGGCCAAATACCGCGTCTTGCAAACCCGGGATATGGTTAAACGCTAAGACACCGACCACGGTGATTACCGGAATGGCTAGCGCAGGCAGAAACAGTTTGTTGTGCAAACGTTTTGCGCTGACCTTTTTTTCTTCGTCACTACGTTGATGATAGCGGCCTAATTTTACACCGCCTAAACCTGCGATGAGCGCCATCACCACCACCGCAACACCCACTACAATATGCAGCGTACGTGTGCCGACTTCCGGCGTTCCCATCAACTGCGTCATTAAACGCGTGGTCCAATCACCGACCAGAAAAATCAAGCCGTACAGCGCCCAGAACAAACCGGTGGTAAAACGACGCGGGTTGGCGCTGTCACGCCAGGAAAGTACCGCCACAACCAGCAGGATAATGCCTGCCAGCCACATCAAATATTGTTGCTGAAACATTATTGGCCCTCCTTGGCTTTCAATGCCTGGCTATTCAGCGTCTGTAATTCACGTGACAGTTTGCGATCCAAGCGAACCAGACGTGCTGAGTGGATTAGGAAGGCAGCAATCGCTGTTGGAATACCCCACAGCGCAATGTGCAAGGGCTCGGTCTGAATGCCTGCCGACTCTTGCATGAAGTTATGCATGAAGATAATGGCACCGAAAGCCACAAAAATATCTTCGCCAAAGAATAAACCTACGTTATCCGTTGCCGCTGACATCGCGCGCAGACGATGACGTACCTCAGGTGAAACCTCACCATAACGGTTCTCGGTAGCGCCTTCAGCCATTGGTGCTAATAGCGGACGCACCATCTGTGGATGGCCACCCAGGCTGGTTAATCCCAGCGCGGCGGTGATTTCACGCACCAGTAGATAGACGATCAGCAAGCGACCGGCGGTCGCGGTTTTGATCTGAGCAATCCAAGCTTGCGCGCGCTCTTTCAAACCGTGGCGCTCCAGCAGGCCGATCACTGCCAGCGGTAACAACAGAATCAGCGGCAGATTTCGCGTATTTAAAAAGCCTGCGCCCAGCTTTTCCAGGATGTCAGCAATCGGCATCATCGCGGCGATACCGGTCACGAAACCCGCAACAATCACCACCAACACCGGATTAAAACGTAATAAAAAGCCTACCACGATGGCGGCAATGCCGAGCAGCGGCCAAAGGTTCACCACGCTGTCCATATTTTCCCCTTATGAGATAAAAAAACCCGGCGCATTGCCGGGCTAACAGTCAACAACTTAAAGGCTATTCACGGCAACCTGATGTGTCGCAAAAACATCACGCAGGCGCTGAGCAAACTGCAACGCATGCGCGCCATCGCCGTGCAGACAAACGGTTTGTGCATTCACCGCAACCCATTCGCCGCTGATGCTTTTCACTTTGCCTTGTTGCACCATTGCCAGCGTTTGTTCAATCGCCTGGGTTTCATCTTCGATCAGCGCGCCCGGTTGACCGCGTGGCACTAATGCACCGCTATTGAGATAGCCGCGATCGGCAAAAACTTCTTCACGGGTACGTAATCCGCAATCAAGGCCTGCGCGAATTAATTCGCTATTGGCAAGACCAACGACGATCAAATTAGCATCCACCGCTTTAATCGCCTGCGCTATAGCCCCTGCCAACACAGCATCCGCTGCGGCTTGGTTGTAGAGCATGCCGTGCGGCTTAACGTGCACCAATTTTTGCCCTTCGCTCTCCGCCAGGCTTTTCAATGCGCCAATTTGATAAATCATCTGGGCATAGACCGTTTCAGGTGGAAGCTGCATCGCGGTGCGACCAAAGTTTTCGCGATCGGGAAAGCTGGGATGTGCGCCAATGGCGACGCCAAACTCTTTTGCCCAGCGCACTGACTGCAGCATGGTTTGTGCATCACCCGCGTGAAAGCCGCAGGCGATATTGGCTGAACTGACTAATTGCAGCAGTGCGCGATCGCTGCCGCTGCCTTCACCTAAATCGGCGTTTAAATCAATTTTCATGAGCGAGTCCCCACACCATCTGGTCCAACGCGCGTTGCTGATGTTCACGCGCCTGTATTGCTTCTGGCAAAGTGCAGTGAATGAAGTGGATTGGATCACCTAAACGAATCTGTGCCAGATGATAAAGATCGGCTTCAATCACGCAGGCGATGCGCGGATAACCGCCCGTGGTTTGTGCATCTGCCATTAGAACAATCGGCTGACCATTAGGCGGTACTTGAATCACACCGGGTACCAAACCGTGCGATAACAGCTCACGTGGGGTTTCGCGGTTGAGCTGTCGGCCCTGCAGGCGATAACCCATGCGGTTACTTTGCGGACTGAGTTTCCATGCGGTACGCCAAAAAGCCTGCTGCGCCTCGCGGCTGAACTCGTGATACTCCGGCCCCGGCAAGGCGCGAATACGATTACCCCATAAGATTTGGCGCACACCGGCTTTCTTATCAAACTGGCGAGTTGGTTTGCCCAGCGGCAGGCGGTCCCCATCTTCCAGTTTACGCCCTTGCCAGCCGCCAAACCCCGCCTTGAGATCGGTGCTGCTTGAACCCAATACTTCCGGTAGATCAAAACCGCCATTAACAGACAAATAGCTGCGCATGCCGCGAACCGGCATCGACAGTGATAAAACCTGGCCCTTCTTCACAGGCAAACGCCAGCCGGTCCACACCGCTTTGCCATCCAGTTCAGCATGACAACCTGCGCCCGTTAAGGCAAACCAGCCGTCACGCGTGAATTCAGCTTTGAACTGACCGAGCACAATTTCCAGCACCGCGCTGTCAGGCGCATTACCCACCAGCAGGTTCGCGGTGACCATCGCTGGATGGTCGAGCACGCCGCTGACGCTGATACCATATTGTCGCCAGCCGTTACGACCGCTGTCTTGAATGCTGGTTGCCAGCCCGGCACGAAGAATTCTTAGCATACGCCCTCCTTTTGCGGCACAAACCGTACCGTATCGCCGGGACGTAACAAGGTTGGTGGTTGATTTTTTGGATCAAACAGCGCAACGCGTGTTTGTCCAATCAGTTGCCAGCCACCGGGGCTGGCGAGCGGATAAACGCCAGTTTGGCTTCCGCCAATGCCCACCGACCCTGCTGGAACCAGCACGCGCGGTTCGGCACGACGCGGCGTGTGCAAACGCTGATCTAATCCGCCCAAATAGGGAAAGCCAGGCTGGAAGCCGATAAAATAGACCACGTAATCACTGCTGCTGTGCAGCTCAACCACTTGCTGCGGCGTCATGTTGGCCTGTTCAGCCACCACGTTGAGATCGGGCCCGCTTTCACCGCCATAGATCACCGGAATGTCAACCTGACGTGATTCTGGCAACTGCGCTTCACTCTCTTCCCACCAGCGCTGTAAGCGCTCAATAGCATCCAGCGCTTTATGTTGTGGATCGCGTAACAAAATGGTGATGTTGTTCATCCCAGGTATCACTTCAAGCACTTCTTCATGCGCTTGCAGCCGTTGATTCAATCCCCAAATGCGCTGTTGGCTTACCAATGAAATCGGCGGCTCCAGTTCCAGCACAGCCGCGCGTTCGCCCAACAAATAACAACGTGCTCGTTGCAACACCCACCTCCATTTCACCTAAAATTACGCGCGCAAAAATCTTCAGGCGCGCGTTGCAGGCATTTGCTTATCGGTATAAAGCAGACAGTTATGCGAAAGTGACAGAGATGTGTCAATAGATTTAGGTCCTGCGCGAAAGTGCAGGACCCGTGAAGTGCTTAGGCGGGGTTAGGAATATCGATGAAAGTGACGTCGAGGCCGTGGTTTTCAGCCAGCCATTCGCCCAACGCTTTAATGCCCGCGCGTTCAGTCGCGTGATGTCCTGCTGCAAAGAAATGCAAACCTTGCTCACGGGCGCTGTGAATAGTCTGCTCGGAGACTTCACCGGTGATATAAGCATCAACGCCGAAGTCGGCGGCGCTGTCGATAAAGCCTTGGCCGCCGCCGCTGCACCACGCAACACGACGGATTTGCGCGGGTGCGTTATCGCCACAGTGCAGCGGTTCACGCCCCAGTTTCTGGGCAATGCGCTGAGCCAGTTCTTCCCCGGTCAGCGGCGTTTTTAATTCGCCCCAAAATACCAGTGGCATCACTTCACCGCCTACATCAATATCCAGTAACTGCGCCAGCTGTGCGTTGTTACCCAGCGTTGCATGCGCATCCAGCGGCAGATGCCAGCCATACAAATTAATATCGTTAGCCAGCAGCGCACGCAGGCGATTACGCTTCATGCCTTTAATTACCGCCGGTTCATTTTTCCAAAAATAACCGTGATGAACCAGAATCGCATCGGCGTTACGCTTTACGGCTTCATCCACTAATGCCTGACAGGCAGTAACCCCGGTAACGATAGTGTTGACTTCGGCGCGGCCTTCAACCTGTAATCCGTTGGGTGCGTAATCGCTGAAGCTGTGTGTATCCAGCTGCTGATTGACGATTTGCTCTAATTCGTAGTGATTCATTTCGGCTCCCTTGCCGCCTCAAGCCGCATTTTTTGCGCGCTCAAAGGCGTCTAATGTCTTTTTACGTGCCTCCTTATGTTCCACGATTGGTGCCGGATAATCGAGTACCTTGTTGTGTTTCTTCGCCCAAGCGTGCGGTTGGTGAATATCGCTGTCTGGCACGTCACTGAGCTCAGGCAAATAGTGGCGAATAAATTCACCTTGCTTATCGAAGCGCTCGCCCTGCGTTGTAGGATTAAAAATACGAAAATAGGGTGCAGCATCGGTGCCGGTTGACGCCGCCCATTGCCAACCGCCGTTATTGGCAGCCAAATCACCGTCAATTAATTGCTGCATGAAATAACGCTCACCGCCATGCCAGTGGAGAAGCAAATCTTTTACCAGGAAGCTGGCGGTGATCATGCGTAAACGATTGTGCATCCACCCAATATCATTCATTTGCCGCATAGCAGCATCAACAATCGGATATCCTGTTCTGCCCTCTTTCCATGCAGTGAAGTGTTCATCGTTTTGCTGCCATTCAACGTTATGTGTCCACTGAATAAAGGGCTGATGCTTGCACAACGCGGGATAAGCCACCATCAAGTGCCGATAAAAATCACGCCAGATCAACTCATTAAGCCAGACAAAAACGCGATTATCATCCAATGCCGCAGGATGTTCTTTCAGAACCCGATGCAAACACTGGCGCGGCGAAAGCACGCCGGTTGCCAGATAAACCGACAAGCGGCTTGTGCCATCAACGGCAGGCATATCCCGTGCGGATGAATAATCCAGAATCGGTTGAGTGGCGAAACGGCGTAACTGCCTCAGCGCAGCGGCTTCACCGGGAGGGAAAAGAGCCTGATCAAAGTCAGCTGCTTGATAACTAAAGGGGGGGATTTTTTTGTGAATTCTTAATGGAGCGCCGTCACGTGCTCTCGGCGCTGGAACACATTCCGGCAAGCCTTGATGCAGCCGACGGACAAAAGCTTTGCTAAACGGCGTAAACACCTTGTACATGCTGCGATCACCGGTTTGAACGCTGCCGGGCGCCAACAGCACGCTGTCATCAAAACCCTGACAAATTACGCCGTTCTCATCCAACTGTTTTTCAACTTTCGCATCACGCTGCCGCTCATTGAATTCGTATTGGTAGTTATAGAAGAGGTTATCAATTTTATGTTGCTCACAGAATGTTGTGAGGTAGTCAACAGACGCATTGAAGTCAGTGCATTGATGATAATAAAGTTCGATACCGCGATCGGCTAAAGTCTCTTGTAGCAGCAGCAAGCTTTGATAAATAAAAGCAGCCTGCTTCGGTGCCATATCATGCTGCTGCCACTGTTTCGGCGTAGCAATGTACAGCGCAATCACCTTGGCTTTGCTGTCGCGACATGCCGCGTGCAAAGCCAGATTATCGTTAATGCGCAAATCATTACGCAGCCAAACTAAATGGGTGGTCATATCAGGTCCGAATTATTGCCCATAACGCAGGCGCAGCGCTTCGGGATAGGGATCAAAGTAGCGCTGTTGAGCCAGCCATGGATGCGGATATTCCGCCATGTAGTGCTTAAGAATGGTGATAGGAACCAGCAACGGCTGTGTACCCTGACGATAATGGTCAATCAAGGTTGCCAGTTCCTGCCGCTGTGGCGAGCTGAGTTGGCGGCGGAAATAGCCTTGAGCGTGCATTAATACGTTGGTGTGATTACGCCGTGATGCAGGATGCGACATCAGTTCCATCAGGCGATTGCGATACTCAAAAGCGAACGCTTCCAGCGAATCCCACTGGCTCATTGACGCGACAAAAGGCCCCAACTCACGGTATTTTTCTTGAGAATGCGCTAAAAGCAGCAATTTATAACGGCTGTGGTACGCAATGAGACGCGCACGCGTCAAACCTGACTTCCACATTTGATTGAATTCGTGCAACGCACAAATGCGTCCTACAAAGTTTTCGCGCAATGCAGGATCGTGCAGGCGTCCATCCTCTTCAAGTGGCAGCCAAGGCATCTCTCTACGCAGAAACTCGGTAAAAATGCCGGTTCCCGCTTTGCGGTTGTTGTTGGATTCAGGCTCGTAAACGCGCACGCGTTCCATGCCACAACTCGGGGACTTAGCACACAGAATGTAGCCACACAGATGATGCATTGCTTTCACCCGCTGTTCAGACCATGTGCGCATTTCCTGCGTAACCTCTTCTCCCCCATCTTTGCTGAAGCAGAGATGCAGATCATCGTCTTCTTGCTTTACTAAACGTAATGCTGGACGTGGCGTGGGAAGACCAATCGCCATTTCTGGACAAACAGGTTCGAAGCGCACAAACGGCGTGAGCTGTTCCGTTGCGAAGGTTAATCGCTTGTGACCACCATCAAATCTGACGGTATCGCCAAGCAGGCAAGCACTGATCCCAACTGGAATTTTCTCACTCATACTTGTACAACCTCTGAAATCTTGTAGAGGTTTAAGTGTAGCTGAAAATTATTTGGCTGTAAGGGATTGAAGGTTAAGTTTAGAGAAATTCTGAGAAGATAATGCTTAAAAAAAAAGCCCGGTAAAATGACCGGGCTGACTATTTGGATGGGTAAATTACCAAAAAATTCCTCCTGCCGCTTCTGACTGCGCCAGCCAAACGGGTTTAGCGCTGGTTTTACACCACACGCGATGCAGATAACTGTAAAAACGGGCGCGATCTTTACGGAAAAGCATGATCGGTAACGCCATAACGCCGAGTAAAATCACCAAGGCACGACGCAAAATAATTTTGTTGCGTGAATAAGCGGGATACATCGTTTGCCTCCTTTTTAAGCGTAATAAGTGAGTAAATGTGATCTGACTCTAATATTACGCCCAGCTGTGTAATTTTACTACTCATCCGACCACCCTCCAGACCAAATTTATCGCTTTTAAGAATGCACGCCGTAAGTAAGTTACACACTTGTAATGGCGTTGTTTCTTTAGTGGTTATTTTCTCAATTGAACATTCACGGACGCGCTGATCATTTGTTGTTAAAGTAGCGAGTAAATGTTGATTTGATGGCAGGTTGCACGTGGCTACGGTTTTGATCATTGAAGATGAAAAAGAAATACGTCGTTTCGTTCGACTGGCATTAGAAGGCGAAGCCTTAAAAGTGTTTGATGCGGACACCCTGCAACGTGGCCTGATTGAAGCCGCCACACGCAAGCCGGATGTGGTGATTCTCGATTTGGGTTTGCCTGATGGTGATGGAAACATGTTTATCCGTGAACTACGGCAATGGAGCGCCATTCCGGTGATTGTGCTGTCGGCGCGCAGTGATGAACAAGATAAAATCGATGCGCTGGATGCCGGTGCGGATGATTACCTGACCAAGCCCTTTGGGATTGGCGAGTTACAGGCGCGAGTGCGGGTGGCCTTACGTCGTTTTAGCGGCATTAATCCTGAGCCTAAAGTGGCGTTTGCAGACGTGACCGTTGACCTTGCTGCACGTCGCGTGATTCGCGCAGGCGAAGAGATTCATCTCACTCCGATAGAGTTTCGTTTACTGGGCGTTTTGCTGAACAACGCGGGCAAGGTGATGACTCAGCGTCAATTGCTTAGTCAGGTATGGGGGCCGAACGCGGTCGAACACAGCCATTATTTGCGTATCTATATGGGACATCTGCGGCAAAAGCTGGAGGGCAACCCGACTCAGCCGCTGCATTTGCTCACCGAAACCGGGATTGGTTATCGATTTATGCCATAAAAAAAGGCGCCAGCGGCGCCTTTTTCATTACACCTTTATCAGGCGTTTTTCAGCACTTCGCTGACGATTTCTACTGCTTCTTTCTCGATCTGTGCGCGATGTTCAGCACCAAGGAAGCTTTCACAGTAGATTTTATAGGCGTCTTCAGTGCCAGAAGGACGCGCTGCAAACCAGCCGTTTTCCGTCATCACTTTCAGACCACCAATTGAGGCACCGTTACCAGGCGCTGCAGTCAACCGTGCGGTGATCGGATCACCCGCCAGCGTGTCTGCACTCACCATTTCTGGCGACAGCTTAGAGAGCGCCGCTTTCTGTGCCGATGTAGCAGAAGCCTGCAAACGGTTGTAGCTTGGCGCACCAAAGCGCTGAGCCAGCTCATCATAATGTTGCTGCGGGTTCTTACCGGTCACAGCCGTAATTTCAGCGGCCAGCAAGCACATAATGATGCCGTCTTTGTCCGTTGACCATGGCGTACCATCGAAGCGCAGGAAGGATGCACCCGCGCTCTCTTCGCCGCCAAAACCGAAGCTGCCGTCGAAAAGACCATCCACAAACCATTTGAAACCAACCGGTACTTCTACCAGTTTACGACCAATGTCATTAACAACACGGTCGATCATCGCACTGGAAACCAGCGTTTTGCCTACGGCAACTTCTTTGCCCCATTGCGGACGATTCTGGAACAAATAGTTAATCGCTACCGCCAGATAATGGTTTGGATTCATCAAGCCCGCAGGCGTAACGATACCGTGGCGATCGTAATCAGGATCGTTACCAAATGCTAAATCGAATTTGTCGCGGTAAGCCAACAGGCCCGCCATTGCGCACTCGGACGAGCAATCCATACGCACCACGCCATCTTTATCAAGATGCATAAAGCGGAAGGTTTGATCGATAGCATCGTTAACAATGGTAAGATCTAACTTGTAGTGCTCTGCAATGCGCTGCCAGTAAGCCATACCGGAGCCGCCAAGTGGATCGACACCAATTTTCAATCCCGCTTTCTGGATTGCGGCAAAGTCGATAACCTGCGCTAACCCTTCGACGTATGGCTGGATCAGATCTTTTTCTACGATATGACCACTTGCCAGCGCTTCATCCAGCGGCAGACGTTTGACTTCTTTCAAGCCATTTTTGATCAGCTGATTTGCACGATCTTCCACCACTTTGGTGACATTGGTATCAGCTGGTCCACCGTTTGGTGGGTTGTACTTGATGCCGCCATCTTCAGGCGGGTTATGGGATGGCGTAATAACAATGCCATCAGCCAGCGCGCCGCCAGACTTATTATGTTCAAGAATTGCGTTGGAGATCGCAGGCGTTGGCGTATAGCCATTATCCTGCTGAACAATAACGTCAACGCCGTTGGCCGCCAGCACTTCCAGCACCGACAAAATAGCGGGTTCTGACAGCGCGTGGGTATCTTTACCTACGTAGCATGGGCCAGTAATGCCATTCTTTTTGCGCTCTTCAGCAATCGCCTGCGCGATAGCCAAAATGTGCAGCTCATTGAAGCTTTGACGCCCTGCGCTACCGCGATGGCCAGATGTGCCAAATTTCACCGCATGTTCCGGGTTCGCCACATCAGGCTTCAGGACATAATACTGTGATGTTAATTGTGCAACGTTAATCAAATCGCTCTGCTGGGCAGGCTGCCCGGCACGGGGGTGATTGGCCATTGGCGCTTCTCCCTGACGCTTCAGTTTAAATGGTGCCGCAAACTTTCTCTGTCAGTTCCGGCGGGAACTGCATTGATAGCATGATGTGTTCGACCATGCTGCATTTGCGACCAGTATTGGTATTGGTGATCACCCAGTACGGCGTGCCAGGAACGTGCTTTGGCTTCGTGTGGGTGCCATTCTGCAACAGCGTGTGCTCATCGCCCGCAAAGTAAACGCGAGTACGGCCTTGCAGCGAGGCAGTTGCCTCGGCAAACGCTTCGGTATCAAGACGATAGAGTGTTGACAAAATCAGCATAAAGCGATTAACCGCTCGCTTCTGCTCCGCATACTCATCAGAAAGCATTAGCTCACGCATGGCTCGCACGCGATCTTGCGGGCGCGATTCTACACGCGCAGCTTGCGCGTCATTTACGTCTGGCTTCGCCGCGTTTGGCGCAGCCGCTGCAGGTGCCGTTTGACCGGCGGTAAACTTCAGCATGCGACGCAGAATATCTGATGCGCTTTCGCCAATATGTTGCGTATGGCTGGCAATATAACGGTAGAGCTCTTCGTCAACTTCGATCGTTTTCATCTTATTCCGTACGGTTTTTTACTCATGACAGAACCATGCATTACCTGAAAAGCCCTTAGCAAAGTTTGGCAATTCGAAATGTGAGCGGATTCTAACATCAGGATTATAAAGTTAAATTCAGGTGGGCTGTTAGCATTCAAACGGTTTATGGGCAAAAGTCAGAATATGTCCTAATGCCGCTGGAACCGGCGCGCCTGAAAAGGTGAATCCATGATAACCTAAGCTTAGGTCTCAAACTTAAGAACTTTGCCATGATTTTGAACGCCCGTCTGCAAACTGAACAATCTACTGTTGATTCCCGTCCCATCCTGCTTATTCATGGACTTTTTGGCAGCCTTGATAACCTTGGCGTGCTGGCACGTGGATTAAAGGATGATCGTCCTCTCATCCAGGTTGATGTCCGTAATCATGGCATGTCACCGCGCTCTGAGGAGATGAACTACGCTGTAATGGCGCAGGATATGTTTGACACGCTGGATGCGCATGGCATCGATCGCGTTTCTGTCATAGGTCACTCTATGGGAGGCAAAATAGCCATGACGATGAGCGCACTGGCTCCCGAGCGCATTGAACAGATGGTTATGATTGATATCGCTCCGGTTGATTATCAAACCCGTCGTCACGATGAAATTTTTGCTGCTATCCGGGCGGTCACAGAATCTGGCGTTAAGCTGCGCAGTGCAGCGGCTAATGTTATGCGCAACGTGATCCATGAAGAAGGCGTGATTCAGTTCATTCTCAAATCTTTTCAGGATGGAGAATGGCGTTTTAACGTGCCGGTACTGTGGGACAATTACGCGACCATTTCTGGCTGGAAAGATATTCCGGCTTGGCCACATCCTGCGTTATTCATTCGCGGCGGTGATTCTGCCTATCTGGATAATCAGTATCGCGATGCTTTACTGAAACAGTTCCCGGCAGCTCATGCACATGTGATTAGCGGAGCGGGACATTGGGTGCATGCTGAGAAACCTGATGCCGTTTTACGCAGTGTTCGTCGGTTTTTTGCGCTTTAAAAGCAATTACCTGGCGGTGAAAGTTTAGGATTGGCGTACGCGGTTAGCGTGGAGTATGATGGCGCGCTAAAAATTTGCCGACGGCTATTTCTGCCGCGGTAAGGGCCAATAATTTATAATCTGCGCAGCGTAAACGCCGCTCGCGCCCATTCAGTTTCACTAAGCCATGGCAAAAGAACACACTGACCGCACCACGCTCGATCTGTTTGCTGAGGAGCGTCGTCCCGGTCGCCCTAAAACCAGTCCGCTTTCGCGCGATGAACAGCTGCGTATAAATAAACGCAATCAACTGAAACGTGACAAAGGGCGCGGGTTACGCCGTGTCGAGCTTAAAATGAACAGTGAAGCCGTTGAAGCACTTAATACGCTGGCGGAACAACGCAATCTCAGTCGCAGCGAATTGATTGAACAAATGTTGCTGCAACAACTCAAACTAGACTGACACGAGCAAAACGCACGCAAAAACAAATGTCACGGCTTTACAAGTTCCGCGCTTTTGTCACGTCTGCTATTATTCGCAGAAATGTGCTGTTTTAGCACACATCTCATCATCAGGATTTAAGAGGTTATTTTACCCATGGCACTCGTAGGCATCTTCTTTGGCAGCGATACCGGCAACACCGAAAACATTGCAAAAATGATCCAGAAACAGCTGGGTAAAGACGTTGCGGAAGTGCATGACATCGCGAAAAGCACCAAAGAAGATCTGGCAGCGTTTGATATCTTGCTGCTGGGCATCCCAACCTGGTATTACGGCGAAGCGCAGTGCGACTGGGATGATTTCTTCCCAACGCTGGAAGAGATCGACTTCAACGGCAAATTAGTCGCGTTGTTTGGTTGTGGCGATCAGGAAGATTACGCAGAGTATTTCTGTGACGCGATGGGCACCATTCGTGACATTATCGAGCCTAATGGCGCAGTGATTGTTGGACACTGGCCGACTGAAGGCTATCACTTTGAAGCCTCTAAAGGCTTGGCCGATGATAAAAACTTCTTGGGTTTAGCGATTGATGAAGATCGTCAGCCAGAATTGACCAACGAACGCGTTGAAAAATGGGTTAAGCAGATTTTTGATGAGCTACAGCTCAAAGAGATTATCGAAGCTTAATGCTTACTGATTCGATGTGGGCGCTGGCTCACATCGAATCAGTGGAAATTCCTATAGAAATAATAGCCACATTTTTTTAACTTTCTTCGTTTAATCTGTAGAATACCCCTATCGGTCATCCGCTTATTTCTCTGGATATGAGATGAGGCTGAACGAAATGTTAACAGACCTCTGTAGAAATCCTCCCCGGCTCGGTAAATTCCTCACAGCTAATGGTGATTTCCAGCATTTCACTCGGTTTTCATTTCGTTGCTTCGGTTCTATAATGAGACGCAAATGAGAATGGGTGTAGATCGACATTCAAGGCCAAGCGCCACAAAAGTGATTAAAGTAACAGGACAAAATCCGCATGACTGACAACAATACCGCATTAAAGAAGGCTGGCCTGAAAGTCACGCTGCCCAGACTTAAAATTCTGGAAGTGCTTCAGGAACCTGAATGCCATCACGTCAGCGCGGAAGATTTATACAAACGCCTGATTGATATGGGCGAAGAGATTGGTCTGGCAACGGTTTATCGCGTATTAAACCAGTTTGATGATGCTGGCATTGTAACCCGTCATAACTTTGAAGGCGGCAAGTCTGTTTTTGAGTTGACGCAACAGCATCACCACGATCACCTGATTTGCCTGGATTGCGGCAAAGTGATTGAGTTCAGCGATGAGTCGATTGAAACGCGCCAGCATGAAATCGCTACCCGCCATGGCATCAAATTATCCAACCATAGCTTGTACCTTTACGGTCACTGCTCACTGGGTGATTGTCGCGAAGACGAAACGCTTCACGACAAGTAAGTTGCTCTGCATTGATATGAAAAAGCCGGTTAATAACCGGCTTTTTTTGTCTCTGGCTTTCAGGCAACGAGCGTTTCCTGCAAGTAGCGCCAACGCGGAATCGAGGTGCTGTAATCTAAAATCGCCAGTGAAATGCGGCTCTGATTTTGACCGTTCATCATTTGCAGTTCACGATATTGAATGATGACTTCATTTTCTTGCTCAGAAATCACCACATGTTCACTGGTCGCAATACGCATCCCTTCACGCTGACCTTGTAGTTGAAGAAAAAGCGCTTCAGTTTCGTTTAAATTCAGTTGCCTTCCTTGCGGCGTCACCATACAAAAGTCGGGATGAAAGTGCGAAAGCAGAAGATGAAAGCTATCATCCGCTGTCGCTGTATTATTGAAAATACGTTCAATTAGTTGATGTAAAACTACGACACTGTGTTTAGCTTCCTGGGCGAGAACGGTCATTTTTTTTCCTTTTGTAACCCGCATAGCAACGCTTGAGAGCGCTTAGCCTACCTGAAAAAAAGCAATTCACACCTTGTAATTGATTAATTTTACTAAACTAAGATTTCTCCCAGATATGCTTGCAGGGTCAATTTGATGTAAAGCAGCATATCTGGTTGTATTGACAGGAATCGCAGTAATAAAAAAGGGCGATTAATCGCCCTTTTGTTTTTTTATCGTGTCGGTAATCGAAATTTTTAATCGCCGATTTTTGCCCAGGTATCACGCAATCCCACAGTGCGGTTAAACACTAGCTGTGAAGGCTTTGAATACACGCTGTCAGCACAGAAATATCCTTCACGCTCAAACTGATAAGGTGAGGTCACTTCAGCATTTCGTAGGCCAGGTTCGACAAAACCGTGTTTTATTTCCAACGAATTTGGGTTGATGGCAGCAAGAAAATCTTCTGCCGCACCAGGATTCGGTACGCTGAACAAACGGTCGTAAAGTCGGAATTCGGCAGGTAGCGCATGCTCAGCAGAAACCCAATGAATCACGCCTTTAACTTTGCGGCCATCAGCAGGATCTTTACTTAACGTGTCCACATCGCACGTGCAATAAATGCAAGTGATATTGCCGTCTTCATCCTTAGCTACACGCTCAGCGCGAATCACATAAGCATTACGCAGGCGTACTTCTTTACCCAGCACCAAACGCTTGTACTGCTTGTTCGCCTCTTCTCGGAAGTCAGCACGATCGATCCAAATTTCACGGCTAAACGGAGCTTCGCGCGTGCCCATTTCTGGCTTGTTTGGATGATTTGGCATAGTGATAATTTCGTTATGGCCCGCAGGCAAATTCTCAATCACCACTTTTAAAGGATCCAACACCGCCATAGCACGAGGTGCATTTTCATTCAGATCGTCACGAATACACGATTCCAGCGAAGCCATCTCAACGATATTGTCTTGTTTGGTCACGCCAATACGACGGCAGAACTCACGAATAGAGCCCGCCGTGTAACCGCGACGACGCAGGCCTGAAACGGTCAGCATGCGCGGATCGTCCCAGCCTTCTACATGCTTTTCACTGACTAATTGCGTCAGCTTACGCTTCGACATCACTGCATATTCCAGATTCAGACGTGAAAACTCGTACTGACGTGGATGAACTGGAATAGTAATGTTATCCAAAACCCAGTCATACAAACGACGGTTATCCTGGAATTCCAGCGTACACAGCGAATGGGTAATGCCTTCCAGCGCATCGGAAATGCAGTGGGTAAAGTCATACATCGGATAGATGCACCACTTATTGCCCGTCTGATGATGTTCAGCAAACTTAATGCGATACAGCACAGGATCGCGCATCACAATGAAGTTAGATGCCATATCGATCTTAGCGCGCAGGCAGGCTTTACCTTCCTCAAATCCACCCGCACGCATTTTTTCAAACAGTGCCAGGTTCTCTTCTGGGGTGCGATCGCGGTAAGGACTGTTTTTACCCGGCGCCGTTAAGGTGCCACGGTACTCACGAATCTCTTCAGGCGTGAGTTCATCCACATAGGCCAGGCCTTTATTGATGAGTTCGACCGCATAGTGATAAAGCTGATCAAAATAGTTTGAGGAATAACAAACTTCGCCACTCCACTCAAAGCCCAGCCATTGCACATCACGCATGATGGATTCAACGAACTCCACATCCTCTTTGACCGGATTGGTGTCGTCGAAACGCAGGTTGCATTGACCCTGGTAATCTTGAGCAATACCGAAGTTCAGACAAATCGATTTTGCATGACCAATATGCAGATAACCATTAGGCTCTGGCGGAAAACGGGTATGCACGCTGCTGTGCTTGCCGCTCGCCAAATCTTCGTCAATGATTTGACGAATAAAGTTAGTTGGGCGGGCTTCAGCCTCACTCATTACAAAAATCCTCAATACGAATAGCGGGTGATTTGTACCACGAAGTATCGGAGTATGATCCACAAAGCGTCGTAGGGAAACAACCGTTTGTTAAGCGTTTAAATCAAAAAGGCAGGAATCGCTTCCTGCCTTTGGGGTTGTGTCGCGGAGTAATTAACCTATTACTTCATACAGTCGGGTTTCGCCGGCAATCACCTGTCCGCTGGCTAACAGATTCAAACCGCCAAATTCATCACTGTTGCTTACCACAACAGGACTGATCATGGATCGTGCATTGGCATTAAGGAATTCAAGATCCATTTCCAGCACCGGCTGGCCAGCAACGACCGTTGCGCCCTCTTCGACTAAGCGTGTGAAGCCTTTACCACCTAGTGCCACGGTGTCCAGGCCCATATGCACCACGATTTCAACGCCATTATCCGTTTCAAGGCAGAACGCATGATTGGTGGTGAAGATCTTCACAATGGTCCCCGCAATCGGCGCAACCACCCGCTTATCGGTAGGCTTGATCGCTAAACCTTCGCCAACGGCTTTGCTAGCGAAAGCTTCATCCGGCACTGCATCCAGAGCCACAACCTCACCGCTGACTGGTGAGACCAGTGTGGCAATGACTTTTTTATCGCTGTTCAATACGGCTTGCGGCTTAGTCTCTGTCGCCGCTGGCGCGCTACTATTACTCGCTGCGGCAGCCACCGGACCTTTGGTCAGCACGCGTTTCATCGCAGAAGCAATGCTTTCAGCTTGCGTCCCTACAATGATTTGTACGCTTTGCTTATTCAGACGAATCACGCCCGATGCGCCAAGACGTTTAGCCACACCTTCATTGATTTGTGCAGAATCTTTCACATTTAAACGTAGACGCGTAATACACGCATCGATAGCTGTCAGGTTTTCAGAACCGCCGATCGCACCGATATAGCGGCGTGCCAGAGACTCCGTCGCGTTTTCGCCATCGCCCGTTTTATCAACGTTAACGTCGTAGCCATCCGTCTCATCACCCGCAACGGCTAATTCACGGCCAGGCGTCATCAGGTTGAATTTCAGGATTGTGAAGCGGAATACCACGTAGTAAAGGGCAAAGAAGACCAGACCTTGTGGGATCAGCATGTACCAGTGAGTGGCTAATGGGTTACGGGTTGAAAGCACCATATCCACTAAACCGGCACTGAAACCAAAGCCCGCAATCCAATGCATGCTCGCGGCGATGAAAACAGAAATACCGGTTAATACGGCATGGATGAAAAACAGTACCGGCGCCACAAACATGAAGGAGAATTCCAACGGTTCGGTAATTCCGGTAAAGAAGGCTGCAAACGCAGCTGCCAGCATGATCCCGCCAACTTTGGCGCGGTTTTCTGGGCGTGCACAGTGAAAAATTGCCAGCGCGGCGCCTGGCAAGCCGAACATCATGATCGGGAAGAAGCCCGCTTGATAGCGACCTGTGATACCCACTGTTGCGCTGCCATCAGCCAGAGATTGCGCACCGCCAAGGAATTTAGGGATATCGTTAATGCCTGCAACATCAAACCAGAAAACCGAGTTCAATGCATGATGCAGGCCAACCGGAATCAATAAGCGGTTAAAGAAGGCGTAAACCCCTGCACCAATCGATCCAAGTTTTTGTATATGCTCACCAAAGCTGACCAGGCCACCAAAAATAATCGGCCAGATGTACATTAAAATGAACGCGACCAGAATCATCAGGAATGAGACCAGAATAGGCACCAGACGACGACCGCTGAAGAAAGAAAGGGCTTTAGGCAACTCAACATGGCTGAAGCGGTTATAGACTTCGGCCGACAAGATACCGACAAGAATGCCGACAAACTGGTTATTTATTTTGCCAAATGCAGCGGGAACTTGTTCCACGGGCATTTTCTGAATCATTGCTACCGCAGCGGGTGAACAAAGCGTGGTAACGACGAGGAAACCGACAAAACCGGTCAGAGCGGCTGCACCATCTTTATCTTTAGACATGCCGTACGCCACACCAATTGCGAACAGCACAGACATATTTTCGATAATGGCAGCACCCGATTTGATCAATAAAGCTGCTAGCGCATTACTTGCGCCCCAGCTGTCAGGATCAAGCCAGTAACCAACCCCCATTAATATCGCTGCCGCTGGCAGGGTTGCTACCGGCACCATGAGCGCACGGCCAACCTTCTGTAAATAACCTAACATTTGCCCTTCCCCCTATGAGACACGCTTATTGCTTTGTTGCCGCTTACTCTTTTTTTGTCAGCAACAAAGATCTGTAATAACACTTTTGGTCACGCTGCGAGTGTAATGATAAATTAATTCGCCTCGCAAATTAAAGCCGCGCTTTCTGTGATTTTTATCACCAAAAAACGTCTCTTGATGCAGCTGCGTCTGGCTATCACGCCAAACTTATTTTATGATCCAAAATATCAAGGCGCAGAATTACCATGGCGATAACGCGTAATCAGTTTAGGCTGATTATTAGCACAACGGTACAGCGTCTAACCTTTCCCAATTCTTTAATATTGAGGTGAAACATGAGACTGATTCCTTTAGCCACGCCGACTCAAGTAGGCAAGTGGGCTGCACGTCATATCGTCAACCGCATCAATGCCTTTAATCCAAGCGCCGATCGCCCTTTCGTTCTCGGCTTACCTACCGGCGGAACGCCGCTAGAAGCGTATAAACATCTTATTGAGATGCATAAATCGGGCCAGGTTAGTTTCAAGCACGTAGTGACGTTCAACATGGACGAATATGTTGGCTTACCGAAAGAGCACCCAGAAAGCTATCACAGTTTCATGTACCGTAACTTTTTCGATCACGTTGATATTCAAACAGAAAACATCAACCTTCTGAATGGCAATGCGCCTGACATTGACGCAGAATGTCGCCAGTATGAAGAGAAAATTCGTGCGCTGGGTAAAATTCATCTGTTTATGGGCGGCGTCGGCAACGACGGACACATTGCCTTTAACGAACCAGCCTCTTCTTTGGCTTCCCGCACGCGTATCAAAACGCTGACACACGATACGCGCGTTGCCAATTCACGCTTCTTCAACGGCGATGTTGATCAGGTGCCAAAATACGCCCTGACTGTGGGTGTTGGCACGTTACTGGATGCCGAAGAAGTCATGATTTTGGTGACGGGCCATGTCAAAGCGCAGGCGCTGCAAGCGGCGGTTGAAGGCAACGTTAACCACATGTGGACCATTAGCTGTCTGCAACTGCATGCAAAATCCGTTGTGGTTTGTGATGAGCCCTCCACGATGGAATTAAAAGTGAAAACGGTTAAATATTTCCGCGAGATGGAAGCGGAAAATATGAAAGGTGTTTAAGACTACGTTGTAGATGTCTGCTGTTGCCCTTAAATCAAAGCAGGCCTAGCCGGGAGAAGAAAGATGTATGCATTAGTTAACGGTCGTATTTACAGCGGCCATGAGATTTTGGACAACCACGCAGTGGTTATTGCTGAGGGTAAGATTGAGCGTGTTTGCTCTCACGAGGCGCTGCCCGCAGATATTGAGCAGCGCGATGTCTCAGGTGCCATCATCGCTCCCGGTTTTATCGATCTACAGCTGAATGGTTGCGGCGGCGTGCAGTTTAATGACGACATTGATGCGCTCAGCATTCAAACGCTGGAAATTATGCAGCGCGCCAATGAAAAATCGGGTTGTACCAGCTACCTTCCTACCTTGATTACCAGCAGCGATGCGTTGATGAAGCGCGCCATTGAAACCATGCGTGCTTATCTAAACAAGCATCAGCATCAGGCGCTGGGATTGCATCTTGAAGGTCCGTGGTTAAGCACGGCGAAAAAAGGCACCCATAATCCTGCGCTGATCCGTTTGCCCGATCCTGAAATGGTGCAATTCCTGTGTGATAACGCAGACGTCATCACCAAAGTGACTTTGGCACCAGAAAACGCCGGTAGCGATGTCATTCGTCAACTGACTGATGCGGGTATTATTGTCTCTGCAGGCCACTCAAACGCAACCTATGAAGAAGCCAAAACAGGTTTTTCAGCGGGTGTGACCTTTGCGACGCATCTCTATAATGCCATGCCTGTTTTTGCTGGTCGTGAGCCTGGTCTTATCGGTGCGCTGTTTGATTCGCCTGATGTATACTGCGGCATTATTGCCGATGGTTTACATGTTCATTACGCTAATGTGCGTAATGCAAAACGGATTAAAGGCGACAAACTGGTGTTAGTGTCCGATGCCACCGCACCGGCTGGCGCAGACATCGATAAATTTATTTTTGCAGGTAAAACAATATACTATCGTAACGGCCTGTGCGTGGATGAGAATGGCACGCTGAGTGGTTCAGCATTAACCATGATTGATGCCGTGCGAAATAGCGTCGAACATGTCGGCATTGCATTGGATGAGGCGTTGCGTATGGCGACACTTTATCCTGCACGGGCAATGGGCGTGGAAAAACAGTTGGGCACGATCGAAGCAGGAAAAATCGCAAACCTGACTGTGTTTACACGCGACTTTAAAATCACTAAGACGTTTGTCAATGGAGACGACGTCCTGAGCGAGTAAGCACTGAATGACCACTGGCGGCCAGACACAAATAGGAAATGTCGATCTTGTCAAACAACTCAATAGCGCGGCCGTTTATCGGCTAATCGATCAACAAGGGCCGATTTCGCGCATTCAAATTGCCGAATTGAGTCAGCTTGCGCCCGCCAGCGTCACAAAAATTACCCGCCAACTGATTGAGCGCGGCCTGATTAAAGAGGTGGACCAACAGGCGTCCACCGGCGGGCGCCGCGCGATTTCCATCATCACTGAAACCCGCAACTTTCATACCATCGGCGTGCGTTTGGGCCGTAACGACGCCACGCTAACGCTGTTTGATCTCAGCGGGAAATCACTGGCTCAAGAAGATTATGCGTTGCCGGAACGTACGCAAGAAACGTTGGAGCACGCGCTGCTGAATGCCGTCGCCGCCTTTATTGAACTCCACCAGCGTAAAATCCGTGAGCTGATTGCAATATCGGTGATTCTCCCCGGCTTAGTTGATCCTATAAACGGCGTGATTCGCTATATGCCGCATATTTCAGTCAGCCACTGGCCTCTGGTTGCCAGCCTGAAAAAACGCTTCAACGTGACCAGTTTTGTCGGCCACGATATTCGTAGCCTGGCGCTTGCTGAGCACTATTTCGGTGCAAGTCGTGATTGTGCTGACTCTATTCTGGTGCGTTTACACCGCGGCACTGGCGCAGGCATCATCGCTAACGGACACATCTTTCTGGGTAGCAATGGCAATGTCGGCGAGATTGGTCATATTCAGGTCGATCCTTTGGGCGAGCGCTGCCATTGCGGTAATTTCGGCTGTCTGGAAACCATTGCTGCAAATGGCGCGATCGAAAATCGCGTACGCCATTTATTGAGTCAAGGCTATCCCAGCGTGTTGACGCAAGATGATTGCTGCATGCCTCAGATTTGCAAAGCTGCAAATCAGGGTGATGCGCTGGCATGTGAAGTGATCGAATATGTCGGCCGCTATTTAGGCAAAGCCATCGCGATTGCGATTAACCTGTTTAATCCGCAAAAAGTGGTGCTGGCAGGTGAAATCACCGATGCGGAGAAAGTGCTGCTGCCCGCGATTGAAGGGTGTATCAATACTCAAGCACTTAAAGCGTTTCGCAAAAATTTACCGGTGGTGCGCTCACAGTTGGATCACCAATCTGCCATTGGCGCTTTTGCGCTGGCAAAACGTGCCATGCTCAATGGCATCCTGCTGCAACATCTTCTCGAAGACTAAGTCGAGCCTGCCAATCTGGCGGGCTGCATCGGAACGAAACTATGACAATTAAAAACGTAATCTGTGATATCGACGGCGTGCTGATGCACGACAATACCGCTGTGCCCGGCGCTAAAGAGTTTTTACAACGCATCGTGCAAAAAGAGATGCCGCTGGTGGTACTCACCAATTATCCCTCACAAACCGGTCAGGATTTGGCTAACCGCTTTGCCTCGGCAGGTATTGATGTACCGGATTCGGTTTTTTATACCTCAGCAATGGCCACTGCAGATTTCTTGCGTCGTCAGGAAGGCAAAAAAGCCTACGTTATCGGTGAAGGTGCGTTGATTCATGAGCTTTATAAAGCGGGATTCACGATCACTGACGTCAATCCCGATTTTGTTATCGTGGGTGAAACCCGTTCGTTCAACTGGGATATGATGCATAAAGCCGCTTTTTTTGTTGCCAGTGGCGCACGCTTTATTGCAACCAATCCAGATACGCATGCACGAGGATTTGTCCCGGCCTGTGGCGCGCTTTGCGCAGGCATTGAGAAGATTTCTGGCCGCCGCCCTTTCTACGTGGGTAAGCCAAGCCCCTATATTATGCGTGCTGCACTCAATAAAATGCAGGCTCACTCCGAAGAGACGGTGATTGTCGGAGATAATTTGCGTACAGATATTCTGGCAGGCTTTCAGGCGGGACTTGAAACGATACTGGTGCTTTCTGGTGTTTCAACCTTGAGTGATATTGATGCCATGCCTTTCCGTCCAGACTGGATTTATCCTTCTGTGGCCGATATCGACCTGTTCTGATTCATTCTTCTTATGACGCAGCGATAAGAATGTGCGGTGCGTCATCTTTTCTTGCTGAAAACCGCCACACCCGTGATTAAATAACGACCAATTTCGTTATTTAATTATCGATTCATCAATTAAATGGTGATTTTATTGATGAATCATCAAATATATCGCACTACCAACAATCTTTTTATCAGTAAATCATGATTCCTCTTGCATTGGATGCATGAAATAGCGCATTTTCTTATGCATCAGGCAGCGACAGGCTGCTGCAAACACAAAAGATAACATCGCCGTTAGGTAAGCTCAGGAGTCAGTTATGTGTTCAATTTTTGGTGTGCTGGATCTTAAAACCGATCCTGTTGAGCTGCGCAAAAAAGCGCTGGAATGTTCACGTTTAATGCGTCATCGCGGACCAGATTGGTCAGGTGTCTATGCGGATGACCACGCGATTCTTTCACATGAACGCCTCTCAATTGTCGACGTCAATAACGGCGCACAGCCGCTGTATAACGCCGACCACACTCACGTGCTGGCTGTTAACGGTGAAATCTATAACCATCAGGCGCTGCGTGCAGAATTAAGCGATCGCTATCAGTTCCAGACCGGGTCTGACTGTGAAGTGATCCTGGCGCTTTATCAGGAAAAAGGCGTCGACTTCCTGGATGATTTGGAAGGCATGTTCGCATTCATCCTGTATGACAGCGTTAAAAACACCTACCTGATTGGCCGCGATCACATCGGTATCATTCCGCTGTATATGGGTAATGATGAGCACGGCAACCTGTATGTCGCGTCTGAAATGAAAGCGCTGGTGCCGGTTTGTCGCTCTATCAAAGAATTCCCGCCGGGAAGCTATCTTTCCAGCACTGACGGAGAAATCCGCCGTTACTGGCAGCGTGACTGGATGGAATATAAAAACGTTGAGCATAACGAAACCGATGCTGCGGGCCTGAAACACGCACTGGAAGAATCAGTGAAAAGCCATTTGATGTCTGACGTTCCTTACGGCGTGTTGCTTTCTGGTGGCCTCGACTCGTCCATTATTTCTGCGGTGACCAAACGTTATGCAGCAAAACGTGTTGAAGATCAGGATAAGAGCGATGCGTGGTGGCCACAGCTGCACTCTTTTGCCGTGGGTCTTGAAGGTTCACCGGATCTGAAAGCAGCGAAAGCTGTGGCCGAACATCTGGGCACCGTGCACCATGAAATTCATTTCACCGTGCAGGAAGGTTTGGATGCCATCCGCGATGTGATTTACCACATTGAAACTTACGATGTCACCACTATCCGCGCGTCTACGCCGATGTATCTGATGTCACGTAAGATCAAAGCGATGGGCATTAAAATGGTGCTGTCGGGTGAAGGTGCGGATGAAGTCTTTGGCGGTTATCTCTACTTCCATAAAGCGCCGAACGCGAAAGAGTTCCATGAAGAGAACGTCCGCAAGTTGCTGGCACTGCATATGTTCGACTGCGCACGTGCTAACAAAGCCATGTCTGCATGGGGCGTGGAAGCGCGTGTCCCCTTCCTGGATAAGAAATTCCTTGATGTCGCCATGCGCATCAACCCGAAAGATAAGCTGTGTGGCAGCAACGGTAAGATGGAAAAACACATCTTGCGTGAATGCTTCTCTTCTTACCTGCCGGAAAGCGTGGCGTGGCGCCAGAAAGAGCAGTTCTCAGATGGTGTAGGCTACAGCTGGATTGACAGTTTGAAAGAAGTTGCTGCGAAGCAAATCAGCGATCAGCAGCTGGCGACGGCGCACTTCCGTTTCCCTTATAACACGCCAAACTCTAAAGAAGCCTATCTCTATCGTGAAATCTTCGAAGAGCTGTTCCCGCTGCCAAGCGCTGCTGAATGTGTACCAGGCGGACCTTCAGTAGCCTGCTCTTCTGCAAAAGCGATTGAGTGGGATGAAGCGTTTAAATCAATGGATGATCCTTCAGGTCGTGCGGTTGGTGTGCATCAATCTGCTTATAAATAAGCAAGATAATTGATTTGAAAATGGGCCCTTTGGGGCCCATTTTTTTTGCCATTCGCCTTGTAAATACTGAATAATTGCCGAATAAACCATCAGCCTGGTTATAAGCCAAACAAACAGGCGCTTTAAGGTAAAAAACGACAAAAAAATTGTTGACGCTGTCTGGTCAACTCCGCATAATGCGCCCCGCAACGCCGATGAAGGTTGCGCGAAAAAAAGATGGCTACGTAGCTCAGCTGGTTAGAGCACAGCACTCATAATGCTGGGGTCACAGGTTCGATTCCCGTCGTAGCCACCATCTTTTTTTGCGGGAGTGGCGAAATTGGTAGACGCACCAGATTTAGGTTCTGGCGCCGCAAGGTGTGCGAGTTCAAGTCTCGCCTCCCGCACCATTTCATGATTCGGCAAGCGTGGATGGGGTATCGCCAAGCGGTAAGGCACCGGCTTTTGATGCCGGCATTCCCTGGTTCGAATCCAGGTACCCCAGCCAATTTTCGAAGTTTCTCGTGGTTGCGAGTCGACGAATGGGATATCGCCAAGCGGTAAGGCACCGGTTTTTGATACCGGCATTCCCTGGTTCGAATCCAGGTATCCCAGCCATCTTCGAAAAAGCAAAGCAATAAACGCAATAAAATTAGGCTACGTAGCTCAGCTGGTTAGAGCACAGCACTCATAATGCTGGGGTCACAGGTTCGATTCCCGTCGTAGCCACCATTTTATTGGGGTGTCGCCAAGCGGTAAGGCACTGGTTTCTGATACCAGCATTCCGGGGTTCGAATCCCTGCACCCCAGCCATATAAAGACAATTTGATTCCCATTATTGGGGTGTCGCCAAGCGGTAAGGCACTGGTTTCTGATACCAGCATTCCGGGGTTCGAATCCCTGCACCCCAGC
>NZ_JAWUEB010000002.1:0-96897 GCF_036663535.1 Pantoea sp. T14
GTTTTTGCGTTTTTGCGGGTCGAACCCGTTCATCGAACGTTCGATGATCTCGCCACATCCCTGTGGCTCGCCCTGCGTCTTAGCTGCTGGCTACAGCGCACAAAGCCGAGCTTAGTATGCTGTAGCCAGCTCAGATTTAATGGAATAAGCATCCCCCTCTAGCCCTGCTACAGCATAGGCATTTGCTAACTAAGCAGTAGGACGTTCATTCCATGCATCAGTGTACTGGATGTTGCCATCCACAATGCACCAGGTGATTTTTTCATACTGCATACTGACGCTTTCCGAGTGATTCATCTTATCGTTGCCAGACAATTTCACATTGGGTACACCACAGTGAACGCTAGTAATTTTCACATTTTCTAGTAGCACCGTGTAGTAACAGACCTCTTGCCCCGCATCGCTGATATTATAGAAGCGGATTTCAGCACTTTTTAATGTCTGCCCGGTAGCGGCGGCTTTATAAAGATACGGCGTTGAGCTATCAACTTCCTTTTCAATCCGCAATGGAGAGTGCTGGCGGGTGCCATTGATTTTTCCGGCTGCGGTGTCAACCGGTAGGCTGATGCCGTGACTTAATCCGATGATCTCAATGCTGCCTTCACGATCATGCACATCGACAGGACCTCTAATGTCTGCGCCGCCATCGTCTTTAAGCCACATATACGGAGGGATTGGCATTTAACTGCTCCTTATTTTTCGTATTAACTTCATTGTTAAAATGTAAATAATTAGGGTTATAGAAAACACAGAGATTATTGAGATATAAAAATACAGGTCGTAAAAGTTGTCAGCCCCTATTTCACCGTCGCCATAAAGGAATTTCGCAATGCGAGTGGCTAAATCTTGGTCAAACCATAATTCAGGGCTGCCCAGCATTCGTCCGACGATTAAAGAGATAGCGAAATAGAAAATAACTTTTGATGCTCTACGGACAAGTGTTGTTATTGCCACTGGCAATTACCTCAATCCATCCGCGCGCCATCAATGATTTCATGCAGGGAACCGGCATAGGTGTAGTCTGCATTAGTGCGTCACGAATCAGCGCGTAATCGGCGTTATGGACTAAGGTGATACATCCCTCCGATATACGCCCGGGGTGCAACCTGAACAATCCGCGTTTGACTCCCTCAATCCATGAGTGGTCGTCAATAGTCCAGTCATCCCTGAACAAAGCAAACCATTCGTCACGACCAAACTCAGCGCCGTTATAAATTCTGTTATAGAGATCTTGTGACTGCGCTTTTAACCGCGAGAAGATCCCTCCACCACCGCGCTCTACAATCCAGTATTTACCCGGTGGTATGGGTCCCTCATCAGGGATTGCTCCACACGCAGCGTTATTCATGTATACGCCTTTGCCGGAGAACGCCATGAAAACGCCAACGCCGTATAGGTTAAAAGGCACGTAATCTGCGCCGTTCAGAATCAGTGTTCCATTCAAAGCCATAGCTCATCCAATATCCATATAGTAACCATGCGTTACCATATCGATAATTGAACTTTAGAGCCATCAGTTATTAGAGTTATTTATCAAATGTGTTTAGGCTGCGCCTGCGTTGCAGGCTCGCAATAAGGATAAAGGTACTTTTTAAACGAAGCCGCCAGCGCCCTACACATCAATTCTTACGGACCCTTCTTGGTGACAACATGCCCGGCAATTTAATAAATGAATGAATAAAGGAATTTGTCGTAGTCAGAATTTATTAATCAGAACCGCCGATAAACGCAACAGTGGGCATTGCTCTGTGCTGATTTGCCTGTGGCTAACCGGCTAATATCCTGTTCGGTCTGCAATTATCCGCTGCTAATCGTGTTTTAATGCGCTCTCTTTACAGAAATAAACGGGCAGGCAAAATACCCTTTTTAATATTCAGCCTAATAGCCATGTCTGACGAAGCGCTGCACCAACAGATACAGAATCTGAAAAAGCACAATGCGCGGCTTAAGCGTATAGCGCATGACGCGCGCAACAAATTAAGCGCAGCGCTAGATGGCACCGGTTTATGTCTGTGGCAACTCGATATTCCCAGTGGAAAGTTAGTGATTTTTAATCGTCGCTGGGGCGCAATGCTTGGCTTTCAGCCTAAAGAGACCGATGCCAACTTTGAATCGTGGAAAGAGAGCCTTCACCCTGATGACGCCGCTGAGGTGTTAAAAGCCTTTTACGACCATATTGAAGGCATTGCGCCTTACTATGAGGCGTTGCATCGGATGATCGGTAAAAACGGAAAAGTCACTTGGGTATTGGATCGCGGCCGCA
This sequence comes from Pantoea sp. T14, assembly GCF_036663535.1. Lineage (NCBI taxonomy): Bacteria > Pseudomonadati > Pseudomonadota > Gammaproteobacteria > Enterobacterales > Erwiniaceae > Pantoea > Pantoea sp. T14. The sequence goes on from NZ_JAWUEB010000002.1 coordinate 2,264, forward strand.
TTAGCGAATGGGATGACGCAGGAAGACCTGTCAGAGTTACCGGCACGCATATCGACATGACGAAAGAGAAGCAATATGAAGAGCAACTCTCAACGTTGGCGCTGCACGATCCCCTCACGTTATTAACCAACCGTCATGCGCTGCAAACTCACTTTCGCGAACTGAAAGCGCAAGGTCAATTGTGCGTGGCTTTTATCGATTTAGACAATTTCAAACACGTCAACGATACCTTAGGACATCGCAGCGGCGATGAAGTATTGATTCAACTGAGTCAGCGCTTGCTTGAAGCGTGCCCTTCTGAAGTGGTGATTGGCCGATTAGGCGGTGATGAGTTTGTTCTGCTCATGCCTTATGCGCTGGATAATCCCTTGATACATCAAATGGCGTACGCCTGCCTGGATGCCGCGCTAACGCCATTCGACATGGCCAACGGCAGCGCCAATATCGGTGCTTCGGTTGGTGTTGCACAAGTTGACGCAAAAGAGAGCTTTGATGAAGCGTTAGCGCGCGCTGATGAAGCGATGTATCGCATTAAAAAGAATGGCAAACGCGGCGTCGCGCTGGGGAGTGTGACTACGCTGCGGCATTATCAGCAAGCGAAGCTGGAACAACCTGGCACGACGCCGAATATCTTGTGGTCGGACACCGGCACCGACGACTGATACGCTGTTTTTTTGAATGGCAGGATAAAGTGCCAGAAGCAGAAAGCCGCGTCCAGAAACCTCTCTTAGCGGCGTGGGATCAGCCAGTTTCTTAATAACCGCGTCAGCAGCGGCATCCACAGCCACACCACTAAAGCCACCACACACGCATCATCTAAAAAATGTCCCCACAACGTGCCGCGACTCATCGGCAGCAGCGCATCTACAAGCTGAGGAATCAGCAAGGTAGAAGGAAAGATAACGGCCAATGTCAGCAGGAATTGCTTCCATCTGGCGGGGCCGGGTTTCGCTTTGTCTACAGGCGTAAACCAAAACGCTGCACCGGGACGCACTTCAGTATGTTCAGGCGCGGCCAGCATGGCGGGCAGTGTGGCGATCAACGTTTTACGCTCAGCGGATTGCGTCCATTTAAACAGGTTGTCGAGGTTGTCAAAGCGAATCAATACCGTGTAAGTGTTTTCGCCATGCACCGGACGCAAGACGTTAACCCCTAAATGCCCTGGAAACTGCGCCGCCTGCGGCATGATCAGTTCTAGCCAGGCTTCATAATCGGACTGTTTACCGGGCTGCACGCTGTGAGTGATAACCAGCGTGACGTGATTAGCCTGTTGTGGATTGATCATGTCATTCTCCTGAATGCGCGACATCAGTGAAAAAGGTTTGCAGAGCGTCTGCCGTTGAATAAAAAATACGAGATAACACCGCTTATTGTTAGCGGAATGTTTTTGGGTTGTTGTTCAACAATTTTTGAGGAAAGGAAACATGCGGTTAAACCTTGAGGCGCTGCTGATTTTAGATGCGCTGGATCGCCACGGCACCTTTGCTGCTGCCGCGGCACGGCTGTTTAAAACTGCGTCTGCGCTGAGTTATACCGTACAAAAAATGGAGAGTGATCTGAAAATTACGTTGCTCGATCGTTCCGGGCATCGTGCGACTTTTACGCCGACTGGCCGCTTAATGCTAGATAAAGGGCGAGCATTGTTGCGTGCAGTCAATGAGCTGGAGCAGCAGGCGCGCTATGTCGAGAGCGGCTGGGAGAGCAATTTAGTGATCAGCGTTGATGCGTCGGTGCCGTTTTCGCTGCTCACACCGCTAGTTGATGAGTTTTATCAGCAACATCCGCATACGCAGCTGCAATTTCGCCACGACGTGCTGGCGGGCTGCTGGGAAGCGTTAAGCTATGGCGAAGCGGATATCGTCTTTGGCGCAGTACAAGAACCGGCGACGCGCAAAGATATTGGTTGCGTGGCGCTGGGTTGGCTGGATTATGTCTTCGCCGTTGCACCTGAACATCCCCTGGCGCAGGCACCGGAACCGCTGCTGCGTGAGCAGATCCGCCAGTATCGCGCGGTAACGGTGCATGATTCATCACGTCACAGCGCTGGTATTGATTTACGGGTACTGGATGAGCAAAAGACGCTCAGCGTCCATGATTTCTCTACAAAGCTGCAGGCGCAGCTGGCGGGGCTGGGATGTGGCTTTCTACCGTGCTATTTAGCTGAACCCTATTTGGCGGATGGCAGACTCGTGGCGCGTCAGTTAGATAGCGAATGCCGCCGTGATATGGCGTATCTGGCATGGAATGAGAATGCCAGCGGCAATGCGGCCCGCTGGTGGCGCGAGAAATTGCAGACGCTACCGGGATTACGCGACATTTATAGTGCGGCATAAAAAATGCGCACTGCGCTCCGTAAAGAGGAGTGCAGTGCGCAACAGGATTAAATGATTCGCTTTCGGCGCATCCTCGCCCTGATGATAGTGCAATACGTCACGTTGTAGCTCGGCATCGGCACGAGGCTCACTGATGCTGACGCAGACATTGAATTTGCCCTGCTTGCCTGGCTGAAGAGCAACAGGGATTACGTCACCGCTTTTACCAAAATATTCCCTTAGCGACATCGTCAAAATGGGCAGGCCGACGTGGGTGATTCACGGCAGCAAACACCCACTCGTTCCGTTCAAAGCCACAGGAAAACGTGTACACGAAATGATGGCCGGTTTAGATCTTAAAGTTTATGAGAATGGTCCGCCCGGATTCGCTGCTACGCATCCAGATCAGCTGAATAAGGCTCTGTTAGCCTTCTTACAGAAATACCCTTCTAAGAACTATTCCTAAAAGCACCCATCTGGGCGTTTTGTTTATTTATACTTGCCGCTTCGCTTATTCAAATCGATCTTTGGTCGATCTTTTCTTTTCACTATTCGCTTATTTAATTCATTCCGAGAAATAATTGATCATTTATTGATCATATTGCATTTTTTTGAACATTCGATAGCACGCTTACCGCTTCGCTTATAATTAACCTCTTGATCTGCGCTTTAATTACTAATTTATTGCTTCTTTTAGCTAAAAAGATCATTTGTTGATCAAATTAATCAAATTTTATGCGGAATAAGCGAAGCATGCCGCTTCGTTTATAGGAGTTTGTAGTGGACTTTTTGACGAAATGATCGATTAATACGAAACGGAAATGATCGGAAATTGAATGTAAATTTCCCCGATTCTTTTTTGTGATGTCATGACAAAATGATTTCATGGCTAAATCATTGATCATTATGTTAGGGCCGTAAATTAACCAAAATTTTGCATGGCTGAGTAAGCTAATCCGCTTGATCATGTAAATTTTATGGCTACATTTACTTTGTATTACCAGCCTGACGAAGTATTGTCTGTGATTGCTATATTATTAAACCTCATGAGGAATACAGGATGACTCAATATCGTGGTGGGGCAGGAAACTTTGCTGCAGACAAAGAGCGCGCAGCCGAAGCTGGCCGCAAGGGTGGCCAGAAGAGCGGCGGTAACTTTAAGAACGATCCTGAGCGCGCTATTGAAGCAGGTCGAAAAGGAGGTAAGATCAGCCGTCGCAGTTGAGTCTACATAACTCTTTTATTACAATAAGTTATGTAAATATCAAGGTGGCTATTTTTATATTTCCCTTCCCTTTCTGATAAAAGCCAGCTAATCCAATATGGCTGAGCGGCTTATTGCCTTCAGTCATAACTTATTTGAACCGGAATAGAACTCTATTCCGGTTTTTTTGTTTTTCAAAAAATAATCTGTACAGGAAAAAGTAATTGCGTACACATTTTATAAAAATAAAATCACGTCGGAAACTATTTATTTAGGCGTTATATGTATACGGTCTAACAAAAGTCTGTACAACTTTAGCCGATAAAGTCGAGGGTTACTGATTCAACAAAGTTAACTATTTAATGCCACTAACTCTATGGTGCAAAAAGAAAAATGCATTTTATATGCCAGTTTTGTTCACAATTCCAGCAGCAGCGACTCGCAAGATGGCGTTAATACGCTAGAGTTTTATTGAGTTCCCTTGATGACCATCAAGCGGCGTTAACAATTACCCTATCGAAACAAAATATGAGGCAAGAGTGATGACAGTTAAGACATTGAACGATCTCTTTATCCATGACCTCTCTGATATTTACAGCGCTGAAAAACAAATTACCCGCGCCTTACCTAAAATGGCGCGTGCAGCCACTGATGAAAAACTTATCGCCGCGTTTAATCAGCACCTCGAAGAGACACGAGGCCAAATAGAGCGGCTGGATGAAATCGTTGAAGTAACGCCAGAACTTAAAATTAGACGGATGAAATGTCATGCGCTGGAAGGCTTAGTCGAAGAAGCGCAGGAAATTATTGATTCTGTGGAAAAAGGTGAAGTGCGGGATCAAGGATTGATCGGTGCAGCACAGAAAGTGGAGCACTACGAAATTGCCACCTACGGTACGCTTTATGCGTTAGCGACTAAACTAGGTTATACCAAAGCTGCCGAGCTGCTGGCAGAGACGTTGAATGAAGAGAAACAAACGGATCAAAAGCTGACTGATGTCGCTGAGTCCATCACTGTGGCTTCCTGATAAGGAGAGAGACCATGTCTACATCCCCAGAAGAGCACTATCATGACTGGCTACGCGATGCGCATGCCATGGAAGAGCAAGCGGAAAGCATGCTCAATAAAATGGCCGATCGCCTTGAGCATTATCCTGAGTTGAGACAGCGTATTGTCCAACACATTGAGGAAACCAAACAACAGCAGAGCCTGCTCAAGCAGCTGCTGGATCGCCATGATATCCACAACTCCACCCTTAAAGATGCCATGGGCAAAATGGCTGCATTTGGCCAAGCCGTGGGCGGCATGACCACGCCAGATGAAGTGGTTAAAGGCGGTATCAGTGGCTATGTGTTTGAGAATTTCGAAATCGCTAGCTACACCAGCCTGATTGCCGCTGCAGAGCATGTCGGTGATGCGGAAGGCGTGACTATCCTGACGCAGATTCGTGAGCAGGAAATCGCGATGGCGGAATGGCTTTATACGCATCTGCCTGATGTGACGCAGCAGTTTTTACTGCGCTCGTCACAGTCGGGCGTAGAAGCGAAGAAATAAGTTTGAAAGGCTGGAGATGCGTTTAATCAGCATCCCCGGCAAATAGATTAAGGCGAGGCGGGCTGCCAGGTATTAACCGCTTGCGTGTCAATCGGTTTTGGCAGCAGCTTCGCCTGATAAAAAGCGTCAGCAATTTTTTGCTGTTCTGCCAGATCGGCTGATTTTACTGGCTCGATGTGATAACTACGCTGCGCATTGGCTTGTACTACGGTTGATATCGGTAATTTTCCCCACAGCGGTGACAGCAGTTTCGCTGCCTCAGCAGGATGCGCTTTCAGCCATTCAGCCTGGGTTTCCAACGCGTTATAGACAGTGTTTAACACGGCAGGATGCGCTTTAGCATACTCTGTCGATGCCAGATAATAGCGTTGATAACTCGCCAAACCTCTGCCGCTCGTCAATACCCGCACATGCTGTTCAGCCTTCGCGCTGGTCACATAAGGTTCCCAGGTTACCCAAGCTGCGACGCTGCCATTTTCCATTGCAGCCCGCCCATCAGCAGGCGTTAACCAAGCGGGGGAAACATCACTGAATGTCAATCCCGCTTTCTTCAGCGCAGCGATCAGCAAATAGTGGCTGCCTGCCGCCTTGGTGACAGCAATCTTTTTCCCTTTCAAATCCTGCAGTGTTTTAATCGATGAATCCGCCGGAACCAAAATCGCCTGCGCATCTGGTGAGGGTGTTTCGCGGGCGTAATACGTCAGATTAGCGCCTGCCGCCTGCGCAAAAACCGGTACGGTATCGGCGACATCAGCAGATAAATCAACGTTATTCAGATTGAGCGCTTCGAGTAGCGGTAAGCCGCTAGAGAATTCATGCCAGCTGACTTTTACCCCTTGGCTGGCAAGAGATTTATCCAGCTCGCCACGCTGTTTAATCAGCGTCAGCAAGGTAGATGATTTTTGATAACCGATACGTAAGGTTTGTTCTGCGGCGTGGAGTGGAAAGGAAAACAAGGCGGCGACCAACAGGGCGCCGCCAAGAGCGTTAAGGCGGGTCATGATGCATCCTTATGAGTTACTAAGCCTCAGGCGATAATAGGGGAGGGCCCTCTATCCACTAAACGCCGTTTTCTCATAAGCTTTGCCGCGCAGCAGATAACTCGCTGCGCAACGATTAATCCGCCATTAAGTGGCCGTACATCACCATCAAGCGGCGGGTAACGCCGTTGGTCCAGCCAAACCCATCTTGCAAAGGATATTCACCGCCGCCACCAGGACGTGCACGATCGCCGCTGATATCATATTTCTCAACCAGCTTATGGTGTAGCTGATAGAAATTATTGACGGTGTTTAGCCAGTTCACCGCTATTTCGCTGGCAAGGGTCTCTTCGCCATAGTTATTTAAGCCAACCACCGCCATCCACTGCATGGGAGCCCAACCGTTGGGTGCATCCCACTGCTCACCGCTGTCGACCATAGATGTTAATAATCCACCATTACTCAGTAGCAGCTGGCGCAGGGCGATAGATTGTAGATGCGCCTGATGCGGCGTAGCAAGGCCAACAAACAGCGGCACCACAGAAGCCGCGGTAAAAGCACCGAAGCGCGCACGTCGCCAGTCATAATCGCGGAACACGCCTGCGGTGCTGTCCCACAAGTAGCGGGTAATCGCACGCTTACGCGCCTCAGCTTTCTTCTGCCAGGCAAGTGCAGTTAACTCTTCACCTTTGGCGTGCGATAACGTAGCAATCATCAACTCAAGCTTGTAAAGAAACGCATTGAGGTCAATGGGAATAAATTGCGTGGTGCGAATGCTTGACAGACGTTTTGGATTACGCAGCCAGCGTGAAGAGTAATCCCAGCCAGATGCGGCACCAGCACGCAGGTCACGATAAACCTCACTTGCCGGACGTTTTGACTGACGCGCGGTTTCCACGTCTTCAATCCACGACTCGTCACGCGGCGTGTCGCGGTCATCCCAGTAACGATTCAACAATGAACCGTTTGGCATGCGCACCACATGACGATAAGCCTGGTTTGGCATCAGCTCACCCGCGCCATCCATCCAGAAGTGGTATTCCTTCATCAGCTGCTCAAGATAGCGCTTTGCGCCTCGCACACCATCTTCTTCAAACAGCTCAACCATGAGCGCAAACACCGGCGGCTGAGAACGGCTGAGATAATAGGTGCGGTTGCCGTTGGGAATATGGCCGTAATTGTCGATTAACCAGGCAAAGTTATCCGCCATGTGACGCAGTAAATCGTCACGACCCGATTCCGCCAGGCCCAGCATGGTGAAATAGGAATCCCAATAGTAAGTTTCACCGAAGCGTCCGCCTGGCACGACATAAGGTTTTGGCAGCGGCAGCAGTGAGGAATGCGGCATGTGTTGCTGCGGCATTTTGGTCAGCACCGGCCATAAATCATCAATGTGCTCGTTAAGCGTTTTGTCAGGGTTCGAGACATAAAAGCTCTCGTTAACGCCTGGCAAATAGAAGTGATCGGCCACGAAACGCGACAGGTCAAAGTCGCTGCTGCGTTTTTGACGGCGATAGCGCATCAGCACGTCGAGCGGATCATACTTTGGCGAACAGTCAGGAAAGGTTTTGCTATCTTCAAAAATGCGCGACATTTGAACATTTTCAAACAGTTCAAGGTAGCGATCTGCTGGCGTCAGCGCGTCTGGAGCCGGTAAGCCTTCGATCAGCTCGGGCTCTGGTTCAGAATCTTGCATGCCGTCCAATTTCAGTTCATGGGGATCGTATAGATACTCAACGTCCGCACCTGCACGAACTTCTTCGAATGCATTGAGTTGCTGGCGATTAGTATTAATAGCGGCCTCCAGAGCAGTCCGGTTTGCATAAAGAGAAAATTATAGACCTCTCAACCTGCCAAACAACAATGCAGATTGCCTATGAACGTAATAAAAATTGTCTATTAATCGGTTTTTTTGCATAAATTATAGCCATATCAACTAAATATGCGGTGGTTCACAAAAAACGCATTTCAGATGAATCTCTTAGGTAACTAAAGAAATCAGTTTAGTCTGACAAAAATGGGTATTTATTAACATTTAGACAAGTTTTACAGCCTAAAAAAGGGTGCATAACGTGGCATACGAAGCGACGAATGCAATAAATTAAGTGCTTAGGCCATGTCATTTATCAGTGTGTAATGAGGCCAATTGTTCAGCATGGGGAAAGCTGAAGAGGAATAACGCTATTAAGCACGATGTTCCCACGAAAGGGAACATCGCACTGACTCATTTTTTCATCGCTGCCCGAATCACATCTTGATAAGGGGTGGTTGCGCGACCAATCAGTTTACTCAGCGTATGAGAATCATCGAACAAACCGCCTTGCGCTGCGCCAGCGTCAGAATCCGCCAGCATATCAGCCAACCCTTCTGGCAAGCCTGCGTTTTTGAGTGCGTCAGCAAACTCCGCTTGTGGCAGATTGATGTAATCCACTTTCTCGCCGATTTGTGCCGCAATCTCTGCGGTGAACTGTGCCAGCGTATAATGATCATCGCCAGCCAGTTCATAAACCTTACCGGCCTGATCGTCGCGTAGCATGACTTCTGCGGCGGCCTCGGCATAATCCTGACGTGATGCCGACGCGATGCGGCCTCTATCTGCTGCGCCGATAAACGCATGGTGTGCCAGCGCCGGAGCAATACTTGCGGCGTAATTCTCGCTGTACCAACCGTTACGCAGCAGCGCGAACGGCACGCCTGAAGCCTGTAATAAGGCTTCGGTAGCGCGGTGCTCAATACCTAATCCCAGGGGCGATTTATCGGCATGCAGCAGGCTGGTGTAGGCAATGAATTTTACGCCTGCGGTTTTGGCCGCATCGATCACCGCTCTATGCTGAGCTTCACGCTGGCCGACTTCGCTGCCAGAGATGAGCAGCAGTTTTTCAACGCCCGCAAACGCGGCAACCAGCGTCTCTGGCTTATTGTAATCGGCTGCGCGCACCTGCACACCTTGCCTGGCGAGGTCAGCGGCTTTTTCCGGTGAGCGTACGGCGGCAATCAGCTGCCCGGCAGGAATCTTCTTCACTAATGCTTCAATCACTAAACGGCCTAATTGGCCAGTCGCGCCTGTTATTGCAATCATTTTGGTATTCCCTTTAATTTTGCTGTTGGTGAAAAACAGCCTACGAGATAAGCTAACTTTTAGTAAGTACTTACATAATTGTTAGTATCAAGAGAACAGATTAAATGTCTGAAAAACTAAGTGAAAAATTTAACCGTGGTGCGCTGTTAAACGTAAATTGCCCTTCCCGTGAGGTGTTAAAGCGCATTACCAGTCGCTGGAGCGTGCTGATTTTGCTGGCACTGAAAAAGGAAACGCTGCGGTTTAGCGAACTGCGGCGCACCGTGGGTGGCGTCAGTGAACGCATGTTGTCGCAGACGCTGCGTCATATGGAAGAGGATGGCTTTGTTGAGCGTATTGCTTACGAAGTGGTGCCGCCGCACGTGGAATATCGCCTTACGCCGCTGGGGCGTGAAGTCGAAGCGCAAGTCACCGGACTTGCCGATTGGCTGGAGGAGAATCTCAGTCGCATTCTGGCGCAGCGCGAGAATTAATTGACCGATAAGCGGATGCAATGTGAAGAGCAGGGCAGTGGTGAGAATCGATAAATGCGCGCTGCTTCCACAGCGCGCATGCGTGAAATCAAGCATGAGATTTAGTGCAGATACTTTTCAAACCACGCCAGCGTTCGGCTCCAGGCTAACTCCGCTGCGGCTTTGTCATAGCGTGGCGTTGAATCATTATGGAAACCGTGATTCACGCCGGGATAAATATACGCTTCATAGACTTTGTCATTCTGCTTTAAAGCGGCTTCATACGCAGGCCAGCCAGCATTGATATTCTTATCCAGCTCAGCGTAATGCAGCAGCAGCGGCGCTTTGATCCGTGGCACATCTTCAGCCTTGGGCTGACGACCATAAAACGGTACGGCGCAAGCTAAATCCGGGAAGGCCACCGCTGCCGCATTTGACACACCGCCGCCGTAGCAAAATCCGGTGATGCCGACTTTCCCGGTCGCTTCCTGATGGTGCATGAGAAAATCGATCGCGGCGAAAAAATCGTTCATCAATTTGGTGGGATCCACTTTGGCCTGCATTTCTCGGCCTTCATCGTCATTGCCTGGATAGCCGCCTAGCGAACTCAATCCATCCGGTGCCAGCGCAATATAGCCCGCTTTCGCCACACGGCGCGCCACGTCTTCTATATAGGGATTCAATCCCCGATTCTCATGCACCACAACCACCGCAGGCACTTTGCCTTTGGCATTGGCCGGTTTCACGAGATAGCCGCGCACCTCGCCATGACCTTGCGGCGAAGGGTAGTGAATGTATTCCGGTTTGATGTCGGGATCGGTGAATTCAACCTGACTGGCCAGCGCATAGTTAGGACTCATCATGCCGAGCAGCGTAGCGCCAGTCATGCCGCCAATCGCCAGCTTGCCTGCCATAGAAATGAATTCGCGTTTACTGATTCTGCCGTGTGCGTAGTAATCGTAGAGTTCGAGTAATTCCTGAGGGAAATCTTGTGCTGTTAGACGTGTCATAACAATTCCTTAACCCAGATTAACAGGAGGCGATGCCGCTTTAACAAAGCACAGCTTGTCAGCTGAGGCAACCGGGATGACTCATCGGGTTAAATGTAATTAACGTAACGGTAGGTGAAAATAACGTGATCGCTCACGCAAATTTTTTTATTGGCTATTTCCAGGTGGATTTATCTGCTACGCGCCAATAAGCTTCTTTACAAACTAATCTGTTAATTTAGTAAAGGAAATAAACTCAATTTATTAACATTAGCCGTTTGCTGAAAGCGTATGAATTGGCTCATTCCGCACCCCTTTATAATCGTGGCAAATTAACCTTAAGCACCTAAAAAAAGGCTAAGGCGCTGGTTGAAGTGGAAATCTGTCTAACGCATTAAAAAATAGGATTTTTGCATAACAAGCTCTACGATTAAGCCCCTGTTTTTGACAAGGTTTATACCAGAATAAACCGTAAAAACAGGATGTTGTCATGATTTTTATTCCTAAGCTTTTCTTTGCGAAAGCAGCGTTTTTGCTGCTATTTGATATAACATTTATGTCACATAAAGGTGTTTGAATTAACTTTTGCGCCTTGTTTTTAAATAGATAATTGCCGCGAAAAACAATGACCAAAATCAAAAAAGACTGTTATAGTTTTTGCTCTCCCGATTGTTTCTGTTTCTCTTAGGCGAAGTGTTCTACATTTCGCGGCGGAAATTTAATTAAGCGCAATGTGAAATATTTACATTGTGCTTAACTTGTTAATTATAAGTAAATATATGGTGTTCTATGTGGCAAAGAGGTAAGCAATGTTTGGATTAGATGCCTTTCATCTGGCCAGGATACAGTTCGCATTTACTGTTTCCTTCCATATTATCTTTCCCGCCATCACCATCGGCCTGGCCAGTTTTCTGGCAGTGCTCGAAGGTATGTGGCTGAAATCCCGTAATCAAACTTATCGCGATCTCTATCATTTCTGGTCCAAAGTCTTTGCCGTGAACTTCGGTATGGGCGTGGTATCCGGTTTGGTGATGGCGTATCAGTTCGGGACTAACTGGAGCGGCTTCTCGCAGTTCGCGGGCAGTATCACCGGTCCGTTACTGACCTATGAAGTATTAACCGCATTCTTCCTTGAAGCGGGCTTCCTTGGAGTGATGCTGTTTGGTTGGAACCGCGTGGGTCCGGGCCTGCACTTCTTTGCCACCTGCATGGTTGCACTCGGCACCATTATCTCCACTTTCTGGATATTGGCGTCTAATAGCTGGATGCACACGCCGCAGGGTTACATCATCGAAAACGGTATTGTGATCCCGCAAGACTGGTTCAAGATTGTCTTTAACCCATCGTTCCCGTATCGATTGTTGCACATGTCTACAGCGGCATTCCTTGCCAGCGCCTTCTTTGTTGGCTCTTCGGCTGCGTGGCATTTGCTGAAAGGAAATGATAATCCAGCCATTCGTAAAATGTTCTCGATGGCGCTGTGGATGGCGCTGATTGTGTCGCCAATTCAGGCGATGATCGGTGACGCGCACGGCTTGAATACGCTGGAGCATCAACCGGCAAAAATCGCTGCCATTGAAGGCCATTGGGAAAACCCGCCAGGCGAAGCCACGCCGCTGATCCTGTTTGGCATCCCGGATATGGAAGAAGAGCGCACCAAATATGCGCTGGAAGTGCCTTATCTTGGCAGCCTGATCCTGACGCACAGCCTGGACAAGCAGGTTCCGGCGCTGAAGACTTTCCCGAAAGAGGATCGTCCGAACTCCACCGTGATTTTCTGGTCGTTCCGCGTGATGGTCGCGATGGGGCTGCTGATGATTACGCTTGGTGTGGTCAGCCTGTGGTTGCGTTTTAAAGGTCGCTTGTATGAGTCGCGTCCCTTCCTGTGGTTCGCCCTGTTCATGGGGCCGAGTGGTCTGTTGGCTATTTTAGCCGGTTGGTTCACCACAGAAATTGGTCGTCAACCTTGGGTAGTTTACGGCGTGCAGCGCACCATTGATGCGGTCTCCGCGCATGGCGACCTGCATATGAGTATCAGCCTGCTGGCGTTCATCGTGGTCTACTGCTCGGTATTTGGTGTCGGCTATCACTACATGATGCGTCTGATTAAACAGGGTCCGATTACTGGCGAAGGTCACGTGGTTGAACACGGTGGTCCGGGTCAGAAGAAAACCCCTGCGCGTCCGCTGTCTGCAGCAACGCATAAGGAAGGAGACCACTAAGATGATCGATTTCTCTATTATCTGGTTCACGATTATCGTCTTCGCCACGCTGATGTACATCGTGATGGATGGCTTCGATCTCGGTATCGGCATTCTGTTCCCGTTCAACAAAGATCCGGTTGAGCGTGACATGATGGTGAACACCGTTGCACCGGTTTGGGATGGTAACGAAACCTGGCTAGTGTTGGGCGGCGCGGGCCTGTATGGCGCGTTTCCGCTGGCGTATTCGGTGATTGCCGATGCGTTGTCGATTCCATTGACTGCCATGTTGATTGGCCTGATTTTCCGGGGCGTGGCGTTTGAATTCCGCTTCAAGGCAACTGAAGAGCACCGCGCATTCTGGGATAAATCTTTTATCGCCGGTTCGCTGTTAGCCACCTTTAGTCAGGGCGTAGCAGTCGGTGCGATGCTGAACGGCATTCCGGTTGAAGGCCGCGCTTTCGCCGGTTCAGCAATGGATTGGTTCGCGCCATTCCCGCTGTTCTGTGGTGTGGGCTTAGTGGTGGCGTATGCGCTGCTGGGCTGCACGTGGTTGATCATGAAAACCGAGAACGAGCTGCATCGTAAGATGTCAGCACTGGCGACACCGCTGGTGATTACGCTGTTAGTGATTGTGGGCATTATCAGCTTGTGGACGCCATTCTCGCATGCCGATATCGCGCATCGCTGGTTCAGCCGTCCGAATCTGTTCTGGTTCCTGCCCGTTCCAGTACTGGTGCTGCTTTGTTCATGGGGCATCATGCGGGCTATCAAGCGTGAAGCGCACTATTCGCCGTTCCTGTTAACACTGGCGCTGGTTTTCCTGGGCTTCTCCGGTTTAGGCATCAGCATCTGGCCAAACATTATTCCGCCGTCGGTCTCCATCTGGGCGGCAGCATCACCGCCGCAAAGCCAGGCATTTATGCTGGTGGGTAGCCTGCTGATCATTCCAATGATCCTGGGTTACACCTTCTGGAGCTACTACGTGTTCCGCGGGAAAATCAAAGCAGACGAAGGATACCATTGATATGCAAACCGAGGTCAGCAGCACGAAAACCCACAATGAGACGAAAGCCCCATGGTGGAAACGTATAATGTGGCTGGTGATCATCTACGGCGCAAGCGTGCTGGCACTTGGTGTGGTGGCATCACTGTTTCGTATGATGATGACAGCGGCAGGTATGCGAAGTCATTAAACGAACTCTGCTGTAAAGGCTGGCTCTGCCAGCCTTTTTTAATTAGTACCCTAAGCAATTAATGCGATTTATGCTTGAGAAGCCTACGGTTTCTTTACCCTTCCTTACATTCTTTATACGTTTTTGTTATTCTTTTGTGACGAATCTCGCAGTACAACTCACTTCGACGTAAACCACCATGCTCAGCCTGACCCTTAAGAAACAGTACATCAACGATTTGGTGGACTGGATAGAGGCGAATCTGACCGACGATCTCAACATCGATCTGATTACCCTGAAATCTGGTTACTCTAAATGGCACATGCAGCGCATGTTCAAAGAGATGACCGGACAAACGCTGGCGGCTTATACGCGCAAGCGCCGTTTAACCCTGTCTGCAATGGCGCTGCGTTTAACCCGGATGCCGCTGATCGACATTGCGGTGCGCTTTGGTTTTGATAATCAGCAGAATTTCACTCGCGTATTCAAGAACCATTTCTCCGTCACGCCAGGTGCATTTCGCCGTATTCCCGATCTGCCGGTGAAGCATTTCCACGGTCGCATACCGGTGCGTTCACCCATTGAGCAGGCTGAATTGGTGATGCGTGAAGACGATCTGCAATTGTGTGGTGAAGTGGTGGAATGGGAATGTAAGTTTGGCGATTATATTCACGACAGCGAGCAGCGTGTTGCCGAGCAGGCGCGGCATTTTGTCCGTTTCGCTGGGCAATATGTCGAACGCGGTTGGCTCGGTTTTCAATACAGCCCGGGCAATTCTTCCGCTGAACAGCAACATATCAGTCTGTTTCAAGCCCTGGAAAGTCAGCATGCTGAAAAGCTGAGTTCGCAAGTCGTGAACTGGACGGCGAATCGCGGCCTGTATGCGATGATCCGCTGGAGTGGTACACCGGAACAGCTCACGCGTTTTATCTCCGATATTTATTACCTGCACCTGCCAGCACTGGGTGTGGCGCGCCGTCCGGGTAAAGATTTGCTGCGTTTAGATCTTAAAGCCTCCAAGCCAGATTGGCTGATCGGCGTGTTCGCCATTCCGGTAACAAAAGACTAAATGCATAATTCGTGCGGTAATCTGTGACTAACCGCACGATTTTATAAAAAAATCGCCGATTCTGGCGTAAAATTCTCTCTTGAAACCCTGACGTTGTGCATTCATCGGGCAACCATCCTTCAGGGCTGGAATATTCATCTGCAATTCAGGCCGCTTCCGGCTAAAAATGATAAAGACCTCAACTATGCGACTCTCAATGTTGTTCCTTGTTACGGCGCTTTCTGCCATCCCAGCTCTTGCTATGGCGCAGATGGCTGAACCTTTTAATCCGCCTGCTGGGCTGCACCCGCATTCGCAGGGTACTCAGCATGAAATTCTGGGTGATGGTCAGTTGCCGCAACACAGTCAGGGTAATCCCGCTACAGCAGGTTTTGCCGATACGTTTTAATCTGACAGAAAACGCGCGCGTACAAACGTGATATGTGCTTTAAGCTTCGCTTCAGGCACATACGCATGAACGGCTTTTACCTGAGTCCTGTTACGCGTTCATCTGTTATTAGCGAGCCGTAAATCAGGCTTTCTGACCCGCTTTTCTGTACTTTTTTTCTGTACTTCGACGCGCTTCTCCTCCTCTCTTTAAGCCGCCTCTTCCTGCGTCACTTCACACCTTTTATTGCGCTTCTCCCAATTCATAAAATATGTTTTAGGCGTGCCGATCGCATTTTTCGTCATTGTGGTTAAGATATATCATAGCTATCTTACTGGCGTTAGATGAGAATGATTTTGATTTCATAACCAGAAAATGGGTTGCGGTGGCTAGCGGTGTAATGCGCTGTGGTGCTGACAATCTGCATCGTGACAGGAGCTGACTTTTGCGAGATAACAAGAAAGAGATTCCAGGCCGTGCGCCACAGCGCGTGCGCAACGAATTACGTTTTCGCCACATCACCGTGACGAGTAAAACCAAGGTCGCCAATCATTTCTGGCGCATCGTTTTTAAGGGTAGCGATCTGGCTGGCTTTAACTCGCCCGGTTTTGATGATCACATCAAAATCTTTTTCCCTGAAGCGGGTAGCGGCGAGTTAGCGCTGCCGCAGATGACTGATGAAGGCATCGTATGGAAAGAGGGCGTGCGTCCTCCGGCGCGTGATTATACGCCGCTGGAGTTTGATGGTGAATCTTCCCTCACCATCGATTTTTATATTCATGAAAGCGGTGTCGCCAGCGATTGGGCAACGCGAGCAAACATTGGCGACACGCTAATCATGGGCGGCCCGCGTGGTTCGCTGGTGGTTCCAACGGATTACGCTTTCCAGCTTTATGTCTGTGACGAAACCGGTTTACCGGCTTTTAAGCGTCGTAAAAAAGATCTGCAGGCTGAAGCGCTGCATCTTTTCGCTTACACCGACGAGCAAACCGGGCGCGGTTATCTGCCGGATCTGGCCGAGGTGAATGTCAGCTGGCTCGGTAACGGCACCATGCAAAGTGAAAACCTGGGCACGCTGATCGCCGCGCTGGACAACATCGCTATTCCGCAGGATGAGTCTTTCATCTGGCTGACCGGTGAAGGCAATTTCGTCAAAACGCTCAGCGACTATTTCACTGTAGATCGCGGTATCGATCCCGCTTACGTACGTGCCGTTGCCTATTGGCACCAGAAGTAGCGCTCCCCGCCGCCTGTGTTGAATTTTGCCAGGCGGCAGACTACTATCAACCTCCTTTTCCCCATCTCCAGGCAGGCAATGAAACAGGACTCAGCATTCTCATGTCATCGCGACAGCGCACCGCGTTCAGGAAGCTGTGGCGGGCGTCGTAAACGTCGGGAAAAAATGCTGGATGCCAGTGATATTCGCCTGTTGATGCTGCACTTTCTTGGGCAGAATGCCGCGCACGGCTACGAACTGATTAAATCAGTTGAGGAACTGTCCAAAGGCGAATATTCCCCCAGTCCCGGCATTATTTATCCGAATCTGACGCTGCTGGAAGAGATGGACGCCATTCGCGTGGTTGATGCGCAGGCATCACGTAAAGCTTATGCGTTAAAGGCGGCCGGACGTGCATTGCTGGAAGAGAACCGCGAGCATATCGCTAGTCTGATTGAACGCTTAACGTCGCTGGCGATTTTGGTGAATAATCGTTCTATTCCTGATGTTGATCAGGCGATCCATCAGATGAAAGCGGCGTTAAATAGTCGTCTTTCGCAGGAAGATATTTCAGAAGAGACGTTGCAGAGCATCATTTCAACCCTCAACGAAGCGGCAAAAAAAATCACAACCAGCTGATTAACACGTCTGGTTGTGATCTCTCTGTTTTTAGCGCTGCACTAAGTAAATCTTCTCATTCACCTCAATGTTATGCGTTGGCGTCAGGCTTTTTCCTGTCAACGTGCCCCAGCGAGCGCTCTGGAAAACAGTAATCGCGCACCCGCTGTTTCAGCATTGAAGCATCGGGGAAGCCACCATCGCGCTTGCGCTCCCACAACAAAAAAGTATCGACCTTAATTTCAAATATCCCGCCAGTGCCTGGTTTCAGCGTCACCGACGCGAGATCGTCGGCAAACGTGTGCAGCAGCTCTTGCGCCATCCATGCTGAACGCATTAGCCAGTTACATTGCGTGCAGTAATGTATTTCGATGGTCGGTTTCGGCGTCATGGGGATTACCTCAATAAGATGTTGATTATTCACTTAGAAGTGCAGATTAACAAAATGTGCGCTGTAAGAACCCTCTTAATGTAAATGCTATTGATAATGATTACCACTTGCATTAGATTCTCGGCAAATAATTCATACCTAAAAATAAGTTCAATTTTTTTATGGCTTTATTGTGCGAAGCCATCTTTTGATACTGTCTGCAAGCGTGTGAGCGAATACTAACAATTAATCAGGACTTTCGCGCTCATGTCACTACTTTTTCAGGGAATTACGCCACAGCGGCTGTTTAAAACGGCGCTGATCGCCTCTGCAATTCATACAGCCTGCGGCTACGCCGCCAGCTCGGATCCTTCGGTTCTTGCACTTTCAGCCAGCAAAAGCAGCAGCAGCGAACCGGTAATGACCGTTAACGCACCCCAAGACGAAAAACGGGCGGGCAGCAAAACCTCGCTCTCTGCGGCAGAGCTGCGTCAGCGTGGCGCAAACGACTTTGGTTCTATCATGCGTTACGAACCGCTGATCAGCGCAACCGGCTCCAGCGGCGGTTCGTCTGCTGGAAAAAGTGGTTTCGACCGCGCGGGTTATACGGGTTACAACATTCGTGGGCTGGAAAGTAACCGTGTAGGTCTGGACGTAGATGGCATTCCGCTGCCGCAAGCCACCGGACGCAGCTATGTTGGACGCGCCGGCCTTGACAGCTTTGGCATCGGTCGTGATTACATTGATCCCTACATGTTTGGCCGCATCGACATTGAAAAGGGCGCAACGGCGGTCGATCAACCCAACACCTCAATCGGCGGCAATGTCTCTTTCCGCAACAAAACAGCGGATGATTACCTGCGTCCGGGTAAGGAAACCTACTTCGGTTACCAAAGCGATTATGACTCTTCGAACCGTAGCTGGCACAACGGCATTACCGCTGCGGCGGGCGATGACGAGCTGCGCGGTATTTTCGTTTACAGCCGTCGCGACGGGCAGGAAACCGAAAACAACAGCGGCGAGCTTGACGCTTACCCAGCGAACTGGCACTCCGATGCCTTTATGACTTCCGGCATCTGGCAACCCAATGATGAGCACAAACTCAGCGCGACGCTGGATTACTACCACAAAACCAATCATTCGCATTACGACAGTTGGGATACATCCGGTAATACCGTTTGGGGCACTGCGCAGCAGCAAAGTGACACGCGCCGTTTCGGCGCGAGCCTGAGTGATGAATACACGCCGTATAACAATGTTATCGACAGCCTGATCACGCGCGTTTACTGGCAGAAAACTGAAGCGCATGACAACACCTACATGCCGTCGAGCGCCAGCGCCTATCAAACGGTTTACTCCGATTACAACAGCGATACTTATGGCTTTGACACGCGGCTGGCGAAGAGTATAGGTCGTCATGAACTGAGCGGCGGCCTTAACGCACGCCTGATTGACACCGAACGTCCGTTCCGCCAATCGCCTACGCCAAGTGTTTATAGTGTGATCATGCAGCCGCAGGCCAACAGCCGTAGCTACACGGTGGGCGGTTACGTACAGGATAAGATCAACGTTGACTTCGACAGTCATAATTTCGCGGTGATTCCGGGCGTACGTGTGATGTACCAGAACACCAAGCCGCGAGATGTCTCCACCTTGACCACCAACAGCAGCGCGCTCGACTCCTCAGACGTGTCAGCGCTGTACGGATCTGCGAACACCGATACACAGGTTCTGCCGTCAATTGCTTTCCAATATGATCTGACACCAACGCTAATGACCTATCTGCAATATAGCCGTGGCGCGCAGTTCCCGAATGACACCCAGCTGTATGGTTCGTGGAACCTGGGTTCCAGCTATGCCGGCACAGCGCAATATGCGTTGATAGGTAATCCCGATCTTAAAACCGAAACCAGCAATAACTACGAATGGGGCGTGAAAGGTCTGTTGACCGAAGGCGTCAGCATTAACGCGGCTGCCTTCTATAACGACTATAAAAACTTCATTGCCTTTACCCGTTACACCCGTTCAGGCAATCCCGATAAATTCGTTAATGTACCGAGCAACATCTACACCACTTATGAAGCTGAGAACCGCGATAAGGCATACATTTACGGTGCAGAAATCAGTAGCAAAATTAACTTCGGCACCTGGTTCCAGCAGGTCGATGGTCTGAGCGCCAATCTGGCCTTCGGTTACACCCAAGGCGCAGCGAAGTCGAGCTACCTTGGCGACCGTTATGTCGATCTGGAGAGCGTAGCGCCGATGAAAGCCATCGTTGGCCTGGCGTGGGATGACGTTGATCGCGGTTATGGTGCGGCAGTCACCGCTACTTTCGTGAAAGGCAAGAAAGCGACAGCGACGAACCGGGAAAGCTTCACCAATACGGGTAACGCCATAACGGATTCCAGCACTGATTATATGCGTGTGCCGGGTTATGGCATGGTGGATATGACCGCGTACTGGAACGTCACTAAAAACGTTAAGTTGAGCGGCGGCCTCTATAACCTCACCGATCGTAAATATTGGGATTACCTCAGCAGCCGTGAGTTGACCAGTGATTCACAACAGGATCGCAACGATCAATCGCTGGCGGTGATGCCAGGCCGCACCTTCCAACTGGGTGTTAACGTCGACTTCTGATAATAATTTAGCCCTGCGATAAAGCAGGGCACATTCATGGGAACAACGCGCAATGAACCAGACTTACCAACACTATTTAGCCCTGAAGGGTGAACAGCCGAAGAAGTATGCCCGCGATCTGGCAGCGCTGATGGGCATCAGCGAAGCACAGCTCTGCGAAGCGCGTATCGGGCACGACGCGCAGGCGATAAAAAGTGATTTCCCGGCGCTGCTGGCTGCGCTGGAAGCGGTCGGTGAAACCAAAAGCATCACCCGCAATGAATATGCGGTACATGAGCATCTCGGAGAATATAAAAATCTGCATTTAGGCGGTCACGGTGGTTTGGTTCTTAATCCACGCGCGTTGGATTTGCGCCTGTTTCCGTCGCAGTGGCAGAGCGCGTTCGCATTGCGTGAGCAAACTGCGCATGGCGAACGCCAAAGCATTCAGATCTTTGATCGCCACGGCGATGCCGTGTTGAAAGTCTATATGACTGACAACAGCGACAAAGCCGCGTGGCAGGCATTGATCGCGAATTTTGCTCAAGAAAATAGCGCACCGATTAGTGTTCAGCCGTTTACGGTTGCGGAACGCAATCGCAACGTTGATGCAGCAGCTATCGACAACGAATGGCGCGCGATGACTGACGTGCATCAATTCTTTGGCCTGTTGAAGCGTCACAACGTCTCGCGCCAGCAGGCATTCCGCGCTGCGGGTGACGATCTCGCCTGGCAAGTCAGCAATGATGCGCTGGCGAAAGTGCTGAATCTGACGTTGCAGGATGCCAATGAAATCATGATTTTTGTCGGCAATCGCGGCTGTACTCAGATCTTTACCGGCGTTGTAGAAAAACTGATGCCAATGGAAAACTGGATCAACATCTTCAATCCACAATTTACGCTGCACCTGATGGAAAACCACATTAGCGAAAGCTGGGTAACACGCAAACCCAGCGGCGATGGTTTTGTCACAAGTCTGGAACTGTTCGCCGCCGACGGCACGCAAATTGCGCAGCTGTATGGTCAGCGCAGCGAAGGCACGCCGGAGCAGGCGCGCTGGCGTGAGCAAGTCAACTCGCTGCGTGCGGCAGGAGACGCCGCATGAAATCGCTGTTATTGATGGTGCTGGTGGCGCTTCCCTCGTTTGCGACGGAGCGGGTGGTGTCGATTGGCGGTGACGTCACACAAATCGTTTATGCGCTGGATGCTCAGCAAAATCTGATCGCCCGCGACAGCACCAGCCAGCAACCGGCGCAGGCGAATAGATTGCCCAACATCGGCTATATGCGCCAGCTCAACGCCGAGGGCATTCTGGCGCTGAAACCGACGTTGGTGTTAAGCAGTGAGCTGGCTAAGCCTTCGCTGGTGTTGCAGCAAGTGGAGCAAGCGGGTGTGAAAGTGGTGGAGATAACCGGCGAAAACAGCGTGCAAGCTATTCCGAAAAAGATTGCTGCCATTGGCAAAGCGCTGAATCGTGAAGCTCAGGCACAAACCCTGGAAGCGCAGGTTGAGAAGCAGCTGGCGCAACTTCCGCAACAGACATTACCGGTCAAAGTGTTGTTTATCATGGCGAACAGCGGCATGAAATCACTGGCGGCGGGTAATCAAACTGCTGCAGATAGTGCCATTCGCAGTGCAGGCTTGGTGAACGCCATGGCTTCAGTACCGCATTATCAGGCGCTGTCACAGGAAGGCGTGGTCGCTGCTGCGCCCGATTTAGTGGTGATTGGGGATGACGGCCTGAAAGCGTTCGGCAACGAAGAGAAACTGTGGCAGCTGCCGGGGCTGGCACTAACGCCCGCCGGGCAGCACCACAACCTGCTGGTGATCGATACCATGGCGCTGCTGGGTTTTGGTCTGGATACGCCGCAGGCTATTGTCAAATTGCGCCGTGCGGCAGAAGCCATCCGGCATGATTAATCTGCGCTGGCTGCTCTTGATGCTGATCAGCATGTTGGTGGCGATGGTGATTGCGGCGAATCTCGGTGCCATGTCGCTGTCGCTGCGTACGCTGTGGCAAGCGCCGCTCAACGATATCAGCTGGCAAATCTGGCTGAACATTCGTTTGCCGCGCGTGTTGCTGGCGGTGCTGTTGGGTATGGCGCTGGCGGTATCGGGTGCAGTGATGCAAGGGCTGTTTCGCAATCCGTTGGCCGATCCCGGATTGCTTGGCATCAGCAGCGGCGCGGGTTTAGCGGTGGCGCTAGCCATCGTCATCCCGCTGGCGCTGCCAGCAATGTTAGCGATGTGGCTCCCGACAGTCGCTGCGTTTCTTGGCAGCCTGTTGGTGACGCTGCTGATCTTCAGCTTTAGTCGTCTGGCGCGCGGCAATTTGTCGCGGTTGCTGCTGGTCGGCATTGCCATTAATGCCTTGTGTGGTGCAGCGGTCGGCGTGCTTTCATGGCTGAGCAACGATCAGCAACTGCGTCAGCTTTCGCTATGGGGCATGGGAAGTTTAAGTCAGGCGCAGTGGCCTTCGTTGTTGGTTTGTGCGCTGTTGATTGTGCCAGCGCTGCTGCTGCTGCAGACGCGTGCGCGTCGCCTCAACTTGCTGCAACTGGGTGAAGAAGATGCGCATTACATGGGTATTGATGTCAAACGCACCCAGCGCCAACTGCTGGTGCTCAGCGCGTTACTGGTTGGCACCGCCGTATCGGTCAGCGGGATTATCGGTTTTGTTGGCTTAGTGGTGCCACATGTGATGCGTTTTTGCCTGGGCAACGATCACCGCTGGATGTTGCCGGGCTCGGCGCTGGCAGGCGGTATTCTGTTGCTGCTGGCGGATACGCTGGCGCGCACGGTGGTGATCCCCGCTGAAATGCCGGTGGGATTACTGACCAGCCTGATTGGTGGCCCCTGGTTTCTCTGGTTGATCCTGCGCCAGCAGCGAGGAATGGAATGATGAAGCAGCTTCAGGCTAGTGGACTGCATTTTGCGCGCGGCTCACGGATGTTGATCGATAATCTGGATGTCACGCTTAACGCCGGTGAAATGGTGGCGCTGATCGGCCCCAATGGCGCGGGGAAATCAACGTTGTTACGCCTGTTAACCGGTTTCCTGCCCCCGGATCGTGGGGAATGCCGCCTTGACGATCGCCCGTTAGATCAGTGGCCGCGTGAGCAGCTGGCACGACGACGCGCGGTAATGCGTCAGCAAAACACCATGACCTTTTCGCAATCGGCGGCGTCAGTGGTGGCAATGGGTCGCGCGCCCTGGCCATCAACGCAGTCGGCTGCGATTGTTGCAGAGGTGATGATGTTGACCGGGTGTGATGCGCTGGCGCAGCGCGATTATCGTCAGCTTTCCGGCGGGGAGCAGCAGCGCGTGCAGTTGGCGCGCGTGCTGGCGCAGCTGTGGCAGGATGGCGCGCCGCGAGGCTGGCTTTTTCTCGATGAGCCGACTTCGGCCTTGGATCTGTTCTGGCAGCAGCAGACGCTGCGCTTGCTGCATAAACTCACGCGCAAAAGTGACTTTAGCGTCTGCGCCGTGCTGCACGATCTCAATCTGGCTTCGCTGTGGGCCGATCGTATTTTGCTGCTGCATCAGGGCAAATTAGTGGCGCAGGGCACACCGCAGCAGGTGATGACGGAAGCAACCCTGATGCGCTGGTATCAGGCTGAATTGCAGGTAACGCCACATGCTGAAAGTGGACGACCACATATTCAGCTGCGGGTTTAGGCCGTTTCGCTTATAAAACATTACCTTGTCTTAGCTGCCAACTGTTTTTTTTCAGCCATACTTTTCTCTAAACAGTCAATAAACAGGGAGAAAACGATGGCGAATACGCTAAACGAGGCTGCTGAAAAGTTAGGTAAAATTTTATTATCTTCTGGTCTGCATCTTGCCACCGCAGAATCTTGTACTGCCGGTCTCATCAGCATGACGCTGGCGGCGGTTGAGAACAGCGGCAACTTTTATACCAGCGGTTTTGTCACCTATAGCGAGAGCGCAAAAGTGCGTTTGCTGGGTGTGAGCGAAAGGGTGCTTGAACAATACACCGCGGTGAGTGAACACACCGTACGCGAGATGGCGCAGGGGGCGTGCGATCGGTCCAAAGAGCCCGTTAGTTTGGCCATCAGCGGCTATGCAGGACCTGACGGCGGCGAAGATGGCACGCCCGCAGGCACCATTTGGGTCGGTTGGAAACTGGCGAACGGCGACATCTACGCGGAATGTCAGCAATTTGACGGCGAACCAAAAGAGGTGATGGAGCAGGGCGCGCTGTTTGCTATCAACGGTTTAATCAAACGCCTTCAACCTTCCCGCTGAAGCCAGAAAAATGCGCCACATTCAGGCGCATTTTTACGAAACCATTATTGCTGTGAAGGGTTAACAGCAATATGTGGGCAACCGCAAAGCCTCAGCGGCAATCGACAATCAACCGACCGCGCACTTTACCTTCCAGCAGATCGTGCGCGCCTTGTCGCGCTTCACTCAACGGAATGACGTGGGTAAATTTGCTGAGCTGCGTGGTGTCGAGGATTTCGCCAAGGCGTTGCCACGCCTGCTGGCGCAGCGCTTTAGGGCACATTACGCTGTCAACGCCCGCTAAGGTGACGCCGCGCAAGATAAACGGCGCCACGCTGGTGGGCAGATCCAGACCTTGCGCCATGCCGCAAGCGGCGACCACGCCGTCGCGCTGAGTTGCGGCTAGCACATTGCTTAAGGTATGGCTGCCGACGCTATCAATCGCCGCCGCCCAGCGCTCTTTAGCCAGCGGTTTGCCGGGCTCTGCCAGTTCAGCGCGATCGATAACTGACGATGCGCCGAGTGTAGTGATCAAATACTCTTCGTCGCTGGCGCGACCGCTGGACGCGATGACGTTAAAACCGAGTCGAGCCAGCAAGTTGACGCTGAAGCTGCCCACGCCGCCGCTGGCACCTGTCACCAATACCGGGCCATGATCGGGTTTAACGCCCTGTTTCTCCAGCGCCAGCACGCACAGCATTGCGGTAAAACCTGCGGTGCCGATCGCCATGGTTTGCAAAGGGCTTAGCGTGCTCGGCAGCGGCACTAACCAGTCGCCGGATACGCTGGCTTTTTGCGCCAGCCCGCCCCAATATTTTTCTCCAACGCCCCAACCGGTGAGTAACGCAACGTCATCGTGTTGCCAGTCGGGATGGCGGCTTGAGGTTACACGACCAACAAAATCGATGCCGGGTACCATCGGGAATTGACGCACGATAGGGCCTTTATTGCAGATAGCTAAGGCGTCTTTGTAGTTCAGAGTGGAGTAGCTAACGTCGAGTGTGACGTCTTGATCGGGCAGTTGTGATTCGGGGAGATCTTTCAGCAGTGAACGGTAACCTTGTTCGTCATTTTCAATGACCAGTGCCTTAAACATGCAGCCTCCGGCAGGTTTGGAAAGAGATCATCGAGTTTACGCTTCCATGGCGGATTTCGGTAGGGATTGGCGTCGTTAATCTCAGCGTCGCGCCTTTAACGTGAGGCGTCGTCTGTCCCCCATCCCAACCTTCCCCCGTTTTGACGGGGGAAGGAGACGCTGCCACATGCCGCTTCCTCACTAACATATAGCAGCATCTTCCTCCTCCACGTGTGGGTAAGGAGACGCTGCCACAAGCCGCTTCCTTACTAACATATAGCAGCATCTTCCTCCCCCACATGTGGGTAAGGAGGCACCGCCACAAGCCGCTTCCTTACTAACATATAGCAGCATCTTCCTCCCCCACGTGTGGGGGAGGACCGAGGTGGGGGACAGCCAGCACCAACTCACCTCACAGCCCGCACTCACCCAAACTCGCCAACTAACCTAATCTCGTACCTTATCAATCGCATCGCGCAGTCGATACCATCCGCTGACCAGCGGAACAAACCATGGCTTACCGTTATAAAGTGGAATAGGCCGGAAGTTGCTGCGTTCAAACGATAAGGGCCGCGGTTCGGTGCCAAGCAGTTTCTGTGCGGCGCGAAAGCCCAGCCAGCTCATCAGCGCCACGCCATTGCCGTTACAACCCACGGCGAAGCGCGCATTGTCCATTTCACCGGCGTAAGCCGTTTTATCACGCGTCATTCCTACAAACCCGCTCCACGCGTGGCTGATACGATAGGGTGCGAGTTCCGGCCAGATCGCCAGCATGCGTTGGCGAATGCGAATCGCCGCCGTTTTCTCATCGCAATCCATTATGCCGGGGCGCGACCCAAACAGCAGGCGCGTGCCGTCCGGGGAAGGGCGCGTATAAATGAGATCGCGGCGACTGTCGGTGATCATTCTGCCGCTGGGAATCAATCTTTCCAGTAACTCTCGCGGCAAAGGCTCAGTAGCAATTTGATAACTCTTCACCGGCACAATGCGTTTCGCCAGATTTGGCGTGGCGTCCTTTTCGGTATAGCCGTTGGTCAGGAAAATCACCGATTCGGCCTGAACGGTGCCGCGTTCGGTATACACCACTTTGCCGCCGCCTTCTGTTTTCACACTTTTTACTCGCGCATGTGAAAACAGCTGCGCGCCGTGCTGACGCGCCAGCGCCCGCAGCGCCCGATTGTACTTGCCAGGATGCACGCCGCCATATTCATCCACCAGAATGCCGCCGTGATAAAAGCGTGAGCCGATGATCGCCGCCTGATTTTCCTGATCCACTTTGTGTACCGTCACGCCCGTCACGCGGTGCAGGATATCGCCCATTTCATACAGGCTGGCAAGCTGCTTCTGCGTATGCGCGCCGAAGTAGCGTCCGCCGATAAACAGGTCAGCATCCAGCTGCTCACTGCGCACTAACGTCTGAATAAACGCGAACGACGCGATGGAGTCGGCAATCATGTGCTGAAACAGGTCGGGTGGAATGCCTTTTATCGCGCCGCCAACCACCAATTTTTGCCCGCTGCTGATCATGCCGCCGGTGCGCGTGCTGCCGCCGCTGCCGAGTTCATTAGCCTCCAGCAGCACCACGTTTTTTCCGTGACGCGCCAGCTCAACGGCTGCATTTAAACCGGCGAAGCCGGAGCCAACTATAACGACGTCTGCGCGGGCAGGCAGCGCATCCAGACAGGTTTCCGGTGGCGCAGCGTCCCACCAATAGGGCGTGGTTTTGAAATCTTCAGTAAAAATGGCCTGATCGGACATGATCTCTCTCTTCACTGTTACAACACCTGACCGAGGAACTCGCGGGTGCGTGCATCCTGCGGATCGTCAAAGAGCTGCGCCGGTGGCGCCATCTCCACAATTTTGCCGGCATCGGTAAAGCAAACCCGATGCGAGACTTCGCGGGCGAAACGCATTTCGTGCGTCACCAGCAGGCAGGTCAGCCCTTCATCCACCAGTTCGCGAATAGTATTCAGCACCTCTTTCACGGTTTCTGGATCGAGTGCGGCTGTCACTTCATCGAACAGAATGATTTCCGGCTGCATCGCCAGCGCACGCGCAATCGCGACGCGTTGTTGCTGTCCGCCTGAAAGCTCACCGGGATAGCGGCTCTCTTTACCGCTTAGCCGCACTTTTTCAAGCAGACGAATCGCGCGCTCGCGCACCGCTTCACGCTCATGTTTCAATACTTGCATCGGTGCCATCATCACGTTGTCGAGTACCGTGCGATGCGGAAAAAGGTTGTACTGCTGAAACACCATCGCCACTTGATGACGCAGCGGGCGCATCGCTTTTTCGCTGTTGATCTCATGAACGCGATGTTCACCCACGCGCACAAAGCCTTCATCAATCGGCAGCAAACCATTTATGCAGCGCAGAATGGTGGATTTACCCGAGCCGGAAGGCCCGATAATGCAGACCGCTTCGCCTTTGGCGACCTCCAGCGAAATGCCTTTCAACACCTCGGTTTTGCCGAAAGATTTATAAATGGTGTCCAGTTCAATCAGGGACGAAACGCGATCGATCATAGGGCATCCCCTTTGGTGTTGTTTTCCAGTCGACGCGCCAGCAGGGCGATCGGGTAGCAATAGCAGAAGAACATCAGCAGCACGGTGACGTAGAAATAAACCAGCGTGCTTTCGCTTTCGGTTGCCAGCGTGGTGCGCAGCAGCGTAACGACCTCTTGCACGCCAGTGACGGTAGCCAGCGCAGTGGAAATGGCCAGCAGCGCATACAGGTTCATCCATCCGGGAATGATGCGGCGCAGCGCCTGCGGTAAAATCACGATGCGATAAATCTGCCACTGGCTATAACCAAACGAGCGTGCAGACTCCCATTGTCCGCTGTGCACCGAGTTCACCGCACCACGGATCACTTCGGCGAAGTTAGCGGCAGTAGGCAAACTCAAGCCAATAATGGCTTTGAACAGCGGCGAAAAAGTGAAGTGAATACCCAGCAATTCCACGCGATAAGGCAGCAGATAAAGCATTGAAAACAGCAGCACCAACCACGGCGCGTTACGCAGAAAGTTCATCACCGCACGCGCGGGCAGGCTTAACCAGCGCCGTTTCGCCATCATCGCCAGCCCAAGAAACAGACCGAGCACGGTGGCGAACGCCATGCTGACGATGCTGATAAAGATGTTAAGCACGAAGCCGCCGCTCAGCGGCCAGCCCTGCATCGATCCGGTCAGCAGCAGCGGCAGTTTCTGCCAAACCTGATGCCATTCGCCGCCGGGATCGTTGAAGATGCTAAACAGCAAACCCAGCAGCGTCAGGATGAAAAAGGCCTGCTTGGTCTGGGTTTTGCGTTTTTGGTAAAGCATGTCCATGTTTAGCCTCCATATCCTGGGTAGGCGAGGCGACGTTCAACCCAGCCAATCAGCCACACCAGCGCACTCACCAGCACCACGTAAATCACCAGTACCAACAGCATCACTTCCAGCGTGCGGAAGGTGTCGTTATAAATCTGTCCGGCGGCGTACATCAGTTCCGGTACGGTAATCACCGACGCTTGCGAGGTGGTTTTAAACAGATTGGTTAACACATTGGTCAGCGGCGGCAGGCAGATGCGTGATGCAATGGGAACCTGTACATGACGAAACAGGCCCCAGCGCGAGTAGCCGAGTGAACGCGCCGCTTCCAGTGTGGCTTTAGGAATAGCATCGAATCCTGATCGAAAGGCTTCTATGCACAACGCGCCACCAAACAGGCTGAGTGAAAGGGCAGCTGACATAAAGGCGCTGACCAGCGGCACCTGCAAGCCGGTTAGCGGATCCTCCTGCGTAAAACCGATCTGCGTCAGCGTGAAATAAAAGAACAGCATTTGCAGCAGCGGCGGCGTATTGCGGAACAGCTCAACAAACAGCTCAATGGCGGCATCCAGCCACGGCAGCTTTAACGTCAGCGCCAGCGTGCCTGCCAGACCAATGAGGATCGCCAGCAGTGAGCAAAGCGCTGCCAGCTCCAGCGTTTGTATCACCCCCTGAAATAGCCACTGCTGATACACCGGATCCAGCAGCCAGGAATAGTCGAGTCCAAAC
The DNA here is from genome assembly GCF_036663535.1 of Pantoea sp. T14. Classification (NCBI taxonomy): domain Bacteria; kingdom Pseudomonadati; phylum Pseudomonadota; class Gammaproteobacteria; order Enterobacterales; family Erwiniaceae; genus Pantoea; species Pantoea sp. T14. The sequence goes on from NZ_JAWUEB010000002.1 coordinate 31,832, forward strand.
ATAGTCAGGCCTTAGTTCGCCGCTGTGCGAGCCGCTTCTGCACGTTTTTCAAGGTACGGCGATTTCGGCATGTCGAACGCTTTTTCCCATTCGATGAGCTTGTTTTCGCCTTCGGCTTTCACGATCGCTTTGTTCACTGCGGCCAGGAAAGCGGTGTCATTTTTGCGCACGCCACCCGCCATTGGGGTGAACTCATAGGGCTTTACGGCAATTTTGTAATCAGTCCAGCCCGCCTCATGGGTTTTGTTTTGCAGCGTCATGTCGTCAAACACCATCGCAATGCAACGGTTGTCCTGCAATGCACGATAGGCTTCTGGCAGTGCGGTAAAGTTCACCAGTTGCAGACCATACTTCTGGGTCACGGTTTTATTGAAGTAAGAGCCTTGAATGCCGCAGATTTTCTGGCCTTTCAGCTGTTCCCACTGGGTGAATTTCGCAGTTTTACGCGCCAGGATAGAAGGGCCCGCGGCGGAGACATACTCTTCACTGAAGTCGATCTCTTTGGCACGCTCAGGCGTCACGCCCAGCGTGGCCATGATCATGTCGATCTGACCCGCGTTTAAAAACTGGATGCGGTTCGACGCGTTGACCGGCACCAATTTGACTTTGTCCGGTGAACCCAACAATTCGTTGGCGATATAGCGCGCCAGGCTGATTTCAAAGCCCACGGTTTTGCCGTCGTTATCCATGTAGCCGTAAGGGGGATAATCATTTTTCACGCCGACGGTAAGCACACCCCGACTTTTGATATCAGAAAGCGTGTAGGCATAGGTAATGGCGGGAGCAGCCAGCAGCAACAGTGACGTGGCCAGAAAACGCATACGATGTTTTGTCATTTTCTTATCCTTCGGTAGTGATGGTTTGCAGGTTTTATGATGTTTTTTATAGGGATACGCGTTGTTTTTGCACTGCGTCACTGTCGTCTTAAAGACAATTTAGGGTTCGCAGATGGGCAAAAAGTGCGACTCACTTGTCAATCGAATATGAAATCTGATAGATATTTAGTCAACAAAAAACCATATATTGAAATCTTATAATTAAAAGTTTCACATTATGGAACTTATTGGGGCGGATAGGATGAGCGATAGCGCAGGAAAAAATGGCGTGCAGTTACTTGATCGGGCAGTCACGCTGCTCGATTTTGTCGCAGATGCGGGCAGTGAAGGCTTAACGCTGAAATCGTTATGCGAATTATCGGGACTGAATAAAGTGACTTGCCATCGCATTTTGAATTCGCTGGTAGAGCATCAGTTGCTGCACAAAATTCAGGGCGACAAGTGTTATCGGCTGGGCACCAAATTACTCATTTTCGGGGCGAAGGCTGCGCGTGGCCCGGGATTGCGCCGTCAGTTTCAGCCAGCGCTGGAGCGATTGCGCAAGCAGACCGGCGAAACGGCCATGTTAATGGCACGCGATCGTGATGATTCGGTCTGTATTGATCGCTACGACAGTGAATATCAAATGCAAACGCTGACCGGCTCGGTGGGCGGTTCGGTGCCGCTGGGATTAGGGCCGGGAAGCCTGGCGATTTTATCGTTTCTCGACACTGAACAGCAGCAGGAGATGTTGCAGCGAAATCAGGCGCGGCTCGAGAGCTGGCCAATGCTGACACCGCCACGTTTAGCGCGTTGGATTGCGGAGACAGCAGAACAGGGTTACGCGTTGGATACAGGCGAACTGATACCGGGTATTGCCGGTATCGCAGTGCCAATCCGCGTGGCAGGGGCGGGCGTAGTCGGTTCGCTCGGCCTGACTTTTTTGTCCCCACGGCTTAATGATGACGTTTGTCAGCGCTATGTAGCGCTGCTTAAACAGGAAGTGGCAGAAATTGAGCCGCTGCTAAGTCCACTCGATACGCGGTTACGTGCGTCGATGTAGGCGAGGATTTTGCATGATCTTTCTCAGAGGATTGTGCTGGCTTTTCCCCATCCCGGCCTTTTCCCGTGAAGCGGGGGAAGGCGATGCTGCCATATGCACGTTCAGAGCGAGCCCAAGGCAGCGTCTTCCTCATAACAAACATCAGGAGCTAAAACATGTCTATTTCTGGCAAGAAAGTCGCACTCATCAGCGGTGCCAGCCGCGGTATTGGGGCAGCGATTGCCGCTAACTTACTGGCCAACGGCTGGGCGGTGAGTTTGGGGTGCCGCTCGCCAAACGATGTACCGATTACCGACGCAGAAAGTCAGCTGATCTGCGCTTTTGACGCCTTTAATCCCGACAGCGAAAAAGCCTGGGTCAGCGCGACTATCGAGAAATTTGGCCGCATCGATGCCGTGGTTCACAACGCCGGTATGATGTTGCCCGTTTCAATCCTTGAAGCCAGTGATGATGAGTTTGACCGTACTTTTGACGTCAACGTTAAATCGCCTATGCGCTTGAGTCGCCTGGTCTGGCCGCATCTGCAAGCCAGCGGCGCCGGACGCATCGTGATGTTGGTGTCGCTGTCGGGCAAACGCGTTAAAGCAGAGCGCTCCAGCCTCTACTCAATGAGTAAATTTGCCGCCTTAGCGCTGGCCCACGGATTACGCAAAATTGGCGATGTCGATAGCATCCGCTGCACGGCGATTTGTCCTGGTTTTGTCGCCACCGATATGGGAACAGCACTCACTGAAATCTCAGCCGAAAAAATGACGCAGCCGGAAGATATCGCGCATCTGGTGCGTACTGTGCTTGAGCTGCCGAGCACCACCAGCATCGCCGAAATTCCCGTTAACTGGACGGTAGAAGATAGCTACTAACTGACGAGGTCAATCATGGGTCCAGGCGTTGATGCGGTGGCTTCATCAGATAACTTTCCAACGGAAACCGATGTCGTCATCGTCGGAGGTGGGATCATTGGCGTTGCTACGGCGCTGTCGCTGGTTCAGCGCGGCACTCGTGTGGTGCTGCTGGAAAAAGGCACCGTAGCGGCAGAACAATCAAGTCGTAACTGGGGTTGGTGTCGTCGCACAGGCCGTGATCTGCGTGAATTGCCGCTGATCAATCTCAGTATGCAGTTATGGGAAAACATGAACGCCACGCTGGGGCGTGAAACTGGCTTTCGCCGTAACGGCATCGTTTATGGGACGCGTACCGAAGCGCAATATGCGCGCCATCAACGCTGGATTGCCGAAGCTAAACAGCACGATATTCACAGTGAATTACTCTCTTCGTCACAATTACGCGAGCATCTGCCGCAGTTACAAGGCGAGTTCATTGGCGGATTGTTTACCGCGCTGGATGGTCGCGCAGAACCGCAAAAAGCGGCACCGGCGATGGTGTTGAAAGCAATGGAGCATGGCCTGAATCTGCAACAACATTGTGCAGTACGCACCATTGAACGCACCAATGGACGCGTCAATGCGGTGATCACCGAACATGGTGCGATACGCTGTCAGCAAGTGGTCACGGCGGGTGGTGCCTGGACGCGATTGCTGCTGCAAGGGCTGGATGTCACGCTTCCGCAGCTTAAGGTTTTATCTACCGTGTTGCGCACCCGGCCAGTGGATTTCGATCCAGGCGTTTGCGCCAGTTTTGGTAGCGTAGCGTTACGCAAACGGCTGGACGGGGGGTTAACCGTTGCCAGTTCTGCCACCAATACCGCTGATATCACGACCGATTCGCTGCGTTTCAGCCCACTGTTTATGCCGGCGTACTGGGTTGAGCGCCAGGCGCTGAAGCTGCGTTTAGGCAAACGCTTTGTCGATGAATTAGTTAACTGGCGGCCTGGCGTGGAAGATAAGCGATCGGTGTATGAGGCGGTTCGCGTGCTGGAGCCGCAAATCGATCCAGCTATTGTTCAGCGGATGCGGGAGGCTCTCGGCAAGGTGTTGCCGCCGCTGGCCAATTTGCCGGTAGCACAAAGTTGGGGCGGTTTGATCGATACTCTGCCTGATGCGATCCCCGTGATCTCTGCGGTAGATGAAGTGAAAGGACTTTACGTCGCTACCGGATTTTCTGGTCACGGCTTTGGTATTGCGCCAGGCGCTGGGCAGCTCATGGCTGATCTCGTATTAGGCAGCACGCCCTCGGTAGATCCTCATCCTTTCCGCTTATCACGCTTTAGTGACGGTGAACGGATTCGGGCGCAACACTGGTTGTAGCACGTAACTGCACCTTATGCGCGGCTGCATAAATTTGCATAAGGTGCAGATATTTAAGCGTTTTACTCTCTGGTTATTTTAATAAAATATTATTTATCAACGACTTGTGTGTTTATCATTTTGACTGATTAATTATCGCTGGCGGGTTGTCGCTGTTTAAAAAAAGTGACATCATGACCGCCAATTTTTGACACCCATTTCCATCTTTACAGAGGACGCCGCCATGGCCGGTACAATGCGCATTTGCACTTGTTCCCGTTCGCTACTGCGAAAGCGCGCGCTGTTTCCCTCGATCATTTCAGTGACACACTCCTCGCTCACCATGCGGTGAGGCCAGCCTGACGCACGCTGTTGGACATGCGTAAGGGCAGAGCTCATCTGACTTTACTGATGTCTATCGGTTTAATCCGTCTGACGTTATTCGCCGGGGAATCATCCCCATTGCTGTGCCTTTGGCACCCACTCATCCTTGACGCTAGGGATTTGTGCTATGACACCACTAAAAATTGCTGCCAGCGCCGCTGTGGCGCCTAACTTGACTCTCAACACCGCGCGCGACGTGGTAACGCTGGACAACACTGATTTTACCGACGTGGCGGCTGTCGTCGTCTCTTTGGCTGATACGCGCAGTGGCGTGCTGGCACTGTTACGCCACACCGGTTTCAATTTGCCGGTCTTCGTGACCAATGCCTTTGAAGAAGAAGTGCTGCATTTGCCTGGCGTCACTGGCGAATTAAACGGCGAGCCCGAAGAGTGGGCTGCGCTGGAAGCCGCTGCGCAGGCCTATGAATCTGAGCTGCTGCCGCCATTTTTTGAAACCCTGACCAAATATGTCGACATGCAAAACAGTACTTTTGCCTGTCCGGGACATCAGGGCGGGGCGTTCTTTAAAAAGCATCCGGCAGGACGGCAGTTTTATGATTTCTATGGCGAAAACGTATTTCGTTCAGACATGTGCAACGCCGATGTAAAACTGGGCGACCTGCTGATTCATGAAGGCTCAGCGAAAGACGCGCAGAAGTATGCGGCCAAAGTCTTTAACGCGGATAAAACCTATTTCGTACTGAACGGCACGTCAAGTGCCAACAAAGTGGTGACCAACGCGCTGCTGACGCGGGGTGATTTGGTGCTGTTTGATCGTAATAATCACAAATCTAATCATCATGGTGCGCTGATTCAGGCGGGTGCTACACCGGTTTATCTGGAGGCAGCCCGCAATCCGTTTGGCTTTATCGGCGGCATTGATGCGCACTGTTTTGATGAGGATTATCTGCGTCAGCAAATCCAGAAAGTTGCCCCGCAGCGTGCCAGCGATGCACGTCCGTTTAGACTTGCCATTATTCAGCTCGGTACTTACGACGGTACGGTTTATAACGCGCGTCAGGTGGTGGATCGCATCGGCCATCTCTGCGACTACATCCTGTTTGATTCAGCGTGGCTGGGCTACGAACAGTTTATTCCGCTAATGGAAGGGTGTTCACCGCTGACGCTGGAATTGAACGAAAACGATCCCGGCATTTTTGTCACGCAGTCAGTGCATAAGCAGCTGGCGGGCTTTTCGCAGACCTCGCAGATTCACAAAAAAGATAACCATATTCGTGGGCAAAAGCGTTTTTGTCCGCACAAACGCCTGAACAACGCGTTCATGCTGCACGCCTCGACCAGCCCATTTTATCCGCTGTTCGCCGCACTGGATATCAATGCCAGAATGCATCAGGGCGATGCAGGTCGTCGCATGTGGGATGAGTGCGTGATGATCGGTATTGAGGCGCGTAAAGCGATCTTTGAGCGCTGTGAAATGATTCTGCCGTTCGTACCGGAAACCGTAAAAGGTAAAGCCTGGCAAGATGCACCTACAGAAGAGATCGCTCGCGATCTGCACTATTTTAGCTTCGAACCTGGCGCGAAATGGCACGGTTTTGCCGGTTACGATCGCGATCAATACCGTGTTGATCCCTGCAAATTACTGCTGACCACGCCAGGTATTGATGCAGCGAGCGGCGAATATGCAGCGTTCGGCATACCCGCAACCATTCTGGCTAACTACCTGCGCGAGAATGGTATCGTGCCAGAAAAGTGCGATCTTAACTCAATTCTGTTCCTGCTGACGCCTGCGGAAAGCCCAGAGAAAATGGCGCATTTGGTGACGATGCTGGCACAATTCGAGCAGCATGTGAAAGAGGATGCGCCACTGGCTGAAGTGCTACCAACTATCTATCGCAAGAATGCTAAACGTTATGCTGGATACACGCTACGCCGCTTGTGTCAGGAGATGCATGATCTCTATGTCAGTCATGATGTGAAAGGTTTGCAGCGCATGATGTTCCGTGAGGAGGGTCTGCCAGCGGTGAAAGTGAATCCGCAGGATGCGCATCAGGCGTACATTCGCGGTGACGTTGAACTGGTGCCGATTGCCAAAGCCGAAGGGCGAATTGCTGCTGAAGGTGCGTTGCCGTATCCGCCGGGCGTGCTGTGTGTTGTGCCGGGTGAAGTTTGGGGCGGAGCGGTACAGCGTTATTTCCTGGCTCTGGAAGAGGGCGTGAATTTGTTGCCAGGCTTCTCACCTGAATTGCAGGGGGTTTACACTGAAGAAGATAGTACTGGAAACAAATACTTAGTCGCAAATATGATGGTGGCTGGCCGCTAGGACGAGCCTGGGCTGCGGCGGGTTGTGGCCCGCCAGCCTTTTGTTATTGCCGTAACCGGGTGAGCTCGTTTCGTTCGCCCGGCAATTAGGCAGTTTCATTTTTCCCACGGCCTGACGAACGAAACGTCTGTTGTCTCTCGGGCTCGAGCCCGAGAGTGATTAAAACTGCCGGTAGCTGCGTTGCGCAGTGCTCACCTTGGTCAGATAACGACGCGATTCAGAGCTGGGATGCTGCTTGGTCAGCGTCTGATAAACCTCGTTCGGCGACATACCATTGATGATATTGAACGCACGATCCTTATCACTGGAAAAGACCCGTAATACGCTGCCTGCACCGCCGTTATAGGCGGTAATAACCGCATAGCGACGTGACAACGGATCCTGAATTCCGCCTAAATAACTCTTCTGCAGAATCGAGATATAAGCCGTTCCCGCATCAATGTTGTTCTCGGGATCAAGCAAATAGCTGCGGCTCGGTTTGCCCCATTTGCCCTTCATGCGGAACACATCAACGCCGGCGGTATGCTGCACAACCTGCATCAAACCCAGCGCATCAGAGTGGCTAACCGCATAGGGGTTGAAACTCGATTCAGTTTGCATGATCGCTAAAATCAGTGAGGCATCCACGCCATACTCTTCAGCAGATTTGCGCACCATCGGCAAATATTTATGCGCACGTTTGTCGAGGTGGTTCGGCACCATCGGAATGGTAATCGAGTAAATCACATGCAGGCCCGAAGTGCGGCGCTTCAGCTTATTTTGGATCAAATAGTCAGCAAAGTTTTCAGCGCGACCTTGCCAGCGAATGGCCTGTCCCGTGTTATCCAGCACCTGACCATACAGCAGCGGCTCTTTGCTGATCACGATATCGTTGGCATCTGAATAGAGGTCAACGTTGCCAGGATCTTCACCAATCAACAGCGTGGTAACGATCGCCTGGCGCAAACTGGCCATGGGATCGGTGCCTGCGATGGTTTCAATCGTGATGCTACCGCTTTCAAAGTTGATGTGACTGCGGGTGTAATAGTTGTCGCTGTACTTGACGTAATCTTTCGGTCCGGCGATCAGAACCTCATTAATACCCCAAATGTTTTCGATGTTATGGGCGAATTGCCCCATCAAAATGTCAAACCCGTTGGTGTCTTTAACCCATTCTTCGTGAGACTGCTGTTTTTTTCCGGAGCAGGAAGCCAAAAGTGGTGCAATCACCAGCAGGGCTATCAATCTTTTATTCATTGGAAATATATGCCTGACCTGGATAACGGCCTCAACGAGGAGGCCAAAAATGTTTACGCTTCTGGCGGCGTGTAGCCTTCAATGTGCACGTCTTTGCCTTCAAACAGGAAATTAACCATCTCCTTTTCCAGCACTTTGCGGTCTTCTGGGTTCATCATGCTGAGCTTTTTCTCGTTGATTAGCATGGTCTGCTTGGCCATCCATTTCTGCCAGGCTTCTTTGGAAATCTCGTTGTAAATGCGTTTACCCAGATCGCCAGGGTAGAGCTGAAAGTCTTGGCCTTCAGCGTCGCGTTGTAAAAAGGTACAAAAAATAGTGCGGCTCATTATTCTTCCTCATTGATCTCACAACTGTGCAAAGCCAGTTGCTGGGGATGGCGCAACTCGTGCAAAAGTCGCTCGACAGGTGCGGCTAATCCCACTGCCGGTGGCTGCGCTAAGTTATACCAGAGACCGTCCGCTTCATCCATCGCCGACCCGACAGAAGGCCATGCCAGCCACATTGGCACGATGTCCAAATGGAAGTGGCTAAAGGTATGGCGAAACGCGGTCAGCTGCTGCGGTTTTGCGTGAATACCCCGCGCGATTAACCAGTCAATCAGCGCCTCTTCGGTGGTGAATTGCGGGAAGCAAAACAGGCCGCCCCATAATCCCACTGGCGGACGCTGCTCTAGCCAGACGTCATCGCCATGCTGGATCATCAGGAACCAGCCGCTGCGCTCTGGCAGGGTTTGTTTCGGCTTTTTACCGGGATAGCTCGACCAGCTGCTGTCGGCATAAGCCATACAACCACTGTTAAGCGGACAAATTTCGCATTTCGGTTTTGAGCGGGTGCAAACGATGGCGCCGAGATCCATCATCGCCTGATTGAACTCACTGACGCCTTCAGCAGGCGTAACGGTTTCGCTGATCTGCCATAAGCGCTTTTCGACCTCTTTTTTGCCCGGCCATCCCGCCACCGCGTAGCACCGTGCCAGCACGCGCTTCACGTTGCCATCGAGGATGGGGAAATGTTGTCCAAGCGACAACGACAACACCGCGCCTGCCGTTGAACGGCCTACGCCAGGCAGCGCCGCGACATCATCAAAATTGCGTGGAAATACGCCTTTGTGCACATCAACAATCTGTTTCGCCGCTTTGTGCAGGTTGCGCGCACGCGCGTAGTAGCCTAAACCGGTCCACAGATGCAGCACTTCATCTAACGGCGCAGCGGCTAAATCGCTGACCGTAGGAAAACGTGCCATAAAGCGTTCGAAATAGGGAATAACAGTAGCAACCTGGGTTTGCTGTAACATCACTTCGGACAGCCACACCTTATAAGGTGTTTTCTCCAGCTGCCACGGCAGGGTTTTGCGGCCAAAGCGCTGATACCAATCCAGCACCTGTTGCGCGAACTGCGGCGCTTGCATCATAAGAAGGAAATTTTCCGTGGTTACTCTACACTCAGGCAGGAATTCCAGCACATGCGCATCTGAGTGTAAACCGGAAGATGGCAAAGGCTTGCTTCTGCTTATGAACTTTGCATAATGCCCGTTTCCCAGAACAGGCTAACCAGCAGGCTTCGACATGATTAATGACGTCATCACCCCAGAATTTGATGAGAATGGACGCCCATTGCGCCGCATTCGCAGTTTTGTACGCCGCCAGGGCCGCCTGACCAAAGGCCAGCAGATGGCGCTCGATAATTACTGGCCGGAGATGGGCGTGGAATACCAGCCGGAGCCCATCGATCTGCTGCAACTCTTTGGTCGTGAAGCACCGATTACCCTGGAAATTGGTTTTGGCATGGGCGCTTCTCTGGTGACTATGGCGCAAAACACACCACATCAGAACTTCCTGGGTATAGAAGTTCATGCGCCGGGCGTAGGCGCATGTCTGGGTGCAGCAAAAGAGGCGGGCGTAGAGAATCTGCGCGTGATGTGCCATGACGCGGTGGAAGTGCTGGAGAAAATGATCCCAGATAATTCGCTGCGTATGGTGCAACTTTTTTTCCCCGATCCATGGCACAAAGCGCGCCACAACAAGCGTCGCATTGTACAAGTGCCGTTTGCCGAGCTGGTTATGCGTAAGCTGAAGCTGGGCGGCGTGTTCCACATGGCGACTGACTGGGAAGCCTACGCGGTTCATATGCTGGAAATCATGAACAGCATCGACGGTTATAAGAATCAGTCCGAAAGTCAGGATTACGTGCCGCGTCCTGAGACGCGTCCATTGACTAAATTTGAGCAACGCGGGCAGCGTTTAGGCCATGGCGTATGGGATTTAATGTTTGAGAGGGTGAAATAATGGCCACACAACGCAGCCGCCGTTTACGTAAAAAAATGCATATCGATGAATTTCAGGAACTCGGTTTTTCTGTTGCTTGGCGCTTTGCCGAAGGCACGTCTGAAACTGAAATCGATGAAACGCTGAATCAGTTTATTAATGAAGCGATTGATCCAAATGGCCTGGCGTTTGACGGCAGTGGTTATCTGGCGTGGGAAGGGCTGGTTTGCCTGCAGAAAGACGGTAAATGCACCGATGAGCACCGTGAACTGGTGCGCAAATGGTTACAGGATCGCAACCTGCACGATGTGCAAGTGACTGAACTCTTCGATATCTGGTGGGACTAAGTTCTATATCTGCCTGGCTTACTGGCGACTTGAGCATCGTGCAGGGCTCGCATTCTCACGTATTTATGTACGCGCCGAATGCGCTGCGCTGGTCGGCATCCAATTCGCTGCGACGCACGGCAGACCTGTCGTTATAGTTTCAGTGAGATCGGGAGAGTTTATGGTTCGTAAAACGGTTCTTGCTGCGCTGCTGCTGGCGGCAACACAGGCTCAGGCTGCCTATGAGTGCAGCGTGAAACCTCAAGATGATGTCGTCATTAAGCCGCAGAGCGTGCAGGTGGTGGGGACTAACGGCAATCTGGAAATCACGCCGCAGGGTGACATAACATTCAATGGTCAGCCAGTGACAGTGGATAATGCCAGCCGCCAGAAAGCAATTGATTACCAGAATGGTTTACGCCGTGATCTGCCTTGGATCGATAGTGGCGCAACGTCACGACTTGAAAAGAGCCGCGTGGCGTTGGATCGCGTCATTGTTGAGAAACTGGGTGCGAACAGCAACGTGCGTAATCGCCTGACTACGCTCAATAGTCAGCTGAAGCAGCAGATGAACCGCATTATTGAACATCGTGCCGATGGTTTAACCTTCCATCATCAGGCGATTGATCAAGTACGTGCAGACGGCGAACAACTGGTGCAAACCACGTTAGGCGGCGTGATGCAGGACAGCCTGAACGAGATGGGCAGTAAGCAGGCCGTCAACGGCAGCAATCCGTTGCAGGCGATTATGGGAAATCTTGGTGGGCTTCAGCAGTCAATTCAGGCTGAGTGGAGTAATCAGGAGCAGGATTTCAAGAACTTCGGCCATGAAGTATGTAATCGCGTTATTACGCTAGAGGATCAGCGTAAGGGCTTGGTTAGCGGTCTGAAAAAATAAATAAAAGCCTCAGCCTGAAAGTTCGGACTGAGGCTTCATTATTTCTTTTCGCCGCTATTCTTCGGCTAAAAACAGTTCTAATAGCGAATTCAGAAACAATTTTCCTTTCTCACTGATCTGCCAGTGCTCTTCAGTCTCAATCACATAGCCTGCCGCAATGGCTGCGTCTATCTGTGGACGAATGACCTCTTCCGCTAAGCCGGTATAAAGCGAAAATTCATGGCGTGGTGCCGCTTCCAGCAAACGGAAACGATTCATGAAAAATTCGAACGGCTTTTCGGCATCGGCAACCTCGTACTGCTTATCCAGATAAGTGCCTTTCATGAAACCGCGTGGATGCTTGGTTTTCACCGTGCGCACAATGCGGCCATCGGGTTGGGTTAACTTGCCGTGTGCACCGCACCCGATACCGAGGTAATCACCAAAACGCCAATAATTGAGATTGTGTTCACAGCGATAACCCGGTTTGGCGTAAGCCGAGGTTTCATATTGCTGATAACCGGCTGCGGTCAGGAGTTGATCTCCCTGCTCGAAGATATCCCACAGCGCATCGTCATCGGGCAGTACCGGCGGACGCGAACTAAACAGTGTGTTTGGCTCGATGGTCAACTGATACCACGACAGATGCGGCGGATTCAGCGCAATTGCCTGACGCAGATCGTCGAGCGCTTCCTCAAGCGTTTGGTCAGGCAAGCCGTGCATTAAATCAAGATTGAAGCTGCGCAGTCCCAGTCCTTCAGCGAGATGAGCGGCGCGCTTCGCCTCTTCTGGACCGTGAATGCGCCCCAGACGTTGAAGCTTCTGCGGGCTAAAGCTCTGCACCCCGATGGAAATGCGGTTGATACCGGCGCGCTGGTAAGCACTGAAACGATCGGCTTCTACCGTGCCTGGATTCGCTTCCATGGTGATTTCAGCGCCAGCCGCCAGCGTCAGACGCTCACGTACGCCGTCCATCAGCATCTGCATCGCGTTGCTGCTTAACAAGCTTGGCGTGCCGCCACCGATAAAAATGGTACGGACTTCTCGTCCATTTATCAGCGGCAGATCGTTATCCAGATCGTTGAGTAAATGCTGTACATACTCAACGTGCGGCATCTCATCTTTCAACGCATGGGAATTGAAATCACAGTAGGGACATTTCTGTACGCACCATGGAATGTGGATATAGAGACTGAGTGGCGGCAAATTAGGCATTACGCATCGCTTCCAGCAACAGCGTCAATGCTTTACCCCGATGAGAAACCGCGCCTTTTTCCGCTTTGCTCAGCTCAGCGGCGGTTTTACCTAAAGCCGGAACGGCGAAAATGGGATCGTACCCGAAGCCACCGACACCCGCTGAAGCACGCGTGATTTCACCTTCCCAACTGCCGTGAAACACCAGCGGTGTAGGATCTTCAGCATGGCGCAGATAAACCAGCACGCAATGGAATTGCGCCTGACGCTGATCGTCGGGAACATTTTCCATCGCTGCGAGCAGCTTCTCAAGGTTCTGCTGATCGCTGGCCTCTTCGCCAGCGTAGCGGGCCGAATAGATGCCCGGCGCGCCGCCAAGCGCATCTACCGCCAAACCCGAGTCATCGGCAATGGCGGGTAAACCAGTAATTTGCGCCGCATGACGCGCTTTGAGAATGGCGTTTTCGATAAAGGTCAGACCGGTTTCTTCAGCGGATTCCACGCCAAGCTCGGTTTGCGCCACGATATCCAGGCCAAAGGCGGACAGCAGGTCCGCCAGTTCACGTACTTTGCCGGGATTACCGGTAGCGAGCACAACTTTTTGCATAACAGTTCCAGTTAATTCGATTACAGCAAATACCAGAGACCTGGGAACAGGTCCATGCCGAGGAAGTTCAGGGCATACAACACCAGAATCACGATCATCGCTGAGAAGTCGATGCCGCCCATAGCAGGCAGAATACGGCGAATGGGCGCCATCAAGGGTTCGGTCAGTTGAATCAGCACCTGATCGACAGGGCCGCGGCCTTGGCTAATCCAGCTCATGAGAGAGCGAATGATAATGACCCAGAACACCAGATAACCGGCAGATTTCACCAGCGACAGCAGGCCAACCAGCAGGTTGGTAGGATCAAGCGAGAATACGCCCACTTGAATCAATAGCAGGATCGGATATTTGAGTGTAGTCAGCACAAAAGCCAGCAGCAGCGAAGCGGTATCAATCGGCCCTAACGCAGGAATGATACGGCGTAACGGCTTGATAATAGGCTGAGTAATCTTGACGACAAACTGCGCCAGCGGGTTGTAAAAATCACAGCGGGACCACTGCATCCAGATGCGCAGCAGCAGCACCATGACGTAGAGATCGATCAGCGTTTTGACTAAAAACGTCATTGTTAACATGAAGTTCCTCAATTATTGTTGTGGTTTGCTCGCGTAATCTCGCGCGCCAAAGATTGCAGTGCCGATGCGCACCATGGTGCTGCCTGCGGCAATAGCGGCTTCCATATCATCACTCATCCCCAAAGAGAGTGTGTCGACATCGGCATAATGCTGTTTCAACTGCTGGAACGCGTCGGCCATCTGCTGGCATACCGCCAACTGCCGATCGTAATCACTTTCTGGTGCGGGAATGGCCATCAATCCACGCAATCGCAGCTGCGGCAATTCTGCTATTTGCTGCGCCAGCTCGGAAAGGGCCTCCAGCATGATGCCAGATTTGCTGTTCTCGTCACTGATATTTACCTGAATTAACACATTAAGCGGCGGCAACGTTAACGGACGCTGGTCATTCAGGCGCTGCGCAATACGCTGGCGATCAACGGTATGACACCAGGCAAAGTTTTCCGCCACCAAACGACTTTTATTGGACTGCAACGGACCGATGAAGTGCCATTCCAAATGAGGATGTGCGGCCAGTGCCTGAACCTTTTCAACCCCTTCCTGCACGTAATTTTCCCCAAAGGGAATTTGCCCGGCTGCGGCGGCTTCTTCGACGGCGCTCGCAGGTTTAGTTTTGCTTACTGCAAGTAAGGTGATTTCTTCTGGCGCTCTGCCGCAACGCGCGGCAGCGGCAGCGATACGCTGCCGCACTTGCTGTAGGTTGTGCTGGATTGAGGTCATAGTCAGGAGAAATTATGGATCTGGATGAAATGGTGGGCCTTAGTGTAAAGCATAACGCCGCCGATCTGCACCTTTGCAACGGACATTTGCCTTACTGGCGACGGCAGGGCAGGTTGGAAGCGATACCCGACTGGCCGAAAGTCAGCGCGGCGTGGATGGATACGTTTATTGAGCAATGGCTGGACGATCCGCAGCGGCGGCAGCTTGAAGCCGAAGGTCAGCTTGATTTCGCCTTGAGTTTGCCGGGTGGACAGCGACTGCGTGCCAATCTCTTCCGCCAGCGGCAAGGTTTGTCTTTGGCATTACGCACTATTGCCAACCAGTGTCCAACGCTGGCGAGCTTGCGCTTACCCGCTATTGTGCCCTTGCTGTTGGAAAAAGAGGAGGGGCTGATTTTGATCACTGGCGCGACCGGCAGCGGCAAATCCACTACGCTGGCAGCAATGGTCGATGCGCTCAACAGACAGCAGGCGCGGCACATCATCACGCTAGAAGATCCCATTGAGTTTATTCATAACAGCCAGCAATCACTGATTCAGCAGCGAGAAATTGGTGTGCATTGCACTGCTTTTAACCAGGGGATTAAAGCGGCATTACGCGAAGATCCTGATGTGATTTTATTGGGCGAACTGCGCGACAGCGACACGATTCGACAGGCGCTGACAGCAGCAGAGACTGGGCATCTGGTGCTGGCAACGTTGCATACGCGCGGCGCTGCGCAGGCGGTTGATCGGTTGGTCGATCTCTTTTCCGCTGAGGAGAAAAATCTGGTGCGTTCGCAACTGGCGGGCAGTCTTAAAGCGGTGATCGCTCAGCGATTAGTGCCCTCACTCGAAGGTCAACGCATTGGCTTGTTTGAAGTCCTGATAGCAACGCCCGCAGTGGCGAATTTAATCAGGGAAGGCAAGATGCATCAAATTCCTGGTGTTCTCCAAACCGGCGCGCAAGCGGGTATGCAGACCTTTGAGCAGAGTTTACTGGCACGAAAGGCGGAAGGGCTCATTAAGGACACACCGTGACGTGCCGCGCTTCATTGCTTAGTAAGCGCGGGGTGCGGGTCATGGATAAGTTAGGTGATGATGAATAACGTGCTTAGTAGTGCGTTTCAAACCAGTCTTGCAGAATGATCGCCGCTGATTGCGAATCGACTGAACCTTTGTTTAGCGCACGATAACCGCCGCGTTCAAACAAGCCAGCACGTGCTTCTACCGTACTCAGACGTTCATCTTGCAGCTCAACACGAACGCCAAAGCGGCCATGCAGCCGATTAGCAAACTTACGTGCTCGCGCGGTTAACTCTTGCTCGGTGCCGTCCATATTCAGCGGCAATCCGACAACCACAAAATCGGGCTGCCACTCTTTCAACAGCTTTTCGATTTGTAGCCAGTCTGGCGTGCCATCCTGCGCTTTAAGCGCTGCGAGCGGGCGGGCGCTACCGGTGAGTTGCTGACCTATCGCCACGCCAATGCTCTTGGTGCCGAAATCAAAACCTAACAGTGTTTGATTTGACATCAGGCGTGTCCGGCGTCGCTGGCCATGTTGTGAATATCAACGCCAATACTGCGCGCTGCTTCACGCCATCGCTCAGAAATGGGCGTTTTAAACAAAATATTGCTATTGGCGGGCGTGGTCAGCCAGGCATTCTCCATGAGTTCGTTCTCCAGTTGGTCTTTTTCCCAGGCACAGTAACCCAGTGCTACCAACACGTTTTCTGGCTGTGATTGTGTACCAATCGCTTCCAGCACATCACGCGAGGTGGTGATAATGGTGGTATCAGAGATGCGAATACTGGAGGTAAAAATGCGTTGTGCAGAGTGCAGGATAAAGCCGCGATCTTCCGCTAACGGACCGCCGGTAAACACCGGTTTGTCCAACTTAATAGCAGGATCGCGATCTTCAGAAGAGATCTTGAGCTTTTTAAGAATGCCTTCCACCGTCAGGTTTTCCATGGGCTTGTTGACGATCAGTCCCATCGCCCCTTCTTCATTGTGTTCACACACGTAAACCACAGAACGTTTAAAGAAAGGGTCTTGCAGCGAAGGCATGGCAATCAAAAAATGATGCTGTAAATTCATTCTCACTCGATGTACCAAAAATAACCGGCGCGCAGTTGCCGCGCCGGTGTTGGGTTGATCACGGAGCAGAGCTCCGACGTCATGCTCAGCCCAGACGCTTCTCGATAGCATCCATCAACATGCCGGTGATGGAGATCGGGAATGCTGCTTCAATTTCACGCACGCATGTTGGGCTGGTCACGTTCACTTCAGTCAGTTTATCACCGATGATGTCCAAGCCTACAAAAATCAGCCCTTTTGCTTTCAGCGTTGGACCCACGCGACGGGCAATCTCCCAATCGCTTTCGCTTAACGGACGCGCTTCGCCACGTCCGCCAGCGGCGAGATTACCGCGGGTTTCACCCCCTTGTGGGATGCGCGCCAGGCAATAAGGCACAGGCTCACCGTCGATGACCAGAACGCGTTTGTCGCCTTCTTTAATCGCCGGGATAAAGTTTTGTGCCATGCAGAAGTAACTTCCGTGGTTAGTCAGGGCTTCAACAATCACTGAAAAGTTAGGATCATCTTTTTTCACACGGAAAATTGACGCGCCACCCATGCCATCCAGCGGCTTCATGATGATGTCACCGTGCTCTTGCCAGAACGCGCGCAGCTTCTCTTTATTGCGAGTTACCAGCGTATCTGGCGTGAACTCCGCGAACCATGCGGTATACAGCTTTTCGTTACAGTCACGCAGGCTTTGCGGCTTGTTCACGATCAGCGTACCCAACTCTTCTGCGCGCTCCAGAATATAGGTCGCGTAAATGAATTCCGTATCAAACGGCGGATCTTTACGCATCAGTACAACATTCAGCTCAGAGAGTTCAATCTCTTGCTCGCTGCCGAACTCATACCACTTGTCATAGTTTTGGTCGACGCTCAGCAGACGCGTGCGAGCATAGGAGACGCCGCCACGCAGCGAGAGATCGCCCATCTCCATGTAGTGAATTTCATAACCACGACGCTGTGCTTCCAGCAACATGGCGAAGCTGGTGTCTTTTTTAATGTTGATGGACGAGATGGGGTCCATCACGATGCCAAGCTTAATCATTATTATCTCCTCAATGAGGCGGCATTTACCGTCTCGTTCCATGCGTCAGCGTTGGGCTGAACAGTCAGGACGCCGTGTGTGCTGCGTGCGTCTTAGAAATTATCGCTTAACCCAGGTCACCAAACCTCACCTGAAGTGCCGTAATGGCCGTCAGCGCGGTTGTTTCGGTGCGTAACACCCGTGGGCCAAGCAGAATGTCAGTAAAATCGTGTTGCGCTGTCATTGCGATCTCTTCTGCGGAAAGGCCGCCTTCTGGGCCAATCAACAAGCGTACTCGCTTAACCGGTTGCGGCAACGTGTTGATGCTGTGGCTGGCGCGTGGATGAAGGTTAAGTTTCAATCCTTCGTCTGCTTCTGCACACCAGGCTTCCAGCGTCATGGCTTCGCGAATTTCCGGCACGCGGTTGCGACCACACTGCTCGCAAGCCGCAATCGCAATTTTCTGCCACTGCTGAATCTTCTTCGCCAGCCTTTCAGCATCCAGCTTTACGCCGCAGCGTTCGGAAAACAAGGGCGTGATGACATTAACGCCGAGCTCAATCGATTTCTGAATGGTGAATTCCATCTTTTCACCGCGTGACATCACCTGGCCCAAATGCATAAACAGCGGTGATTCACGATCATCGGGTTGGCTCTCTAAAACAGTTACTTTTACACGCTTTTTATCAACATGCGTGATCTCTGCTGCAAAAGTCAGATTAGTGCCATCAAACAGTTCAAGGCGTTGACCGCTGGTCATGCGCAGCACGCGGCCTACATGATTGGATGCGTCTTCATCCAGCGTAATTTCACTGCCTACACTAAGCGGTTCGGCCTGATAAATGCGAGGTATGCGCATAAGGTTCCTGAGAACTGAACGCCGCGCTGTATTACGCGGCGGAATAGAAGAAACAACTAGTTTAGGGCAGGGATTTTAGCGCTGGCAAGCCTGCTGCACATAAGGATTGTGATTACCCTGTATGCGAGCGATGCGTTTGTCACGTTCACACTCCCATGGCGTAACGGGATAAAGCTTGTTCCATACGGTAAACAGCTGGGTTTGCTGACGAGAAAGGCGCAGATGATATTGATCGCGCATATAGAAATAGGTCCGCGCAATAGCCCCCCGCGCGCGCGCTGGCGGCTCGGCAATCTTATTTTTGAAATCGACTTTCATACCGCATTGTCCATAAGGCTGCTCACCGCCGTTCCATTGGCTGTATGCCAGATTCCCGCGATCACCATTTACTTCACCCACCGCAGGTTGCAGGTTGTGCAGATCGGTTTCGATTCGGCGATATTCAGCATCTTTACTGCAATTCTTGCGTCCACCGTTTTGCCAACACTGGCGCTGATGACCAAACTCCCACGCTGGCATGACGTGTTCCCATTCAATCCGCTTGGCGCGATTCGCATTTTTACGAACCTTGTAGCCACAGCTGTTGAGATCGGGGACGCCTTTTTTCCCCTGCCAGTTGATTTTACAGCCACAGTAAAACGTTCCTGGCGCATCAGCATTGATTTGCGCCGCATAGGCTTTGGCCTGCTGGAAGTTGTTTTGATGATAGTTATTCAGGCTTAGGGCGCTGGCAACAAACGGGGCAAATAACAGCGAAACAGCAACAATAATTTTGCGAGACATATTCCAACAATCTACGTAGAGCCAAAAAAGGGCGGCAGGGTAACAGAATGAGGAATCACGCGGAATGAGAATCCTGGTCAGGATGGCAAATAGTCGCCTGGCTTTAACAGACTGCCGCAGCTCACGCAGCGATATTCGCTTTCTCCACGCACGACGCGATTATGACGACGCACAGTGAGATGATGCTGCTGGCACTGACAGCGGTAGTTGAAGGTGCGACTGCGCACCGATTCCACCTCAAAGCGGTGAGTACGCTGGGCAGGCACGCCAAGCACGCTTTCCATCATCCATTTCCACTCTTTGCCATGGGGCGCAACGCGACCAAAATGTTTCCACACCAGCAGATGAGCCAGCTCATGCGGCACCACTTCATCAATAAAGGCTTGTTGATTCTCTAACAGCAAAACGGGATTGAGACGGATTTCCCACTTTTCTAGCCAGGCGGTGCCAGCTGCGGTGCCACGCTGTTGATAAATCAGTTTGGGTTCGGGATAGCTGCGCGCTAATTTTTGATTAGCCAACTCAAGCGAGTGGCGCAGCGAGCGCATCACGGCTTGCTGTAGCGCGATGGGAAGACGAGGTGTTTTCATGGGGCCAAGAATAAGCGGGCGCGGGCGGGAACTCAATATTGGAAAAGAAAACGGCGGGACTTCCCGCCGTTGTTGCTTGCTAATTAGTTCTGAGAACCAATATCACGCAGCTTTTTGCCTTTCATCAGGTTGCGTTCGATGTGTTCCAGCGAGATGTTCTTGGTCTCCGGAATCAGCATCACCGTCAGCAGGATGAAGAACAGGTTCAGCAGGGCATAGACCCAGAAGGTCGACGCGTTGCCCAAGGTGTTCAGCATCGTGAGGAAGGTAGCGCCCACAATCATGTTCGCAATCCAGTTGGTGGTGGTGGACACGGTGATACCGAAATCGCGGCCTTTCAGCGGTTGAATTTCAGAACACAGTACCCAGATCAGCGGACCGGCAGACATTGCAAAACCAACGATAAACATCAGCAGCATGCCAATGGCGAAGTACTGCGCGCCCTGAGAATCAATGCCAATATGCAGCATCGTACCCAAAATGCCCATGCCTGCCGCCATCACCATAAAGCCCAGAATCAGCGTTGGCTTACGGCCCCAACGATCCACCAGACCAATCGCGATGAAGGTCGCCAGCACATTGACCAGACCTACAATCACTGTGCCCCACATCTGCTCAGTGGTGTTAGAGAAACCCGCAATCTCAAAGATTTTCGGTGCGTAATACATGATGACGTTCATACCGGTGAACTGTTGCATCACCTGTAACAGAATGCCGAGGAACACCGCACGACGGAAGTTGCTGTTTTCTTTAAACAGACCCCAGCCAGATTGCTTGATTTTCAGGCTTTCGCGGATTTCATCCAGTTCACGCTTTGCTTGCTCGCTGGTGTCACGCAGACGATCCAGTACACGCTGCGCATCGCGGAAGTTACCTTTAGCCGCTAGCCAGCGCGGGCTGTTTGGCAGGAAGAAAACGCCGATCAGCAGCAGCAGGGCTGGAATGGTGATTACACCCAGCATCCAACGCCAGTTGCCGGTAAAGCTGAATGCGGTATCAGACAAATACGCGCCAAGAATACCAATGGTAATCATCAGCTGGTACAGCGAGATCATACTGCCGCGAATCTTTTCTGGCGCAATTTCGGAAAGATAAAGCGGGGCAGTGTAAGAAGCGATGCCCACCGCCAGGCCCAGCAGCACGCGTGCCCAAATCAGCATTTCAGGGTTCGGCGACATTGCCGACCACAAAGAACCGATAACGAACAGAATCGCACCCGCCATCAGGCTTTTCTTACGGCCCAGACGCGAAGACATCCAGCCGCTACCAATAGCACCCACAGCCGCACCGAACATCATGGAACTGACGATCCACTCTTGTTGGTGTGCCGTAACGTTAAAGTCTTTAGCGATAAACGGCAGTGCACCGGCAATAACGCCGATATCCAGACCGAACAGCAGGCCAGCGAGAGCCGCCAGAAAGCAGACAAATAAGGTCATCGCCTTATTTGAAGTTCTGCTTTTTTGTGTATTGCCAGGCATTGTTGCCTCCAAGTTTATCCATCGTTGTTTTTATCAATGTTAAAAAACCTTTTGCCGGAAAAAAGTGAGGGCGATCACATCAGTGTAATCGCTTACACACGCTGAAACCCTGAAATTCAGCATTTATAACCCGGAAAGGTCAAGTAACCAGAGAGGTATAGCACTCTTTAAGTTTCTGACAATGCTCTTATTATCGGCAATCAGATGACGCTGAAAATAACGCATTTTTATTACAATAACTACGCCGTTTAATTCCTAAATTGCAGATAACTAAAGCGTTTCAAATTGTAATCGTTAACATTTTGTTGTCAGGATTGGCGAAAGAAGTGTAGTTGAGATAACGAAAAAAGCTGTCTGAAGAGATTTGAAAGCAGCGTAAGCCGTTTTTTTGACTCGTAACTTTGTAGCATTAGGGATGAGAGGGCGATCGGTTAGCAAAAAACAGGCAATAAAAAACCCTGCTTCATCAACAGGGTTTTCGGATGGGACCCGAGAGAAAAATTACAGGCCCGCAGCGTCGCGCAGTTGAGCAGCTTTGTCTGTTTTTTCCCATGGGAAGTGCTCACGACCAAAGTGACCATAAGCTGCGGTCTCTTTGTAGATCGGGTGCAGCAGATCCAGCATCTGAATCAAACCGTATGGACGCAGGTCGAAGAACTCACGCACCAGCAAAGTCAGCTGTTCGGTAGAGATTTTCTCGGTACCAAACGTTTCAACCATGATGGAGGTCGGTTCAGCGACGCCAATTGCGTAAGAAACCTGGATTTCACAACGATCCGCCAAACCCGCAGCCACGATGTTTTTAGCCACATAGCGCGCAGCATAAGCCGCTGAACGGTCAACTTTTGATGGATCTTTACCTGAGAACGCACCGCCGCCATGACGTGCCATGCCGCCGTAGGTATCAACGATGATTTTACGACCCGTCAGGCCACAGTCGCCCATTGGGCCACCGATAACGAAACGACCCGTTGGGTTGATGTGATATTTGGTTGAAGCATTCAGCCATTCTGCTGGCAGAACCGGTTTGATGATCTCTTCCATTACCGCTTCTTTCAGATCTTGCTGGCTAACATCTTCAGCGTGCTGAGTTGACAGGACAACAGCATCGATACCGACGATTTTGCCGTCATCGTACTGGAAAGTGACCTGGCTTTTCGCATCTGGACGCAACCACGGCAGTGAACCATTTTTACGGACTTCAGCCTGACGCTGCACCAAACGGTGTGCATAAGTCACTGGCGCAGGCATCAGCACGTCAGTTTCGTTGGTTGCGTAGCCAAACATCAAGCCCTGATCGCCCGCGCCTTGTTCCAGCGGATCGGTGCGGTCAACGCCTTGGTTGATATCAGGTGATTGCTTGCCAATCGCGCTTAAAACGGCGCAAGAGTTGGCATCAAAGCCCATATCGGAATGAACATAGCCGATTTCACGAACGGTGTTACGGGTGATCTCTTCGATATCAACCCAGGCGCTGGTAGTGATTTCACCCCCAACCAGAACCATACCGGTTTTAACGTAAGTTTCGCAGGCCACGCGCGCTTTAGGATCCTGCTCGAGGATCGCATCAAGTACGGCATCAGAAATTTGGTCAGCGATTTTATCAGGATGTCCTTCTGATACAGACTCGGACGTAAAAAGGTGTTTAGCCATTCTGTTCTTTACCTTACAAATGGTTTGAATTCGACTGCATAGCGTAAGTGAGGCTGAACCTGACTTAACGCCCCTTCAGGCAAAGCCGCGAGCAGTTTAGGAAGTATCAGCACATCAGGCTAACATCGCCTGGAGTTTAACCTGTTTAGATGGAAAACCATCTGGACGTCTATTTTAGGTTACAGAATGCGCGAATTACCAGCCCTTTTTCTGTTTCAGCATTTTACGCAACGGCAAAACTGGAAGATTTTCCTGACAGTACACGCAATAACCAAATAATCTTTTTGCTATTTTTGACCACAAACTGTATAAAACGCCGCTGCTTTTAGGCAGCAAAAAGGATGACGTCACCACGCGTCGCGCCCGTCAGAACAGTGAGGCTTCTGGCGTTCACCCAGGTTGTTTTCCATGTGTCTTTGGCATATGTGGAGGTGATTCAAGTAATGAACCACGCTTTCTTTCCTTTCGGTTCTCTGCGCTGTTGCGCCGCGCTGGCTTTCTCCTGTTTCCCATCATTTTCAGTGTCCTGCCGACATTGTGTTCGTAGCGGTCATTCTACCAACACGAGTACCCGTTAATCTGTACTGCTATCCTTACGTTTTTGTTCCTTCTCTGTGCTTATGCAGATGAACGACGCACGTTATCCGTGGTCCTTTTTATACGTTTCTCTTTTAAACGTTTTCTATTTAAACGGACAGGCCAAGGTGTTTTACACTTACTTTCATGCGTTAATCGCGCTGACGGCAACGTCAGGTGAACAGGACATTGCGTCACATGTGGCAACGAATTTCTAACTTAGCGGCAGTTAAGCCGATTAACAGTTTCATCTTTCAACGGAAAATTGAGGTTCGTGATGTCTGACGACATGAAGAATATCAAGGGTTCGTCAGCTGGCGAACAAGGTGCACTCCGCTCAATGCAGGAGGTAGCAATGAACGATCAAGATGCCAGCAAAATGCTGCGTACTTATAACATCGCCTGGTGGGGCAATAACTATTACGACGTCAACGAACTGGGCCATATCAGTGTGTGCCCGGATCCGGATCTGCCGGACGTACGCGTCGATTTAGCCAACCTGGTGAAAGAGCGCGAAGCGCAAGGCCAACGCCTGCCCGCGCTGTTCTGTTTCCCGCAGATTCTGCAGCATCGCCTGCGTTCAATTAACGCCGCCTTTAAACGCGCGCGTGAATCTTACGGTTACAAGGGCGATTACTTTCTGGTTTATCCGATCAAAGTTAACCAGCACAAACGCGTCATTGAGTCGCTGATCCACTCCGGCGAACCGCTGGGACTGGAAGCGGGATCCAAAGCGGAGCTGATGGCGGTGCTGGCACATGCGGGCCAAACCCGTTCCGTGATCGTCTGTAACGGCTATAAAGATCGTGAATATATTCGTCTGGCACTGATTGGCGAAAAGATGGGGCACAAAGTATATCTGGTGCTCGAGAAAATGACCGAAGTGCGTCTGGTGCTGGAGGAAGCGGAGCGTCTGAACGTGGTTCCGCGTCTGGGCATCCGCGCACGACTGGCGTCTCAGGGTTCCGGTAAATGGCAGTCGAGCGGCGGTGAAAAATCGAAGTTTGGTCTGTCGGCAACCCAGGTGCTGAAACTGGTTGAGATCATGCGTAACGCAGGTCGTATCGACAGCCTGCAGCTGCTGCATTTCCATCTCGGTTCACAGATGTCGAATATTCGCGATATCGCGACCGGCGTGCGTGAATCGGCGCGTTTCTATGTTGAGCTGGCGAAGCTAGGCGTCAACATTAAGTGCTTTGACGTCGGCGGTGGTTTGGGCGTCGATTATGAAGGCACGCGTTCGCAGTCAGATTGTTCAGTGAACTATGGCCTGAACGAATACGCCAACAACGTGATTTGGGCGATTGGCGATGCGTGCGACGAACACGGTTTGGAACATCCAACGGTGATCACCGAATCGGGTCGTGCCGTCACTGCGCATCATACGGTGCTGGTGTCGAATATTATCGGTGTCGAACGCAACGAGTTCAGCGAGCCTGAAACGCCAGCAGCAGATGCGCCGCGCCCGATTCTGAGCATGTGGGAAACCTGGCAAGAGATGCACGAGCCGAGCACGCGTCGCTCGCTACGTGAATGGCTGCATGACAGCCAGATGGATCTGTTTGATATCCACACCGGTTACTCATCCGGCACTTACGATCTCAAACAGCGTTCATGGGCTGAACAGCTTTATCTCAGCATTTGTCATTACATTCAGCAGCATCTTGACCCAAGTAATCGCGCACACCGTCCGATTATCGACGAACTGCAAGAGCGCATGGCGGACAAAATGTACGTCAACTTCTCGCTGTTCCAGTCGATGCCGGATGCATGGGGTATCGATCAGCTATTCCCGGTGCTTCCGCTGGAAGGGCTGAACAAGAAGCCGGAGCGCCGTGCGGTGCTGCTCGACATTACCTGTGATTCCGACGGCACTATCGATCACTACGTTGATGGCGACGGCATTGCTACCACCATGCCGATGCCGGAATACGACGTTGATAATCCGCCTATGCTGGGCTTCTTTATGGTGGGTGCTTATCAGGAAATTTTGGGCAACATGCACAACCTGTTTGGTGATACCGAAGCGGTTGATGTCTATGCGCGTCCAAATGGCGACGTTGAAGTGCAGCTTTCTGATGAAGGCGATACCGTTGCGGATATGTTGCGCTACGTTCAGCTTGATCCCAACGAGCTGATGACGCTGTTCCGTAATCAGGTTACTGAAACTGAACTGGATGAGGAGCTGCGCGAACAATTCCTGCAAGAGTTCGAAAGCGGCCTTTACGGCTATACCTATTTAGAAGACGAGTAATGATTAGGGCTGAGCACTTCAGGTGCTCAGTCTCTCTTCTTTGTTCAGTCGCTCACAACCTTCACATTGCGCTTGCCACCGTCCTCACAAATCCCGCTTTTCTCCAATAACGCAGACGTACAAATAAATTAGACTTTTCTTAGCACCTGCATTTAAGTTCCGGATTAAAGCGATCGCTTTGTCATAACATCTGCTATTTCAGCGACATAACTGCATTTATATAGTTGGAAGAGCTAAACCTGATTTACATCGTAAACAAACTGAAACATAGCCAGGTTATATGATGAGTAATGAGCTGCCATACTGATGCCACTGCTCAAATTCACTCTCAAAGAGCCCAATATCATAGGTGGTTGTGTGGAATTTTTACTGACAGGCATTGCCGTTGTAGCCTTGATAGGACTGCTCATCGCCATCAGCGTGATGCGTTCGGCCGCAGAGGATATTGATAACGACTATTAAATGCCTCATGCGTGCGTCATTTCTCTCTTCTTGTTGATCCCGTCATCCGCATCCCAAACCTCTGTTTCTACCCACTTCAAACAAATCACGGTTCCTGGCTGTTTTTTATATATATCTTTAAGCTGTAGAGATCAGATTGAATAGAAACAAACCCTTATTATAACCGGATATCACTGTAAAACGGTATAATAAGTGCACAATAAACATAAGAGTAAGTTATCTCGGAAAAATGAAAGTACTTTTAGTAATCCATGAATTATTCTGAACTCTGCTCGCTATTATCTTCCGCTCACCGCCGCCATGAATGTGTCTCCATATAAATATTAACCTTATTAAAATATAACCTGTAGTGACTTTATCAGTTACCAATTATCTTGGTTATCGTCTGTTATTTATACAATGAATCAGTAGAGTGTTATTTTAAATAGGTGGCTCCCGAATTGATTTTAATCCATTGAAATGTAGTGTTTATTTGTTTTTGGTTGCTCTTTTTGCGCTATCCAAACTATTTGGTTGATTAAAAAGCGACCAGTTAAATACTAAGAATCTTCTTAAAAAAGTTGTGCCATTTCTTACGCTATGTTACATAGGTTTCGTTAAAATTTCCCTGCGGCCTTTTATTTAAAAGGGCGGCTGCCTGCACTAAATGACAATTAAAAATTTCGCCAGTCACCTGCTGGACGCTATCCCTTTGTCTTAAATTCTGGAGGGGAAGGGGGTTTTTATTGTGCAGAAAAACGTCAGCGTAGAGATTTAGTGTTCATTTTTGTTTAACCATCGTTAGCTGGTTAATAAGTGAACACGCGAAGGTCGTCCTATTAAGTGAAAAAACGGCTAAATCCGGAACGGTCGAGTAAATGTACACAAGTAACGTTGCCCGGTTTTGTAGATAACTCTCTGCCAGAAAAGGCTATTTACTCGCAGCGATACAAGAGAATAAGCATCGAAGAGTAAGAAAAGATGCAAAAACACCCTGTTTCCGCGCTATTGGCCATCAATAAAGAGAATAAAGTCACCCAGCTGTTTCCAGGTTCTACTGAGCGTGTGGCAACGGAAATATGTCACCGGCCTTAACAAAGACGTGCGAGAGCACACAATAAATGATGATAGCTGCATGTTAATTGAGAAAGTGAAGTTCAGAGCATCGGGAGTGCGCACAAAGTTGTCCGTGCTTTCACTGGCAAATCTGCAAAACCACCTCGCTAAAATTATTATTTTGCTGCCGATGGCGTTGCTGCTCATCTATTTGGTGATCTTCAGTCAACCGCGCTTCATGAGCGAATCCAAGGTAGCCATTAAACGCGCCGATGATATCAACGGCAGCAGCCTGAACGTCGGTTTGTTGCTCGGCGCTTCCAATCCCAGCTCTGCAGAAGATGCGCTCTACCTAAAAGAGTACATCAACTCACCCGATATGATGGCGGTGCTGGATAAGCAGCTTAATTTCCATGAAGCGTTCAGCCACAGCGGTCTGGATTTTCTGAATCATCTCTCGAACGATGAAACCGTTGAGCGTTTTCTTGAATACTACCGCAGCCGTATCAGCGTGGCGTATGACGATAAAACGGGTTTGTTGGATATTCAAACCCAAGGCTTCACCCCAGAGTTCGCTAAGCAATTTAACCAAGCTGTGCTGAAAGAGTCCGAACGCTTTATCAACGAACTTTCCCATCGCATTGCTCGTGATCAGCTCACTTTCGCCGAAAACGAAATGCAGAAAGCACGCGCCAGGCTGGATGAAAGCAAAGGCGAACTACTGGCTTATCAGAACCACAACAATGTGCTGGATCCAGAAGCGCAAGCGTTAGCCGCCAGCACTTTAGTGAACACGCTTAATGGTCAGAAAATCCAGATGGAAGCAGACCTGCGTAATTTGCTGACCTATTTGCGTGACGATGCGCCGCAGGTGATTAGCGCGAAAAACGCCATTGCGTCACTGCAATCTCAGATTGATGACGAAAAAGGCAAAATTACGGCACCGGAAGGGCACAAGCTCAACCGCATGGCAGTGGATTTCGAAGAGATAAAAGCGAAAGTCTCCTTTGATACTGACATTTATAAGTTGGCGCTTACTTCTATTGAGAAGACGCGTGTCGAAGCCGCTCGCAAGCTGAAGGTGCTGTCGGTCATTAGCTCACCGCAACAGCCGCAGGAATCTACGTTCCCGAATGTTCCTTATTTGATCGCCTGCTGGTTACTGGTGTGCAGCTTGCTGTTCGGCACCCTAAAACTGCTGCTGGCTGTTATTGAAGATCACAAAGATTAATTCGTCGCCCAGACATTGAATGAGTTCGCCATGAAATTACTGAAGTCTCTGTTATTCATCGCCCTGTGGCAGGCTACGCAGGCCAGCGCAGTGGATTTAAATGCCGACCCTAATCTGACCGGTGCCGCGCCTTTGCCCTCCTTTATTACCGGACAGCAGAATGCGGTGCAAAGCAGCGATGGCTTTGACAATACACCACGCCCCACCGCGCCGATGGTGATGAGCCGCATGTTTGGTGCGCAACTGTTTAACGGCAACAGCGCCGATAACGGGGCCACCGTGGGTTTCAATCCGAGCTACACCATTAGCCTTGGCGACACCATTCAAGTTCGTTTGTGGGGGGCATTTACTTTTGATGGCGCGCTGACGGTTGATCCAAAAGGCAATATTTTCCTGCCAAACGTCGGGCCGTTGAAGGTGGCGGGCGTCAGTAACAGCCAGCTGAATAATATGGTGACAACGCGAGTCAAAGAAGTTTACCAGGCTAACGTTAACGTTTATGCCTCGCTGTTGCAGGCGCAGCCGGTAAAAGTGTATGTGACCGGTTTTGTGCGTAACCCCGGTTTGTATGGCGGTGTTACAACCGATTCGCTGCTCAACTATCTGATCAAAGCGGGCGGCGTCGATCCCGATCGCGGCAGCTACGTAGATATCGTGATAAAGCGCGGCAATCGCGTACGCTCATCCGTTGATCTGTATGACTTCCTGTTAAATGGCAAGCTCGGCCTTTCACAGTTTTCCGATGGCGACACCATCGTGGTCGGGCCGCGTCAGCACACGTTCAGCGTGCAGGGCGATGTCTTTAACAGCTACGACTTTGAGTTCCGCAACAGCAGCATTCCGGTGACGGAAGCGCTGAGCTGGGCACGCCCCAAACCCGGCGCTACGCATATGACCATCATGCGTCAGCAGGGCGCAATGAAACGCAGCGAATATTATCCGATCAGCTCTGCACCGGGCCGCATGTTGCAAGATGGCGACACGTTGATTATCAGCTCCGACCGCTATGCAGGCACTATCCAGGTTCGTATTGAAGGCGCACATTCTGGTGAGCATGCGATCGTTCTGCCTTATGGTTCAACCATGCGTTCGGTATTAACGCAGATTCGTTCTAACAGCATGACGCAGCTTAAAGCGATCCAGCTTTATCGTCAGTCTGTTGCGCTGCGCCAGAAAGAGATGCTGGATTTGTCGCTGCAAAAATTGGAAGAGGCTTCGCTGTCGGCGCAATCCTCCACTAAAGAAGAGGCCAGCCTGCGTATGCAGGAAGCGCAGCTGATTAGCCGTTTTGTAGCGAAAGCCCGCTCTGTGGTGCCGAAAGGCGAAGTAATCCTTAACGAACAGAATCTCGATTCCGTGCTGCTGGAAGATGGCGACATCATCAATATTCCAGAGAAGAGCTCGTTGGTGATGGTGCATGGCGAAGTGCTGTTCCCGAATGCGGTGAGTTGGGAGAAAAACCTCAGCCCGGAAGATTACATCGCCAAGTGTGGTGGTCTGACGCAGAAATCGGGTAACGCCAAAATCATTGTGATTCGCCAGAACGGCGCAGCCGAAAACGCCGACGACGTGGATTCTTTAAATCCAGGCGACGAGTTGATGGTGCTGCCGAAGTATGAGTCGAAGAACATCGAAGTGACGCGCGGTATCTCCACCATCCTCTACCAGCTGGCGGTGGGTGCAAAAGTCATTCTGTCGATTTAAGGACACAGCGACGTGATTGGTATTTTTTCTTCAGGTATCTGGCGTATACCGCATCTGGAAAACTTTCTGGCACAGCCGTGCCAGAAGATCTCAGCGCTGCGCCCGTTGCCGGAAGAGATTGATACTGTGGCGGTGTGGGGACATCGCCCCAGCGCCCGTAAACCGGTGGAGATCGCTCGCGCCGCAGGAAAACCGATTCTTCGCCTTGAAGATGGGTTTATCCGTTCACTGGATTTAGGCGTTAACGGTGCGCCGCCGCTTTCGATGGTGCTGGATGAAGAGGGCATTTATTACGATGCCAACCAACCCAGTACGCTGGAGCGTCTGATCAAGGACACGGCAGGAAATCAGGCGTTAGCGATTCAAGCCCAGGAAGCGATGCACACCATCGTCACTGAAGATCTGTCGAAATATAATCAGGCGCCTGCGTTTGTAGCCGGTGAAAGCCTGACGACAAATTTGGTGCTGGTGGTGGATCAAACCTTTGGCGATATGTCAGTGACCTTTGGTAATGCCGGCCCAGATGATTTTGCCGCCATGCTTAACGCCGCGATAGATGAGAATCCGTCTGCCTCCATTTGGGTGAAAGTGCATCCTGATGTGTTGGAAGGGAAAAAAGCGGGTTATTTCCACCAACTAATATCAACGCACCGCGTGCATCTGATGGCTGATAATGTCAGCCCGCAATCGCTGTTGCGCCACGTTTCCCGCGTCTACGTTATGACGTCGCAATACGGTTTCGAAGCCCTGATGGCGGGCAAGCCAGTGACCTGTTTTGGCCAGCCTTGGTACGCCGGTTGGGGATTAACTGACGATCGCCATCCTCAGGCTGAACAGCTTTCGCAGCGTCGCGGCTCCGCCACGCTGAATGCGCTGTTTGCCGCTGCCTATTTACGTTACAGCCGCTATATCGATCCACAAACGGGCGCGCCGGCGACGCTGTTTGAAGTTTTGAACTGGATGCAGTTGCAGCGCCGCTATCAACAGCAGCGCAGCGGGCATCTTTGGGCGCCAGGCTTAACGTTGTGGAAATCCACTATCCTGAAACCTTTCTTGCGCACCAACGGCAACCGATTGAGTTTTTCTCGCCGTTGCCGAGAAGCCACGGCTTGTGTCGTATGGGGCGTGCGCGGTGAAAAGCGCTGGCAAGAAAAAGTCAGTTCACAGCAGTTACCGATGTGGCGTATGGAAGATGGTTTTATACGATCGTCAGGTTTGGGGTCCGATTTATTGCCACCGCTTTCGCTGGTGCTGGATAAACGCGGCATCTATTACGATGCAACGCGTTCGAGCGATCTAGAGGTAATGCTGAATCACAGTCAGTTAACGCTGGCGCAGCAATTACGCGCCGAGAAACTCCAGAAGCGATTAGTTGAAAGTAAGATCAGCAAATATAACCTTGGCGCCGATTTCAGCTTACCGGTGGATTCACAAGGCAAACGTATATTACTGGTTCCGGGGCAGGTAGAAGATGATGCCTCGATTGAAACCGGCACGCGCACCATTAATACCAACCTGGCGTTGTTGCGTACCGTACGCGAGCGCAACCCGGATGCATTTATTATTTATAAGCCGCATCCCGATGTATTAGTGGGTAATCGCAAAGGCCATATTTCAATAGAACATGTGCAGGCGCTGGCTAATTACCAGGCGCTGGATGCGGATGTTATTCAGTGTATTCAACTCGCTGATGAACTGCACACCATGACATCGCTTTCGGGTTTTGAAGCGTTGCTGCATGGTAAAAACGTGTTTTGTTATGGCTTACCGTTTTATGCAGGTTGGGGCCTGACGCAGGATGAACATCAGTGTGAGCGACGTAACCGTAAGCTTCATCTTACCGATTTGGTGTATCAGGCGCTGATTGCTTATCCGACGTATATCCATCCGCTGCGGCTTGAAGCCATTAGCGCAGAAGAAGCCGCAGAGTTACTGATCCACGCACCGCGTGGACAGATGTTTATTAATAAGAAAAAAGCGGGACGC
Source organism: Pantoea sp. T14 (assembly GCF_036663535.1). Taxonomy (NCBI): domain Bacteria; kingdom Pseudomonadati; phylum Pseudomonadota; class Gammaproteobacteria; order Enterobacterales; family Erwiniaceae; genus Pantoea; species Pantoea sp. T14. Next base: position 64,058 of record NZ_JAWUEB010000002.1, read on the forward strand.
CTTGTGCGTTATTACCGCAAGTTGATGATGTTTTTTAAAGTCAAATTCGGCTAATTAAGTCGGGTCATTACAATAACAATCCTGAAGGTTGGTTATGCACAGTAACGCCTTGAATATGCTGTTGTCTGGGAAGAAGTATTTATTATTACAGGGACCGATGGGGCCTTTTTTTAATGATGTCGCTGAATGGCTGGAATCATTAGAACGTGAAGCTGTTAATGTAATATTTAACGGTGGCGATCGTTTTTACTGTCGCCAGCGTAAATATCTGCCTTATCTCAAAACGCCAAAAGAATTCCCCAGTTGGTTGCGCGAAACCCATAAAGAATATGATTTCGATACCATTCTCTGTTTTGGTGATTGTCGTCCTATGCATCAGGCGGCTAAACGCTGGGCCCAAGCAAAAGGCGTGCGATTCCTGGCATTTGAAGAAGGCTATTTACGACCACATTTCATCACGGTGGAAGAGGGCGGTGTGAACGCCTTTTCATCGCTGCCACGCAATCCTGAGTTCTATCGTCGTTTACCTGAAACGCCACCGATGCAGGTGGAAAGTTTGAAACCTTCCTCAATGAAACGTATTGGGCACGCAACCTGGTATTATTTGGTGGGATGGCGTCATCGCCATGAGTTTCATCATTACCGTCATCACAAATCCTTTTCACCGTGGTATGAAGCGCAATGCTGGGTTCGCGCTTACTGGCGCAAAAAGTGGTATGGCTTCACGCAACGAAATGTTTTACAGCATCTGCAAAGCAGCCTCGATCAGCGTTATTACCTGGCGATTCTGCAAGTGTATAACGACAGCCAGATCCGTAATCACAGCCCGTATGAAGATGTACGTGATTACATCAATGATGTGATTTACTCCTTTTCACGCAAGGCGCCGAAAGACGCGTTCCTGGTGATTAAGCATCATCCGATGGATCGCGGTCATCGTTTGTATGGCCCGTTGATTAAGACGCTGGGTAAAAATTTAGGGGTGAGTCGCAGGGTGATTTACGTGCATGACCTGCCCATGCCTGAGTTATTGACCCATGCAAAAGCGGTGGTGACGATTAATAGTACGGCGGGGATTTCAGCGCTGATCCATAACAAACCGCTGAAGGTGATGGGCAATGCCCTTTACGACATCAAAGGGTTGACGTATCAAGGGCATTTGCATCAATTCTGGCAGGCGGATTTTAAGCCGGATATGAAGCTGTTTAAAAAGTTTAGATCGTATTTGTTGGAGAATACGCAGGTAAATGCGGTTTATTACTCAATTTCGAAGTGTGGCGTAATCAAAAGGGGAATTAAAGATAATGTTGATACTCATTGCGTCAAGTCCCCCTCAGCATATTAAAGAATATGGTAATAAAAATATTTCTATTTTTGATTGCGTATTTCTTTAAGCAATTTAATACATTCATCGATGTTGTCAAAAGGAAGTGAGCTTATTTCCTTTATTTCCAAACCCCACCATTTCAAATTGAGAAGTTGCTCAATCTGAACCTGTGTAAATCTTTTTTTTATTTCCTTCGCTGGACTTCCTCCAACGATTGAATACGGAGGAATATCTTTAGTTACAACAGAGTTAGCTGCTATTACTGCTCCGTGTCCAATTTTAACCCCAGCTTTTATAACTGATTGGGCACCAACCCAAACATCGCTCCCAATTTCTGTTTTAGGATGTTCGCGCCATTGTACTCTTTTTATTTCATTTTTATAAAAGGGGTGATTGGGAAATTGAGCGCTATGATATTGGAAACTGTGAGTGGATAAATAGTTAATGGGATGATTTGCCACTCCTATTTCACAACCTCTTGCAATTGAACAATACCTTCCCATAGTAACATGCGGGTAAATTACACTCCCTATATTTAAAAATAAATAGCTCCCAATGATGCACTCACCATGAATTTGTGAGTTAGGTGCGCAATGGATAGGGTGTTCAATTATTGCTGTTGGAACCAAGTGCGAACTTTTAGCAAATACTGAAAATTCAATCATATTTTTCTCACGCAGAAGCTTTTCTATTTTTAGAGTTATTTAAAGCATCTTTAAAAAACAATCTTGGTCTTTTTACTAGTTTTATAAGTTTCTTATTCAACCTTTTTTTGGCTGCTGGTAGGGGGAGTGGGGTAATTGTTGTTTTTTTGAGTTCAATAATATTTGGTGTGGTTGGGTTTTTTTCTTTTTTGATTAATGTAGTAGATGTTGTGGTATTAACTGAAACTATTGGTTTTATTTTTTCTCTCAATAAAATTCCGGATCGATAAAAATCATAATATGAGCTATTTATTTTATAAGGATTTGTGCGGCGTTCTAAGGTAAATGTTTTAGTTTCTCCATTATCTAAAGGAAGTCTTAATGTTACGAAGTCAGTATATAATGCGACATTTGTGCGTTTTTTAGATTTAGTATCTACATTTTCAATGTAAGTTGTAGTGCCAAAAGAATAAAATTTATTAATAAGGAAATGGATGAACCTTTCTACCTTTACATTACTGGGAGGCGTTAACTTATATATATAATCAATGAAAGATAATGGTGAGTCTATTTTTACTGACATGTGAGGATGTGAATAGTATGCATTTCCAACGTTAAAAGTAGGTTTTCCTGCCATCAATGAGTAAAGACCCACCCCAGAATTAATTAACATTACCGCGTCTGATGCTAAGACTGCGTCGCAAAAATGATCTTTATTTGATAGTAAAATTATGTTGCTAGGGAACTGTTTACTGTTAAAAATATCGTTTGGCTCAAGTGGATGGTTTTTAATGATGATTTTCCAGTCTTTTAATTCTTCACTTTTAGCTAGAGATATTAATTCTGAAAAGAAGTTTTCAACACTACCTATACGATCAGAAAAGTGTTTTATGACTGAATCGTTAGGTCTTTGTAACGGAACGAAAAGGATTTTGTTGTCTCTTATATTATATTTATTCTTGAGGTTATGTGCACCTATGCGGTTGCCGTTTTTCTCCAAAGCATTTTCAGAGCAAAGTGTTTTGAGAATGTATTCTTTTACTTTTGTGTGCTCACCAGTCGTTATTTCATGATCCCAGTTTTCATCAGAATAAGACTTACTCGAACTATTAAAACCATGAGGGTCAAAGAACCATGTGTCTGGTAATCCTCCTCGATCATAATTTATTGTTTTTATATCGTTTTCGATACAATATCTATATAAACTTAAACGATGCTCATTTGCATATGCGTTGAAAAATAGCACCCTTTTTATATTATTTTTTTTGATGTAATTAAAAAAATCTCCGTTAGACATAATTTCATCATCTTTAATGTAAAAGCATGATGATAAAAAAGGAATTGCTGTTCGAATCGTATTTGATGTTTTACCATTAAAAGGTGATAAAATTAAGGTATTACCTTCAAAGTATTTGCTGTTTCCACTCAGGGGTGCCGGTAGATAATTTTCATTGTCAAATTTCCTAATGAGTTTTTCGAAAATCTCTCTATTTATTCTGTTACGTGAAGAGTAGTTTTTATTTATGTTTTCTGGGTGCCAAAGATGTACAAAAAACAATTTGTCGTTCATTGCTTCTCTGCCAAATAAACTGAAGAATGTTCGATATCCTGAGTAATGAGGTGAGTCGTATTTAAAATCGTGGTTATAATAATCCCTTGAGCGAACAAACTTATTTGATCTATTTGCCAAGCGGTTAAGTAATTCAAAGTCTTCATAGCCATGCCCATGGAATTCTGTATTATTTCCACCGTTTTCAAGGTAGTAATTTCTACGAATAATTATCATGGATGTTACTGGAGCATACATTTTTATGGCTGAGTTTTTTTCTTTGTAGAGATTGTAAGCGATTTTATGGCTTTCTTCCCATGAAGGTTCTTTAATGTAATCCTCAGAAAGCTCTTCATTTAAATATAAGCAGGGGATGCATTCAACTTCATTATAAAATTTAGTGCTAGCTATTCTTTCAATCAAGCTATTATATGTAGATTTTGGAGCGTATAAATCAATATCTTGGAAGGTAATGTAATCTGTAGTAGATTTTGATACGCCGAAATTTCTACATTCTCCAGCAGAAAATGGATTTCCGTTACGTTTCATATTGTAATAAGAAATGTTGTTTTTATTACATAAAAATTCTAACTCTTCGCTTACGTTATCAATGCTTCCAAAATCAACTACTATTCTTTTTATTTTATCGCTAGTGTATGAATTGTTTATAAAAAATAAAGACCTATTATAAATATAGTCATTTTTTGATTGGCAAAAGATTGGTGTGATTATCGTTAGCATGATATTCCTTTATTGATATCAAGGTTTTCAATTAGATTTTTTCGTCTTCTTTATATTTTTCAATTGCAATATCTATATTTTCAATAAACTCAACATGATTGTTTTTTCCAATGAATATTGCATTATCACAAAACTGTTTCAACGAGTTCAAGCTGTGTGAAACCATCAAAAAGCTCGCTTCTGCATGCCGCTCTTTAAACAAGTCAGCACATTTCTGCTTAAATCGCGCATCTCCAACCGCAGTAACTTCATCTACCAAATAATAATCAAACTTAAACGCCATGCTTAGGCCAAAGCCGAGGCGTGATTTCATACCGGAGGAATAGGTTTTGATGGGCATATCGAAGTACTTACCTAATTCGGCAAACTCCTCGACGAACGCGACTTTCTCTTTTAACTCATCTTTTTTGGCATAAAGACGCGCCACGAATTTCACGTTCTCGCGTCCGGTCAGGCTGCCTTGAAAACCGCCAGAGAGTCCAACCGGCCAGGAAATAGTTTTATCAGTAATGATGTTTCCGCTGTCCGGGCGGTCAATGCCGCCAATCATACGCAGTAAAGTTGATTTTCCTGCTCCGTTGCGGCCCACCAAGGCCACGCTCTTGCCGCTAGGTAGCTCAATGTTGAGATCTTTAAAAACGTAATGGCGTCCCGCTGGCGTGCGGTAGGACTTAGTGAGGTTTTCAATTTTAATCATGAGGTTAGCATCGCCTCTTCACGGGTGCGATACAGGGCAAGACCAACGAACAGGGTGGCGAGTGTGCAAAACGCCAGATACTGCAAACTGACACCTTCACTGATATAGCCGGGCATCACCGCTTCACGGCTGAGTTCAACGGCGTGAACGATGGGGTTCCATAACAGATAGGGCCAATAATCTTTTGGAATGGTATGCAGCGAAAACATGATGCAAGAGATGAAGTAGAGCGGCTTCAAGAGAATCGGCAAAAACTTCTGGGTCTCAGGAAGGGATTTGCCTATCACCATAAATATCAGACCCACACCGCAAGAAAACAGCACCAGCAAACTCCAGGAGCAGACCAGTTGCAGTAGATTGGTAATGGCGAAATATTCGCCAGATATCCAGACCACTATCATCAGCACGATATAGACGGCGACATATATCAACGTCTCCAATATTGCGCGGGCAATAATAGTATCGATGGGTTTAACCGGACGATAATTGAACAATCCTTGGTTCGCTTCAATCGCACCCACTGAACGATTACTGATATTACTAAAAATGAAGTATGGGATGATGCCGTTGAGCAGGAATACCGGAAATGAAATATCTGGCATGGTGCGATGCATAATGAAACCGAATATCGCTAACAGAACCAGTAAATGTGCTGAAGGTTCGAGGATTGCCCAGAAATAGCCGAGACGGAACTTGCCGAATCGGGTTTTAATTTCACGTAAAAACAGGGCCTTAATGGCTGCCTGTTGAACTTCCAAACCACTTCTGGCCATTATTTTTTTAACTCTGTCGAAGGTGGGATTTGTACACGCTACCGCCCTTGGCTTTACAGCAACCAATGCGCTAGAGACAAAAAAGAATGTTATGCAGGTGAGTTTTCGATCTTCAGACAAAGGAAGAGCGCTGTATTTAGCAGCAAAATAAAGCAGAAACATATTTATCAATCTGATGATTACGCAGGAAAATGCAGCTTATTTAAGTCAAATAACTCGTTACTTAGCGTTATTAATTACTTCCGCCGCAGTCTTCTATTTAATAATGTCTGTAAGAAAGGTCTTATTATTAAGTGCGGTAAGTTACAGGCCGACTAAGATAATTCCTAACCGTTTTCGTCTATTAATACTTCATTAATAATTTGTAACGCCTATCAGAAAGGGGATTTTACATCTATCTTTTTAACTGATTGATAAGTAAAAGATTGGTGCTTGAAGACGTAATGGGGGACGGGTTTCCTACAGGGATTAATGATGAGTGGCGTTTACATTTGCCGGCTCTTCTCAAGCTTCACGCATAGTGTAATTTTTAAATTATCGTCACGGTTATGCCGTTGCAGCACATCACGTTCTCCGCGATAATCACGAGATTAAATACCTATCCCTTCCTCGTCGGGTTTAACGACGCGGAGGGGATTTTTTTCATCTATACCTTAAGCTGCATGCGGGCTTGGCCCGACTCACGGATATATAGAGGACGATTTATGTATAACACCCTGGGCAATCAGTACGATAACTCCCTGGTCTCTAACGCCTTCGGTTTCATGCGTTTTCCGATCAACTTTCAACCCTACGAAAGCGATGCTGAATGGGTCATCACTGGCGTTCCTTTTGATGCCGCAACGTCGGGCCGTCCGGGAAGCCGTCTTGGACCGGGCGCGATTCGTCAGATCTCAACCAACCTGGCGTGGGAAGGCTGCCGCTGGCCGTGGGATTTCGATCTGCGTCAGCGTTTAAATGTCGTGGATTGCGGCGATCTGGTTTACGCCTTTGGTGATTCACAGGATCTCTCAGACAAGCTGCAGGCACACGCCGAAAAACTGCTGGCAAACGGCAAGCGCATGATGACTTTTGGTGGCGACCATTACGTCACGCTGCCGCTGCTGCGTGCCCATGCGAAGCATTTCGGCAAGATGGCATTGGTGCATTTCGATGCACACACCGATACCTATTCCAACGGCCCAACTTTTGATCACGGCACAATGTTTTTCACCGCGCCGAAAGAAGGTTTGATCGATCCGCAGCATTCGGTGCAAATCGGCATTCGTACCGAATTTGATAAGAGCCTGGGCTTTAACGTGTTGGATGCGGCGCAGGTTAACGATCGCAGCGTGGACGACATCCTGGCGGAAGTGAAACGCACTGTTGGCGATCTGCCGGTTTATCTCACCTTTGATATCGACTGTCTGGATCCGGCGCATGCGCCTGGCACCGGCACGCCGGTAATTGGTGGATTAACCACTGATAAAGCGACCAAGCTGATTCGCGGCCTGCAAGGTATGAATATCGTCGGGATGGATTTGGTTGAAGTCGCGCCGGGTTACGATCACGCTGATTTGACTGCGCTGGCTGCGGCTACCCTGGCGCTGGATATGCTGCATGTTCAAGCAGCGAACAAAGGCTGATTTGGCGTAAAGTCCCTTGCCGGCGGTGTTGACCCCGGCAAGGGTTGATAGGGTTATTAATAAGCCTCTATCAGGTATTCATAAATCCGGTAACAATGGCTGGCAGGTTTAAGAGAGGAATTTAGTTTTATTCAGCCAATAATGCGTTGTGAGAATAATGACATTAATCTAAGAAAAGAGGGTGTGAATTAAGCGTATTTTCTAATTTGCGTAATGATTTGCGTGGTAGATATATTTTCCGTTCTCGGCAGGTAAACCACTTCGCATATAGTTTTATAGTTGTCGAATTTCCCTTCCCAATCATTGCCCATGACAAGGGTATGCGCCGCGTACTTCTTAATGTATTCCGCTTTAAGCTCGAGAGATTCTTCTATAAACACCTCATCCACACAACCTATCGATGCAATGATCGCTTTTCTTTCCTGTTCTGGATAAACCGGATAACGATTTTTCTTTGCGAAATTTAAAGCATCCGATGAAATGCCAACAATTAGCCTGTCACCCTGCGATTTAGCACGTTGTAATATATTGATATGCCCAATATGTAATACATCGAAAGTACCAAAAGTGATGACCGTTTTCATTTGCGTTCCGAGTGTGGGCTACTGCAGTTACTTCATCGACTCAATTTAAGCGAAACTTAAATAACTGCTCGGGGATGGATGTCAGCAGCGTGACAGGTGATCAGCAACTAGACTTACTGGCGGAAGATTAATCTCTGGAGGCAGTTATGAGTTTTCTTGACGAATTGGTTGGATCGCTGGGGAACGGACAAGGGCAGGGCAACAAGCTTGGGCAGTTGCAGGCGATCTGGAATTGGGTGCAGGAGCAGGGCGGTATAGAAGTGCTGCTGCATAAATTTCAGCAAGGTGGTTTGGGTGAAGTGCTGGGTTCATGGATCGGTACTGGGAATAATCAGCCAGTGGGTGGGAACGATATCCAGTCTGCGTTTGGACAGGGTGAATTGCAGTCGTTGGCAGATAAGCTGGGCACTGATGTGCAAGGTGCATCCGGCACGTTAGCCGCGCTGCTGCCGCAGTTGATCGATAAGATGTCGCCGCAAGGGCAGATGGATGAACAGACATTGCATGATAAGCAACTGGATTTAGGAACGATGGTTGATCAACTGTTTAAACGTTAGTCAAAAGCGGGCTTTAATGAAATTGTGCTGGCTTTCCCCCACCTCGCTCCTCTCCCATACAGGGAGGAGGAAGACGCTGCTTTATGTAAGCGTTTGAGCTGTTTTTGGCAGCGTCTCCTTTCGAAACGGCATTGTGCTGACTTTTCCCCGCTTCGGTCCTCTCCCATAAAGGGAGGAGGAAGACGCTGCTTTATGTAAGCATTGAAGCTGTTTTTGGCAGCGTCTCCTTGCTCCGCTTGGTAGGGGAAGGCCGGGATAGAGGACAGCAGGCACTATTTCAAACAGAAAACTACTTACTGTCTGCCGCGATACGATCGCGAATATGCTCCGCACGCTCTTCAGAGGCAGGATGCGAATCAAACATTGTGCTTTGGCGTCCTTCCTCTAGCTTCGCTAATTTCTCAAAACTGGTGACCAATCCATTTGGATCGATGTTGCGTTTCTTCATCAAGTCATAGGAGTAATCATCAGCCTGCGATTCTTGCGTCTGCGAGAATTGCGCGTTAACCAGTTTCTCACCCAACTCGCCTAACTGAGATTGCGAAAGCGAACCGATTACGCCACCCACCGACGCGGCTGCAGTGCGCGCAGCGGTAGTGCCGTAAGCAACCTGCATCGCTTTGCGCGTATGGCCCAAGGCAACGTGACCCATTTCGTGGCCGAGTACACCTTCTACTTCATTATCGGTCATCATATCCATCAAGCCGCTGTAAACACGGATACAGCCGTTGGCCATTGCCCATGCGTTAACGTCTTTGGTTTGATAAACCTTGTAATTGGCAGGAACGCCATTGATGTTGTCACCGAGTGCGGCGGCAATCTTATTTAAGCGCTGCTGATATTCACTGTTGGCAGGCGCAATCTGGTTCTCTTTATCCATCTGTTCACAAGATTGATTGCTCAGCTGTTTCACCTGATCATCGCTCAGCGTGTAAGCCTGATACGCCTGCGCACCAGATTGCAGTAACGCATTATTGTCAAACCCGGCGCAGCTACTCAGCAGCACTGCAATTCCAAGAGCTACAGCCGTTTTTTGGATTTTCATTCCATCGTCCTTTTGGTAACAAGGTAAGAAAAACAAACACCTGAAACATAGGCAGGTATTTAAAGGTGTTTTTTATAACGCGGTGTCTCACGCTTTGCTAGCAGACTACGCTGAGAAAGCCAGACGAAGCGGAGACATTTAGCCATTTGCAGCATGTACTTTTGCCCTTAGTTTCATGTACATTGATGTGCAACTTTTTCCTTGCTTCGCTTGATAACTGATTAATTACAATAAGTTAAGACGCTAAGCATTAATCCGACCTGGAGTAGAAAATGCCCTCTCGTAAAGAGCTCGCCAACGCCATTCGCGCATTAAGTATGGATGCAGTACAGAAAGCTAAATCGGGACATCCGGGTGCCCCAATGGGCATGGCGGATATCGCCGAAGTACTGTGGCGTGGCTACCTGAATCACAACCCAACTAACCCATTGTGGGCCGATCGCGACCGTTTTGTCCTCTCTAACGGTCATGGCTCCATGCTGATTTACAGCTTGCTGCACCTTTCCGGCTATGATCTGCCGATGAGCGAGCTGGAAAACTTCCGTCAGCTGCATTCTAAAACTCCAGGTCACCCGGAATACGGCTACACCGTTGGCGTTGAAACCACCACCGGTCCGCTGGGCCAGGGCATCGCTAACGCAGTAGGCTTCGCCATTGCCGAGCGTACGCTGGCAGCGCAGTTCAACCGTCCAGGCCATGACATCGTAGATCACAATACCTACGTATTCATGGGCGATGGTTGCATGATGGAAGGCATCTCACACGAAGTTTGCTCGCTGGCGGGTACGCTGAAGTTAGGCAAGCTGGTTGCCTTCTATGATGACAACGGCATTTCTATTGATGGTCACATTGATGGCTGGTTCACCGATGACACCGCTAAGCGCTTCGAAGCGTATGGCTGGCACGTAGTGCGCGGCGTTGATGGTCATAACGCAGATGCAATTGCTCAAGCCATCGAAGAAGCGAAAGCGGTTAGCGACAAGCCTTCACTGCTGATGTGCAAAACCGTGATCGGTTTCGGTTCTCCAAACAAAGCCGGTACGCACGATTCACACGGCGCACCGCTGGGCGACGACGAAATCGCACTGACCCGCAAACAGCTGGGCTGGGAACATGCGCCGTTCGTTATTCCTTCAGAAATCTATGCTGAATGGGATGCGAAAGAAGTTGGCCAGGCGAAAGAAGCAACCTGGAACGAGAAGTTTGCGGCCTATGCTAAAGAAAACCCAGAGCTGGCGGCTGAATTCAAGCGTCGCGTAAGCAACGAACTGCCTGCTAACTGGCAGGAAGAGTCGCAGAAATTTGTTGAGCAGCTGCAGGCTAATCCAGCCAAAATCGCCAGCCGCAAAGCGTCACAGAATGCTATCGAAGCTTTCGGTAAGATTCTGCCAGAATATTTAGGCGGTTCCGCTGACCTGGCGCCAAGTAACCTGACTATTTGGTCTGGATCCAAGCCAATCAATGAAGATGCAGCCGGTAACTACATTCACTACGGCGTGCGCGAATTTGGTATGACCGCAATTGCTAACGGTCTGGCGCTGCACGGTGGTTTCCTGCCTTACACCGCAACCTTCCTGATGTTCGTTGAATATGCGCGTAACGCGGCGCGTATGGCGGCACTAATGAAGATCCGTCAGATCATGGTTTATACCCATGACTCTATCGGTCTGGGCGAAGATGGCCCAACGCACCAGCCGGTTGAGCAAATGGCGAGCCTGCGTACCACGCCAAACATGAGCTTGTGGCGTCCATGTGACCAGGTTGAATCTGCAGTGGCATGGAAATATGCCATTGAGCGTAAAGACGGCCCAAGCGCGCTGATCTTCTCGCGTCAGAACCTTGCACAGCAGGAACGTACCGCTGAGCAGCTGGCAAACGTAGCGCGTGGTGGTTACGTGCTCAAGGATTCTGCAGGCACGCCTGAGTTGATCCTGATCGCCACCGGTTCAGAAGTTGAGCTGGCCGTAGCTGCTTACGACAAGCTGACCAGCGAAGGCCGTAAAGTGCGCGTCGTGTCTATGCCATCTACCGATGCATTCGACAAGCAGAGCGATGAATACCGTGAGTCTGTGCTGCCAAAAGCCGTCAGCGCACGCGTAGCAATCGAAGCGGGCATTGCAGATTACTGGTTTAAATACACCGGTCTGAACGGCGCAATCATCGGTATGACCAGCTTCGGCGAATCCGCTCCGGCTGACCAGCTGTTTGAACTGTTTGGTTTTACCGTCGACAATGTCGTGGCAAAAGCCAAAGCGCTGTTAGCGTAACGGAATACTAAAGCAGCGCAGCCGCGCTGTTTAGCCTGTTTATAAGGGACGAGCGCATTCGTCCCTTTTTTGACGCTTTATTCCTACAGTAATAATCGTTTTTTATGCATATTTGTGACGCAGATCCAAATATAAGCAGCGTAATTGATCACAATCATTCCTGTTATTCCTTCCTTCCCTTATCCTCGCTGAACCGTTTCAGTTATTGCTCCAGATAATCCAGTTTCGGACGATGCCGGGTAATAATCTCCTGTACAAAACGCAGGAGAACGCTCAGGCTAACGGCACGTTTTTTCAGTCAGATTTGGCAGGAGAAAGATGACCGTCCGGGTAGCAATAAATGGTTTTGGCCGTATTGGACGCAACGTATTGCGCGCACTGTATGAAACAGGGCGACGTGCTGAAATCACCGTGGTGGCGATCAACGAGCTGGCAGAAGCTGTCGGCATGGCGCATTTGCTAAAGTACGACACCAGCCACGGTCGTTTCGCGTTTGATGTGCGTCAGGAGCGCGATCTGTTGTGGGTGGGTGATGACACCATTCGCATCTTGCATCAGGCTGAACTGAAAGGGTTGCCGTGGCGCGAGCTGAACGTGGATGTGGTGCTGGATTGTACCGGCGTTTACGGATCGCGTGCGGATGGTGAAGCACATCTGCAAGCGGGTGCGAAAAAAGTCTTGTTCTCCCATCCGGGTGGCAACGACCTCGACGCAACAGTGGTATTCGGTGTTAACGAACAGGCTCTTAAACAATCTGACCGCATCGTGTCCAATGCATCCTGTACCACGAACTGCATTATCCCCGTGATCAAGCTGCTGGACGACGCCTTTGGCATCGAATCTGGCACAGTAACGACAATTCACTCGGCGATGCACGATCAACAGGTGATTGATGCTTATCACAGCGACCTGCGCCGCACGCGTGCAGCAAGTCAGTCAATCATTCCGGTGGATACGCGTTTAGCGGCTGGCATTACCCGTATTTTTCCGAAATTCAACGACCGCTTTGAAGCGATAGCGGTGCGTGTGCCGACCATCAACGTGACAGCCATTGATCTCAGTGTTTCTGTGCGTCAGGGCGTAAAGGCGTGTGAAGTTAACGCTTTGTTGCAAAGCGCGGCAGAGGGTGCATTTCGTGGTATAGTTGACTATACAGAATTACCGTTAGTCTCAGTCGATTTTAACCATGATCCGCACAGTGCCATTGTGGACGGTACGCAAACGCGGGTCAGCGGTCAGCACCTGATCAAGACCTTGGTTTGGTGTGACAACGAATGGGGCTTTGCTAACCGAATGCTCGACACGACGTTAGCAATGGCCGCAAGCGGTTTCAGGTAAGACGCGGTCTGCGTCTGGCAAAACTTACGAGAATCAACGAGAGGATTCACCATGTCTGTAATTAAGATGACCGATCTGGATCTTGCTGGCAAACGCGTTCTGATCCGTGCCGATCTCAACGTACCAGTGAAAGAAGGGAAAGTGACGTCTGATGCACGTATCCGTGCTTCTCTGCCTACCATCGAAGCGGCGTTGAAACAGGGCGCGAAAGTGATGGTTACCTCTCACCTGGGTCGTCCGACCGAAGGTGAATACAACGAAGAGTTCTCTCTGCTGCCGGTCGTTAACTATCTGAAAGATAAGCTGAGCGGCACCAACGTTACCCTGGCTAAAGAATACCTTGAAGGCGTTGAAGTCGGCGCAGGTGAGCTGGTGGTTCTGGAAAACGTTCGCTTTAACAAAGGCGAAAAGAAAGATGACGAAGCACTGTCTAAAAAATATGCTGCACTGTGCGACGTATTCGTGATGGATGCTTTCGGTACTGCGCACCGTGCACAAGCTTCAACCCACGGCGTAGGTAAATTCGCGCCTATCGCATGTGCAGGCCCGCTGCTTTCTGCCGAGCTGGAAGCCCTGGGTAAAGTGATGAACAACCCGCAGCGTCCGCTGGTCGCAGTCGTGGGTGGGTCAAAAGTATCGACCAAATTCGACGTGTTGCAGTCACTGGTTAAAATCGCTGACAAGGTTATCGTCGGCGGCGGTATCGCTAACACCTTCGTCGCAATCGACAACAAAGTCGGTAAATCGCTGTACGAACCAGACTTTGTAGCCGCAGCAAAAGAGCTGCGCGATCAGTACGGTATTCCGGTTCCAACTGATTCTCGCGTTGGCACAGAATTCTCTGAAACTGCCCCGTCTACCGTGAAAAAGGTTTCCGAAGTGGCGGATAACGAAGAGATTATGGACTTCGGCGACGAAACTGCACAGGCGATGGCTGCCATTCTGAAAGATGCGAAAACCATCCTGTGGAACGGCCCGGTGGGTGTGTTCGAATTCCCGAACTTCCGTAAAGGCACCGAAATCGTTGCCAACGCCATTGCAGACAGCGAAGCTTTCTCTGTTGCAGGCGGCGGCGATACCTTAGCGGCAATCGACCTGTTCGGCATTGAAGACAAAATTTCCTACATCTCAACCGGCGGCGGCGCGTTCCTGGAATTCGTCGAAGGCAAAAAATTGCCAGCGGTTGCCATGTTGGAAGAGCGTGCGAAGCAGTAATCCTTTGGGGGCGATGCCAGATGGCGTCGCCTGAAGACTTGCCCGATTGGGCGTTTAAATCGTACCCCGTTTAAGGGGAAGCACGATCACGAAACAGGACACAATCATGTCTAAAATTTTTGATTTCGTTAAACCCGGCGTAGTCACTGGTGACGACGTACAGAAGATCTTCAAAGTGGCGAAAGAGAATAAATTCGCCCTGCCAGCGGTAAACTGCGTCGGCACCGATTCTATCAACGCGGTTCTGGAAGCGGCAGCGAAAGCGAAAGCGCCCGTTATCGTTCAGTTCTCTAACGGCGGTGCTGCATTTATCGCCGGTAAAGGTTTCAAAACCGACAAGCCACAGGGCGCGGCAATTTTCGGCGCTATCGCCGGTGCCTATCATGTTCACCTGATGGCTGAGCAGTATGGCGTGCCTGTTATTCTGCATACCGACCACTGTGCGAAGAAACTGCTGCCGTGGATCGACGGCCTGCTGGACGCTGGCGAAGAGCACTTCAAGAAAACCGGTAAGCCGCTGTTCTCTTCACACATGATCGACCTGTCTGAAGAATCACTGGAAGAAAACATCGAAATTTGCAGCAAATATCTTGAGCGTATGGCCAAACTGGATATGACGCTGGAGATCGAACTGGGCTGCACCGGCGGTGAAGAAGATGGCGTCGACAACAGCCATATGGACGCATCTGCACTCTACACCCAGCCAGAAGACGTTAACTACGCTTACGAAAAACTGAATGCCATCAGCCCACGTTTCACTATCGCTGCGTCATTCGGTAACGTTCACGGCGTTTATAAGCCAGGTAACGTGAAGCTGACGCCAACCATCCTGCGTGATTCTCAGGAATTCGTGACCAAGAAACATGGCCTGGCGCATAACGCACTGGACTTCGTTTTCCACGGTGGTTCAGGTTCATCTGCTGCAGAAATCGAAGAGTCTATCGGCTACGGCGTGATCAAGATGAACATCGATACCGACACCCAATGGGCAACCTGGGACGGCATCCTGCAGTACTACAAAAAGAACGAAGGCTATCTGCAAGCGCAGCTGGGTAATCCAGAAGGTGCTGACAAGCCGAATAAGAAATACTACGACCCACGCGTATGGCTGCGCTCTGCTCAGGCATCCATGGTGGTGCGTCTTGAGCAAGCATTCAAAGAGCTCAACGCAGTTGACGTACTGTAATTAATTCTACGTTACAGTACAAAAAAGGCCCGAAAGGGCCTTTTTTTATGCCCGTTATTCTGGAAATTTCACTTAATTCCTCTGCTGTTTGGCGCTTCGCTGGATAATTGATTACCCTTGATCACGGGTGTCGGATTACATCTGGCAGTTTTTGTGCTTTCCCGACGGGAATTAACAACAGGGCTTACTAATGGAAGACTTAAACGTCGTCAATGGTATCAACACTGCGGGTAGCTGGCTGGTACGTAACCAGGCGCTGCTTCTGAGCTATGCAGTCAATATTGTGGCGGCAATTGCCATTATTATCGTCGGGATGATCATCGCCCGCATTATATCTAATGGGGTGAATCGCCTGCTGCTGGCACGTCACATTGATGCAACCGTAGCGGACTTTCTTTCTGCGCTGGTGCGCTATGGCGTAATCGCCTTTACCGTGATTGCTGCGCTGGGGCGCGTTGGGGTGCAAACCGCCTCCGTCATTGCCGTACTGGGTGCTGCCGGTTTAGCCGTAGGTTTGGCATTGCAGGGTTCGCTTTCGAATCTCGCGGCTGGCGTGCTGCTGGTGACCTTCCGTCCGTTCCGTACTGGCGAGTTTGTCGATCTCGGCGGCGTAATGGGTACTGTACTGAATGTGCAGATCTTCTCTACTACGCTGAGAAGTGCTGATGGCAAGATGGTTGTGGTGCCAAACGGCAAAATTATCAGTGGCAACATTGTTAACTTTTCACGTGAACCGGTTCGTCGGAATGAGTTCATCATTGGTGTAGCGTACGACGCGGATGTGGATGAAGTGATCGCGCTATTAAAGGAAGTGGTTGAAGCTGACGATCGCGTCTTGAAAGACAAGGGCATCCAGATTGGCTTGAATGAGCTTGCTGCATCATCACTTAACTTTGTGGTGCGCTGCTGGAGCAACAGCGGTGATCTGCAGGATGTTTACTGGGACCTGCTGAAGAACTTTAAACGCGCACTGGATGCAAAAGGTATCGGTATTCCGTACCCGCAGATGGATGTGCATTTCCATCACACCAAGCAAGCTGACGCAGCAGAATCGGCTGAACCCGTCAAAGCGGAACAACCCGTGCAAACGAAAATTTAATGACACAATGGGCGGTGCGATGCCGCCCATTAATTTATCTAATCAAACATTAAATTTTTCAATTTCCACTAATCATCTCGCGTCACTATAATCCTTTGCATCGCACCGATGTAAGGATATCTCCCTGTGTTATCTGTATTTTTTCAAGGGCTTGCGCTTGGCGCAGCACTTATTCTGCCGCTTGGCCCCCAAAATGCTTTCGTCATGAATCAGGGTGTTAAGCGTCAATATCACTTTATGACAGCAGCCCTTTGCACGTTGAGCGATATCGCGCTCATTTGTGCCGGGATTTTCGGCGGAAACGCATTACTGAGCCAATCGCCACTGCTGCTCATGATGATTACCTGGGCTGGCGTCGCGTTTTTGCTGTGGTATGGCTGGGGAGCGTTACGTACGGCCTTTAGCGGCGATGTGACGTTGTCAGAGGAGACAGCCATCAAGCAGAGCCGCTGGCGCATCATTGCCACCGTGCTGGCGGTTACATGGCTTAATCCGCATGTTTATCTGGACACCTTTGTGGTATTGGGCAGTTTAGGCAGCCAGTTTGCATCAGAATCAGCACGACAATGGTTCGCGTTCGGCACCATTAGCGCCTCTATTCTGTGGTTCTTTGGATTGGCGTTGTTAGCGGCCTGGCTTTCTCCGCTGCTGCGCACCGCACGCGCTCAGCGCATTATCAACCTGCTGGTGGGCACGATCATGTGGTTCATCGCCTTTCAATTGGCAAGTCAGAGCATTACGAGCCTCTAATTGAACTGCTGTTTCTCAAGCGCAGGCAAATCGCCTGCGCTTGCTACGTTTTAAAAATTAAAGCCCGCAAAAAGCCAGCCTTCAGCTAATAAGGACATTATCCGAAACATGACGTCACTGAATTAGCGTTATGTGCACACGTCACTGCGATAGTTCTGACGTTTAAGCGGCGTTGAGCAGAACTTTTGCCATAATCACCACTCAAAGCATGGCGCATCGCTATGCGTTTTGGGCTTCGCCACGTTGGAAGCTATTGAATTGACATCTTCAAGGAGGACTTTCATGAAACTGAAAGCATTGGCTTTGGCCGCAATGATGAGCGCTGGATTACCTTTAAGCGCACAAGCTGATGAATTACCTAATGGACCGCATGTCGTCACTTCAGGCAAGGCAACGGTTGATGCCCGCCCGGATATTGCGACCTTATCAATTGTGGTGAACGTGTCGTCAAAAGACGCCGCTGATGCCAAAAAACAAGCAGATGGGCGCGTTCAGCAATATTTTGATTTTCTGCAGAAAAACAGCATTGAGAAAAAAGATATTGATGCCGCAAATCTGAGCACACAGCCAGAATACGACTATACCAAAGAGGGTAAATCGGTTCTGAAAGGCTATCGTGCTGTGCGTGAAGTGCAGGTGACGTTACGTCATCTCGATAAGCTTAATGATTTGCTGGATGGGGCACTGAAGTCGGGTCTGAATGAGATTCGCAGTGTTGAGTTGGGCGTAGCCAATCCAAACGACTATAAACAGCAAGCGCGTAAAGCCGCGATTAAAAATGCAACTCAGCAAGCCTCAGAACTTGCAGAAGGATTTAATGCCAAGCTGGGCTCGATTTATAGCATTCGTTATCAGGTTTCGAATTATCAACCGATGCCAATGGCCCGCATGTACAAAGCGGCGGCGGCACCAGCGGATACCTCTGCACAGGAAACCTATGATCAGCAAAGTATCAACTTTGATGATCAGGTTGATGTGGTGTTTGAAATCAAACCCAATACGCCATAAAGCAAAACGGGGCATTTCGCCCCGTTTCTTCATCTTACGCTGCAACATCATCCTGTCGCAAAACGCGATGTCCATGCGCAATCAGCGCATCAGTTACCCGACGCATCAAACGACTCTCTGGCGCAAAGCGATGCCAGTAAAGCATACGACGTTGCTGCAGGCCCGGCGTCAAGTCGATCAGCTCGCCGCTAGCCAGTTCACGCTCAATTTGCAGGTGCGGAATCATACAGCAGGTTGAACCTTGACGGGCCATCTGCACAAACGCTTCCGATGAGTTCACAATATGACAGGGCACGCTGCCCGGTGATAAGTCGAAATTCTGCTGCAAAAATGCCTGATGCATATCATCAAGATGATCAAATGCTACCGCAGGCGCTTTTAGCAGTGCTGAACGCGTCACGCCATTTGGAAAGAAGCGATCGGCGAAATCGGGTGAGGCGACAAACAGATAATCTAAAGCGCCAAGCTGATCAACCAGGCAGCTGGGTAACGGCTGAGGTTGAATACTCACTGCACCCACCACTTCGCCGCGACGCAGGCGTTCCTGCGTGCGGGTTTCATCTTCGACCTGTAAATTGAGCCGCACCGGCGAATCAGCCAGTACATCTTTCAGTGCGGGTAACAGCCAGGTTGCCAGACTGTCGGCGTTAACTGCCAGCGACAGCAGCAGCGGCGCAGTACCGCTGTTATCATCGCCACCGAGCCATTCTTCTTCCAGCAACTCTACCTGATGCAACAGCGCGAGTAATTTTTGCCCTTGTTCGGTTGGGCGGGGCGGTACGGTACGCACTAACAGTGGCTGACCAAACAGGTTTTCCAGCTGTTTGATACGCTGTGAGACCGCAGATTGGGTGATACATAATTTTTGTGCGGCGCGCTCAAAGCCGCGTTCACGAATCACAGCATCCAGCGCCTGAAGCGTTCGGTAATCGGGGCGTTTCATTCTTGTTCTCTCTCCTTCAGGATGGACGTTACTATGCCATAAAAGTGCCACATGTGACGGATGTCTAACTTTTTTGTGGGCTGGCTTCCAAAGCGATTAATCCAGCACACTCACCCGAGCATTTTTAACAAGCCTTGCTTTATACTACGCGCACCCCGTTGTCGCACAGGTTTTAAACATATCATGACCCAGGATGAACTGAAAAAAGCCGTAGGTTGGGCTGCACTCGATTATGTGCAGCCAGGAACAGTGGTTGGCGTTGGCACCGGTTCGACCGCTGCACACTTTATTGATGCGCTTGCTACGATGAAGCATCAAATTGAAGGCGCTGTCTCGAGTTCGGAAGCCTCTACCCAGAAACTGAAAAGTCTTGGCATTCAGGTATTTGACCTGAACGAAATCGATAGCTTATCGATCTACGTTGATGGGGCCGATGAAATCAATCCACAGATGCAAATGATCAAAGGCGGCGGTGCGGCACTTACGCGTGAGAAGATTGTGGCTGCGGTAGCGGACACCTTTATCTGTATCGCCGACACCTCTAAAGAGGTGGATGTACTCGGCCATTTCCCGCTGCCGGTTGAAGTCATTCCTATGGCGCGTAGCTTCGTGGCGCGTGAGCTGGTTAAGCTGGGCGGCCTGCCTGAATACCGTCAGAAAGTGGTTACCGACAACGGCAACATTATTCTTGATGTGCATAATCTCCGCATCCTTGACCCTATTGCTTTAGAAAAAGCGATTAATGCTTTGCCTGGCGTCGTGACCGTTGGACTTTTTGCTGCACGCTCTGCGGATATTGCATTGATCGGCGGCCCGGATGGCGTTAGAACCATCAAAAAATGATCTGCCCGGCACTGTCGGTATGCCACTAATTTCTTCTCGTGAAACATCTTTTCTTACAGGGATGAAATTTGGTGACTTATGTCACATAAGCGGCATTGACAGCGGGTTCGTTCTCCCTTAATTGCTCAGATCCCGATTTTGTACGGCAATGTGCTGCTGCTGGACGTTGCCGTGCTGGTAGCCAGGCAATCGTTTGTATTGCCGGACGCGTAAATTTTGATATTTTGACAGAAGGCTGGCTTATGGTAGCCCTCGTTGAATACTGAATAGGGTCGGGAAATGGCAAAGGTATCACTGGAAAAAGACAAAATTAAGTTCCTGCTGGTGGAAGGTGTCCATCAGAGCGCGCTGGATAATCTGCGTGCAGCAGGTTACACCAATATTGAATTCCACAAAGGTGCATTGGATTCGGAGGCGTTAAAAGCATCCATCCGCGATGCGCATTTTATCGGTATCCGTTCCCGCTCCCAACTGACTGAAGAGATCTTTGCAGCAGCTGAAAAGCTGGTCGCTGTTGGCTGCTTTTGCATTGGGACCAACCAGGTCGATCTGGATGCTGCTGCCAAACGCGGTATTCCGGTCTTTAATGCGCCATTCTCAAATACCCGTTCGGTAGCCGAACTGGTAATTGGTGAAATGCTGTTGATGCTGCGTGGTATTCCAGAAGCCAATGCCAAAGCGCATCGCGGTATCTGGAACAAAAACGCGAAAGGCTCGTTTGAGGCTCGCGGCAAGAAGCTTGGCATCATTGGATATGGCCATATCGGTATGCAGTTAGGCGTGCTGGCTGAAAGCCTGGGCATGCATGTTTACTTTTATGACATCGAAAATAAACTGCCGTTGGGCAACGCAACACAGGTGCGTGGTCTTAATGAACTGCTGAACCTGAGCGATGTCGTCACGCTGCATGTACCTGAAACACTGTCGACGCAAGATATGATCGGTGCAGATCAGCTGGCGCAGATGAAGCCAGGCGCGCTGCTGATTAACGCTTCACGTGGCACGGTTGTTGATATTCCAGCCCTGTGTAATGCATTGGCGAGTAAGCATGTCGGTGGTGCTGCAATCGACGTATTCCCGGTGGAGCCAGCAACCAACAGCGATCCATTTATCTCTCCGCTTAGCGAGTTTGATAACGTGATTCTTACGCCACACATTGGTGGTTCTACCGAAGAAGCGCAGGAGAATATCGGGATCGAAGTAGCCGGTAAACTGGCGAAATATTCCGACAACGGTTCTACGCTTTCTGCGGTGAATTTCCCAGAAGTGTCGCTACCAATGCATGGTGTCAGCGCCAGCCGTTTGCTGCACATCCACGAAAACCGTCCGGGCGTGCTGACGGCAATCAACCAAATATTTGCTGAGCAGGGCATTAACATCGCTGCGCAGTACCTACAAACGTCGCCATATATGGGTTATGTGGTGATTGATATTGATGCTGAGAAAGAGCTGGCTGATAAAGCACTGAACCTGATGAAAGCCATTCCGGGCACGATACGCGCTCGTTTGCTTTACTGATCATTATCTCCGTCATACTTCAAGCCGCAGATGCGTTGGCTATGTTAGCTCACCCGGGTCACTTACTTGTGTAAGCTCCTGTGGATGAGCTAACTTGTCGCCTTCCTGCAACGCCCATTATTTAGGGTATAGAAGCGGATATACATACGGTAAGAGGCGCTGTCTAGCGCCTCTTTTTTTATTCCCATTGCCAGAGCTTTGACGGTGTTAACACCGCAGGCAGCGGTACATCCCATTCCGCAACCGGCAGCGCATCGACCAGTTGACAATCATGCGCCAAACCAACCGGTAAAAAGCCATGCTGTTTCCAATTCTGCAACGTGCGGTCATAAAAACCGCCGCCCATGCCCAACCGTTGTCCCTGACGATCAAACGCCACCAGAGGCACCATCATCACATCAATTTGATCAAGCGTAATCAGATGACGGATATCGAGTGGTGGCTCAGGAATGCGCAGCTTGTTGAGCGTGAGAGAGGTCTCTGGCGTGTAGCGCATAAACAGCAGATTTCCGGGTGAAAAGGGATGCAGCACCGGCAGGTAAACCTGTTTTCTTTGTTGCCAGAGTTTAGCAATCAGCGGGCGCGTGTTGAGTTCACCATCTACCGATAAAAACAGGGCGACGTTTTGTGCTTCAGTGATGGGGGCGAGATTGATGGCATGTTCGGCAAGAAGGTCAGCAGCATTTTCTTGCTGATCGTCGGTTAAGGCACGGCGCAAATGACGCACATGTTGACGAATATCCTGACGCAGTAAAAAAGAGGGTTCTGACATGGTTTCCCCACAGGATAAGCCGCTGAAGAAGCAAACTATATCATGCATTGCAATCATGCAACGTGGGGAAGAAAACCAGGACTACAAAGAAGAGATCTCCGAGATGCCGCCGTAGGCTGTAACCCTTGAACCCTTGGTTCAAGGTGAATATGCCGTCGCAACCATCAGGCTTCTCGGACGGACCGAGCATGCTCACAGGTTACGGAGCGTCACATTCTGTTTTTTTGAAATATCGGCTCAGGGGACTGGCCCACATGCAAACATCTCAGAGAAAATTTACCTCACCGTTACTCTATCATAGCAACCATGAAGTTTTATTCGAACTTCGCATCTTCGCGATCAGTAATGCGACCTTGCTCAACTAATGCCTGTTCAATCGTCTGCTGCAACATTCTAATACGTTGTTCCATATTAGCAGCATAATCGCGCGTCTTGCCTTTTTCTTGTGCCAACTCGTGGCAGACGTTTAACGCGGCGATGAACACCAGTTGTTCTGTATTGGTGACTCTAGTGCGAACTTTTAAATCTTGCAACCGTTGATTGAGATCTTCAGCCGCAGTATTCAGCGCATCTTGCTGTTCAGGCGGACAATTCACTCTCAACGAACGACCAAAAATTTGTAAATCTACCGGTTGTGCAGACATGCCACCCTTCCTGACTGATTACTTAGCCCGCAACTCCCTTAGCAGTCAATGGCTTGGGAGGCGGGCAACTATATAGACCCGCGAAATAAGTTACAACCCCTTTTCTGGAAACCTTGAGGCAGCTAGTGGTAGCATAACACGAACTTATTCCGCCAACGACGATGAAAACTTATGTCCTTACAGAACGCAACTCCTGATTACAACGCACTAGCGGCGGCGCTCTCTCAGCAGGGTGTTGGCATGACACCGGCAGAAATGCACGGACTGATTAGCGGCATCCTGTGTGGCGGAAATCAGGACACGAGCTGGAAAGCGCTGGTCCACGATCTGGCCAACGAAGGCATGGCTTTTTCGCAAAGCCTGTCGCTGCCGCTGGAATCGCTGCATGAAAATATTGCCACTGCCTTGGAAGATGACGGTTTTCTCTTTCAACTGATGTTGCCAGATGAAGATGACATCACGGTATTTGACCGCGCCGACGCGCTGGCTGGCTGGGTAAATCATTTCCTGCTTGGCCTTGGTGTGACGCAGCCTAAGCTTGATAAAGTCACAGGCGAAACCGGCGAAGCGATTGATGATTTACGCACCATTGCGCAGCTTGGTTATGACGAAGATGAAGATCAGGAAGAGCTAGAGCAGTCGCTGGAAGAGGTGGTTGAGTATGTGCGTGTAGCGGCACTGCTGTGTCATGACACCTTTACCCGACCGCAACCGACTGCGCCTGAAATGCAGAAACCAACGCTACACTAAGCCAGGTATTTCAGGACGCCGACGGGCGCATTTCAACAGCGTCTTCTTTAACCGCGTGCTTGTAAACCGCGTTCTTATCAACAGCGTTCTTATAAACAGGGAGTGCAGACATGATTTCACTGGAAACTTTTCAGCAGCGTCGTCAGGCGCTGTTAGCTAAGATGGCACCCGGCAGCGCAGCATTGATTTTTGCCGCGCCGGAAGTGACGCGTAGCAATGACACCGAATACCCGTTTCGTCAGAACAGCGATTTTTGGTATTTCACCGGTTTCAACGAGCCGCAGGCGTTGTTGGTGCTGATTAAAAGCAATGAAACGCATAATCACAGCGTGTTATTCAACCGTGTCCGCGATCTCACTGCTGAAGTCTGGTTTGGACGCCGTCTGGGGCAAGACGCTGCCCCCGCTAAACTGGCCGTGGATCGTGCGCTACCCTGGGACGATATCGGCGATCAGCTGCATTTGCTGTTGAATGGCCTGGACGTGGTTTATCACGCACAAGGCGAGTATGCCGAAAGCGACACTTTGGTGTTTAACGCTCTCGAAAAATTGCGTCGTGGTTTTCGCCAGAACTTGAGTGCGCCCGCAACGGTCACCGATTGGCGTCCTTGGGTGCATGAAATGCGCTTGTTCAAAAGCCCGGATGAGATTGAGATCCTACGCCGGGCAGGAAAAATCAGTGCGCTGGCGCATACCCGCGCCATGGAAAAATGCCGTCCTGGGATGTTTGAATATCAGCTGGAAGGCGAAATTCTTCATGAATTTAGTCGCCACGGTGCACGTTTCCCTTCCTATAACACTATCGTCGGCTCAGGCGAGAATGGCTGCATTCTGCATTACACCGAAAATGAATCTGAATTGCGTGACGGCGATTTAGTGCTGATTGACGCCGGCTGTGAATTCCACGGTTATGCAGGTGATATCACCCGCACCTTCCCGATAAACGGTAAATTCAGCCAGCCACAGCGCGAAATCTACGACATCGTACTCGCTTCGCTCTACACCGCATTGTCGCTGTTCCGTCCCGGAATCAGCATTCGCGAAGTGAATGATGAAGTGGTGCGTATCATGATCACCGGCCTGGTCGAGTTGGGCGTACTGCAAGGTGATGTTGATGCCTTGATCGCTGAAGATGCACATCGTCAATTCTACATGCACGGTTTGAGTCATTGGATGGGATTGGATGTCCACGACGTGGGGCATTACGGCACCCCAAGTCGCGATCGTATCCTTGAACCTGGCATGGTGTTAACCATCGAACCGGGTCTCTACATCGCGCCAGACGCAGACGTGCCAGCCGAATACCGCGGCATTGGTATCCGTATCGAAGATGACATTGTGATCACTGAAACCGGTAACGAAAATCTCACCGACAGCGTAGTGAAAGACCCGGAAGCGATTGAAGCCCTGATGGCGGCGGCACAGCGCGCATGAGTATTATCATTGCGGGTGGCGGTATGACTGGCGCAACGCTGGCGCTGGCGATTTCACATCTTACGCAAGGCACGCTGCCGGTGACGTTGATTGAAAGTATCGAACCCGCCAGTCGCGCCCATCCCGGTTATGATGGACGTGCAATTGCGCTTGCCGCAGGAACATGCCAGCAGTTAGCGGATATCAATATCTGGCGCAGCCTTGAAAGCTGCGCAACGCCGATTACGCGCATTCACGTTTCGGATCGGGGCCATCTCGGCTTTGTTTCCATGACCGCAGAAGAGCAGGCTATTCCGGCGCTGGGGCAGGTGGTAGAACTGTTTGATGTTGGGCAACGTTTATTTGCCGCGTTGAAAAAGGCGCCTGGTGTGACCTTGCGTTGCCCGGCCCGCGTTATGCAGGCGACGCGCACGCAAGATAAGGTGCAGGTGACGCTGGATAACGGCGAACAGCTGGAAAGCGCTTTATTAGTGGCGGCAGACGGTTCACGTTCTGCGCTTGCTGCATCATGCGGCATTCAGTGGCAAACCGAGGATTATCATCAGTTGGCGTTGATTGCCAACGTCACTACGCAGCTTCCACATCAGGGCCGCGCTTTCGAGCGTTTTACGGAACACGGTCCTTTAGCGTTATTACCGATGTCAAACAATCGACTATCGCTGGTGTGGTGCCATCCGCTTGCTGCACGCAGCCAGATTGAAAGCTGGAGCGACAGCGAATTTCTTTTTCAGCTACAGCGCGCATTCGGTTGGCGTTTAGGTAAGTTTATTCAAACGGGTCAGCGCGAATGTTATCCGCTGGCCTTACAGCAGGCGACGCAGCAGGTTACGCATCGCGTCGCGGTGGTGGGCAATGCAGCACAAACGCTGCATCCAATTGCAGGACAGGGCTTTAACCTTGGACTGCGTGATGTGATGTCACTGGCGGAAACTGTGGCGGCGGCGCATCGTCACCAGCAGGATGCTGGCAGTTACGCGGTATTACACCATTATCAGCAGCGTCGTCAGCACGATCGCGACACCACAATTGGCATCACGGATGGATTAGTGCGCCTGTTCGCCAATAGCCACGCGCCGCTGATTGTTGGCAGAAATCTGGGCTTACTGGCGATGGATCATCTGCCGTGGCTGCGAAATCAACTGGCTGAGCGCACGCTTGGCTGGGTTAAGCGTTAATTTAAGGGGCAGCGATGCAAACTTTTGATGTGGTGATCGCCGGTGGCGGCATGGTAGGTCTGGCCGTTGCCTGTGGTTTGCAGGGCAGTGGACTGCGCGTTGCCGTGCTAGAGAAGGCGGCTGAACCGCAATTTACTGCCAAAGCCTTGCCTTCGATTCGCGTGTCGGCTATCAACGCCGCGAGCGAACGCTTGCTGCAAAAGCTGGATGTCTGGCCGACGATTTTGTCGCTGCGCGCCAGCGCTTATCACGGCATGGAAGTCTGGGATAAGGATAGCTTTGGCTCCATCTCATTTGACGATGAACACCAAGGGTTGTCACATCTTGGCCATATTATTGAAAATCCGGCGATCCACAGCGCCTTGTGGCAACGCGCCACTGCCTGCAGTGATGTCACGTTAATAGCACCTTCACAGCTGCAACAGGTCGCTTTTGGTGACAATGAAGCCTTTATCACCCTGCAAGATGGCAGCATGGTAAGCGCGCGTTTGCTGATTGCCGCTGACGGTGCTAATTCGTGGCTGCGCAACAAAGCCGATATTCCCGTCACCTTCTGGGATTATGATCATCACGCTTTGGTTGCCAATATTCGCACCGACTTGCCGCATGATGGCATCGCACGGCAGGTGTTTCATAGCGACGGCATTCTGGCGTTTCTGCCTATGCAAGATCCGCATCTTTGTTCCATTGTCTGGTCGCTGTCACCGCAAGAATCAAGCCGTCTTGAAACCATGCCTGAAGCGCTGTTTAATCAGCAACTGGCGGTGGCATTCGATATGCGTCTTGGCTTGTGTCATTTGGAAAGTGAGCGCAAATCATTCCCGCTTACGGCGCGCTATGCACGTAACTTTGCAGCACACCGTCTGGCGTTAGTCGGCGATGCCGCGCACACCATTCATCCGTTGGCAGGCCAAGGGGTAAATCTCGGTTTTATGGATGCGGCAGAGTTGATTGGCGAAATTCGTCGCCTTCATCAGGAAGGTAAAGATATCGGCCAGCACCTCTATTTGCGCCGTTACGAGCGCAGTCGCAAACACAGCGCGGCGCTGATGCTGGCGAGCATGCAGGGTTTTCGTGAACTGTTCGCGGGTAATAACCCAGCGAAAAAGCTGCTACGTGACGTTGGCCTGAAACTGGCAGACACGTTACCAGGTGTGAAACCAATGATGTTAAAGCAGGCGATGGGCCTGAACGATATGCCGGACTGGCTACGTTAATTCCTTATCCCATTGTTTATGAAGCCAGCATTTTGCTGGCTTTTTTTATGCCTAAAAAGGCATTGCACCATAAAAAGGCAGGCCCGCACCGCGATTGTGCCTCGTTTGATTTATTCTAATTTTGCGCGCTTGTTCGCATTACTTTTATTTATCCAAAAGCTTTTTCGCCAAAGTGATTTTTTAACATCCTGCGAGTCATTACGCATAAATTTACTGCATATAAACTCCACAACTGCATTTAATGCGTGATAAATCACAAAATTGTGGTTTTTTATCCTGACACAATAAAAAGTTCGCTACGCTAGGTGCCTCGTTTCGACCTCGTTCTGCTTATGGTTAAACGCCACATTCGGTGGTAACGTCAACCCAAAGAGAACGTTTGCGTCGGCGCTAAATTTGACGCACGTTGAACCTCACTCGCTTTTGCACAGGATGGTTATGACTCAGCAAACCCCTTTGTTTGAACAGCATCAAAACTGCGGTGCCCGCATGGTGGATTTTCATGGCTGGATGATGCCGCTGCATTACGGCTCTCAGATGGATGAACATCATGCCGTGCGTAATGATGCGGGCATGTTTGATGTCTCCCATATGACTATTGTCGACCTTAAAGGCCCACGCACGCGTGAATTCCTCCGCTATCTGTTGGCCAATGATGTCGCGAAACTGACCCAATCTGGCAAAGCGCTTTACACCGGGATGCTGAACGCATCGGGTGGCGTTATTGACGATTTAATTGTTTACTTTATGACCGAAGGGTTTTTCCGTTTAGTGGTGAACTCCGCGACGCGTGAGAAAGATCTCGCCTGGATCGCTGAACATGCGGAGGGCTACGGAATTTCGCTGACTGAGCGTGACGATTTAGCGCTGATTGCTGTTCAGGGGCCACAGGCGCAGCAAAAAGCGCAGACGCTGTTCAGCGCCGAGCAGCGTCAAGCGGTAGAGGGCATGAAGCCATTCTTCGGTGTGCAGGCGGGCGACTTATTCATCGCGACGACCGGTTATACCGGCGAAGCGGGCTATGAAATTGCACTGCCTGCAGGCGAAGCAGCAGATTTCTGGCAGCGTTTAGTCGCCGCTGGCGTTAAACCTGCTGGTTTGGGCGCGCGCGATACGCTGCGTCTGGAAGCGGGGATGAATCTCTACGGTCAGGAAATGGACGAAGGTGTCTCTCCGCTGGCGGCCAACATGGGTTGGACGGTGAGTTGGGAACCCAGCGATCGTCAGTTCATCGGTCGCGAAGCGCTGGAGTCGCAGCGTAAGCAGGGCACTGAAAAACTGGTGGGTCTGGTCATGACTGAAAAAGGGGTGCTGCGTAACGGCTTAACAGTTCGCTTTACTGATGAACAAGGTCAGCCACAACAAGGCATTATTACCAGTGGTTCCTTTTCTCCCACTTTGGGTTACAGCGTCGCCCTTGCCCGCGTTCCGGCTGGCGTAGGCGACAGCGCAGTGGTAGAAATTCGTAACCGCGAAATGCCGGTGAAGGTAACCAAACCCATTTTTGTCCGCGCCGGTAAACCGGTCGCACAATAAATTTTATTCAGGAGAAATGGCGATGAGCAATGTGCCAAGTGAGTTGAAGTACCGTGATAGCCACGAGTGGGTGCGTAAAAACGCTGATGGTTCTTATACCGTTGGCATTACAGAGCACGCACAAGAGTTACTTGGCGACATGGTGTTCGTTGATTTGCCAGAAGTTGGCGCAACGTTTAGCGCAGGTGAAGAGTGCGCGGTAGCGGAATCTGTTAAAGCCGCTTCCGATATCTACGCGCCAATCAGCGGTGAAATTGTTGCCGTCAACGAAGCCTTGGGCGATTCGCCTGAAACGGTTAACAGCGATCCTTATGAAGGTGGTTGGCTGTTCCAAATCAAAGCCAGCGATGAGTCAGAGCTCGACTCGATGCTGGATGCTGATGCTTATAAAGCGTCCATCGACGAGTAATCGTTGAGCGGCCTCATGCAGAGGCCGCCATTATTTTTGCACTTTCAGTTCCCCAGCCCGATTCAGGATTTACTGCTAATGACCCAGACTCTCAGCCAGCTTGAACATAACGGTGCATTCATTGAGCGCCATATCGGTCCTTCACCTGAGCAACAAGCGGTGATGCTTGACGCTATCGGCGCCAGTTCGCTGGAGGCGTTAATCGGCTCCATCGTTCCTGCGGATATCCAACTCCCGGGGCCACCAGCTGTAGGTGAAGCCGCTACTGAGCAGCAGGCGCTGGCGGAGCTGAAAGCTATTGCCAGCCAGAATCTGCGTTACAAATCCTGGATCGGCATGGGATACAGCGCGGTCATCACACCGCCCGTTATTTTGCGTAACATGCTGGAAAATCCAGGCTGGTACACGGCATACACGCCTTATCAGCCTGAAGTTTCACAAGGTCGCCTTGAAGCGTTGCTGAACTTTCAGCAGGTAACGATCGATCTGACCGGTATGGATATCGCCTCTGCATCATTACTCGATGAAGCCACCGCTGCTGCCGAAGCCATGGCGATGGCAAAGCGCATCAGTAAGCTGAAAACCGCGAACAAATTCTTTATTGCCGATGATATTCATCCGCAAACTCTGGATGTCGTACGTACCCGTGCAGAAACCTTTGGTTTCGAATTGATCATCGATCGCGCCGATAAAGCGTTGGATCACGACGATCTGTTTGGTGTATTGCTCCAACACGTGGGCACAACTGGCGAAGCGCATGACTACAGCAAACTGATTACCGAGCTGAAAGCGCACAAAGTAATTGTCAGTGTCGCCGCCGACTTTATGTCACTGGTGATGTTAGAAGCGCCAGGCAAGCAGGGTGCAGATATCGTTTTCGGTTCTGCGCAGCGTTTCGGTGTTCCGATGGGCTACGGCGGGCCACACGCCGCTTTCTTCGCCAGCCGTGATGAGCACAAGCGTTCTATGCCAGGCCGCATTATCGGGGTTTCTCGTGATGCTGCAGGCAATACTGCGCTGCGTATGGCGATGCAAACCCGCGAGCAACATATTCGCCGTGAGAAAGCTAACTCCAACATCTGTACTTCGCAGGTGCTGCTGGCCAATATCGCGGGCCTTTATGCGGTGTTCCATGGTCCGGTCGGCTTGAAGCGCATCGCTTCGCGTATTCACCGTTTCACCAATATTCTGGCTGCGGGCCTGCAAAATGGTGGCTTGAAGCTGCGTCATCATCACTGGTTTGACACGTTAACCGTTGAAGTTGCGGACAAAGCAGCGGTGCTGAGTCGTGCTGTCAGCTTTGGCGTTAACCTGCGCAGCGACATTCATAATGCTGTTGGCATCACATTGGATGAAACCACCTGTCGTGAAGACATCAGCGCGCTGTTCGCCATTCTGTTAGGTGATACGCACAATCAAGATATCGATAAGCTCGACGGTGAAGTCGCCGCAGACAGCCAGTCAATCCCGGCAGGTCTGCAACGTCAAAGTGAAATCCTGACCCATCAGGTCTTCAACCGTCATCACAGCGAAACTGAGATGATGCGTTACATGCACAGCCTGGAGAAAAAGGATCTGGCGCTGAACCAGGCGATGATTCCACTAGGTTCCTGCACCATGAAACTCAACGCCGCAGCGGAAATGATCCCTATTACCTGGCCTGAGTTTGCTGAACTTCATCCATTCTGCCCGGCTGAGCAGGCAACCGGTTATCTGCAGATGATTGGTCAACTGTCGCAGTGGTTGGTGCAACTTACCGGTTACGACGCACTGTGCATGCAGCCGAACTCTGGCGCGCAGGGCGAATACGCGGGTTTACTGGCAATTCGCCGTTATCACGAAAGTCGCAACGAAGGCGATCGCCACCTTTGCCTAATCCCAAGTTCAGCACACGGTACTAACCCCGCTTCTGCGCAGATGGCAGGCATGGACGTGGTGGTGGTGGCGTGTGATAAGCAGGGCAACATTAATCTGGGCGATTTGCGCGAGAAAGCCGCGCAGGCTGGCGATAAACTTTCCTGCATCATGGTGACTTATCCGTCAACGCACGGTGTGTATGAAGAAACCATTCGTGAAGTGTGCCAGATCGTTCATCAGTACGGCGGTCAGGTTTACCTTGATGGCGCAAACATGAACGCTCAGGTCGGCATCACCACGCCAGGTTACATCGGCGCGGATGTTTCGCACCTGAACCTGCACAAAACCTTCTGCATTCCACACGGCGGCGGTGGCCCAGGCATGGGACCGATCGGCGTGAAAGCGCATTTAGCACCGTTTGTGCCAGGCCACAGCGTAGTACAAATTGACGGCGTACTGACACAGCAGGGCGCAGTATCCGCTGCCCCGTTTGGTAGCGCTTCAATTCTGCCAATCAGCTGGATGTATATCCGCATGATGGGCGCTGAAGGTCTGAAGCAGGCGAGTTCTGTCGCGATTCTGAATGCCAACTACATCGCCAGCCGTTTGCAATCCGCTTATCCGATTCTCTACACCGGCCGTGATGGTCGCGTGGCGCATGAATGTATTCTCGACATTCGTCCGCTGAAAGAGCAAACCGGCATCAGCGAGCTGGACATCGCTAAGCGTCTAATCGACTACGGCTTCCATGCTCCAACTATGTCCTTCCCGGTTGCCGGCACGCTGATGGTTGAGCCAACCGAGTCTGAAGGCAAAGTGGAGTTGGATCGCTTTATCGACGCGATGCTGTCAATTCGCATGGAAATTGATCGCGTAGCCGACGGCGAATGGCCTGCGGAAGATAACCCGTTGGTCAACGCGCCGCACACCCAGATGGAAATTGTTGGCGAATGGGCGCATCCGTACAGCCGCGAACTGGCGGTATTCCCGGCAGGTAATCACAACAAATACTGGCCGACGGTAAAACGTCTGGATGATGTGTTTGGGGATCGTAATTTGTTCTGTTCCTGTGTACCGATGAGCGAGTACCAATAATTTACCCGTCCTACCCGTCATACTTCGCGCTGCAGATGCGTTGGCTGCGTTAGCTCACCCCGGTCACTTACTTATGTAAGCTCCCGGGGATGAACTCACTTGCCGCCTTCCTGCAACGCGAATTATTTAGGGTAAGCCCGTCATACATAACGCTGCAGATGCGTTAGCTGCGTTAGCTCACCCCGGTCACTTACTTATGTAAGCTCCCGGGGATGAACTCACTTGCCGCCTTCCTGCAACGCG
>NZ_JAWUEB010000003.1:0-64485 GCF_036663535.1 Pantoea sp. T14
GAGGGACTTGAACCCTCACGTCCGTTAAGACACTAACACCTGAAGCTAGCGCGTCTACCAATTCCGCCACCTTCGCGTATCCCAGCAAAATCTGGGGTGGCTAATGGGACTCGAACCCACGACAACTGGAATCACAATCCAGGGCTCTACCAACTGAGCTATAGCCACCACAATACTTAATGTTGCAAGCCAAAAACCTACATCATATAAATCTTTACTACTAACTCGGTAATCAAACCACCGCAGCTCTTGCGCACAAAGTTAATGGCGCGCCCGACAGGATTCGAACCTGAGACCTCTGCCTCCGGAGGGCAGCGCTCTATCCAGCTGAGCTACGGGCGCGTAGCGCCGTTGCGGATGTGCATACTAGAGATAAGCGCCCATCGTGTCTAGTGCTTTTTAAATAAAAAAACGCGTTTGATTACGCTTTGTGCATTTCGTCGACAAATAGACCATTTATCTTGCTCGCACGCATGAAAACGCTGCATTTATCAGCAATATCAGAGATCGCCGCGCCAATGATAGCGCAGGTATTTCAGCAACTTTAACTGCCTGCGCCAGCGGCTGGGTTGTTTGATCAGCCGATAAAGCCACTCTAGCCCCATATTTTGCCACATTTTCGGCGCACGCTTCACATGCCCCGTAAAAACGTCATAGGTGCCGCCTACACCCATGTAGAGCGCATGGGTCCAATGTTCGCGGCACGCCAGCATTAACTGTTCCTGACGCGGTGATCCCAACGCCACCGTCACCAGCTTTGCGCCGCTGGCAGCCACACGCATAAACAGCGCATCACGCTCAGCCGGGGTAAAGTACCCATCCTGAGCACCAACAATATTCACATTCCATTGGCGACGCAGCTTGTCACACGTTTCATCCAGCACCGCCTGGCGGCCACCAATCAGAAAAACCGGCGTCCCTTCACGGCCAGCGCGTTCCATTAGCGCTTCCCATAAATCTGCACCCGCAATTCGGTTTACCGGCGCACCTGGGTATTTTTTGCGAATGGAACGCACAATGCTAATGCCATCAGGATATTTGAACTCAGCATGTTGCAGTAAGGTATTAAGCCCTTCATCCTGCTCAGCGGTTAATATCTTTTCCGCATTGATCGCGACCAACGTGCCCGTCCGTATGCCCTTTTCCGGCATAAGAAAATCAACAAAAGACGCCATGCTGTTAAAGCCATACAGCGCCACGCCGCGAATCTGATACTGCGGCGTGTCAGGTAACATAGTCATAGTTATTCTATATCTTCCTGTGAATCCCAAAGGCTGATCAGGATGGGCTGTGTAATGCCCGTACGCCGCGACTGCGAATCAGTCCGGCGTGATCCAGTAACCTAAAAATTAATTTCGCAATGCCTAAACAGGCAGCAAAAATGAGGCAGAAAAACACCACGCGCGAACCAAAAGCATCCAGGCCTTCGCGCGCCAGCACAATCATGTTAAACACCGCACCAAAGCAGAAGCTCTGCAAAATAGCGCCACTATAGCGATTCGTTTCAGTGCGCCCGCGTTCATACAGCCCATCAAAACCTTTGATGATCATGCCAACCGCGACCGCACCTACAGGAATAGCCCAAACACCCCCCATCACCAGCAGCGAGCCAATCAACGTTGGCGAAATTGCCAGCCCGGAATGGTTATTCAGCACTTCCCAGGTAAAGTAATTGGCACTGTTCAGCACCATAACCGGGCGACCTGGCCACAACCAGCTTGGGATAAACACATAAAAGTCACGCCACAGTGGCGCGAGGCCCTGAAACTCAATCTTGTGGTAATTCTCCAGCAACAAGGCCAGATTTTCCCACGGCGAGAACGTATCGCGCGTCAGGTAAAGAAAAGTGTAAAACGCTTCTGCACCCATCACGTCCAGGTTGTAACGCCGCAACGCCAGCCAAAACATGCCGCAAATGGCCATTACACCTGCCGCCGCCAACATCCATAACGTAATCCAGCCACGCGTAATGCCTATAAAAAGAAACAGTGCAAAGGCAATGATGATATTGGCTCGCGTGCCGCCGACCAGCGCATAGGTGAGCAAACCGAAGGCTGCGGTGATAATCAGAAACAGCATCCAGTTGCGCTGGGTTGGGCGCAAGAAATAGGGGATCAGCATTGCGGGTATAAAGAAATAGAAGAAACGCTTAAGCGCAACGCCAGAGACTTCGCTGGAGAAAATCTGGTTGTAAGCGGTCAGACGGAACAGAAGAAAACCATTGTGCAGGAAAAAAACTGTCACAGTGCCCAACGCCACCAGCGCCAGGATCACACAGGTTAAATGTGTTTCTACTCGATTCATCTGCAGCCAGGGTTTCGCTGGCGGCGCATTAATCGGTTTGAGCCGCACTTTATAACTGACGTAATAGATTGCGTAAAAGGCGCTCGCCGACAGCAGCGCCTGCAACAGAAACTGAGGGGGCACCACCGACGTATCAAAACGAAACACCAGCACGCAGCTTAATGGAAAACCAAAATAAAAAGTCAGTAAAAACAGCAAGGTAAAAAACAGATGGAAATTGAAACGCACACGCTTAAATTCCCGCCAGGTCAGGGTAAGAATAAAACCGAGTGAGAGCAGATAAACCACCAGCAGACCGCTAAACTGCATCAGGCTCATGAAGATTCCTCTTCGCAAAAATATAACGCTTCACGCCAGCCCGTCAGATAACCGGGAGCAAAGAAGGCGATTGCCTGTTTATCACATCCCATCAATTGACGTCGCGCTTCCGCCACAACGGCTGGATTGAGGGCATCTTCACTAAACAACACCGGCAGTTGCTGCTCGCTGACATCGCGCCAAAAAGGATTTTTTCGACTCAACACAAAGGGCACATTGGCCTGTATCAGTAAAGATAGCGTGCCAATGCCCTGCTGACGCTCGAACATAAAATAACCTAAATGGCAGCGTGAGAGCAGATTTAAATAGGCATCAAAGGCCAGGTTATCGCGTAGCAAGCGTACTTGCCCAGCCGGGAACAACCTGTCCGCTGTGGCCTGTACTTGCTCAATATAAAGATCGTTATTGGGCGGATAGCCGAGCGGCACCATTACTTTTACCTGTTCGCCAAACTGCTCACGAATGGCGTTTAAACCCGCAATATGACGGTTACTGACGTCGCCGGAGTTACCGAGCAGGAGAGTGAACGTTTCTCCCGGTTCAGCTGTTACCGCCGCATCAGGCATTTTGGTCGGGAAATAGAGCAACGATGTCGCAACGTTGGGATGCTGTTGTTGGTAGTGATGCAAATCACCACGCGTGGCAAACACGCGCGCCACCCTACCCTGCGCGATACGCCGCAACAGATAAAACAGGCGGAATTTCAGGCTGCGCGAGTCTTCATATAAGTCAGCACCCCACACATGCCAAAACAACTGCGAACGGCGCACTTTGCCGCTTAGCAGCGCCAGCCAGATCCAGGGATTAAACTGCCCATGACAAAAGAAGCGCTGCTGACGATGTTTCGCCCGCTCAATCAGTTTTTGCGCCAGCGCTTTCTTGCTGCTGAATGTTTCTATCTGCAGCGCGTTCAGGGACTGAAAGTGTTCAGGCTGCTGCGTGACCACCATAAAATGGCGTGGCGATGCGGTTGGCTGTTCAACGTGCATAACATCGTTAAAAAAGCGCAGCACCGTCAGATTGTGATGGGGAATATCGGATCCCAAAACGTGAATCAAAATCATTTTTTCCGACAATAAACAATGAAAGCGCCACAGCAAAGGGCGAAATAGGCCACATAAGTGAACATATAGGCTTGCGCAGCGCCGGTGGCACCGTGAAGCGGTATGAGCCAACGCGAAAAAAGTGTCAGTAATGTGAACTGGCTGATTTCGGTCAAAATATAGAAGCGCAGCGAAGCTTTGGCGATCACCAGATATCCGAAAACGTAAGCGCCGACTTTAAATACGTCACCGCAAAGTTGCCAGACAAACAGGTCGCGCATACCACGAAAGGCATCAGAGAACAGTAAACTGATCGCCATATCGCGCA
This sequence comes from Pantoea sp. T14, assembly GCF_036663535.1. Taxonomy (NCBI): domain Bacteria; kingdom Pseudomonadati; phylum Pseudomonadota; class Gammaproteobacteria; order Enterobacterales; family Erwiniaceae; genus Pantoea; species Pantoea sp. T14. Next base: position 3,994 of record NZ_JAWUEB010000003.1, read on the forward strand.
GCAGCCAAACGCAGAAACTGGCAGCGGCTACTGCAGGTAAAACAAAACGTATCGCACGACCTATTTCGCGGGCGATGTCCCGCTTGTGCTCCAGACGTGCCAGCGTGGGTAAAAGCCAGACGCTAAATGTCGCGGTGATAAATTGCAGGTAGGCATCTGAGATGCTGGTGACGCCTTGCCACAGCCCAACCTGAGCCCAGCCTTGCTGATCGGCGAGTAAATTACGCATCATCACCCAGGCAACCGGTAATGTGACAGCGGTGATCAGCGCCATGACAGTGTATTTCGCCAGCCTGCGGGCAATATCGGGTTGCCATTGTGGCCGCAGCCAACTCAGCGGCAGCGGTACGCGCCGCTTTAGGATAATCATTGCCGGTAAAACCAGTAATGCAGGCACCAGCGCCAGGCCGATAAGCGCGCCCTGATAGCCGCCAAGCCACCAGCACAACACGTAACCCGCCAAGCCGATTAAGCTGCCAAGTATCAACGCCAGCGCATTACCACGCGCGTCGCGATACCCTTTGATTAACGCCAGCGTCAAATTGGCCCAGGCAATACCAAGCTGCAAAAATGCCACAACGCGAATCACGTTTTGAAAGCGATCGTGACCAAACAGCGCTTCACTGATCGGCGTAGCGGCCAGTAAAAATATCAGCGCCACCAGGGTTGAAAAACCCAACACCATCGCCGACGCCGTGCCCACCACCGCGCGTAGCCGTTCTGTTTCCTGCTGTGATTGCGCAACGTAAGTCGTCACGCCATTGAAAATTCCCGCTCCCGCTAAGACGCCCAGGACGGTGATCAACTGACGGAAATTCCCGGCCTGCCCTACGCCTTCTGGCCCGAAACTCACCGCCAGCAGTTTTACCACCAACAAGCCCGCAGCAATTTTTACCAGCGTAGACGATGCCGTCCACACTGAGGCTTTAGCTAATGACATCAGGAAAAGAAGCTCAGCAGAGAGCTGATCACTGTGTTTTGGTTATTGTCCGACAGGTTGTAGAACAACGGCAGACGTAACAGGCGTTCACTTTCTTTGGTCGTAAAGCGATCGTTGCCAAAAAAGCGTGAAAAACGTTCTCCAGCAGGCGAGCTATGCAGTGGGATGTAATGAAAAACAGTAAGAATTTCCGCTTCTTTCATCCAGTTAATCAACGCCTGGCGATCGTCTTGATCGTGCATTTTCAGATAAAACATGTGCGCGTTATGTTTACAGTCCGCTGGGATAGTAGGGAGCGTGATACGGCCTTTAGCGGCTAACGGTTGCAAGGCATCATGATAACGCTGCCACAGACGCAAACGCTGCTGGTTAATGTGTTCCGCGGCTTCCAGTTGCGCCCAGAGATAGGCTGCTTGCAGGTCAGACATCAAATAGCTGGACCCCCTATCGCGCCAGGTATATTTGTCTACCTGACCACGAAAGAACTGGCTGCGGTTGGTGCCTTTTTCACGAATGATTTCAGCGCGCTCAACCAGACTCGCATCATTGATTAGCGTGGCACCGCCTTCACCGCCCGCCGTGTAATTTTTGGTTTCGTGAAAACTAAAGCAGCCAATATGACCAATACTGCCGAGCGCCCGACCTTTGTAACTCGACATCACGCCCTGCGCTGCATCTTCAATCACGAATAATCGGTGTTGAGTCGCCAGCGCCATAATGGTGTCCATTTCGCAAGCCACACCCGCGTAATGCACCGGCACAATAGCCCGGGTCTTATCTGTGATTGCCGCTTCAATCAGGTTTTCATCAATATTCAGCGTATCAGGCCGGACATCGACAAAGACGATTTTTGCGCCACGCAGTACGAACGCATTGGCCGTTGAAACAAAGGTATAGCTCGGCATGATCACTTCATCGCCGGGCTGAATATCAATCAGCAGCGCGGCCATTTCCAGTGATGCGGTGCAGGACGGCGTTAGCAGGACTTTTTTACTGCTGAAGCGTTGTTCCATCCACTGTTGGCAACGACGCGTAAAACCGCCATCACCGCAGAGTTTGCCGCTGCTCATCGCCGACTGCATATAGTCGATTTCAGTGCCCACAATCGGGGGCGCATTAAATGGAATCATGACCTTTCCTGTAGAACCAGTACGCCGTGCTTTCCAGCCGCGCACCGCTGCGTAAATAAAGGCGCATCGCCGTGAGATTGCTAAGTTGGGTGGCAACACGTAATTGCTTTAATTGCCGAACCCGCGCCCAATCGGCGGCAGCGAGCATCAAACGCAGGCCAACGCCGTTGCCTTGCGCTTCCGGCAGCACCGCCAGCAAACCGATACGCGCATCCCCGTCAACTTCACGCATCGAGACAAATCCCTGCAAAGCACCGGCTTCATCGCTGGCAACCAGGCATTGATTATCGAACGTGCCGCGTACGGCATTTTCAATCCACTGAGCATAGAAGCGGCCACTGTCATCTGCGGCATACCAAGGCGCACGAAAGCGGCTTTGATTAAAAACCTGCATCGCTGCGTCGCGTAGCGCAGGGATCTGAGATTCCCGGGCAATGCGAATGCCGGTTTGGCGTTCAGTGTGTTTAAGGGTGAGCGCTAAATCTGCCTCGCCTTCCACCAGTTGAAAACCGTGTTGGCCGAGCGCATCAATCACTTCCGCTTGTTCTGCAGGCACTTTAATGTGTAGCAGCGCGCAGGGATGTTGCACGGCAGTAGCCAACGGCGTTTCACCATCAAGCTCCAGCCGTACCGTATCAAGGCCGAAGAACTGGCTCTCCCACGCAAGGGGATTAATATTGACGAGGACGGGCATGCAATAAATCCAGCAAATACTGGCCGTAGCCAGTCTTAGTTAAGGCTTCACCGGCAGCACGCAACTGATCGTCACTCAACCAACCGTTGCGCCAGGCAATCTCTTCCAGACAGGCAATTTTAAATCCCTGTCGCTTTTCAACCGTTTGCACAAACATACTGGCTTCAATCAGGCTGTCGTGGGTGCCCGTATCAAGCCAGGCGAATCCACGGCCAAGTAGCTCAACCGAGAGGGCACCACGCTCAAGATACATTTGATTGATGGCGGTAATTTCCAACTCGCCACGCTCGGAGGGCTGAACCTGTTTAGCGAATTCAACTACTTGATTATCGTAAAAATAGAGTCCGGTGACAGCCCAGCGCGATTTGGGTTGCTTTGGCTTCTCTTCGATCGATAACGCATGAAAGTTATCGTCAAATTCCACCACACCAAACCGTTCTGGATCCATGACCTGATAACCAAATACCGTGGCACCCTGATTCTGCTCGACAACTTTCTTGAGCTTAGGGCTGAAACCCTGGCCGAAATAGAGATTATCGCCCAGCACCAAACAGCAACTGTCGTTGCCGATGAAGGTTTCGCCAATGATAAAGGCTTGCGCTAATCCATCCGGGCTGGGTTGCACTGCATAGGTAATCTGAAGGCCAAATTCGCTGCCATCACCTAATAATCGTTGAAACTGGTCACGATCTTCTGGCGTCGTAATGAGCAAAATATCGCGAATTCCCGCCAGCATTAATACCGATAATGGATAGTAAATCATCGGCTTATCGTATACGGGCAGCAACTGCTTCGAAACGGCGCGGGTGATGGGATGTAGCCGCGTGCCCGAACCTCCAGCCAAAATAATGCCTTTCATCTCTGCTCCTTGCGCCTGTTATTGCGTTAAGCCGAGGCGTTCACCACGATAACGGCCATCAAGAATAGCCTGCCACCAAGCGGGATTATCGAGATACCATGCCACGGTTTTACGCATGCCGCTTTCAAAGGTTTCCTGTGGCGTCCAGCCAAGTTCACGTGCGATCTTGCTGGCGTCGATGGCATAACGCTGATCGTGGCCAGGACGGTCAGTCACGTAGGTAATAAGGTCACGGAAATGTGCGGTATTTGTTGGTTTGCGATCTGCAGCCAGCTCTTCCAACAGCGAGCAAATTGTTTCCACTACCTCAATATTTTTGCGTTCGTTGTGACCACCAATATTGTAAGTTTCACCCACTTTACCTCTGCTCACCACGCGATAAAGCGCGCGCGCATGATCGTCCACAAATAACCAATCGCGTACTTGCTGCCCATTGCCATAAATCGGTAAGGCTTTGCCTGCCAGTGCATTGATGATGGTGAGCGGAATCAGCTTTTCGGGAAAATGGTAAGGGCCGTAATTGTTTGAGCAGTTCGTGACGATAATCGGCAAGCCGTAAGTGCGTAGCCAGGCGCGAACCAAATGGTCGCTGCTGGCTTTGGTTGCAGAATAAGGGCTGCTCGGTGCATACGGCGTCGTTTCAGTGAAAAATGCACTCTGGTCATGAAGATCGCCAAATACTTCATCCGTTGAAATATGATGGAAGATAAAAGCCTTTTTGCGCTCATCTTCCATCGAATTCCAGTAAAAGCGCGCAGCTTCAAGCAGCTGATAAGTGCCGATAATATTGGTTTCAATAAAAGCGATCGGCCCATCAATTGAACGATCAACATGGCTTTCCGCAGCCAGATGCATGATGCAATCGGGTTGATACTGTTTCATCACGCGGTCTAATTCGGACCGGTCGCAGATATCTACCTGTTCAAACTTGAAACGCGGATGGTGAATAACGCTGGCCAAGGACGTAAGGTTGCCAGCGTAGCTCAGTTTATCCACCACCAAGACTTGATGATCAGTTTCGTTGATCAAATATCTCACCAGCGCTGAGCCAATAAAACCAGCGCCGCCCGTCACCAGAAACTGCTTCATCGCCACACGCCTTTGGTATCTACAATCCAGGATTGCGTAACTTGCGCAGCATCAATGGCACGGAAAGCACGGTGATCAACCAGCATCACCAGCAAATCAGCTTGGTTAAGCGCCTCTTCGCAGGCAACTAACGTGGCATGTTCAGCCAGCGCAGACGGAATCTGGGTAATATTGGGCTCAACAACCCATGTAGCGCCGCTGTGCCATTCGGCAATCAGCTGTGCTACGCCCATCGCCGGGCTTTCGCGTAAATCATCGATATTCGGTTTAAACGCCAGACCAAAACAGGCGATGGTGAGCTCACTGGCACGTTTACCGGTTTGCACCAGGCAATCGGCTAAGGCTTTTTTCACCTGATCTAATACCCACTGCGGTTTGGCATCATTGACTTCGCGCGCAGTGCGAATCAGCCGCGCCAGTTCAGGATTTTGTGCCACGATAAACCAAGGATCGACAGCGATACAGTGACCGCCTACGCCGGGCCCGGGCTGAAGAATATTGACGCGCGGGTGGCGATTTGCCAATGCGATCAGTTCCCACACGTTAATCTCTTGATCGGCACAAATCAGCGATAGCTCGTTGGCGAAGGCGATATTGACGTCACGGAAACTGTTCTCCGTTAGCTTGCACATTTCAGCGGTGCGGGCGTTGGTTTCAACACATTCACCTTTAAGGAAAATGCGATACAACTCGCTGGCGCGCGCAGAACAGGCGGCTGACATGCCACCAATGACGCGATCGTTATTGATAAGCTCAACCATGACCTGCCCAGGCAAGACGCGTTCCGGGCAATAGGCAATAAAAATATCAGGAGCTTCACTCTGCTGCGGAAAGCGCAAATCAGGACGCGCTGCGGCTAACCATTCCGCCATTTGTTCGGTGCTGCCGACGGGCGAAGTCGATTCGAGAATCACTAAATCGCCCTTTTTAAGCACCGGTGCGATGGATTCTGCGGCCGCTTTGACGAAGCGTAAATCGGGTTGGTGCTCATCCCTAAACGGTGTGGGTACGGCAATCAGAAAAGCCTCTGCGGCTTCGGGTTTTGTGGTTGCCCGTAGATCACCGCGCGCCACAGCGTCATGCACTACGCGATCTAAATCGGGCTCAATAATATGAATCTCACCACGATTGATGGTTTCAACAGCACGCGCATTGATATCTACGCCTACCACCTTTTTCCCTTTAGAGGCAAAAACGGCTGCGGTTGGCAGCCCAATGTAACCCAGTCCAATGATGGAAATGGTTTCAAAACTCATAAGTCGACTCTGTTATCTTTTAAGGCTTGCAAAATGCGTCCGCAGGCGGCGCCATCACCATAGGGATTATGGGCGCGGCTCATTGCCTGCCAGGCGGCTTCATCCGTCAGCAACTGGCTCACTTCATTAACGATTTTTTCAATATCGGTGCCAACCAATCTCACGGTTCCCGCTTCCACCGCTTCAGGTCGTTCAGTGGTATCACGCATTACCAGCACCGGTTTACCCAGCGAGGGCGCTTCTTCCTGAACACCGCCCGAATCGGTAAGAATCAGCCAGGCACGATTCATCAGCCAGACAAAAGGCAAGTACTCTTGCGGTTCAATAAGAATGATGTTTTCAATGCCGCTGAGAATGCGGTTTACCGGTTCGCTGACGTTGGGATTAAGGTGAACCGGATAAACAATTTGCGCATCAGGATGCTGACGAGCGATTTGTGCCAGCGCGCTACAGATGCGTTCAAAACCCTCACCGAAGCTTTCACGACGATGGCCTGTAACCAGAATCAGCTTTTTACTTTCATCAAGGAAAGGGTAACGTGCGGTTAATTGCGCATTGAGATCGCTGTCATCTAACACCCGATCGCGCACCCACAGCAGCGCATCTATAACCGTATTGCCGGTAACAAAGATGCGCGCATCCGGCAGGTTCTCCTGCAGCAGATTCTGCCGTGAACGTAACGTTGGCGTGAAATGCAGACTGGCGAGGTGCCCCGTCAACTTGCGGTTAGCCTCTTCCGGCCACGGCGATGATAAATCGCCGGTACGCAGTCCCGCCTCAACATGCGCGACGGGAATCTGTTGATAAAATGCGGCCAGGCTTGCCGCCAGCGTGGTGGTGGTATCACCATGTACCAGCACGACATCAGGTTTGAAATCGAGCAATACGGTTTTCATGCCCTGCAAAATGCGGCAGGTGATTTCAGTCAACCCCTGTTCAGGGCGCATGATGTTGAGATCGTAATCGGGTTGCAGTTGAAATAAACGCAGCACCTGATCAAGCATTTCACGATGCTGCGCAGTCACGCACAGACGTGATTCAAAGGCGGGATCCTGCGCCAATGCTTTCACGAGCGGCGCCATCTTGATGGCTTCGGGGCGAGTACCAAATACTGTCAGAACTTTCACTCTGTTTCTCTCAATGACGCGGTTCTAACATCGGACGCGGCCGACGCATCAGCGCCACACCTGCACCCACCAACGCGCCAATGGCGCCCCACATGATCATCATAAACAGACGACGCGGGCTGTCACGCGAGACCGGCTCTTCCGGTGTGCGTAAATAGCGGTAGGTTTGAAATTTGCTGTTCAGCGCCGGACCTGCCTGCAACGTGGTAAGCATTGCTCTGTTTTGATCATAGCTTATATCGTAGGTCGGGCCCGTTGCCTGCAAAGTCTCTAGCTGACCTTGCAGCATCGGTTGACCTAACAAAAACAGATCGCTGTCCGCCAGGTTTTCTCCAATATCACGCGGCTGCTTTTCACGAATACCTTGCTGGTCTGCAATTTTTAACGCCTGTTGCAGGCGATGCTCCTGACGCTGAAACACCGCTTTTGCCACATCTTCCTGACGTTTAACCTGGGCTTGCAGCTGTGCACTGCGCACTTGCCATGCGCCGGTAAGTTCAGTGTTGAGATGACGTGCAGCACGTTCGCTGGCGTAGGCGATATATTGCCGCAGCAGATTGTTAGCATCGCTGGCCGTTTCCGCCTTTAATTTGACGTTATCGAAGGTACTGTGCGCGGTGTCAGCGGGTGTAAACTGGACATTACCGATTAAATCGTCCAGCAGCGCCGCATCATTATGCGCATTCCCCGTTTTACGGCTTTTGAAATAGTCCGTTTGCTGCCAGAACTCCCGGCGCGTATCCCAGGATGAGAGCTGCATGACAAATTCCTGGTAAACCTCATCCATGATCGTAGGCGACGGTGCACTCAGCGTCAGCGCATTGTTATGCACGTCCAGGTTACTGAGAAACTGCTGCTGAGCGTAGTAAGAACCCAGCATATTCACCGTTGGGCGTTCAGTCATCGCCGTGGTGCTCCATACCTGTTTCATCAACAGCGTGGCTAGCCAGGCGATCACGGTAAACAGCAACGCAAGACCAATAATCCAGCGCTTTCCACGCCATAAGCAGCAGCACAGGCCGCGAATATCCAGTTCGTTCTCCACAACGTCAGAGGGCATAACAGGGTTATCCTTTGTAAGGTCTTATCAGAGTCATTTTTTCTTCGCGTCTCGGGCGCTATTAATACGGCGCTTGATGCGTCGAATACGTCGCGCTACACGCCAGGCATGCTTCAGGCAATAGCCGTAAACCATAAAGGCAAACAGGAACAGCACCAGCATCACCCATTCGGGGATAAAGGCGAGATATTCGCCTAACACACCAATACCCGCGAGAATCGCGGCAGCAACGGTGATCAACATAAAGGCCTGACGCGAGCTAAAACCGGCCCGCATGATCAGGTGATGAATGTGCTGGCGGTCGGCAGAAAACGGACTCATACCTTTGCGCAGGCGACGATACATGATCGCAACCATGTCCATCAGAGGAATGGCGATTAACCACAGCGCGGTAACAGGGGTGATGGGATGACTTAATCCTTGCGTCGTTTCCAGCAAAATCCAGATGATGGTGAAGCCAATCATCGTACTGCCGGCATCGCCCATAAAGACTTTATAGCGGCGCCCCAGAAAACCGAGATTAAGCAGGATATAAGGCAGCGTGGCGGCGATCATCGCAAAGCACCACATGGCGAGGCTGAACTGACCATCGAAATAGAGGATGATGCCCATCGCCGCAAAAGTAACAGACGCAAGGCCACCCAGCAGGCCGTCAATGCCATCCACCATATTAAAGGCGTTAATGGCCGCCCATACGGCAAACAGCGTTAGCACATAGCCAAACGGCCCAACAATCAACTCAACCGGACCGATGATAAACCCAAGGCTGAGTAAGTAGAGTTTGGCACCCACCATCATCACAACAGCAACAATGGCTTGTACCACGGCGCGAATTTTCACGCTGATATCAAAGCGATCGTCTAGCGCGCCTACCAATACCAGAACACCCGCGCAGGCTAAAAACAGCAGCGCGTGCGGCAAATAATAATTTGTAATCGCGAAGGTAAAACAGATCCCTGCATATACGGATATGCCGCCAACCAGCGGAATCGCCCCATGATGACGTTTACGCGAATTCGGCGTATCAACCAAACCAATTTTTTTAGCTGCTTTACGAGCAAAAAAGAGGAAGACTAAAGAAAAGAGAAAAATTAAACCAAGCTCAGTACTCATAGTGAGTAAATTCACGTTAAACGCTCTCAGCTAACATCTTGGGCAACAATACGCGAAAATCCACTTTTACTGCTGCTCCAGAATCCGAATTCTGCATGAAGAGGTGCGTGAATGCTTAATAATTCACCACCGCTACCACAGTCATTATAAATGCTCCTGTCAGAGTTCAATCCTATAGCCCAGAAATGAAAAACGCCACGTTAAGACGTGGCGTTGTTACGATTTCCTGCTCATTTTACTAAAAAAGCCGAAACTCGCGTTCGGCTTATTTTTTATAAAATCAGGAACGCTTCATCATATCGAAGAATTCGTCGTTGGTTTTGGTCATCGCCAACTTGTTAATGAGGAATTCCATGGCATCGATTTCGCCCATTGGGTGAATAATCTTGCGCAGGATCCACATTTTCTGCAGCTCTTCCTGAGTGGTAAGCAGCTCTTCTTTACGCGTACCTGAACGATTGTAATCAATCGCTGGGAAGACACGTTTTTCAGCGATTTTACGTGAGAGGTGCAATTCCATGTTACCGGTGCCTTTAAACTCTTCGTAAATCACTTCGTCCATCTTCGAGCCCGTATCAACCAGAGCGGTCGCGATGATGGTCAGGCTGCCGCCCTCTTCTACGTTACGTGCTGCACCGAAGAAACGCTTCGGACGATGCAGGGCGTTAGCGTCCACACCACCGGTCAATACTTTACCAGAAGCGGGTACCACGGTGTTGTAGGCACGCGCCAGACGCGTAATGGAGTCGAGCAGAATGATCACGTCTTTCTTGTGTTCGACCAGGCGCTTGGCCTTTTCGATCACCATTTCAGCAACCTGAACGTGGCGAGAGGCTGGCTCATCAAAGGTCGAAGCGATAACTTCACCTTTAACCAGACGCTGCATCTCAGTCACTTCTTCTGGACGTTCGTCAATCAGCAACACCATCAGCACGCAATCGGGATGGTTATACGCCAGGCTCTGTGCAATGTTCTGCAGCAGCATGGTTTTACCGGCTTTCGGCGGTGCGACGATCAGACCACGTTGACCGCGACCAATTGGCGAAGCCAGATCCAGTACGCGAGCTGTCAAATCTTCAGTTGAGCCATTACCCCGCTCCATACGCATACGGCTGTTAGCGTGCAGCGGCGTGAGGTTTTCGAACAGAATCTTGTTCCGCGCGTTCTCCGGCTTGTCATAGTTGACTTCGTTAACTTTCAGCAGGGCAAAGTAGCGCTCACCTTCTTTAGGTGGGCGAATTTTGCCAGAAATGGTGTCACCAGTGCGAAGGTTAAAGCGGCGGATTTGGCTAGGGGAAACGTAGATATCATCGGGACCGGCGAGGTAGGAGCTGTCTCCAGAGCGGAGGAAACCAAATCCATCCTGCAATATCTCCAGCACGCCATCACCAAAGATGTCTTCGCCGCTTTTCGCGTGCTGCTTCAGGATTGAGAAAATAATGTCCTGCTTGCGCATGCGAGCCTGGTTTTCCAGCCCCATATTTTCGCCGAGGGTAATCAGCTCAGAAACCGGCGTGTTCTTTAATTCGGTAAGATTCATAGTGATGGGTTCTTAAACTCGGGGTAATACTCGGAATGTTTGTCGTGAGTGGTATGGCAATTAATCCATGCCTGTTAATGGCTTTTTTCGACTCTTCTCGACGATCATCGTCAGGGATGGCGACTGGAAGCGTGGAGAGGGTTCGATTGCTATGCCAAAGTTGGAGCTAACCGTCAGATTGCAAAACCGCTGTTATAGGTACAGTGCGACAGGGTTTAACAAGGGAAAACTTTTAGATGCTAACTACAAGGTAAGTGCGTAATGCAGTCTTGGTAACTTAGCATGCTTGAAAGAGAACGTCCAGCAGCAGGCAAAAAATTCACCAATGCTGAACGTTCAGTCCTGATTAAGCCAGATTGGCGTTCAGGAACTCTTTCAATTGACCTTTGGACAAGGCGCCCACTTTGGTCGCGGCGACTTCACCGTTTTTAAACAGTAGCAGCGTCGGAATACCACGAATACCGTATTTCGGTGCAGTGCCCGGATTGTCGTCGATGTTCAGCTTAGCGATGGTCAATTTGCCATCGTACTCTTCTGCGACTTCATCAAGGATAGGGGCGATCATTTTACAAGGACCACACCATTCAGCCCAGAAATCTACCAGTGTAACGCCGTCGGCTTTTAGCACGTCGGTGTCGAAACTGTCATCGGTCAGATGAACGATTTTATCGCTGCTCATGTTTTACTCCACAAGATTATGCCTGGCGAATTGGCGTAAAATATACCAATGTAGGTTGACTTTATTTCATCGGATACGCTTTCGTAAAGCGATAGTAAGCTGATATTCTACCACACTATGAGCAAAACACACTTAACCGAACAGAAGTTTTCCGACTTCGCCCTGCACCCTACGGTGGTGGAAGCCCTTGATATTAAAGGCTTTCAGCATTGCACGCCGATTCAGGCGTTAGCACTGCCTTTTACGCTTTCAGGGCGTGATGTCGCAGGTCAGGCGCAAACCGGTACCGGCAAAACGATGGCGTTTTTAACGTCAACGTTTCATCATCTTCTCTCAAATCCTGCGGCGGAAGGCCGTCAGGTCAATCAGCCACGCGCATTAATTCTGGCCCCAACGCGTGAACTTGCGGTGCAAATTCATGCCGACGCAGAACCGCTGGCAGCCACAACCGGGTTGAAACTTGGCCTGGCATATGGCGGCGACGGCTATGATAAACAGCTTAAAGTGCTGGAAAACGGCGTTGATATTCTTATCGCCACTACCGGTCGTTTAATCGATTACGCAAAGCAAAATCACGTTAACCTCGGTGCTATTCAGGTCATGGTGCTGGACGAAGCCGATCGCATGTTTGATCTCGGCTTTATTAAAGATATTCGCTGGTTATTCCGCCGCATGCCGGCTGCGTCCCAACGTCTGAGTATGTTGTTCTCCGCCACGCTCTCCTACCGAGTGCGTGAACTGGCGTTCGAACACATGAACAGCGCCGAATATGTTGAAGTAGAACCCGAGCAAAAAACCGGTCACCGCATTCAGGAAGAACTTTTCTATCCGTCTAACGAAGAGAAAATGCGCCTGCTGCAGACTTTGCTGGAAGAAGAGTGGCCAGACCGCGCGATCATTTTCGCCAACACCAAGCATCGTTGTGAAGATATCTGGGGCCATTTGGCTGCCGATGGTCATCGCGTTGGTTTGTTGACGGGTGATGTGGCACAGAAGAAGCGTCTGCGCATTCTGGATGACTTTACCAAAGGTGATGTTGACATTCTTGTCGCTACCGATGTTGCCGCACGTGGCCTGCACATTCCTGCGGTAACTCACGTCTTTAACTATGACCTGCCGGACGATCGTGAAGATTACGTTCACCGCATTGGTCGTACCGGACGCGCAGGTGCCAGCGGCCATTCAATCAGCCTGGCGTGCGAAGAATACGCACTGAATTTGCCTGGCATTGAAGAGTACATTGGTCACAGCATTCCGGTCAGTAAATACAACAGTGACGCGTTGATGAGCGATCTGCCGCCACCAAAACGTCTGGCGCGTAGCCGCACGGGCAACGGTCCACGTCGTGGCGGTAACAACGCCAACCGTCGCGGTGCACCACGCAACAATAACCGTAAACGTTCGAGTTAAGCTCACCATGCTAAGCGCATCGTCACTTTATGCTGCGATTGATTTAGGATCTAACAGCTTTCATATGTTGGTGGTGCGCGAAGTGTCTGGCAGTATTCAGACCGTTGCGAAAATTAAGCGCAAGGTACGCCTTGCTGCAGGTCTGGATAAGAGCAACCAGTTGTCAGCTGAAGCGATGACGCGCGGCTGGCAATGCCTCAAACTGTTTTCGGAACAGCTACAAGATATTCCTCTTGATCAAATTCGCGTCGTGGCAACTGCCACGCTGCGTCTTGCGTCCAATGCGCAACAATTCCTTGAAACCGCTCAAAAAATTCTCGGCTGTGACATCAACGTGATCAGCGGAGAAGAAGAAGCCCGCCTGATTTATCAAGGTGTGGCTCACACCACAGGTGGTTCCGATCAACGATTGGTGGTCGATATCGGTGGCGGCAGCACAGAACTGGCAACCGGCGACGGGTCTCACGCTACGGTGTTATTTAGCTTATCAATGGGTTGCGTCACCTGGCTGGAGCGTTTTTTCAGCGATCGCCATCTGGCAAAAGAAAATTTTGATCAGGCTGAACAAGCGGCGCGTGAAATGATTCACCCTGTGGCGTCTCGGCTGCGCGAACAAGGCTGGCAAGCTTGTGTTGGCGCATCAGGCACCGTTCAGGCGCTGCAAGAGATTATGGTGGCGCAAGGTATGGACGAGCGCATCACCTTAAGCAAATTGCAGCAACTAAAACAGCGTGCAATTCAATGCGGCAAGCTGGAAGAGTTGGAGATTGAAGGATTGACGTTGGAGCGTGCGCTGGTTTTCCCCAGCGGCCTGTCGATTTTAATCGCCATTTTTCAGGAGCTGCATATCGAAAGCATGACGCTGGCGGGCGGCGCACTGCGCGAAGGGTTGGTTTACGGCATGCTGCATCTGCCCATCGATCGCGATATTCGTACCCGCACACTGCAAAATGTTCAGCGCCGCTTCAACATTGACGTCGAACAGGCAAGCCGCGTACGTCAGCTGGGGGAAACGTTTTTCCGTCAGGTCAGTGCGCTGTGGAAGCTCGATCAGCGCTGTCGCGATTTACTGCTTAGCGCCTGCGCCATTCACGAAATAGGCCTGAGCGTTGATTTCCGCCATGCTCCGCAACACGCTGCTTATCTGATTCGCCATCTCGACCTTCCCGGTTTTACGCCTGCTCAGAAAAAATTGCTGGCTTGCCTGTTGCAAAACCAAAGTGGCAGCATCGATTTAGCGCTGCTCACGCAGCAAAATGCCGTACCGCCGCGCCTGGCGGAGCGCATGTGTCGCTTACTGCGTTTAGCGATTATTTTTTCGAGCCGCCGACGCGACGACACATTGCCAGCGGTGCGATTACGGGCCGATGATGATGCCCTGCACCTTACGTTGCCAGCGGGCTGGCTTGATATGCATCCGCTACGCGCTGAGTTGCTCGAGCAGGAAAGCCATTATCAATCTTACGTCCACTGGCTGTTAACGATTTCCTGATCGCAGCCGCTGAACTTGTCAAAGCAACCTTAAGCCTGCATTCAATGTGATTTAGCGATCAGAGGCCAGATTTGGCCTCTTGATCACTCGGTTTCAACTACGCTTTCTTCGCCTTTTCCAGCATCGCTCTTAATCCTGCCACGCGACTCTGGCCGGTTTTCATGCGTTCTTCCGCACTTACCACTTTACGTTCGGTTTCCCACACCACATCATCTTGCGGCAGCTCAAGTAAGAAGCGGCTAGGTTCTGGGCGCATTAACTCGCCATATTGGCGACGTTCGCGGCATAAAGTGAACGTCAGCTCCTTTTGCGCACGGGTGATGCCCACGTAAGCAAGGCGGCGTTCTTCCTCGATATTATTTTCATCGATGCTGCTCTGATGTGGCAGCAAACCCTCTTCCATGCCGACCAGATAAACGTACGGGAACTCCAGCCCTTTCGAAGCATGCAGCGTCATCAGTTGCACCTGATCCAGCTCTTCATCGCTTTCACCGCGCTCCATCATGTCACGCAAGGTAAAGCGCGTAACAACCTGCGCCAGCGTCATTGGCTCATCCAGATCGCTGCCTTCAAGCATCTCAGTCATCCACTGAAACAGCGTATTGACGTTTTTCATGCGCATTTCAGCGGCTTTAGGGCTGCCTGACGTTTCAAACAGCCAACTTTCGTAATCGATACCGCGGATCAAGTCGCGCACGGCATTCACCGGTTCACGTTCGGTCAGTTGGATCAGCGTATTCAACCATTGGGTAAAACGCTGCAAATGCTCCAGTCCGCGCCCCGTCAGCGTTTGTCCCAGCCCCACATCAAAGCTGGCGTTAAATAAACTTTTATTGCGCAGATTGGCCCATTCACCCAGCTTTTGCAGCGTGGCCGGCCCAATTTCACGGCGTGGCGTATTGACGATTCGCAGAAAAGCGCTGTCGTCATCGGGATTGGTTAACACGCGCAAATAGGCTAATAAATCTTTGATTTCCGGGCGCGAGAAGAACGAAGTGCCACCTGAAATACGATAAGGAATACGGTTTTGCATCAGCTGCTTTTCAAACACGCGCGACTGATGATTGCCACGGTAAAGAATGGCGTAATCTTTGTAGGCCGTTTTATTAATGAAGTGATGCGCAATCATTTCACCCGCTACGCGCTCTGCTTCATGATCTTCATTATTCGCACTCAGCACTTTTAATTCATTGCCGATGCCCAGCTCGGAAAAAAGACGTTTTTCAAACACATGCGGATTGTTGGCAATCAAGATATTCGCCGCTTTCAGAATGCGCTGCGAGGAGCGGTAATTTTGCTCCAGCTTGACGACCTCCAACGCGGGAAAATCTTCTTTCAGCAGAACCAGATTTTGTGGACGTGCGCCACGCCACGAATAGATCGATTGGTCGTCATCGCCAACCACGGTAAAACGCGCCCGCGCCCCTACCAGCAATTTCACCAATTCGTATTGGCTGGTGTTGGTGTCCTGATACTCATCGACCAGCAGATAACGAATGCGCTGCTGCCAGCGTTCACGCACTTCCTGGTTGCGCTGCAACAAGAGCGTAGGCAGCAGAATCAAATCATCAAAGTCCAACACGTTGCAGGCTTTAAGGTGCTGGTCGTACAAGCTATAACAGTGCGCAAAAATAGTATCTCGCTCGGAACGCGCCAGAGCGGCGGCCCGAGGCGGATCGACAAGATCGTTTTTCCAGTTTGAGATCGTTGAAATAAGCTGCTGTACCAGTGCTTTATCTTCTTCCAGCCACTGTTTGGTCAGCTCCTTCAGCAAGGCGAGCTGGTCTTGGTCGTCAAACAGCGAGAAGTTTGATTTCATGCCCAACGCGACGTATTCGCGCTTAATGATCTCAAGCCCCAAGGTATGGAACGTTGAGATCATCAGCCCACGAGCTTCTTTGCGGCCCAATGTCTGCGCCACTCGCTCTTTCATCTCGCGAGACGCTTTATTGGTAAATGTTACCGCCGCAATGTGGCGTGCCTGGTAGCCGCACTCACGAATCAGATGCGCAATCTTATTGGTAATAACACGGGTTTTTCCCGATCCCGCACCCGCCAGCACCAGGCAAGGTCCGGTGACAAATTCGACAGCACGTTGTTGACCGGGGTTTAAACGCATAACGGAATATCACTCAGTAGAAAATGAAAAAGGAGGCAGACACCCGATCTCGAACCAGAACCACAGCGGTGAGCAACGCACCTACAGTTCGAAAGATAGGGTTATAATGGGCGACGATTATACACAACGAGACACTATCATGGCGAAAACCGCGGCGGCTTTACACATCCTCGTGAAAGAGGAAGCGCTGGCTAAAGAGTTACTGGCAAAACTGGAAAAAGGCGAAAATTTCCAGCAGTTGGCGAAGAAACATTCAACCTGCCCATCAGGGCGTAACGGCGGTGATTTAGGGGAGTTTCGTCAGGGGCAAATGGTGCCGGCCTTTGATAAAGCGGTCTTCACCTGCCCGCTACTGAAACCTTACGGACCGGTGAAAACCGCTTTTGGTTATCACATCATCAAAGTGATCTACCGTAACTGATTACTTCTTGCTCTTCATCTGCTGCAAAATAGTGCTGCACTGATTGTCTTCATTATCACTTGGAGAAATCAGTGCCAGCAATGCGGCGGCAGGCGCAACCACCGCGCCCAATGCTACCGCTGCCGCGCCACGTGCAATTAACGGCCCCGCTTTCACCCCCGCATCCGGGCTTTTAAACGTGCCGCGCACGTAAAGCGGCGATCGCAGCGTGATAATGCGCACACCTTTGCTCTCAGGATTAACGGTGAGATCCATGCGTTCGTTGGCAAAGTTGGCGTTGCCGGTAATATTAATCACCGCATTCTCGGTATCGAACACAAAGAGGTTCGGCGTTGCTAAGCCGTTTTGCAGTTTGATATCGGTCGCAGCGCAGTTGATACGCACTTCATCATCACCGAAGAGTTTACCCACCACGTAATTACCGACATTCAGCCCGGCTATTTCCATCAGGCTGCGGCTAATCAAACCATCGTTCATCAGCAACTTGAGTTGACCATTACTGGTCGCCAGCAAATCCGCCACTGAGTTGCCGTTGCCGGTAAAGCTGGCATCACCGTTTAGCTGACCCATGCTGTTTTGCATGGCAGTCACATCCGGGAACAACTGACGCAGATGCAATTTACGTGCATGTATATCCGCGCGTCCCCGCATCGGGGTTCGATCGCCTTCCAGATGTATGGTGCTGTTCAGACTGCCGCCCGCCATACCAAAGCGCAGCGGATCTAACAGCAAATCACCGTTTTTAAGCTGTAAATGGGTATAAAGATCGCTTAACGGCAGCGAATTACTGTGTTCGATGCGCTTTCCGCTGAACTTCACATCAGCGTCCATGACATCCCAGCTTTTGGTATCAAACGTGTCATGCGGCAAGACACGATCGGCAGGCTGCGTCGATTTTTCACCGCGCTGCGCTTTAGCCTGCACGGTTTTTTCACTGCCTTTACCGGAATCTACCCCAATCAGCGGCCCCAAATCAGCCATGCGCAGCTGACGAGATGTCAGTTCGCCAGCCAGTTTAGGCCGCGGTTTGCCTTGGGTATAAGTCAGCGATCCGTGAATATCGCTGTCGCCAATATGACCATTAAAATTCTCATAGTGGAAAACCGGCCCCTTCTCACCCGCAAACTTGGCGATCAGATGACCATCGGTTTCGTACGGCGGGGTATCAGGCAGCAACACGCCGGTTAAACCATACAAGTTGGCTAAGGTGTCACCCGAGAAGCGCAGACGCACATCCAGTCCACCAAGATTCATCGGATCTTGCAACCCGCCCGTGACCTGCACGCGTGTACTGCCGTTGCGAATATCTGCCTGGAGAGGGAATGGCGTTGTCTGGCTGCGCAGCGATAACATGCCACCAATTTTGCCTTCGCCAACCAGCCGCTCATTGTTATAGGTGCCGTTCGCCTGCCAGCCAAAGATAAAATCACCCGCGCCTTTTTGCTTGTCATCGCCGCCAGCAATTTGTGCATAAGGTAACGGTTTACCCAGCGGATTCACTTTTACCGTGACATCGGCTTTATTGACGGCGTCGCGATAACGAATCTGACCTTGATCAAACAGGATATTGTCGAGACGGAATGACCAGGCTGACGGCGGCGCGTTTTCATCTTTGCTGTCACTGTTGGCAAGATTGAAGGTCCAGTTATTTTTCTTATCCGCTGTTTGGATCAGGCGTGCATCGGGCGCTTCCAGTTTGATCCACGGAACAAAAACTTCTTTATGCAGCAGAGCCAATGGTGCCAGCGTGGCGTCCACGCGTTGTAAATGTACCATCGTCACTTCTGGAATTTCGGGCGGATTGCCCAGCATGATGTCCTGCGCATGCAGATGCGGCCACGGTACCCAGCTGCGCCAGCCCGGTTCGTCGCGATTGCGCTCCCAGGCCACGCCTAAATCGCCGCGAATGGCGAAAGGACGGTTCAGTTCCGTGGAGACTTTCTGGTTGATGGTTGGTTTCAGGCGATTCCAGTCAAACGTGGCAATCACCACGATGATCACCACAACCAACAATAAAAAAATCCCAATAATCCAGCTTACTATTTTTCCCGTACGTGACATTTTGCATTCTCCTTGCCCTTCCCCGGTCTCCGTTAAAGATAGTCGAGAGCGTGGGGAACGGCATCAGGGAAGCTGGATAGGAAGATGATTCAATTCAGAAAAGGGCACTGGGCGCGAAAAAAAATAGCCTTGCGCCGCCATAGCAGGAGAAGATTGCACTTGTTGCCACTCCTCTTCTGTTTCTACACCTTCAACAATCACGCCATTGCAGTAACGGTTAATCAAAGCCAACAACATAGAAAACAAGCTACATCCCTCTTCGCTGGCGCGCAGCAGGATGAACAGTTCACGCGAAAGCTTGATGTAGTCGTACTTGAGTTCAGTCAGAGCAGAGAAATTTGCCATGCCGGAACCGAAATCATCCAGCCAAAGCGGGCCAAGTTCCGGCATCTGCGCCACCATCTCTTCCTGCGGCAAAACATGGTGTTCGGTCAGTTCGAATCGCACCCAAGGCAAGCGCGCGATTAAACTGCGAATAGCGGGATGATTTTGAATCGACAGCAGCGAAGGGCCGTCAATATTCACGGATGCGACAATGCCGGTGCGTTCGAAAAAAGTGGCCCACTGCGTTAAGAGTTCCAGCTGTTCATGCACAACATACAGGCGTTGAGGAATATCGAGCGCCGCGAAATAGGCTTCAGACGATAACTTTTCCTCCGGCGTAGACGGATGGGTGATGGCGGTCAACAATTCAATCGCTAACAGCCGACCCGTTGTCTGATAGATCGGCTGAAAAGTATAAAACCGTTGGCATTGCTGCCAGAAAAGGCGCGTTTCCTGCGGGGGATTGATGTCAGTCGAAGAAGGTAGTCTGGGACTAATATTCTCCATCACCATGGTATTTTCCTGGTTGGTGGCGAGCGCCTCAATGCGGCAACCCAACGGCAATTTTGGTAATTACTTTATTTTAGGGCCGCAATAAAGCGAAGAGTGTACCAACCCACCAACCTAAACAATCGGCGAAAAAAGCCTGCATTTATTCGCTTTATCAATCAGATCGCACCCTAATCGCGACTTAAGTGGAATCAAAACGGCGTTTTAAAAATCGTTGACGTCTGCCATACCAGACGCGAGACTAATGCAATATTTCACTACAGGCCGAAAACCATGACGCAGAAAAAAATCGCCGTTATTGGCGAATGCATGATTGAGCTGTCCGAAAAGGGTGAGAACATTAAACGTGGTTTTGGCGGTGATACGCTCAACACCGCAGTTTATATCGCCCGCCAGGTTGATGACGCGCAGCTAAGCGTAGATTACGTTACCGCGCTGGGTACAGATTCGTTCAGCGATCAAATGATCGCCGCCTGGCAGCAGGAAAAGGTTAAAACCGATCTGATTCAGCGGCTAGATAACAAAATGCCGGGCCTGTATGTGATTGAAACTGATCCACACGGCGAACGCACCTTCTGGTACTGGCGCAGCGATGCTGCCGCACGGTATTGGCTCGACAGTGCAAACAGCGACGCGGTTTGCCAGCAGCTCGAAAATTATGATTACCTCTATTTAAGCGGCATTAGCCTGGCGATTTTGCCTGATGCCAGCCGTGAGAAATTAATGGATCTGCTGTCGCGTTGTCGCGCCAACGGCGGCAAGGTGATATTTGATAACAACTACCGTCCACGCTTGTGGGCTGATAAATCCCAGGCACAAGCGGCCTATCGCGCCATGCTAAATTGCACTGATATCGCCTTCTTGACTCTGGATGATGAGCATTTGCTATGGGGTGAACAGACGCTTGAAGCGGTTATTGCCCGAACGCGCGAGGCTGGTGCCAGTGAAATCGTCATCAAACGCGGCGCAGAATCTTGCCTGGTTGCTATCGGTGATGATCCTTTGATTGATGTCGCTGCGGTACGTCTGGCGAAAGAAAAAATCATTGATACGACGGCAGCAGGTGACTCATTCAGCGCGGGCTACCTTTCTCAACGTTTGGTCGGTGCATCGCCTCAGGCGGCGGCCGAGCGAGGCCATCTCACTGCCAGCACGGTGATCCAACATCGCGGTGCCATCATTCCGCTAAATGCCATGCCGAATTAATATCTCGCCCCATTTATTGGGGCGTTATTATAACAACGCGTTAAAAAATCCATTCATTAAATTGCGTCCTCCGATAATAATATTAATAATTACTGTTACCTGAACACGTTAAATATATGAATAATATAACCTGTCATTTTCAATAAAATAGTAGATCTGCGTCTGAAAAAAATAATTAACTTCCTGCTTTAGATTTACTCTGCAGCCCATTTATTTTATATTTTTTTGGTCTTGAGAAAGACAAATCTATAAATCTGACCACTAAAATAAGGAAATTTCCATGCGTGAACTGACTTTAAAAGAAGTCGAGATCATCTCTGGCGCGGGCAACTTTGCAGACAAATCCAGCGGTGGAACCATCTCCAGTGGCTACAACGGCGGCAAAAGGGGTGGCGCGCCAAAAAGTTGCGCTAACGACGTCGGCGCAGGCGCTATCATAGGATTAATCGGTGGTATTCCTGGCGGCCCGGCGGGAATGGCAATGGGTGCTACTGCGGGCGCACTGGGTGCGTCTTTAGGGTGCAATAATAGCCCGTACGGTGGCAACAAAAATAATAATAGTAATAACAACAGCGGGATTGGCGGACAATGTTCCTGGTAACGTTTGAATAAGCCGTTGCGGTGATGAAAATGCGCTTAAACGATCCACGCACCCGTAGAACAATAATCAGTCTGCTTTCATTATTTATAGCAATGCATATTGCTTATAACACCAGCTTATGTCGTTTTTCAGTTACAAAAAACCCTTACGATCTTTTAATGTGGTTTTTTATGATTGTTGGCGTTTATAGTTTCTTTGCTGCAATTTTCCGCGCACTTGATTGGTATAACGGAAAATCAAGGCAACCTTAATAAATCAGGCAGCGCTGTGCTGCCTTTTTTCAAGGTCTGAAACATCAATAACATTGATAATTGCCGAGTTAAAAAAACTAAAAATTTCAGTGTCGATAAAATTTTACGCTTTGTATTTTAGTTATTAACTCAAATTTCAACGGTTCTACCCTTTCTTCTCTTCAACATATAAAACCCCGTTATAGATTTATTATTAATAATCTTAAAAATCATTAAGTTACAAAATCACCTTGCCACCAGGCATAGTCCTAATCTGCTTATTTTTACCGTTTTCGGATGGACGTCGCTGCTAAAAAAGACCATCTTTTAATCAACAACAGCAGGACGCTGTTTACCCGGCCGCGAACAAAACAATTACAACAGCTCTCGCATCAGGACCTATTTATGAACACAGAAATTATTAATATCTGGCCGCAAGGTGATGCGCCAGGTGCGAGCGACTCGCGCGCTCAGCCTCAGATTGTTGATATGGCGAAGCCGTATGAACCTTTTGATCGTGCCGCTTCGGGCGTGCGCTGTCCAGAAATGGCCATTTGGCATCCGATTGAGTCCAACGGCATTACATTGCTTGTTGCGCCCGGTGGTGGTTATCACCGCGTAATGATTGATCGTGAAGGCAGCGCGCTTGCCACTTTTTTCACTTCCATGGGCTATACGCTGGCGGTCATGACGTATCGCCTGCCCTACGATGGGCATCATGAAGGCCCGGATGCACCGCTGGCAGACGCGCAGCGTGCGGTACGCGTATTGCGTGAACGTGCGCAGCGCGGCTTGAACGGTAAATATATCGTGATGATGGGTTTTTCAGCGGGAGGTCACGTAGCTGCCAGCTTGGGCACACGTTTCGCGGAAAAGCTTTATCCGGTGCAGGACAACGCTGAAAACCACTCGCCGCGCCCAGATGCCATGGTGCTGGTGTATCCGGTAATCAGTATGCGTGAAGGATTGGCCCATGAAGGCTCTCGTACTCGCCTGCTTGGTGCCTGGCCAGATCAGCAAACCATTGATGCTTATTCAATGGAAACACGCGTCCATGCGCAAGTCCCGCCGACGTTATTGATCCACGCTGCTGATGACGAATCGGTATCGGTCAATAACAGCATGGTGTTCTTTAGCGCATTACGGGAACACAACGTTCCAACAGAAGTGCATTTCTATCAGAAAGGCGGACACGGCTTTGGTATCCGAGGTGTGGCAGATTTGCCCCTCGCCAGTTGGCCAATGTTAGTGACCGAATGGCTCAGGGCAAAAACCTGAGTCGTTAAGAAGCCGGCGGCGCAACGTCGCTGGCGCTACCATCGGGTTGGCTAGTGCTGCTGTCCGGCTGGCTGGCATCGCTGCTGGTTGCAGGCGTTGCCGGTGGAGCCATCACCTTATCCCAGTCGCTTTGCAACATTTTCACGTTGGTTTCCGCTTCGCCTTCCGGCTGAATCAACACCATCATCAATTCCTGACTGAGTTGCTGACGCAGTTCCTGATTCAGCTGCTCGCGCGTTAATCCAGCCAAAAAAGCCTGACGCAGTTTTTGATATTGTTCAGGCGCAATATCCACCACGGAATTTTGCTGCGAACGCAGACGCTGACTGATTAACACGTCAGTATCGGTGCGGGCATAGGTGGTAAACAGTTTGTTCAGCTCCAACAGTTTTTGCGCCATCAGCGCATCAAACTCTTCCTGCGGTAAACCTTTATCACGCACTTTCGCCAGCTCACGCGCCACCAGATTCATATTCTGGGACAGCGTGTCGTTGCGCGCATCCATGTTGATTGAGCATTGCGCACGTTGGTATAGCACACGGCAATCGAAACCAACCTGTACGCCCTGCGCTTTGCTGTCGCTTAGCGCACGCTGCACATGCCAGAACAACGCTTCACGTGCCAGATCGCCTTGCCAGTAACGCTGCAAATTTTGCGAATCACGAATCGGCTGCCATGGCGTATCCCACACCAGCGACAGGCGATCCTGGCTCATCTTGCCATTGACCAGATTCACCGGCTCATGCGGCAACGGAGAAAGCGTCGGCAACGGCGCAGGCGCATCGCGCTTGCCTTTTAGCGGTGAGAAAGCTTTATTGATCTGTTCCGACAGACTGCGGCTGTCGACGTTGCCAACCACATAAAGTGTCATTGCATCGGGTGTATACCATTGACGATAAAAGGTTTCCAGCTGAGCCAAATCCACCGGCGCGCGTGGCTGCTCGGCGGGGTCATGTGCCAGTAGCGCCGACCCTTTCAGACGAAAGCGCCACCAGACATCCTGGGTGTTTGCTGGCCAGGTCGCAATAGGATCGGAAGCGGAAAGCGCGGTGTTAACCACTTGATCGGTAATGGCCATATTACCTGCCGTTGCCGCCAACCAGTTCAATGCTTCTTTCAACAATTCTGGCCGGTTATTGGGCAGGCTAAGGTTAAATTGGGTGTAATCATAAGATGCGATGACCGGCGGGAGCGGATGCTGCGGGTCCATCGCTTGCTGCCATAAGGCGCGTTGTTGATTAGTGTCGAGCGCAGTGTTGTGCACCATGGCAAGGCGCGGCAGCAGATGACTGAAACCTGCCTGTTGCGTCCCTTCCACCAGCGAACCGGTGTTTACCACCATACGCAGTTCAATGCGATCGCTGGGGCGTTGTGGTGTCGCCAGCAACTGCCAGTTGAAACCGTTATCCAGTTTCCCTTCCTGCCAGGCAGGATCGGGTTGCAGCGTTTCTGCTTGTACACCATAACTGGTTGCCGCCAGCACTAATCCACCAACTAAAAGCCGAATTCTGGTGCCCTGCATGTGAACCCCTACTCAAACAATTCAAAAAATCGTTATCACTGGCGCATACTGCCGCTGTTATTAACGAACCGGCAGGCGCCGGACCGCGCTGTTATCCAACAACAAAGTCTTTGACCACAGGAAGGTCATGATGTCGCGCAACGAAGTGAAAAACATTAACTGGGGTTCATTATCCAAATGCCCGCTGTCAGGGCAAGCGACAGCGGGCATTTGTGGGGATTTAAATGGAAATCAGTGATTAAACAGAGGATTCAGACGTTTTTTTCGTCTTATTGCTACCTGAAAGTGTCTCCTTCAACTGGTTTTCATCCAGCTGACCTACCCACTTCGCCACCACCACCGTTGCCACACCGTTGCCGACCAAATTGGTCAGCGCACGCGCTTCGGACATAAAGCGGTCAATACCGAGAATCAACGCCAGGCCTGCTACCGGTAAATGCCCCACCGCTGAAAGCGTCGCTGCCAGCACAATAAATCCGCTGCCCGTTACGCCCGCCGCTCCTTTTGAGGAGAGCAGCAATACCACCAGCAAGGTGATTTGGTGGAAGATATCCATGTGCGCATTGGTTGCTTGCGCGATAAATACCGCCGCCATGGTGAGATAAATAGAGGTGCCATCAAGGTTAAACGAGTAACCCGTTGGAATAACCA
Source organism: Pantoea sp. T14 (assembly GCF_036663535.1). Taxonomy (NCBI): domain Bacteria; kingdom Pseudomonadati; phylum Pseudomonadota; class Gammaproteobacteria; order Enterobacterales; family Erwiniaceae; genus Pantoea; species Pantoea sp. T14. Next base: position 29,306 of record NZ_JAWUEB010000003.1, read on the forward strand.
GCCCCACTACCGATTTCTTGCATCCGAGACGTTCCATCTTATCCAACATGCGCGGCAGCGCTGATTCAGAAGAAGACGTGCCCAGCACAATCAACAACTCTTCTTTGATATAGGCGATGAACTTGAAGATGTTAAAGCCCACTACGCGCGCAATTAGCCCTAAAACTATCACCACGAACAGAACACAGGTGATATAGAAGCAGACGATCAACTGACCAAGCTGGACCAGCGAGCCAACGCCATATTTACCAATGGTGAAGGCCATCGCACCGAAAGCACCGATTGGCGCAAGGCGCATAATCATATTGATAATGCCGAAGATCACACCCGAGAAGCTTTCGATAACGTTGAAAATCAGCGTACCGGCGTTGCCCATACGATGTAGCGCAAAACCGAACAGCACGGCAAACAGCAGCACCTGTAAAATATTGCCGCCAGCAAACGCACCGATCACGCTATTAGGAATCACATCCAATAAGAAGGCGACGATACCTTGCTGCTCAGCCTGCTGCGCATAAACCGCCACGGCTTTGGCATCCAGCGTGGCCGGATCAACATTCATTCCTGCACCTGGCTGCACCACGTTGACCACGATCAGCCCGATAATCAGCGCAATGGTACTGACGATCTCAAAATAGAGCAGCGCGACTGCGCCAGTCCGTCCAACTGCTTTCATGCTTTCCATGCCAGCAATGCCGGTCACTACCGTACAAAAGATTACGGGAGCGATGATCATCTTGATCAGTTTTACGAAGCCATCACCCAACGGCTTCATCTGAGTACCTAACTCGGGATAAAAATGACCCATCAAAACGCCGATGCCGATGGCAACCAGCACCTGGAAGTAAAGGCTTTTAAATAGCGAGGTTTTCATAAACAGGAGTCCACTAGCGACAGAAATGACGATATTGTCGTATTCGTTATCATGACCGTCAGGCTGGAAAAACCAGACATCAACCGGTAGCCGAAAAATAACACTCTGTTTACGTGATTAATACAGGCTGACAAAGCCCAGGGAAATGATACAGACATAATTCTGAACTGAAACGCTTCAGCTGCGACTTTTGTAACTAAAATTCTCGCAAAATCAATGTATCAGGTGATTATTCTGTTCGTGACGGTTTCACAATCCATTGTTGATTGAAACGTGTCAGATTCACAGCTTCAGAGTAGAGGTAGCCTTGACCAATATGAATACCGCGCGCCAGTAGCCAGTCGCGCTGCTCATTCGTTTCAACACCCTCAGCAATGACATCCAGATTAATGATCTCCGCGATTGCCGCCACAATACGCACCATGGTGTCATCATCGGGCAGAGCTGAGACAAAACTGCGGTCCATCTTCAGTTTATTCACAGGCAGGGCTTTGAACTGATGCAGGTAATTCAGATTGGAATAGCCCATGCCAAAATCATCCAGCGCTACGGCCACGCCGGTTTGCTGAAGCATTCGCAATAGCGAAATCGCCTGTTCTGCATCGCCAATCTGTGCCGTTTCGGTAATCTCCACCACAAAAGTGCCGGGCGCAATACGATGGCGCTCTAACAGCGACTGGAGATGCGTCACCATGCTGGCATCACGCAGTTGCACGGCTGAAATGTTCACGCTGAGTGGAATCATCACGCCATGCTTTTGCCAACCCGCCAGAATGCGGCAGGCTTCTTCGAATACCCAACGGCCAATGGCGGAGATCACGCCAATCTCTTCGGCGCTGGCAATAAATTCTTCCGACAATCCGTAGCTGCCATCCGGTTGGCGCATGCGCAGTAGCGCTTCCGCACCTGCCAATTCACCGGTTTGCATGTTGATTTGCGGCTGGAGGTAGAGCGCAAACTGCTCGTCATGCAGGCCCTGCAAAATATCGTGCTCTTGGGTTAAACGCTTTTGCGCCCGCTCCGTTAAGGCAGCATCAAAGAACAGGATTTGGTTTTTGCCTTGATGGCGTGCCGACATCATTGCCGAGGTCGCGCGGTCCAGCAGTTCATTGGCGCCCAACGGCTCATCATCGCGTAATGCCAATCCGATACTGGCATTGGGGCGTAATTGCAGCTGCTGCAAATTCACCGGCTGATTAAGTCGGATGATCAGGTTGCGCGCCAGTCGTATCGCCCGGAACGGATTATTGGCGCGCTTCATGAGCAGCGCAAAATCACTGGGGCCGGTTTGCGCCAGTAAGGTGTGATCGTCGAGTGTGCTGCGTATTTTCTCCACCAGCGTCAGCATCAGCGTGTCGCGCTGTTCGTCACTCAACACGCCGTTGGCTTCCTGTAGCGTTTCTACGCGGATCACCATCAAACCAAACGGTCGACAAGGATGACGCATGTGTTGATCAACCAGGGCGAGAAACAGGGTGCGATTCGGTAAATCAGTCACGGCAAAGTGGGTCGTCAGGCGACTCATTTCATCATGCACTGACTCCAGCACCTGCTGATTGCGATTGTAACTGCGGATCAGCATGCCTATTTCATCATCGCGATGTCCCTGCGGCAGCGTCAGCTTGTGCGCCAGAATAGATTGCGGCGGCAGTTCCTGTAGCTCGCGGGAGATATTCCGCAGAGGATGAATGATTAAACGGTTGATACACCAGCTGATCGCTACCGAAAGAATCAGCGCCAGCAGCAAATAGGTGATGATCATGGTCGAGAGCGTGCTGAGAATAAATTGATACACGCGCGAGGAGTTCGCTTGCAACACCAGATACGCCAGCGGTTTAGGCGAACCGGTATTTTCAACGGAATAGAGCGGCAGTGTAATTTGCACCGGCAGTTCAAACAGGCGCGCCACTAAGCGCGGCACCGGTTTTTCGGGTTCGAAATCCGCATGCAGCGCCTGAAAAGCGTTGGGTAATACCACATCCGCGCGCGATAAAATCCCGGCAGGTTTCAGCGAATGTAAAATGTGTTCAGCTTGCGGTATATCGGCTCGCAGTACCGCTTCCGACAGCGGCTGACGCACGCTATGCGCAATCGTTTCCATTTGCTGGGCGTAGTCAATCCTGCGCTGCTGCACAAAATGAAACAGTTGAATGACGATAAAAATGCTGACCGTGATAACGGCAACCAGCGAAACTGTCGCCATCTGCTTTATCGTAAGTGACCGACTTACCCGCAAAAATTCTCTCCCGACTACAAAAAAGCTCAGATATCAGACAGGAAAATGCGCAGCAAGTATATCCCAACGCAATGTTTTTTTTGATGCTTATGCGGCAAGTCGACGCAGAATCAGACCAGCGCGCCAGATTCTCCTCAGACAAGGCGCGCTATTTAAAATCGGCATAAGGCACCAACGCCTGCGGTGGCATCGCCAGATCGCCTTGCCATCCTGCGGCTGAATAACGCAGATAAATCAAACCGTGGCTTGGCGTGTAATCTTCAGCTTGCTGGATATCAATGCCCGCGCCAATAAACCAGTTTGCGGTCACGCGTCGCTCTAGCAGCGCCTGCAAAGTGTAACCGATACCGCGACTGGTGCTGCTTTCTGACAGGGGATTCGAGGCCAGCATAAAGCCCGGATTCAGCGGATAGCGCCGCTGCGCATCACGATGAGATTGCGACCATGAAGCTGAACCGCCGAGTTCATACGACCAGTTTTCCATGCGCTGCCGCCAGCTCACCGGCAGCGAGAAAGAGAGGTAGCGCTGCGGACTGTAATAACCGCCCTGACCAAAGCTGTAACCGCTGAGATCCTTCTGGTAATGCCAAAGCATGCTGTTCAATCCGACGGTAGCGCGGCGATTGTCTTCATTAATCAGCTTGTAGTAATAGCCGCCCATTACACGTTCGCGGCTATTATCCGCAACGTTTTCACCGCTAATCTGGTGCGCGCTGACATCGCCCCATATGCCTTGTGCGCCGCCGCGATCGTAACTCAACCCCATTCCCCCGCCGGTGGCGACCACGCCGCCAACAGTTTTTCCGCCCTGCGCCGAGGGATCACGCGTACCCGCAAAAGCCAGTAACGAACTGGAGATGGGACGCCGTGAGGCGTTGATAACAATGCCAACCTCTTTCAGATCGGTTTTCCAGCTGATGCCGCCGACCCAATTTGTTACCGCAAAGCCCAGCGGCGTGGTGCCGACATCCGCCGACCAGCGATCACTCTTCCAACCGATGCCGACAGCCGTGCCTTCGTCGCGTTGGGTAAAGTCTCGGCTACAGCCGCCAGAGTTGGCGTCATTACAACTGCCGAACAGGGCGTCATGCGTACCGTTCGCGTGAGCAAAGCTCCCCGCCGAGAGCTGTACATGATCGAGCCGGACAAAAGTGCGTCCTGCTGCCAGCGGCGTGTCGGCCTGCAACAAGGTGGTGTGCGCGGTGAAATCAGAAAGTCCGCCGCTGCCTTTATTACGTGAATAATCCTGTTCCAGCGTCAGCGTCGTCTCTTGCTGACGATAAAGATCGGCGGCATCGCGGCGAATGCTGCGTTTTAGCCAGTCATCCTGCAATTCATTGCGCGTTAACGCCGTTAAGCTCTCGCTATTTTCCGGCCGTGTTGCCGTGATGCCGCTGGCGACCATCGCGTCACGATAATCATTAAGCGCCGCCGTGGATTGCTGCTGCGCCAGTTCAACGCGTGCCGCATCGCGGTAAATCAACGCCTTATCGGGTGAAGGCGGATCAGAAGCCACGCGAAGCTTTAGCGCCTGAAACAACTGCTGCGCGCGTGCCGTTTCGCCCACCTGCTGCCAGGCCAGCGCGATACGACGTTCGCTGTTACTGGTTTGCCGTTCAGTAGAAGGCCGTTTTTGCAACGCCTTGTACGCTTCCGACCTGTGTTTTAAAGCAATTAGCGCGTCGATACGGCCTAATCTGGCATCGCTGTTATCCGGTTCTTTTATTAAAACTTTTTGATAGGTATCCAGCGCCTGTCGCGCATCGCCTCGCTTCAACGCCCAATCCGCTAACAGCATGTCGCGGCGCGTTGATACAGGCTGCTGAAGCAGCAAAGCCGTTGCGGCCTCTTCCTGGCCCTTTTCACGCAGCGCACGCGCCTCAGCCAGCAGCTTGTCCTGCATCAACCGAGCCGCCAACGCCCGCATATTATCGTCCCATTTTGCCGACGGCAGCCGGTGCATGGTGGAAAGCGCGGCATCGCCATCGTCATGGCTGGAAAGATAAAGCGCAGCGGCATAATGAGCAGTCACATCGTCAGGATGATGATTCAGCAGCGCGTGCATGATGCCATCGCCCTGCTTCTTCTCGCCGCCGTTGTGCAGCGCACCCGCAAGGCGATAGTTAAGCCAGACATCATTCGGGGTTAACTGTGCCGCCTGTTGATACTTTACCGCAGCCTGCGCCCAATAGGTTTGCTGCGCCAGCGCATCACCTTCTGCACGCAAGGTATCGCTATGTAAATCACGTAATGTTTCTGCTAATGCAGGCTGCTGCGCGGCGGGCAGGCTACTCATAAATTGCAGCGCACGTGCCGGAGATTCGCTTTGATAAAGCCCAATCAAGCGACGAATGGTGGTGATATTGCTACGATCACGCGTCAACGCCTGCTGCCAAAGCTGCTCTGCTTTCTGGCTATTTTTACGCGCCAGCGCCACGTCACCGAGGCCAATCAGCGCATAACTGTCGCGATCGTCAAGCGCCTGCGCCGTACGATAGTACTGCTCTGCCCTGTCGATATCCTGTTTTGCCAGCGCCTGATCGCCGTTCTCAATCGCCAGCCAGTAGCGGTTGGTTTGCAGCAGCGATTGCCATTTGCCAAGCTGTGTACTTTGCTGCCCAGCTTTTACTGCGCGTTCCAGCCAGCTGATTGCACTGGCACGATGATTGACTCGCGCCTGTGCCTGACCCATTGCACCCAGCAATTCGGCATCGTCGGGATGCGCTTTGATCGCTGCCGTCAGCGAGGGAATAGCATTCGCGCCGCCGCCAGCCTCGACTAATGCCAAACCACGTACGCGCTGGCGATAAGCGGGATCGGCCAGCAACGTTTGCTGGCGCGTAAGCTCTTCTTCACCTTGCCGCTGCTCGTCACCGCTGTTGAAGAGACTGAGATAGTGTTGCAATGCAGCCACGCTGCTGTCGCTGACGGGCTGATTACGGATTTGCGTCAGCCACAGCTCTGCTGCGGCCACGCGACCTTCATTGATGTTGGCAAGACGACGCAGTTGCGTCACCGCTTCAGCAGGCTGTTGGTGTTCAAACGCCATGCGTGCCAACTGCAGTTCAACGCTGATGTTGCCCGGATAACGCTTTTCCAGCGCCTGCAACTGTTGGTATGCCGTCGTTTCATTGCTGGGTAAGCGCGCCACCAAACGCCAATATTCCAGTGCCATACTGACATCAGGAAAAATCCCGGCAAATTGCGCATCGTAAGCGGCTTTAGCTTCTGCCAGCCTTCCCGACGCCGCCAACAAGCGTGCTTCCTGCAATTTTTGCCGCCCCTCGCCTGACATCATCTTCAGTCCCGCCGCCGACTCACGTGCGACTTCAGAATCTGGCGCGACATGACGCAGTTGCGCCATCAGGCTCTGCGCCTGCGTCAAATCGCCCTGATGCAGTGACACGCGCAGGCGTGCCGCCAGCACCTGCGGATTTTCAGGGTCGATTTTTTCCAGTCGATAGAGCGATTGCTGCACTAAGTCGTACTTGTTGATCGATTCACCGGTGCGAATCTGCGTAAGCAACCACGCCACCGGCGAAACCTGTGGGCCCGAAGCCTGGGCGGTTAACGCGCCCAGCAATCCGCTCAACAGCAGGCTCAGACGAATATTATTCATCATCATCTTCAGCTAAACGGCGGCGGCTCATCATTCGCATCAGGCGCCATGCCATCAGCGCAAACAGCACCACCACAATCACCGCGCAGGAAGCCAGCCAGAAAGGATGCGTTGCCAGCGCGTTCCATAAACGTTCCCACCACGGCAGATGCCCAACGTAATAACTTTCGCCAACGCGCAGGCTATCAACACCCGATTCACGAATAATGGCGGCTGAACCAAACACGTTGCCACGCTTGCTGCTGTCGAGCATGGCGCTGTTCAGCAAATCCCAGGCGCGCGGGCTGCCATCCGCCAGCAAAGCCACCACGCTACGCTGCGCATTAAACGGCGACTGGAAGCCGATAATCGCTGCCAGCGGGCCGCGTGAGCCAATCGTGGTGGTGCTTTCGACCTGACGATCGCTGCTGTTTTGCGCCGTGATATCCGACAGCGGCTGGCGCATCGGCTTGTTCATCCAGCCCTGCGCGGCTTCAACCAGCGTATTGATCGTGCGTTCATCCTGCAGATCCGCCGGAATAGTGCCGATCATCAGAAGATCCCTGTCCTGCTCTTTCGCGTTGCGCCAGTCGTCCGTCAACTGCACCCGCAGCGCCGGATAACCGGTTTGCGCACCCATATTGCCTAGCGCATCGAGCAACGTGGTCATCTGTTGCTGGCCGGGATTTTTATTCACCAGCACCAGCGTTTGTGATAAGTCAGCGTATCGGCTGAACGGGAAACCGGCATTGGCAAAGGCGCGCAGCGACGGCATTTCGATGTAATGGCGATAACCGGAAAAATCGATGCTTGAACTTTCGTCAATTACCACATGATGCCCAACCGGCGCGACAGTTTCGCAGCGTCCGTCGGCGGTGCCGCCAATAAAGGTGTTGGCGTAATCGAAATCAAAACGCAGCTGATTCACTACGCCCAACCGCAGCGCCGGAATAGTGAGCTGGCGACTGCTGTCCTGCAAACCCTGAATCAATGAAAGGCGCAGGATCTGTTTATCCGCAGTATCTTTGGGTTGCAGCGGATAATCCTGCATAAACTGGTTGTTAAGATGCACCGCCAGCCGCGATCCATCTTGTTGGATCGGCGCACTGTAGCGGTAAATCAGATCCATATCGATGCCGCGTGCGCGCACTAAAAAGAGATCGGGCGGCAGGTTAAGCGTCAGGCTAATCGGATTGGGCTGCAGTCCGTCAGATTGCAGCTGATTTTGATACTGCGTGAGCTCCGCAAACGTAGTGCGTCGGTCAGTTCGCACCCAGCTCGGCGCGTCATACGCTTTGCGCGGTTCACGTAATTTGACGCTGTCGATTGTGGAGGTGTCGCCACGCAGCAGCAATTCACCCTGCGCAATCCCTTGCACGGCCGTGATCAAATCATTGTCATCACGCCCCAGAATCAGCAGCATTTTTTCATAAGGATTGCCGGGCTGGCTGACAATCTCTACCGTTGGCTTGCTGACTGACGGATGATCGTTGAGGAAATCTGGGCGCTGCGTGTTGGTGGCAAACACCACCGCATGCTGCTGCTCGGGTAGCTGGTTATACAACACCGGAAACGTTTGACCACGCCACGCAGCTTTACTGCCAAACCACGAGGCCAGCATCGCCGCAGCGCGCTGTTGGTTAAGCGTGGGTTGGGTGCTGAATACCATCGGCAACGTCAGCGGACGCGCATCGCGGGTATCAAAGAACGGTTCCGGGAAATGCGAAAGATCATCTTTTAACGGCAGTTTTTGCAGCGTTAAATCAAGGCGGCTCTCTTTGCCAATATCCAGCCAAATGGTGCTGTTGGCCGGGTTTTCGCAGACGTTCGCGTAATGGCCTACCAGCTCAAGCCGAATACGGTTGAAATCAGCAATGAAGCGCGGATCGAGTGAAATCTGCGTTTGGTTGCGTTTTCCCAGCTGGTCGGCGGTTAGCGTCACCAGCCCCACCATCTCATCATTAAGGTAAATTTTCAGCTGTGATAGCGTCGGGATCAGCGCGGGAGACGGGCGATAGCTGAGATTCAGCAAGGCTCGCGTTACCACTTCATCACTGCGCACACCAAATTCAATCTGGCTGGTGGGCTGGGTACCGCGTAGCGCCATGCTGCCTGGCGACGGGGCAACCTGAGAAAAATTCAGTAGGCTGTCACGCAGTGGCGCATTCGGATCGCTGGCTGTCGCTGTCAACGCAATCGGTGCTGCTGCAGCGTAAGTTGGCATCATCGGACTCGCGGGTTGGACTGCTAAACAGCTCAGCGTCGCGGTGCCCATCAGCAGGGCGGTGAACCAACCGGTTAATCTTGTCATGGTTATCTCAATCAATGTGTTGAACTGTCACGCCTGTTGGCGCGCACTGACGCTTTTTGGCAGCAGCGAGGCCAGCCAACTCAGTAGTCCGGTAAGCAGCGTAAACAGCTGACGTAATTGCGGCGGCCCATACTCTGCCAGGCGCAGATAGCCTTTGAAGCCCAGCACCATAATATCGGCAAGACTTTGCACCGGTTTATCTTCGGGGAAACCGTCCTGCCACAACGCCCAGGTATCGGCGCGAGCAAACGTGCACTGGATAAATTCGATATGTTGTTCGGTGCTCAGTTGATGCAGCCGAATCCCGGCGCGACGCCCAAATACGCGCTGTACGTGGCAGGGGAAACTGAACTCCTGCTGTCCGCGCCGTAACAGTAAGTGCACCGCCTCATCTTCCACCAGCGCGTCGGCTTCGCGCAGTTCAACGCCGACGCCACCATCCGAATAGTCGCGCAGCGTACACGGCACCATGTGACCATCTTTGCGGGCAATCGCAGCGGGCATGGCAATTTCTACGCGGTGCGCTTCGCGTATCTGCCGCGCCTCTACCGATACCGCGACCGCACCGCCCAGAATCACCATGTTGTAAATCACCCAGATCAAGCTGACCCAAACGGTGAGGATTTCTGTGGTTGGGCCATTTGCCATGCGCCAAAACGCCATGCCAATGCCCGCCAGGTTGATCAGCACCAGGCACATATAAGGACGCGTGATGACCCAATCGAGATGCTGTTCCGCCACCAGTCCACCTTTGGCCGTGACGTTAAAATTACCTTTGTGTGGATTAAACAGCGCCACCGTCGTTGGCCGGGCGATATACCAGGCAAGCACGGTTTCATAGACCTCGCTCCAGAAAGAGTGACGCCAGCGGCCCTGAATACGTGAGTTGGTCATGCTGGTGTGCAGCATGTGCGGCAAGACATAGAGGGCGATCGCCAGTGCGGGCGCATAAATGATGTAGGCGTGGAACAGCAAAAACGCTAACGGCGCGAGCAGGAAGATCAGCCGTGGAATCCCCGCCAGAAAATGCAGCATTGCGTTGGCATAACAGAGGCGTTGTACCAGTTTCAGCCCTTTGCCAAACAGGGGATTATCCAGCCGGAAGATTTGCACCATGCCACGCGCCCAGCGAATACGCTGACTAATATGCGCAGAGAGATTTTCTGTCGCCAGCCCCGCCGCTTGCGGAATACGAATATACGCAGACTTGTAGCCGCGACGATGTAAACGCAGCGACGTGTGAGCATCTTCTGTCACGGTTTCAACGGCGATGCCACCAATCTCATCCAGCGCGCTACGGCGCAACACCGCACAGGAACCGCAGAAGAATGTCGCGTCCCAGGTATCGTTGCCATCCTGTACCAGGCCATAAAACAGCGAACCTTCGTTAGGTGTACGACGAAAGCGACCCAGATTGCGTTCAAACGGATCGGGAGAGAAAAAGTGATGCGGCGTTTGCAGCATCGCCATTCTTTCTTCTTTTATGAACCAGCCCATCGTCATCTGTAAAAACGAGCGGGTTGGAACGTGATCGCAGTCGAAAATAGCAACGTAATCACCCTGACAGCGGGTTTGTAAGGCATGATTGATGTTGCCCGCCTTGGCGTGTTCATGGGTTGGACGTACCACGTAATGCACGCCAACGCTGGCCGCAAACTCGCCAAAATCGTCGCGCGTGCCGTCATCCAGCAGGTAGATATTCAGCTTCTCTTTCGGCCAGTCGATACCCAGCGCGGCATAAATCGTCGGCTTCACCACGCTCAAGGGTTCGTTAAACGTCGGCACCAGCAAATCCACGCTCGGCCACTGATCGACGGGAATCGGCATTGTCATCGGCTGACGATTGAGCGGCCAAAGCGTCTGGAAGTAACCCAGCACCAGCACCGTCCACGAATAGGTTTCCGCCGCAATCAGCAACACGCCAAAGCTCAGACTCAGCGGATCGTCCCCGTTAAGCGTTGAGGTATAGCGCCACCACAAATAGCGGCAGGAAACGGTTAACGACAGCACAATCAACATGATGGTGGATAAACGGCCCGGTACACGACGCACCAGCATCGCCAATCCCCACAGCAATAGCACAAAAATAAATTGCGTCATCAAGCCAAACGGCTGAGAGATACAGAGCAGCGCCAGCAGCGTCGTACCCATAGCAACGATGATAAACAACACGCGACGCAGGGTGGGTGAAAGACGGCGTAACCGTTTTTCTGCGCGTTGACTAACGCCTTGCGCATCCATGCGTTCAGGCAATTGTCCCAGCCATTGATACAAACGTTGACGCCAGCGGAACAGCGGCTGAAACGCGTTAAGTCGCAGACGTTCGCTGCGGACGCTGCTATCCAGCGGCAAAAACAGCAGCAGCCAGAAGCTTTGTAGCAGATAACGCAGAATATCAAGCGGCCGCGGCCGTTCGGGCGAGATATGTGGATAAAGACGACGGCGATCCCGAATCACACGTTGCCAGGCTGGCGTTTCAAAGCGTAAAAAGGCCCAGCCCAGCGTGCACCATAGCAGCTGCAACACGCTGGCAATGACAGACGCGTCATGTTGACGTGCGCCGCTATAACGCCGTTGCAGCGCCTGACAAACCTGAGGGATCAATAGCCAGCGCAGCGGATTCACTGACGCACTCCCGCTATATGCAAAATCAGCCAGTTCGCTAACGTGGTGATCTCTTCGCTCGCCAAGGCGTGTGGACGATACTCACCCAGCGGCTGCTTCATCATCAGTGATTCTGCCAGTGCTTCATCCCGATGAATCAGCACCGGGATCAGGTGGGTGAGCGATGCCAGCCACAGCTGATGCAAATCCTGCTGCAATTTGCTGTTAGCATTAAATTGGTTGAGTAAAAAACGCGTATTGGCCGCAAAGGTATGTTGATGTAAACGCAAATGGCAATTGGCATCCGGCGTTAATACCTTAAGTACGCAGTCAGCCTGCGCCAGCAGAGTGTGATGCCAGGGCAAGCTGATGGCTGGGATATCCAAAAAAAGCCATTGATAGTTGCGTTTCAGGACCGGAATGGCGTTGAGCAGTTCGGCGGCGATCTCGCCATCCTGCTGTAAAAGCGTTAAGTCAGATTGATGAATGAGCTGACCAAACGGCAGCAGATCAAGGCCAGCCTGATAGCGCAGTGCGCTCTCCTGCCAGCGTTGTCCGTCGCGGATTGCCTGCATCCAACCGCGTGTCGCGGTAAGCGGCGCGTTGAAATGCGCCGCCAGCTGGTTTTCAGCATCACCATCAATGGCTAATACCGATTCGCCCAACGCGGAAAGCGCCCAACTCAGCGCCGCAGTGAGTGACGTCGCGCCAGTCCCGCCGCGCAAACCCTGAATCACCACCGTTGGCATTAGCGCTGCTGCTCCGCGACAACAGACGCTAATTCCGTCAGCAATGGCCAGCGCGCCACGATGCCCGCCAGCCGTTCTTCACGCGCAATATCAATATAGTGAAAAGTCTTGATCGCAAAAGCTTCTCTCAAGGCACTGATATCATCTTGCTGCTCACTGGCAGAGGTCACCACTGAAAAGGTGTTTTCAATATTCATTACTCTTCACTACAAAAAGTTTGTCACAAAGCGTTCGCCACAGAACTTTTTGTCACAAATAAGCGACGCAAGTTAATGTGCAGTTTTATTATTTAAATTTAATACAGGCATGCTGCGTTACGCCGATCATAAATCATTCAGAGGTATTCTGTCATAGCGTATTTTTAAATATCTTCGGTTACATTCGCCGCTTTCTATAATAAGCTAGCGCTGACTGAATGAATCGCGATACTTAAATGAAAAACTCCTCTCTACTGGGCCTGCAACAGGTTCAGCCAGAATTAATGGCAATGCAATCACCGGGATGTTATTGGGTCACCTGCCAGCGTCAGGAAGATGCCCGACACTTTATTCGTCAGGTGATCAGTGCTCAACAGTCAGCAACGCTAATCAGTGCTGATGAAGCACCTCGCGCCTTACTGACACCCACACCCGCAGCGGGCCCCGATCGTATTCCGCTGTTTTCGCTACCAAAAAATAAAAAAAGCCTGCTAAAACTCGACAGCGATTTAGCGCGAACTCTCAGTAATAAAAGCGGCCTGGTGCTGTTTTATACGGATTCGCTTCTATGGGATAAATTATCCGCTGAAGAATTGACGTTATGGATGAAACGTATCCGTAGGGTAATAACAAAAAAAGCATTCACCTTTTTAATCATCACCTTTGGTTCCACAATTATTAACCTTCGTGACAATCTTCAACGGTATTTTCGGCAGATTGACGGCGTCGCACATTTAGAATTCCAGCAAGATAGTTGGCAATATCGAATTAATTGGTGGTATTCGACCGATAGATTGTTGGCAGATCGTGCATTGCGCTTAAAACAGCATAATGAATGTTTTATTGCCGTTAATGAAAAAGAACAGCCTGAACCTTTAAGCCGTGATGATGTAACCCATTATCTGGCCGATAAAATTGTACTGGAAGGAGCCCCACCGCTATCAAAACAGTGGGTTTTATTCGCGGATAATGAGCAGGTTTTTTCCCGCGCACAACAAGCCAGTGCGGCAACGGTCATTTTTAGCCTGACGCACACAGAAGAGATCAACTCGCTGGCAAAACGTGTGCATAGCCTGCGCCGTTCACGCGGTAACGGCTTAAAGATTGTCATACGTGAGATGAAAACCAGCCTGCGCTACAGCGATGAACGCCTGCTGCTGGCGTGCGGTGTCAATGCCATCGTGCCGTCAACGGCACCGATGTCACGTTTCCTGACGACGCTGGAAGGCTTGCAGGGTTTGCAATTCAGCCGACACGTGCCGGGCAATCTTGACGCGTTGATCAGCGCATTGCAGCCCTTGCAGCAAAAGGGGTATCTCCGGTTGGATGCCTTTTGCATAGCGGTGTCGCAGTTAATGTCGAATACGCTGCTGCCAGAAAACGATAAAGGCTTGTTGGTCGCGCTGCGTCCCGTCCCAGAGCTAAAGACGGAACAGATTCTGACGCTGTGTAAGCCGCGCCGCTACGGTGATTTAGTCACCACGCTGGAGGATCGCGTCTATCTGTTTTTGTCCTCTTGCCGTTTCAACGATCTTGATACCGCGCTGACGTTTATCTTTTCGCTGCCGCACGATCAGCTTTTTGCTAATCGGGTGCTGTGGTTTGAAGATCATCAAATCCTCGCTGAGGTTGGCAAGATAAAAAATGTCGTGCCTGATTCCCTGCGCGAAATGCCGCTGTTGGTGGAATCGACGACTGTTGAAAAAACCACGACTGGCGCGACGCGTATGCCGTTGCGCCGCATACCGCAACCCGTCTCACTCAATCTTGAGGGGAAAAGACGCTGATGAACTTGATGGATAGCGTGCAGATTGCGCTGCTTGTTCTGTTTCTTTTGTTATTTTTGAAGCCGTTATATCGCCACTGGTTGCCACGCCGCTGGAACGGATTCCTGAACCGCCTGTTGCCTACACGTGCGTTGAAGTCTCACGGTTACTGGCAGCGAGAATCCTCGAAAAAGGATGTGAAACGTTAATGCATCACCACACACATGATTCCGCCTCCTCTACGTTGCTGTGGAACGGCTGGCGTGGGTTGGGCGGCTGGAATTTCTACTTTCTGCTCAAGTTTGGCCTGTTATGGTACGGCTATCTGAATTTCCATGCGCTGACTAACCTTGTCTTCCTTGCCTGGCTGCTGTTTCCGCTGCCCTCTTTACGCCTGCATCGTCTGCGCAATGGGCTATCAATTCCGCTGAGTATTGCGCTGTTCTGGCACGATACCTGGTTGCCAGGCATGCATTCCCTGCTCAGTCAGGGCGATCAGCTGGCGGGATTCTCTGGCGCGTATCTGCTTGATCTGACTAACCGGTTTATTAACTGGCAGATGATCGGTGCGGCTTTCGTGTTACTGGTGCTGTACCTGTTTGTTTCGCAGTGGGTTCGCATTTCAGTGCTGGTTTCGCTGATGCTGATTTGGCTCAATGTCATGAATTTTGCCGGTCCCTCGTTCGCGTTACTGCCGACGAAAGCCGCCACGCCAGAAGTGGCACGTAACGTTGCGCCAGGCGAAAAAGCCGTCGTTAATTCGTCAGACCCGCTCGATCAGTCTGCACCGCCCAGCAGCGCTAACTTGACGGCCTGGCTCAACCGTTTTTACGACAGTGAACGCCAGCGTGTGACAGAATTCCCTGCCGCGCTTCCGGCGGATTCGCAGCCGTTTGATATTTTAATCGTCAACATTTGCTCGCTGGCCTGGTCAGATGTTGACAGCGCTCAACTGCGTAATCATCCACTGTGGCAGCACTTTGATATTGTGTTGAATAACTATAA
Source organism: Pantoea sp. T14 (assembly GCF_036663535.1). Taxonomy (NCBI): domain Bacteria; kingdom Pseudomonadati; phylum Pseudomonadota; class Gammaproteobacteria; order Enterobacterales; family Erwiniaceae; genus Pantoea; species Pantoea sp. T14. Next base: position 44,646 of record NZ_JAWUEB010000003.1, read on the forward strand.
CTCGGCAACCGGTTACAGCGGCCCGGCCGGCCTGCGTTTACTGCGCGCCAGCTGTGGGCAAACCTCGCACAGCGATCTCTATAAGCCCACCGATCAGCGCTGCTACCTGTTTGATAATCTCGCTAAGCTGGGTTTTAAACAGCAGTTGATGATGGATCACACCGGCGTGTTTGGTGGCTATCTTAAAGAGCTGCGTGATTATGGTGATTTGCAAGCACCGCTGATGTCGCAAGTGGGTATCGCACCTGCGCTGACGTCGTTTGAAGGGTCGACAGTGTTCAATGACGCGCAGCTTATGCAGCGCTGGTTAGATGAACGCAGCAAAAGTAATGATGCCCGCAGCGCGACTTTTTATAACCTGATTCCGCTGCATGACGGCACGCGTGAACTGGGCAGTAGCCAAACCGCCGCCTGGAAACCGCGTGCGCAGCAACTGTTTAACCAACTCGATAGCTTCCTGAATAATCTGGAGAAATCTGGCCGTCGAGTCATGGTGGTGGTGGTGCCGGAGCATGGCGCAGCGTTGCAGGGTGACAAAATGCAGATGTCAGGTTTACGCGACATTCCCAGCCCCAGCATCACACATGTGCCGGTAGGCATTAAATTTGTCGGCATGAAAGCACCCCATCAGGGGCAGCCGTTAACGATTGATACGCCCACCAGCTTGCAGGCGATTTCAGCGCTGGTTTCGCGGGTAATTGATGGCCAGGTATTTAATGCGCCGAATGTGAATATGTCAGCCTTGACCGACAATCTGCCGCAAACGCCTGTGGTCTCTGAAAATGATAATGCGGTGGTGGTGATGTATCAGGGCAAACCCTGGATTCGCCTTAATGGCGGCGATTGGGTGGCTTATCCGCAGTAGGGATGCTGGTCCCAACCTTTTTAAGTGCGAGGTCGTTTGCCCCCCACCTCGGTCCTCCCCCATAAATGGGGGAGGAAGATGCTGCCATATGTTAGTGATGAGGCTGCATGTGGCAGCGTCTCCTTCCCCCGCGTCGCGGGGGAAGGCCGGGATGGGGGGCAGCGCGCAGAGGAGGTCGTTTGCCCCCCACCTCAATCCTCTTGAGTGCGGGGTCGTTTGTCCCCCACCTCAATCCTCCCCCATAAATGGGGGAGGAAGATGCTGCAAAATGCCCGCTCTGTACCCGCATGTGGCAGCGTCTCCTTCCCCCGCGTTGCGGGGGAAGGCCGGGATGGGGGACAGCGCGCAGAGGAGATCGTCTGTCCCCCACCTCAATCCTCCCCCATACATGGGGGAGGAAGATGCTGCCATATGCGAGTAGTAAAGCTGCATGTGGCAGCGTCTCCTTCCCCCGCGTCGCGGGGGAAGGCTGGGATGGGGGACAGCGCGCAGAGAACAAAAAAACGCGCAGAGAACAAAAAAACGCGCAGAGCACTTAACTCAGTGCTTATCCTGAAGCGCCAGCCACGTCAGTAACTGCAGGCTAGAGGAGAAGTAGTTCTGATCCGGGGCGAGGGTATCGCTGATGTAACCGGTTTGATTCATCGTCAAATCCCGCACCGCTAACAATCCACCCTCGAGGTTATAAGGTGCTGGCGTATTGGCCAACACATCAAACCAGGCAGGCGTTTGCTGACGACTGTAACCCTGCCAGACACGCTGGAACGGCCCCAATGCCAGGCTTTGCGGATCGTACCACCAGATATTGAGCGGAATACGAATCGCGTCATAACTAAAGCGGTTGGAATAGCCCAATGCGGGTGCCAGCGATCCATCCGCGTTCAAGGCTACCCAATCCAGCGGCAGGCCGGTTTTGCCGAAATGCATTTCGCTCAGCAAATCATTACCATCATCGATCAGTTTGCTCCAGACCTGAAGATGGCTGCGCTGCGCGAACGCCTGCCAGGCCGCAAACAGGAAATAAGACGGATTCAGCACCACATAGCTGTTTTTATTAAAGCCCTGCGCACCCGGCAGCATCACGGTATGGCCGCCAAAGGTGATCACATTGAGCTTCACAATGGCGCGCTGAATACGATCCGAAGCCTGCTGATACTCATTTGCCTGCCATTTCTGCGCTGCACGTTGCAGCGCCCAGGCAATCAAGACATCGCCGTCTGAAGCATTGTTTTTATCCGCAACAGGATTGTCGTTGCCCGGTGTGTAGCGCCAGTAAAACAGGTCGTTTTGTGCATTGCGCAAATGCGTTTGCGTCCACAGCCAAAGCTGGTCAAAAGTGGCGCGATCATCATTAGCTACCGCCAGCAACATGCCATAACCCTGACCTTCGGTATGGCTGACGTTGTTATTCGCGGTATCAATGATGCGCCCTTCTGGCATCACAAAGCGGCTTTTGAACGTATCCCAGCCACTTGCACTAGCTTGCACGCTAAAAGCCATTATCAAACAACAAAATAGCCATCTCAGGCAGACCTTCGCTCTCATTCCAACGTCCTATTGATATCGATAATGCAGCGTATTGCCGTCATTCAGTTCAAGTACGATTTGTACTGCTGCGCTACCGCCCTGGCCTTGCAGCCAGCCCGAATATAATCCGGCCAGTACCGCGCCAAAAGCAGATTGCCAGTCTGCTACTGCCTGCGCATTATCACCGGCTGGCAACGCATGATGCTTCAGCAGCAGCGCGTTATCTTGCGGTTGCAGCTGCACAAAACCCCAGTTAAAACGTGCCAGTTGTAGGTTAATTTCGCGCTCCAGATCCTGGACAGTGCGCGCTTCTGGCAAAGGGTAGCGCGCAGCCAGTGATTCACCCCTATTCTGTAAAAAGGCTTCTGCTTCAGCCTGACCGGCGTTGGCGACCATGCCTTCCAGCAATACGCTGACCAGATCAAACCAGCCGGGTTGATGCGGGTGCGATGCCCCACCGAAATGTTCACTCATTACTTTTCTCCGAACATGTAACGGACATTCAACTGCGCCGTGCTTTCGTTGTAATCGCCAAAGGTGTCATAGCCAAGCTGGCCACCAATCGTCACGTCTTTGTTGATCTTGTAATCCGCGCCAGCATGCAGGTTATAGCCGATGCCGTTTTTGCTGTCGCCCGAATAGAAGGCGCTCTTCGCGCTACCCGAGGCAGCCAGCGCTTCCATTTGTGACTGAAGGTTTGGATCGTCCGGGAAGTAGGCGCTCTTATCCTGGCTGTAGGATTGATAACCGACCGAACCGCCAACGTTGACTTTCAGGTCATCAAACTTGCGTGAGAAATCGACCGGGAACGACACCGAAGCATAGTTCTGCGGGCTGAAGTAACCGCCCTGACCGTAGCTGAAATAGCTCAGGTTTTTCGAAAAATCCATCCACGACAGGCTCATGCCCACTTTCAGCTCGCGGTCGTCGTAATGATAAGGACGCACATACGCGCCAGCGGTTGCCTGCATACTGGTGTTGCTGGCCACGTTTTCACCAATATAGCTGTAGCCGCCCGCGCCGACATAGAAACCCGCATCGCCGTTGTCGTAACTCAGCAAAGCGTTGCCGCCGTTCTTGGTGACGCGGCCCCATTTCTTGCCGCTGGTTTTATCTTCCAAACCCACGTAGGAGAGCAGGCTGTCAGTCATTGCGCGACGTTCACCCGTCAAGATCAGCGTCAGGAAGTCTGTCAGCTTCGGCGACCATTGAACGCCACCCACCAGCGTGCTGAGATCCTGGCCCAATGGCGTACTGCCTAAATCAACTTTGTAACTGTCGCCTTTCAAGGCGAGGTTCAGTTCAACGCCCGATGCGGTTTGTGAATCGGTGGTGGCGCTTGGCTGATCGGTTACGGTTGCCCCGCCTGCCGCCACGACGTTGCCTTGCGTGATCGCGTTGGTGCCGAAACGGCGCCATGCATCACCCGATGCGCTGCCTGCGGTCAGAGAAACAGGCGTCAGGGTGAAGTCGAAGCGCGACTCACCAAACGGCACGGTAGAGAAGGTCAGCGGCGCTTTGGCTTCGGTCAGTTTGCTCAGGCCCGATTCACCATCACGTCCACGCACCTGCACCGTGCCCTGCGCCCAGGTGCCGGTTTTTTCTTGCAGATCGTCCATCATGGTGTCGATCTGATGCAGCATCTGCGTCTGCGGTGACGGCATACTCGCGCCGCTCGCCAGCGTGACGCCTTCAGCGCTGCTGGTAGCAGCCGGTGCACTTTGCCACGGCAACACGGTGCCGTAGCTGGACGGCGAGCGCCCTACTGGCGAGGTGCTGCGGTTGATAAACGGATTGTCCGCTAAGGCCAGGCCGCCCACGGTTGGCGTGCCGCCTTGTGCACCTTGCAAACCAATCAGCTGCCCACGCGCCGAGCGCAGATAAACCATCGCTTGTGAATGCTCACCGTTGGCTTCAGCCACGCGTGCCATCAGCAGTTGCCGATCGGGCGTCTGCACGCTGTTCAGGCCGCGTGACAAATCGTTGACACGCTGGACGTTGTTCTGCGCCAGTGCAACATTGATGGCACCGACTCGCGCATCTTGCGTTGGCGTGTCCTGCGTCATCAGATAGTCATACACCACGCCCGCATCTTTGTTCATCTTGCCGTCTTGATAGAGACGTGCCATAGCGAACATCAGATCGCGGTTTTGCGGATCGTGTTGCAGCGCGCCGATCAGCTTGTCGTAAGCGGCGGCGTACTGTTTCTGCTGACGCAAGCGATCTACTTCATTGATCAAATAGCCGTTACGAATACCGGCCAGCTGGGTTGGCGTGCTGCGCGCCTGCAGTTCTGGGCTGCTAAGGAAGCTCTGCGCTTCGCTGCCCAAACCCGCCTGATTCAGCACGTTAACCTGCGCGGCGTAATCGCCTGCATTGCCCTGTACACCGCGCTGCATGTTGCCGCGCACCACAGCAACCGCCGTAGTGACATCGCCCGCTTTCGCCAGCTTCTGCGCCAGGTTGCCCGCATCCACTGGATTAGTTGGCGGATGGGCCGCCAGCGCTTTTAGCGTATTCGCTGCTGCCGCGTTCGAACCCTGCGCCAGATATTGATCGGCAGTGTTCATCTGCAAATTGAAATTCACGCGCTGCGCCAGGTCTCGCATCTCACGCGTTTGTGCGCTGGACGGAATCCGCGACAGCAGCACGCTGGCCTGTTGCCAGGCACCACTTTCGCTGGCGTTCAGTGCGCCCGCGTAAAGCTCGCTGCTGCTGGCGCCGTTACGCATCACCGGCTGCATCACGTTAGCCGCTTGTAGACTGTCGCCCTGCTGGCGATAGAGACGCGCCAGGTCGAGACGCAACCAGCCTTCGTTTGGATAACGCTGAATGCCCTGTTGTAGCGTAGCGATTGCGGCACGGGTATTGCCCGCCGCCAGCTGGCGTTTGGCCTGCTGACGAATCGGATCGATGCTGCTGCCACGCGGCGTCACGCTTTGACGCACGCTGTCCGGTAAAGAAGAGAGCAAGGTATTGGCTTCTGCACTGCGATTCTGCTGACGCAGCACGTAGAACAAGCCCTCTTTCGCGCTGCGGTTGTCCGCATCGCTTTGTAAAACAGCGCGATAAGTTTGTTCTGCCTGCTCCAGCTGATTACTGCGACGCTGCACATCGGCGCGGAACAGTTTTGCAGAAATCCCTTTTTCGCCTTCGGCCTGCGTTAACGGCTCGCTCAAAGCCAAAGCCTGCGCGCTGTCACCGCTTTTCAGCGCTTGCTGTGCGTTAGCCAACTGCGCATAGAAGCGAGCATCCGCTGCCTGTTTCTGACGCTCGGCACCTTGATCGCCTCCCATCTGAGCAGCGCGTTGCAGATAATCTGCGGCGTCCTGATAACGTCCTGCACGCTGCGCGACATACCCCATGCCCGCCAGCGCGTCGGCATCTTGCGGATTGGCAGTCAGCACTTTTTCAAAGTTACTTTGGGCACCGCTCACGTCGCCACTGTTCAGCGCGGTGAAACCTGCGCCTTTCTCAGCACCGCCGACGTTTTTACGGTAATAATCCAGCACCTCAGCATCCTGCGGGTGACGCTGCTGCCAGGTTTGATAGATCGCCGCATCCGTGGCTTGTGGTGCGAGCCACAACAGCGCCTGGCGCAGCGATCGATCGGCATCTTTATTGCCGTCCGCCAGCGATCCCAACACATCGACCCCTTCACGGCGTGTCGACTCTTGATAAGTCATCGCTTTACCCAGCGCCAGCTTAGCGCCGGTATCTTGCGGGTGTTCTGCGGAGAACTGACGCAGCGCTTCAACTGCCTGCGGCAGCAGCGTGCGATCGCCCGCCATGGTCAGATAATATTCTGCCGCCACGCTGGCAGGGGGTTCATTGCCGCTAAAGGTGTTGCGCCAGGTTTGCAACGCCGCCGCGATATTGCCGCTGCGCGCCTGCTGGCGAGCCAGTGACAGCTGCGCCTGCGGAATGGTTTGCAATTGGCGAGCGTTATCCAGCTCGCTCAGATGGGCATCATTGGGTGAAACCTGACTCAGGCGTGCGCGATACTGCGCCGCGCTGGCGTTATCACCGCCCTGCTGCGAATAGAGCGCCAGCAAATAGAGCGCCTGCGTATTGTTGGGTTCAACCATCAATACTTTTTGCAGCGAGGACTTAGCCAGATCGTCATGCGCTTTTTGATGCCAGTAAGCCGCCTGATCAAACAGGGCCTGTAACGCAGGATTGGTGGACTCAGCCGCCAACAGCGGCTGAGAAAGTGTCAGTGCGCCGCCCAGAAACAGCGCGTGACGTATGCCGGCACTCAACAGATTTTTTTTCATTATTGTTCCTTACTTCTTGCCGGAATCACGATCATTTTTGTAGTTGAGGCGGCGTCCTGCGTGACGTTTCAACATTACCCACACCGCGCTTCCCACCAATGCCGAAAGCAACAGCGCCGTCATCGCCAACAGCACAGAATGCTGGTTGGCATACCACACCACCATCATGTACCACGGCATTTCCCCGCTCGGGAACTGCGGCCCGACGCGGAAGCTGCGGATACCGTTTTCATCAGTAATGATGGCGGTATCGCCACGAATGCCGGCATTGATGCGCGCTGAACTTAAATCGTTATGCAGACGCAGCAGCTGATCGTCACTGCTTGCAACCGTCATCACCACCAGGCGATCCGGGTTCCAGGGTGAGCGATAGCTCAGGAAGCCACGCCATGACTCATTCGAAGAGAAATAACGATCGGCGTCCAGCTGCTGGCGATACCAATCCCCCATCAGCCAGGCGCGGGCTTTTTCCAACGCACTCGGCTCTTTCACGCCAAAGGTACTGCCGCTGGCTTCGTAAGGTGAATTTGCTAGCATCGCCTGATTAAACGCGCTGTTGCCGGTGGTGCTAATGGCAAGCACATCACTCTGCTGTAAACGCGCCAGGTTGGTGCCGCCGTTTGGCAGGCCAAACAGCACCTGATTCTGAGCCAGTGCTACGCCCGTTGCGTTACCGGCTCGCGCAGCCAGATCCAGCAGGGTAGAGATCTCCGCATCGGTGGGCTCTTCTGGCAGCAGCAGTGTGGTCTGGCCAAAGTCCGCCAGCCGCGTGAACGGGAATGATGCACCAACAAAGTAGGAGAGATTCGGCAACATGCTGAAGTGACGCGTATGGCTTAAATCAATCCAAGAATCCTCTTCGATGCGGCTCTTAATGTTGTTATTCAGCAGTACACCGCATGGCGCATCGGCCTTTGGCTTGATGTTGAAATAGAGCGCCAACTGGTTGTCACCGTAGATCAGGTAAGGATCGAGGTTGAGCTGATACTGCTCCTGACGCGCATCACCGCCCAAACGATGCCAGGCATTTTCCAGCAGGCCGACTTTGTTTACCGTCAGATTACGCAGGAAGGTGCCGTTCAGCGTCACGTTGAGTAACGAGGCGTTTTCATCAATCCAGCTTTCTGACGGGAAGCGATAGTGCAGATTAACCGGCACAGTGTCGCCATCCCACAGGAACAGGTCGGGCGCGGCGCGGAAGTTAACGCGCATCGCATCGTGCCAGATTCCGGTGCTGGTCAGGCTCTGATCTTTACGCAACAGCTCACTCAGACGCACCGGGCGGCTGGTGTTGATCCAGCGTGGCGCATCGTAAGGCTGACGGTTGGCGATTGACTGCGGCTGCACTTGCAGCGCGCTGCCATCGGTGGTCAGCGGCTGTGAAGTCAAACGGTAAGCCGCCTGACGCAGCTGCTTCTCATCTTCGCCGCTCACCAGCAACAGCTTGTAAACCGGGTTGTTCGGATTATCGACTACCTGCAGATGCGGGCCAGTGACCGCCGGGAAGGTCAGCGTGCCGATCTTGTCGCCCGGATGACCGAACAGAATGCCGTTTTTCTCTGGCAGTTCACCGCGCATCACCGGAAAACGGATGCCGCGATAATCACTCTGAATGCCCAACCAGGACGCCACCAACGCCGCCGCGCTAATCGAATCTGGCGCAACGTTGCTGGCAAATCCCATGGTTACGGCGCTTGCCGTCATACGTTGCGGATCGAGGAACGGGCGCGGGAAGTTACGCAGAGCAGTGCCAATGTTCAGCTGTTGCCCTTCAAGCGTCAGCGTAGTTTTCGGCAGAATCGTTACCTGATACTGCTCGGCGCTCTCTTTCTCACACAGCAGTTTGTCTGCATCGTTGATTTTAAAGCTGAGATTATTGCTCGACACCACCATCGCTGCGGGAATATCCAGCTGGTAGTCGCTGACATCGCTGTCGCTGGAACCCAGCGGCAGCGTCCCCAGCGGCTGACCATTGAGCATCAGTTGCAGCGAGGTGTTACGCGCAGCCAGCGCTTGCGACACGCGCAAAGACAAATTGAGATGCGCATTGGTGATGACTTCATCATTTGGCAGCGTGAAGACAATACCGGATTGCAGCTGACCGCCAGTCAGCGTGATGCCTTGAGTCTGGCCCATTTGCGCCACGGTAATGGCACTGCTGATCGGCTGATTCAGGGCCGCGCTGATCACCGGCAGCGGCTCAGGCGCAGTGATTTCCTGACCTGGTGCGTAAGGCAGCGCGCTGGCTGCCGCTTCCAGTTGCGGATCGGCATTTTGCAGCCCTTCTGGCGGCGGCACTTGTGAAAGCGCACTGCTGTCCTGCGTCACCGCAGGCGCGGCATCGTTAACGGGTTGGTCGCTGGGCGCTGCACTGTTCACCGGCGCATCATAGCCGTTGTTTTCTGTGGGCGGCGTTTCTGCCCAGGCGGGCGTCAGCAACAGCGCAGCTGCCAGCGAGCTTGCCAGCAGAGTTTGCGTCAAGGTTTTCATGCTGCGCTGTCCTCTTTCGCGGCGGCGGCCTGTTCGGCGTGTTTCCGCTTGTCGTGGCGGCCTTTCCAGGTCAGCCAGAACAGTTCAAATACCGTGCGAACGATAGTGCCGAGCGAAACCAGCGGATTATCTTTCTTATACTCCGGCTGAATCCAGGCATCGGCACGCGCCAATACCACGCGAACCAACTCGCGGCGACGTGACAGCGGCATGGCGCCAAAACGCAGGCGAATGGTTTTTTCATCACCGGAAATTTTACTCACGGGAATGGTAATGGTGCCGGACTTCAGCAACAGATCGATCTCTTCGATTTCATCCGTCTCATGACGATTATCGGGTGCATCCAACTGCGCGCCACCCATCGACATATCGCTGGTCATGGTGCGCGAGGAAATTCCGCTGGCGTAGTGAATAATCGCCGGGATCTGCACCTCAATACGGATTGTTTTACGGACCTGTTTGGTTTCACGGGCCACCGCAATCGCCGCCATTAGGATAATCAGGCTGAACACCGCCCAACCTACGTTGAGGGCAATAACGTAAGGATCGACACCGAAATAATCATGCATCACCGCACGTACCACGCCAGCAACGATGCCGACGGTCAGCAGCACCGCCACGATGACGTGAGGACGCACAATGTGGAAATCGAAGAAGCCCTGATCCAGCACACCGCCTTTATCGGTCACGTTAAATTTGCCGTGCTTGGGTGACAGCATGGTCAAAATCGTCGGGATGATCAGATGGAAACACATCACCGTTTCATAGATTTCACCCCAGAAGGTGTAACGGAAACGGCCATTCATCCGCGAGTTGACGTAAAGCGACATCACCAGATGCGGCAAAACATAGGCAAAGATCAACGAGGCAGAGGAGTGAATAATATTGAGATTAAACAGCAAGTAAGCCAGCGGTGCCGTTAGAAAGGCAACGCGCGGCAGACCAAACTGGAAGTGCAACATGGCGTTGAGATAGCACAAACGCTGCTGCCATTTCAGCCCACGACCAAACAGCGGATTATCGACGCGAAAGATCTGCGTCATGCCACGCGCCCAGCGGGTACGCTGAACAATGTGCAAACCCAGGCGCTCTGTCGCGAGGCCCGCCGCCAGTGGAATCGACAGGAACGCCGATCCCCAACCCAGACGCTGCATTTTCAATGCGGTGTGCGCATCTTCGGTCACGGTTTCAACCGCAAAGCCGCCAATCTCTTCCAGCGCTGAACGGCGAATCACCGCACAAGAACCGCAGAAAAAGGTTGCGTTCCAGTTGTCGTTACCCTGCTGAACCGGGCCGTAAAACAGCGAGCCTTCGTTGGGAATACTGCGCGCTGCGCGCAGGTTGCGCTCGAATGGATCGGGAGAATAGAAGTAGTGTGGCGTCTGTAACAGCGCCAGCTTGGGATCTTTCAGGAACGGGCCCACTGTCGCCTGCAAAAAGGTGCGGGTCGCAACGTGGTCACAGTCAAAAATGCAAATCAGCTCACCTTTGGTGATTTTCATCGCATGGTTGAGGTTGCCGGCTTTTGCGTGATTATTGTTGTCACGGGTGATGTAACCCACGCCAACATCGGCGGCGAATACCGCAAACTCGCTGCGCTTGCCATCATCCAGCAAATAGACTTTTAACTTGTCGCGCGGATAGTCGATGCACTGTGCGGCCAGTACGGTGTCGCGCACGACGTCCAGACTTTCGTTATAGCTCGGCACGTAAATATCGACCGTTGGCCACAGGCTAGTATCATCCGGCAGCGGTTCAATGGTGCGCTTTAATGGCCAGGTGGTTTGCAGGAAGCCCAAAATTAATATCAGCCAGACATAAAGCTCCGCTAAATATAAGCCGATGCCCATGATGGCTTCAATTTCTGAATTAAAATGCAGCGTCTCAGTGGTGCGCCACCAAATATATCGGGTGGACATCAGCGCGGAAAGAATCACCATGACCACAGTTATTTTGCGGCTTTTGCTGAAACCCAATAAAAACATCATAACGATGCTGATTAAGCCAAAAATATACTGCTTTTGGCTATCCATCGGCGTGATGATGATCACCGCAGCGACCGGTGCAAGCACCAGCAGCAGCAGGTAAAACCCGATTTTACTCATGAATCACCCTAAAAGAGCTCTGTTTTTTTAACGCACCTGGCGAGGCCAGGCGATTAATAGTGGCTGGTGCGAATGGGGGCCTGAACTTCGCCGTTACCTACGGTGATATCCAGAATATTGGCGACGCGTTTAGCAATCAGTTCAATATCAAACGCTGCAGCGGAAGCAGGACTGAAATCATAAACAGATTGCTGTGAGGCATTCGCTTCACCCACGCTTTCATCACGATGAACCACACCTAACAAATTATCGCCCAGGCGCTGCTGTATAAATGCCGTAACGTCACGGTTAATATTGCGGCGATTGTCGCATTGGTTCAGGACGAAATAATGTCCTTGTTTAGTATTGAGAGGCTGACCAATCATTCGGTTCTCCTCAATATGCGGCAATAATGAGACCGATGCGGTATCCGCTAACATCACCACTAAATGCATATCGGCTAATGCGCTGATTGCTTTAAGCGCCGGGCCTGGGCCGGGCGGAAAATCGGCGACGATCACTAAGCCAGGGTAATTCAGTACCGTATCAAGACCGCGGCGGAGGAAATGCGGATCTTTTGACAGATTCTCTTCAAACCGTTCACGTTGTGGTTCGGTAACATCGCCATACGGCAGCACAAAAATGTTGCCGCCAGTGGTGAGAATCGACTGACTCCAGTCTGCCTGCTCTTCTGAACGCGCCACAAAACCGCGCCCATCGTGAAGTGGCACACCAAAATGAAGGCGTAACGCATTCTGCACATCGAAATCGATTGCCAGAACTTTGCTACCTGAACGCGCCAGACTCCAGGCCAGGTTGGCCGCCATCGTGGTTTTTCCAACACCCCCTTTCGGCGAGCACACACAAACTAACGGCATAACGCAATCTTCTCCAATAACGGTTTCAGTAAAGTCTCTTTGGACAGGCTGACCGGTTCGCTATTACGTGAACGGAACAGCGCACCGAAACGTCCGGGCTCGGCGCTGGAAACAGCGGCAGGTGCCGCCACAGGCGCAGACGCTGCGGCAAACACAGGCTTAGGTTGAGCAACAGGTGCAGCTTGTGCGGGAACAGCCACGGGTTGAATCATAGCCGGAGCAGGCTGAAAAGCGGCGGGCGCAGGTTGAGTCACAGGCTCTGCAACCGGCTGAGCTTGAGCAAGCGGTGGTGGAAACAGTGAAGACAAACCCGATGTAGGCGCGGCAACAGGGGCAACCGACGCGTTAGGCGTTAGGCTATCCAGAATTGAGCCACGTGCCGAGGAAGGCGTCGCCAATCCAGCAGGGCGCGACGTCACGCCTTGCGCGGAATCGCTGAATTCGTCACCACGAATCGGCTGCGGCTGCGGCAGATCGATACGCTGATTGCTATCAAAAGGGGTGGTTTGGTCATCTTTTGCCAACTGGCGAATCAATGCCCATTTACTCTGTTCCGCCGCTTCCTGCGTCTGGCCAGACATATCTTTAAAGGCGATATCGAGCGTCTGCGTCTTCTCTTTAAAACGCTGTAAATCGTCGTAATTCTTCATTGGCCGTGGCCTACAACAAGGGGGGAATTATCCTGGAATATATCACATCCCTTTAAACACAGTGAGATAAATCTGATTACAAAAACAGCACATTCAATAAAAGAGTTTAATCAGATAGATTGAAATTTAACGATAAAACGCGGTTGTTAACTGTTTATGCCTGGAAATTAATAAGATAGCCTTAAGTTAAATCAAGCAACATAACATTAACAAAACTGTGTAGTCATTCATCCGACCTTGAGCTGGCACGACCAACGTTGTTAACAGCGCTTTTAGTCCCAAATACTGACTAAATTCAGACTGACTCTTAACGTTAAACAGACGTTATTAGCTGAGATTGACTGCGTTATGGCAGGTTAGCTCTTTCGCTGTTTTTTCGGCAAGTTTACCAAGGGTTAATCTTCATAAATGATTTTCACGGCTTTTGGTTTGTCATGTAGGGCGGGAAACAGCTTTAGTAAGGGTTTTGGCAGAAAATTGGCTTAAAAAAAAGGCTCCAGAAGGAGCCTTATTACTTTGATTAACTGACTTTTTCAGCCGCGCCGACCGGTTGATTTTCATCCTGGTCGACAGCGAAGCAGGCAATTTGCTGTTCGCCATACAGCTTCAGCTTCGGCTGTAACTGTACGCAAGTGCCGAAACGACGACGGCAGCGCGCGTTAAAGGCGCAGCCCGGCGGCGGACTCAGCGGACTTGGCAATTCGCCGGTCAGTTTGATGCGCTCGCGGCGATCGTCTGGATTGAGACGCGGCGTCGCCGATAACAGCGCCTGGGTATACGGATGGCGCGGGTTTGAGAAAATCGCCTCTTTACTGCCCTTCTCGACACAACGTCCGAGGTACATCACCATGACTTCATCAGCAATGTGCTCCACCACTGACAAATCATGCGAAATAAAGACGTATGACAAACCCATGTCCTGCTGCAGATCCATCATCAGGTTCAGCACCTGAGCACGCACTGAAACGTCGAGCGCCGAAACCGGTTCATCAGCGATCAGCACATCGGGATCGAGCATCAAGCCACGCGCAATGGCGATACGCTGACGCTGGCCGCCCGAGAACATATGCGGGTAGCGATCATAGTGTTCTGTTTTCAGGCCGACCTTCGCCATCATCTCCAGTGTTTTTTCGCGGCGCTCCGCTTTAGTCAGTGAAGTGTTGATCGCCAGTGGCTCTTCAAGAATCTGACTGACTTTTTTGCGCGGATTGAGCGAACCGTAAGGATTCTGGAACACAATCTGGATTTTCTGTCGACGCAGCTTCTGTGCCTGCGGATCGTGCTTCAACAAATCCTGGCCATGCCAGTAAAGTTGCCCTTCGGTTGGCGTTTCGATCATCGTCAGCAAGCGGCCCAGCGTGGATTTACCACAGCCCGATTCGCCCACCACAGCCAATGTTTTGCCGCGTTCGAGATTGAATGAAACCCCATCCAGCGCTTTAACCAGACGTTCCTGACCGAAAAGTCCTTTTTTCACGGGGTAGTGTTTTTTCAGGTCAATTGCCTGCAGCAGGTAATCCTGCTTGGTTTTCTCAAGACTCATAAGTTGGTCTCCCGGCATCGTCCAGCGGATAGTGACATTTGGACTGACGCCCTGGAATATCGCGTAATTCAGGCTCTACCTGACGGCAATGATCGGTGGCATAAGGACAGCGTGGATTAAGCAGGCAACCGAGCGGACGATCATATTTACCCGGCACCACGCCAGGCAATGACGCCAGACGCGCTTTATCCGCCGCAAACTCCGGCAGCGCACGCAGCAAGGCTTGCGTATAAGGATGGCGAGGCGCTTTAAAGATGTCCGTCGCTTTCCCGCTTTCCACCACCTGACCGGCATACATCACAATAATGTGATGTGCAGCTTCAGCCACCAGCGCCAGATCGTGAGTAATCAGGATCAACGCCATGTTTTCCTGCTGCTGCAACTCCAGCAGCAGCTCAATGATTTGCGCCTGAATGGTTACGTCGAGCGCGGTCGTTGGCTCATCGGCAATCAGCAGTTTTGGGCGACAGGCAATTGCCATCGCAATCATGACGCGCTGGCTCATCCCACCCGACAGCTGATGCGGATAAACATCCAGACGCGAAGCAGGATCGGGAATGCCGACCTGATTCAGCAGATCAATGGCACGCTGACGTCGCGTTTTCTTGTTGCCACCCTGATGCACTTTAATCGCTTCCATAATCTGAAAGCCCACGGTGTAACACGGGTTCAGGCTGGTCATCGGGTCCTGAAAAATCATCGCCACTTCCGCACCCACCAGCTGGCGGCGCTCTTTCTCGGAGATGCGCTTCAGGTCGCTCTGATTAAACTCGAGCTTCTCAGCCATGACTTTGCCGGGAAAGTCGATCAGCCCCATAATGGCCAGCGAGCTTACCGATTTACCTGAACCGGATTCACCCACAATCCCAACAACCTGGCCTTGCTCAACTTGATAACTGATGCGGTCTACCGCACGAAACGGTGCTTTATCGTCGCCGAAATGCACCGACAATTTGTCTACATTTAATAACGCCATCTCGGTGCCTCTTTACTGCTTGAGTTTCGGGTCGAGTGCATCACGCAAACCATCGCCCATCAGGTTAAATGCCAGCACGGTAAGCAGAATGACTAATCCAGGGAAAGTCACCACCCACCAGGCACTTTGCGCGTACTGCAATACGTCGGAGAGCATGGTGCCCCACTCCGGCGTTGGCGGTTGCGCACCCATACCGAGAAAGCCCAACGCCGCCATATCCAGAATGGCGTTGGAGAAACCTAATGATGCCTGCACGATCAGCGGTGCCATGCAGTTAGGCAGAATATTAACGAACATCTGACGCAGCGTACCGGCACCTGCCACGCTCGACGCGGTGACGTAATCACGGTTCACTTCGACCAATACCGCCGCGCGCGTTAGACGAATGTAGTGCGGCAGCGCCACAAAAGTCAGTGCGATAGAGGCATTGACGATCGACGGTCCGAAAATAGCCACCAGCACCAGCGCCAGCAGCAGGCTTGGCAGCGCCAGCATGATATCCACCAGACGCATGATCGTGTTATCAACCACGCCGCCAAGATAACCGGCCATCAAGCCGAATATCACCCCAAAGATCAGTGACAGCACGACCACCAGACACCCGACCAGCAGCGACAGGCGCGCGCCGTACATCAGACGCGACAGCACGTCGCGGCCTACGTCATCCGTACCAAGGATATAACTCCAGCTACCGCCTTCCTGCCAAACTGGCGGATGAAGCAATGCATCTCGGAACTGCTCGGCAGGCGCATGCGGTGCCAGCACATCAGCGAAGATGGCGATCAGCAGCATAATAACGATGTAAACCAGGCCAATCACTGCACCTTTATTACGTTTGAAGTAGTGCCAGAATTCCTGAACGGGGGTCATCGGCTTCGGTGCAGCGGTTACGCTCGCGGGATCAACAATTGACATGATTCCCCCTTATTTCTTATGACGTATGCGCGGGTTAACCACGCCATACAGCAAATCAACCAGCAGGTTGACCACGATAATCAGCACCGCGACCAACAGCACGCCGCCCTGCACCACCGGATAATCGCGGCGCTGCAATGCTTCGATCAGCCAGCGACCAAGGCCCGGCCAGGAGAAGATGGTTTCGGTCAGAATCGCACCCGCCAGCAACGTCCCCACCTGCAAACCAATCACCGTCACGACCGGCAACATAGCATTACGCAGGGCGTGAACCACAATCACGCGCATACGCGTTAGCCCTTTGGCGCGCGCGGTACGGATGTAATCTTCACTGAGTACTTCCAACATGGCGGAGCGCGTCATACGCACAATCACCGCCAGCGGAATGGTGCCGAGCACGATGGCTGGCAAAATCATGTGCATCACAGCATCTTTGAAATCGCCTGGCTCGCCCCAAATCAGGGTGTCGATCAGCATGAAACCGGTCAGCGGATTGGTGTCATCAAGAAACACCGTGTCGCCAACGCGCCCTGATACTGGCGTCAGGTTCAGCTGCACCGATACCAGCATGATCAGCATGATGCCCCACCAGAAAATCGGCATGGAGTAGCCGGTCAGCGCGATGCCTACCGCCGTGTGATCAAAGATAGAGCCACGTTTCACCGCAGCCAGCACACCCACCGGAATGCCTACAGCGACAGCGAAAAGCATGGCGCAGAAACCCAGCTCAAGCGTGGCCTGGAAGCGTGGCACGAACTCATCCCATACCGGAATGCGGCTTTTCAGCGAAATACCTAAGTCGCCGTGCATCACACCATTGATATAGTGCAGGTATTGTTTCCACAGCGGTTGATCGAGGCCAAACATCGCCATTAACTGCGCGTGGCGTTCAGGGGAAATACCACGTTCGCCCGCCATGATCAGCACCGGATCGCCCGGGATCATGTGAACAAACGCGAAGGTCAACAGGGTAATACCGATAAATGTCGGGATGACAAGTCCCAGACGTCGGAGTACGAACTGCAGCATATTCCGGGTTCTCTCTTGCCCACGCGACCGTCGTCGCGAGGTTAGTTATTGCTTACATCTGACGATCGAGTAGCCTCGACCGCGACGCAGACTGGCTGCGCCTCTACCGTTTCCAGTAAAACAGGGAGATAAAGCCGGGGTGACGCGTAGCCACCCCGGAAAAGGGCAATGATTACTCTTGAATGTCTACCTGAGCAAAGTAGTGTCCGCCAAGCGGATCGACTTTATAGCCGGTGACTTTTTTGCTGACCGGTTCAAATACCGTTGAGTGCGCGATCATCAGCGCCGGTGCCTGGTCATGCATCACAACTTGAGCCTGCTTGTAATACTCGATGCGCTTCGCCTGGTCGGCGGTCGCACGTGCCGGTTGGATTTGATCCTCAAAGGATTTATCACACCAGCGCGAGTAGTTAGAGCCATCTTTCGCCGCTGAACAGCTGAACAGCGTAGCGAGGAAGTTATCCGGATCCCCATTGTCGCCCGTCCAACCCATCATCACAGTCTGATGTTCACCCGCTTTGGCACGCTTCAGATACTCGCCCCACTCATAGGTAACGATTTTGGCTTTTACGCCAATCTTCGCCCAGTCGGACTGAATCATCTCCGCCATACGGCGCGCGTTCGGGTTGTAAGGACGCTGAACCGGCATTGCCCACAGATCGATGGAGAAACCATCCGACATACCCGCTTCTTTCAGCAGTGCTTTGGCTTTTTCAACATCGTAAGGATAATCCTCAACGGCATTGTTATAGCCCCACATCGTTGGTGGAATCAGGTTTTTAGCCGGCTGGCCCGCACCTTGATAAACCGCCTGGATGATCGCTTTTTTGTTGACCGCCATGGTCAGTGCCTGACGCACTTTCAGGTTATCCAGCGGTTTTTTCTCAACGTTATAGGAGAGATAGCCGACGTTCAGGCCAGCCTGCTCATACAGGTTGATGTTTTTATCCTGCTTCATGCGCGCAATGTCTGCCGGATTTGGATACGGCATTACCTGGCATTCGCCCTTCTGCAGTTTTGCGTAACGAACCGATGCATCTGGCGTAATCGAGAAGACTAAACGATCGATTTTTGGCTTGGTTCCCCAATAATCCGGGTTAGCTTTATAAAGGATGCGTGAGTCTTTCTGGTATTGCAGCAGCTGGAACGGACCGGTACCCACTGGGTTAAGATCCACTTTTTCCGGCGTACCGGCTTTCAGCATGTTATCGGCGTACTCTTTTGACAGAATTGAGGCGAAGTCCATACCAAGGTCGGCAAGGAACGGCGCTTCAGGACGTGTCAGCACAAAGCGCACGGTATTCTCGTCCACTTTTTCGATTTTGCTGATCAGATTAGGCATATCCATGCCCTGGAAATACTCATAGCTGCCGCCGGAAACACCATGATATTTGTTGTTTGTATCCAGCTGACGTTCAAAAGTGAACACCACATCGTCGGCGTTTAAATCGCGCGTCGGTTTAAAGTCTTTGGTGGTTTGCCACTTCACACCTTTACGCAGGTGGAAAGTGTAGGTTTTGCCATCTTCACTGACGTCCCACTTTTCTGCCAAAGCAGCGTGCAACTCGGTCGTGCCGATAGTGAACTCAACCAGACGGTTATAAATCTGGCGTGAGCTGGCGTCATAGGTGGTGCCAGAGGTGAACAGCTGCGGGTTAAAACCTTCCGGGGAACCTTCAGAACAATAAACGAGGGTTTTTGCCTGAACACCGGCGGCTACAGTCATGGCAATCAGGCTCAGACCGACCTTCAGCATCCTGGATTTAGCCAGGGAGTTGATCATGCTTTTGCTCCATTGTGATGTGATGTTGTGTGCATTACCTGACCTCTGATTTTTTTATGCGGTTCAGGCGACCCACCTTTTCGGTGGAAAAGAGCGAAACGTTATTTTTGATTTCTCTGACACCGTGGAATCTGCCAGACAACGCCGCTTCTGCTTCTTTATTGACGCATCAATTTGTCAACAGTTGCAAAGAACGTCAATACAACGGTTAGTTATTTACACAGAGTGTGAGGGATAGCAAGCAACGCTAAAAAAAACAGTTTCCGCTGAAATGCCACACATTACACAGTGTCATTAGCTTAAAAACCGTGCTTTGTGCTGGCTCTTAACTTTGACGCTAGTGATTCTCACCGCTAAAAAACAAAAAACTTTTACCGGCAAATGTTGAATAACTGAACGATTCACCGTGCGTTATGACGTTCAACCAGCGAAATATGCTGTCTCAATGGTATAAGAAATCAGCAATATGCAGCTTTCGGTCATAAGAAGAATGTGTCGCAAATTAACTACGCAGGCCCGATGCAGCAAGGCCTACAAAGGATAAGCAAGCGACATTACAGCCAGGATAATTAACAACGGCGAATGAGGATTATTAGGAAGTTATCGGAAGGTTTGGTTTAAGCGATTTGATTAAACGGCTTTTAGGGGGATAACTCTTTTGCCAAGGCTCAAACCTCCTTCGGAGGTTCTCATCCTCTGTTTACTACAGGCGAAAAAAAACCTGCTTCAAAAGCAGGTTTCTAAAAGTGGTCGGCGAGAGAGGATTACGCTTCTCGCTGAGAAGCGCCCTGCGGGCCGTTGCTGAAGCAACGTGGTCTCGCTA
>NZ_JAWUEB010000004.1:0-31398 GCF_036663535.1 Pantoea sp. T14
GCTGATATCCATCCTGCGAGTGCCCACACAGATTGTCTGATAAATTGTTAAAGAGCAGTGCGAACAGCGGCTTAGCCTGTCTGTCGCGAGGGGCGTATAATACGCTTTCCCTCCTCAGAGTCAACCTCTTTTTCAGAAGTTTTCTCCGTCGACCCAGTCTCCTGAATCTCTCAATCCGTCATCCCGTTGCCGGTGTGCCGTGTTGATGGATGCGCATTATAGGGAGTTGTTCGGCATCCGCAACCGTTAAATTCAACAAAAACAACCGTTCGCTGCATTCCACAGCAAAACCCCGCCTTATACGCAGTTACACACAAAGTTATCCACATTATTCGGCGTGATAAATTTAGGCGAGCATCACGCAAACGTTTTCGCTACAATGCCGCCGACGTAACGGACGCCCCTTTTCGGGGCGTTACCTGAAGTTTTCGTGCTTTCTTTTCTTTATATATAGAGAGAAGAGCACGCTAAGCTTGATGTAACGCTCTTATTTACGCGAAACAAAGCCAAGGGATAAAACCACCATGCAACAACGTCGTCCTGTACGCCGCGCTCTTCTCAGTGTTTCTGATAAAGCCGGTATCCTCGAATTTGCTCAGGCACTCTCTCAACGCGGTGTTGAACTGCTTTCTACAGGTGGCACAGCTCGCCTACTCGCTGACGCGGGGCTATCTGTCACAGAAGTGTCTGACTACACCGGTTTCCCGGAAATGATGGATGGACGCGTCAAAACGCTGCACCCGAAAGTACATGGCGGTATTTTGGGTCGTCGCGGTCAGGACGATGACATCATGGCGCAGCACACTATCAGCCCAATCGACATGGTGGTCGTTAACCTCTATCCCTTCGCTCAAACTGTCGCGCGTGAAGGTTGCTCTCTTGAAGACGCCGTAGAAAACATTGATATCGGCGGCCCGACAATGGTGCGCTCTGCGGCTAAAAACCATAAAGATGTGGCGATTGTAGTGAAGAGCAGTGACTACGAGGCGATCATTGCCGAGCTGGATGCTAACGAAAACTCTCTGAAGCTAGAAACCCGCTTTGATCTTGCGATCAAAGCTTTCGAGCATACTGCTGCCTACGACAGCATGATTGCCAACTACTTCGGTAGCCTGGTTCCTGCTTATCATGGCGGAAGCAATGAACCTGCGGGCCGCTTCCCACGGACTTTGAATCTTAACTTCATCAAGAAGCAGGATATGCGTTATGGCGAAAACAGCCATCAGGACGCTGCCTTCTATATAGAAGAGAATGTGCAAGAAGCTTCTGTCGCCACTGCGCAGCAGGTTCAAGGCAAAGCGCTTTCTTACAACAACATTGCTGATACTGATGCTGCGTTAGAGTGCGTCAAAGAATTCAGCGAACCTGCCTGCGTTATCGTCAAGCATGCAAACCCTTGCGGTGTGGCCGTCGGCGAATCCATTCTCGCTGCTTATGAGCGCGCCTACAAAACCGATCCTACTTCTGCTTTCGGCGGCATTATTGCCTTTAACCGTGAGTTAGATGAAGCCACCGCGCAGGCAATCATCAGTCGCCAGTTTGTTGAAGTGATCATTGCTCCTTCCGCAAGCGAAGCCGCATTGAAGATAACGGCCAGCAAGCAAAACGTACGTGTTTTAGTGTGCGGGCAGTGGCAAGAGCGGACAAAAGGCTTGGATTTCAAACGCGTCAATGGCGGTTTGTTGGTGCAGGACCGCGATTTAGGTATGGTCGAAGCCAGTCAGCTTCGCGTAGTCAGCAAACGCCAGCCCACTGAGCAAGAACTGCGTGATGCACTGTTCTGCTGGAAGGTGGCGAAATTTGTTAAATCGAATGCGATTGTCTATGCACGCGACAATATGACCATCGGTATTGGTGCCGGTCAAATGAGCCGCGTTTACTCCGCCAAGATTGCAGGTATCAAAGCGAGCGATGAAGGATTGGACGTTAAAGGGTCTGCAATGGCATCGGATGCTTTCTTCCCCTTCCGTGACGGTATTGATGCTGCTGCCGCAGTTGGCATTAGCTGTGTGATTCAGCCAGGCGGTTCCATTCGTGATGATGAAGTGATTGCTGCTGCCGATGAACACGGTATCGCCATGATCTTCACTGAAATGCGTCACTTCCGTCACTAATCGTTTGGAGAGTTAGAAATGAAAATTTTAGTCATCGGAAATGGCGGACGTGAACATGCGCTGGCATGGAAAGCAGCTCAATCGCCATTGGCTGAAACCGTTTTCGTTGCCCCGGGCAATGCGGGCACTGCATTAGAACCTGCGCTGCAAAACATCGCCATCAATCCAACGGATATCGCTGCTTTGCTGGAATTCGCTCAACGCGAAAAGATTGACCTGACGATTGTCGGTCCAGAAGCTCCGTTGGTGATTGGCGTCGTTGATGCTTTTCGCGCCGCAGGCCTGAAAATTTTTGGCCCAACGCAAGCCGCAGCCCAATTGGAAGGTTCAAAAGCCTTCACGAAAGACTTCCTGGCACGCCATAAAATTCCTTCAGCGGAATACCAGAACTTTACGGAAGTCGAACCTGCGCTGGCCTATCTGCGCGAAAAAGGCGCACCGATTGTCATCAAAGCGGACGGCCTTGCTGCGGGAAAAGGCGTTATTGTTGCGATGACGCAGCAAGAAGCTGAAGACGCCGTTAACGATATGCTGGCAGGTAATGCATTTGGCGATGCTGGACACCGCATCGTTATTGAAGAGTTTCTTGAGGGTGAAGAAGCCAGCTTTATCGTGATGGTCGATGGCGAGAACGTGTTGCCTATGGCCACTAGTCAGGATCACAAACGTGTCGGTGATGGCGATACCGGACCGAACACTGGCGGCATGGGCGCATATTCACCTGCTCCTGTCGTCACTGATGAAATCCACCAGCGTGTGATGGATCAAGTCATTTGGCCTACCGTGCGCGGCATGGCTTCAGAAGGCAACGTTTATACCGGCTTTCTGTACGCAGGCTTAATGATCGATCAATCAGGTCAGCCGAAAGTGATCGAATTTAACTGCCGCTTTGGCGATCCAGAAACTCAACCGATCATGCTGCGCCTGCAATCGGATCTGGTTGATCTTTGCCTGGCAGCCTGTGAAGGCAAACTGGATCAAAAAGATTCGAAGTGGGATCCGCGTCCTTCATTGGGCGTGGTTTTGGCAGCGGGTGGCTATCCGGGTCACTACAACAATGGCGATCAGATTCATGGTCTGCCGCTTGAAGAAGTTGCTGACGGCAAAGTCTTCCATGCTGGCACACGTCTTGAAGACGATTTGGTACTGACTAATGGTGGCCGCGTGCTGTGTGTTACGGCGTTAGGCGATGATGTGGCTGCTGCACAGAAGCGTGCGTATGAGCTAACCAAGCCTATTTCATGGCAAGGCAGCTTCTGTCGTCACGATATTGGTTATCGCGCCATTAACCGCAAGTAAGCAAAAGGGGCACGCAGTGCCCCTTTTCATCTCTTCAAAAATCCGCTTCTTTAGGTTGCTCTGCGCAATCATCCTGCGAACTGACTCGCAACAACTGAACACCTTCCGGTGCTTCCAGCCATGAAACCATCAACGGCGCATGCGCGCTACGCTGCTGCTGCGCTAAAGTCTGTAACGCCAGTGCATCAAATGAAGGCGTCACACGCTGCCCTTCACAAGTTTGAATGACGTTGCCGCCTTGCCAATGGCCTTGCTTGAGAAACACGCGGCCACTTAACAGTGCATCACTCACTTTATGCATGCGCTGAGCGTCAAACTTATAGAGTTCGACTGAATCTGAGCTGACAGCTTCACGTCGTCCGGCAAGCTGCCGCTGCATAAAGTTGAGGCTGCCTTCCTGGTCAAAACGCAGCGTGACATCATCTGGCGTATCGCCGTTTATTTTTCGCTGCACGCTAATGAGCGAATCTTCAAGCCAGATATAATCCGTGGTTTCAACCGCATCGCCATTAAAAGGAGTAAAGATCGTACGTAAATGCGTTGCCTGATGGTCGCTATTCTTGCGCCACATACGCACGGCACCGCGATCGGCAAGATAACCACTGGCAGAAAAAGCAGGAATATCAGGGGTCGAACTGCACCCAATAAGTAACAAGGAGAGAATCAGGGTGGGAAAACGCCGGAACAGCGGAGTCATGATGTTTAACCCCTTAAACAAAAGGGGCGAAAACGCCCCCTGTTTTAAAGCTTGACCGCAGTGCGACGTCTTACTTAACGGCGTCTTTCAGCGCTTTACCAGACACGAATGCCGGTACGTTTGCTGCAGCGATTTTGATCTCATTGCCAGTCTGCGGGTTGCGACCGGTACGCTCAGCGCGGTGGTTCACTTTAAAAGTACCAAAACCAACCAGTTGTACAGCATCACCATCTTTCAGAGACTCAGTGATCGCAGCCAGAGTTGATTCCAGCGCTGCCTTTGCCTGGGTTTTAGACAGGTCAGCTTTTTCTGCGATTACATCAATCAGTTGAGTCTTGTTCATAAGTTATCCTTAAAGTGTATTTATCGCTTGCTAAGCAACGAGTGCGAGGGAAAAGCCACAATCTGGCACTCTCCAGCCAGCACGCACCGATAGCCACAATTTTCAGCCCCCCAAATGTAGACCAGACAGGGGGCCGATGTGAAGCCTCCAGGCGCGCTAATTCGGGCCTGAAGTCACGTTTTCTCGCCTTACTGCTGAAATTTTATACCGATGTTACTGATTCCCGCTTCACGCAGGTCCGATCGGAGTCCTTTGATTAATTCAAGGTCACGCTCTTCACAGTCCGCGAGCAGGCGAAAAATCTCCCATTGCAGGTCCCATTCATCGATTATTGCTGGGTTTTCACGCAGCTCTTCATCGGTCATTTCACGACCTGCCTGAGTCATTTCCAGCATCGCTATCGTGGTGATTGAGCTTTCGCTGACTTCAATGGCATGTTCCAGCGTCTCACCACTTAACTGTGCATGGAGCACTTCGCTTAATGCCACACAGGCATCGATAGCCGGATAAACGCCGTAAACCTCAAAAGCTTCGCCATCAGGAATAGCAGCTTCCAGCTTCTCAAGTTGGCTATCAAAATTAATCTTTGCATCTTTGACCGTCAGGTTTTCCCAAATCAAATCGAGAATACGACGGTAAAGCGCCGGATCGGCAAACTGCGTCTGCTCGCAAAAAGCCCAGTAATTGGGATACATGCGTTCGCACAGGCAAGCCATAAAGGTCAGGTGTTGCCAGCTTTCCAGCTTTGCCAGACGCAGATGAACGGGATTTTGTAACATGAAGGTGGCTCTTATTCGTTTAGCTGGCGGCAGTGTATCGTAAAAATGCCGCGTAAACAGCGTTAAAGCGTGTTTTGCCAACGCTGAAAGGCGGTACGATTTGAAGCGACAGCATCCGCCCAGCGCGTAGGCTCAGGCAAACGATAGCCGCGCGTACAGTTTTCAACCCAATGCAGCGCACTGTCCAGGCTAACACGATGCCCGGTCGCAATGAACAAGGGGTTACAACGCTGTTTGCTACGCCATACCCAACCGATTTGCTCACCTTTGTCGATCAGCGGCTGGCGGCTCCCCGGTTGTGGGTCAACGTCTTGATAACGACCACATAAGCGACGCTTAGCGACGCCAATCGTAGGAACATCCACCAGCAAGCCAAAGTGCGATGCAACACCCAGCCGACGAGGATGCGAAATACCGTGGCCATCAACAAATAACAGATCGGGTTTTTGCTCAAGCATCTGCCATGCCGCCATTAACGCGGGATACTCACGGAAAGAGAGGAAACCGGGAATATACGGCATGGTGGTTTCGATACGCGCAATGCGATGTTCCACCAGCTTCAGAGAAGGATACTCAAGGATGACCAGAGCGGCACGCGTGATGGTACCCTCTTGCTCAAAGCCAACGTCTGCGCCGCCGATAAAGCGTGGCGGCAACACGTCAAAATCATCCTCACGCACCACGTCTGCGGCGCGTTGAAGCTGCTCGGCACGTAGTGCGGCAATATCCATATTTACTCCTGGTGCCATGGACGAGATAAGCGATGCACGGCTTCAACAAACGTGCCCGCGTGTTCAGGTGGGACATCCTGATGAATGCCGTGACCCAGGTTGAATACGTGACCATCACCTTTGCCAAAGCTTTCCAGAATTCCCGCGACTTCCTGCTCAATACGTGCAGGTGGTGCATAAAGCATGGAAGGATCCATGTTGCCTTGCAAGGCGACTTTGTCACCTACGCGACGGCGAGCGTCACCGATATCAGTTGTCCAGTCGAGGCCGAGCGCATCACAACCCGTTTCCGCCATCGCTTCCAGCCATTGCCCGCCACCTTTGGTGAACAACGTAATCGGCACGCGGCGCCCTTCATTTTCATGCAAAACGCTATCGACAATTTTATGCATGTAATAAAGCGAGAACTCGCGATAATCTCGACCCGTCAACACCCCACCCCAAGTATCGAACACCATTACCGACTGCGCACCGGCACGTATCTGTGCATTCAAGTACAAAATGACGCTGTCTGCCAGCTTGTTCAGCATCGCATGCAGCGTTGTGGGATCGGCGTACATCATCTTTTTGATTTTAGTAAAGGCTTTGCTGCTGCCGCCTTCGACCATATACGTTGCCAGCGTCCACGGGCTGCCTGAGAAGCCAATCAGCGGCACTTCGCCTTTTAGATTCTTACGAATAGTGCGCACAGCGTTCATAACATAACCCAGTTCCTGTTCAGGATCGGGGATCGGCAGGCGCTCAACATCGGCTCGACAGGTAATTGGGTTTGAAAAGCGCGGGCCTTCACCGGTTTCGAAGTAAAGTCCAAGCCCCATCGCATCGGGAATCGTTAAGATATCGCTGAAGAGGATCGCCGCATCCAGTTCATAACGACGCAGCGGCTGTAGCGTAACTTCGCAAGCCAGCTCGGCGTTTTTACACAGCGACATAAAATCGCCGGCTTCGGCGCGGGTCGCTTTGTATTCCGGTAAATAACGTCCAGCTTGTCGCATCATCCAGACCGGCGTGACATCAACCGGCTGACGTAACAGGGCGCGCAGATAACGATCATTCTTCAGTTCAGTCATTTTAAGGCTCTCTCAATTTCAAGCGCGTAGTGTAGCACTTTCCTTATGCTCCGGCGCGGCAGATGGCGACGGTATCTTCTATCAAGCGGCGCGCCACGGTGCCTGGCGGCGGTAGCATTGGCAGCGCGTCATAGCGGAACCAACCTGCATCCAGCAACTCTTTGCCGTCATGTTGCAGATCCCCGCTCTCATACTCAGCCATAAACGCCACCATCAATGATTGTGGAAAAGGCCAGGGTTGTGACGTCACGTAACGCACATTTTTAACCCGCACATTGCTCTCTTCCATCACTTCACGCGCCACAGCTTGCTCCAGCGTTTCGCCCACCTCGACGAATCCCGCCAGCACGGTATAAATGTTATTACGTTGTCGCGCATGATTCGCCAGCAGGATTTCATCACCCCGACGAATCGCAACAATGATACAAGGCGCGATCTGCGGGTAATAACGCTCACGACAATGACTACACAAACAGGCAAATTCATGTTTGCTGCGGTTCATTTCGTGACCGCAATAGCCGCACCAGCGATGGGATCGATAAAACTCTGCCAGTTGAACACCGCGCCCAGCGAGTTGAAACAGGCCAACTTCTTCATCGATTAATTGACGTACCGAGAACATGCTTTCAGATCGCGCTTCGCAAATGAGCCACACTTTTTCACCTAGCCACTCGCCGATAACCTGACCTTTAGTGCCAGTCAGACCGAATTTTTCTGCAGGTCCATGCGGTAATTCACCTTGTGGCAGCCAAAGTTTTTGCTCATGGCTGACAACCCACCATCCAGCGTCTACGCTTGTGATCTCGAATTGCATTTTTTTCGTCATCCTTAGCGTCAAATGGCACGCTGAAGTCCTGATGTTAAGTGTGTAGATAAACAACTATAACTCACATGGAGTTAGATATGCTTAACCAGTTAGACGTCCTGGCCGAGCGCGTAGGTGGCAGCAACGAACTGGTGGATTCGTGGCTTGAAGCCCGTCGCCAACTCTTAGTCGCCTATTACCATTTGGTAGGATTGAAACCCAATAAAGAAGCTTTAACGACGCTGGATGAACAGGCGTTGGATAATTTTTGTCACGGCTTGGTGGATTACCTTTCTGCCGGACACTTCAATATTTACGAGCGCATTATTAGTGAAATGAGTGGCGACAGTCCGATGATTGCTGCTGCGCAGATCTATCCGCCGCTTGAAGCCAATACGGAACGTTTGATGCAGCTGTATGATGGTCATTTGCAACAGGCAATTGACGATGATAACTGCGTGACTTTCCAGAAAGCGCTTTCTGAAGTCGGCGAAGTTTTAGAAACCCGCTTCACGCTGGAAGATAAATTGATTCAGCTGGCGTGGGATCAACAGCTGGCGCGCCCGCCGGTCGCCAATGACAGCCAGATGGCTCGTCCCGCTTAACGTTAATCACATGTAAAAGTCTTGTGATTACCTAAAAGCCCTTTTATGCTGAACGGGTTTTGATGACGCCAGTCTGATAAACCCGTTTTTAATTTCTTGTCGGAGTGCCTTCGGGCTGAGACCGTTTATTCGGGATCCGCGGAACCTGACCAGGTTAGAACCTGCGTAGGGAACAAGAGTAAATTTTCTTAGTACGCTGGCACTATTTTTGTCCATCGTATCGCTTACTCCTTCCGAACTCCGGACAAGCAACGTTCCCCCTTAACTGGAAAATTGCTATGTCTACTTCGAAAACCAATCGTCGCGAACAACGCGCCCAGGCGCAGGAATTTATCGATTCCCTGCAAGGCGGCAGTGCATTCCCCCACTCTAAACGCATTTGGATTACCGGTAGCCGTGCTGACATTCGCGTGCCAATGCGTGAAATTCAACTCAGCGCCACCCAAATTGGCGGTACCAAGGACGAACCTCGCTTCGAAGAGAATGAAGCCGTGCCGGTGTATGACACGGCAGGCGCTTATGGTGATCCAGACGCGCAGATTGATGTGCATCGCGGTCTTGAAAAACTGCGTGCTGGCTGGATTAACGATCGCGATGACAGCGAAAATCTCACGCAAATTAGCTCGACTTACACGCAGCAGCGTTTGGCCGATGACGGTCTTGATCATTTGCGTTTCGAGCATTTACCTCAACCGCGACGTGCCAAGGCCGGTCGCCGGGTAACACAATTGCACTACGCGCGTCAGGGCATCATCACGCCAGAAATGGAGTACATCGCACTGCGAGAAAATATGGGCCGCGAGCGCATACGTGGTGAAGTGCTGCTGCAACAGCATCCGGGATACAGTTTCGGTGCTAATTTACCGGAAAATATTACGCCGGAGTTTGTGCGCCAGGAAGTCGCCGAGGGTCGCGCCATTATTCCCGCCAATATTAATCACCCCGAATCGGAGCCGATGATTATTGGTCGCAACTTTTTGGTGAAGGTGAATGCCAATATCGGGAACTCGGCAGTAACCTCCTCTATTGAAGAAGAAGTGGAAAAATTAGTGTGGTCAACGCGTTGGGGTGCTGACACGGTAATGGATCTCTCCACCGGCCGTTATATACACGAAACACGTGAGTGGATTTTGCGTAACAGCCCGGTTCCGATTGGCACCGTACCGATTTATCAGGCGCTGGAAAAAGTGAATGGCGTGGCAGAGGATCTTAACTGGGAAATCTTCCGCGATACGCTGCTAGAACAGGCTGAGCAAGGTGTCGACTACTTTACGATTCATGCTGGCGTGCTGCTGCGTTACGTGCCGATGACGGCAAAACGCCTGACCGGCATTGTCTCGCGTGGCGGTTCGATTATGGCCAAATGGTGCCTGTCACATCACAAAGAGAGCTTTCTCTATCAGCATTTTCGGGAGATTTGTGAAATTTGCGCCGCATACGACGTCTCGCTTTCGTTGGGAGATGGCTTACGCCCAGGTTCTATTCAGGATGCCAACGATGAAGCGCAGTTTGCCGAGCTGCATACGTTGGGTGAATTGACGAAGATTGCCTGGGAATATGACGTACAGGTAATGATTGAAGGCCCTGGCCACGTTCCGATGCAGATGATACGCCGCAACATGACCGAACAGCTTGAACATTGCCATGAAGCCCCTTTTTATACGCTCGGCCCACTAACAACTGACATCGCACCGGGTTACGATCACTTCACTTCCGGTATTGGCGCAGCCATGATTGGCTGGTTTGGCTGTGCGATGCTGTGTTACGTCACGCCAAAAGAGCATCTTGGCTTGCCGAATAAAGAAGATGTAAAGCAAGGCTTAATCACTTACAAAATTGCTGCTCACGCCGCCGATCTCGCCAAAGGGCATCCTGGCGCGCAAATTCGCGATAACGCCATGTCCAAAGCGCGTTTCGAATTCCGTTGGGAAGATCAGTTTAATCTGGCGTTAGATCCCCATACCGCGCGCGCCTATCACGATGAAACGCTACCGCAAGAATCGGGCAAGGTGGCGCATTTTTGCTCAATGTGTGGCCCGAAATTTTGCTCAATGAAAATCACGCAGGAAGTGCGTGAATATGCCGCACAACAAGAAGCCGCAGCGCAGCCGATTGAAATGGGTATGGCGCAGATGTCTGAAAATTTTCGCAGTCGTGGAGGTGAGCTTTATCACCCAGCGGATACGACTCTGGAGGAAAAATTATGAATGCATTTCCCACCACTTCACCACGTTTAGGGCTTTATCCGGTGGTTGATAACGTTGAGTGGATTGAACGCCTGTTGAAAGCGGGCGTGCGTACTCTTCAACTACGAATCAAAGATCAGCCTGATGAGGCAGTCGAACCCGCTATTGTTCAGGCGATCGCGTTGGGTAAGCAGTATCGTGCACGCCTGTTTATTAATGATTACTGGCGATTAGCCATCAAGCACAACGCGTATGGTGTGCATCTTGGTCAGGAGGATTTGGATGTCGCGAATTTGGCGCTGATCAATCAGGCTGGATTACGGCTGGGTATTTCTACGCATGATGATGCTGAACTGGATCGTGCGCTGGCATTGCGCCCTTCCTACATTGCACTTGGACATATTTTTCCAACGCAAACCAAAGAGATGCCTTCTGCGCCGCAAGGGCTGACTGAACTGAAGCGCCATCTGGCACGTTTGCAAGATATCCCCACCGTGGCGATTGGCGGTATCAGTATCGCGCGAGCGCCAGAAGTATTGGCAACCGGTGTGGGTAGCATTGCTGTGGTTAGTGCAATTACACAAGCAGCGGATTGGCGTGAAGCAACGCGAACCTTACTGGCATTGGCCGAACCGGAAGCGGTTATTTAATCGCATTCTGTAATCTGCTACGCATTAACGTTATTACTTCTGCAAACGAACAGGTAAAGCTGGAAAGCCGCGCGCAGTGACAAAGTTAGTCACTGGCGCGTTTTTTGTTACTTGGTAGAGTTGTTCTCGCCAGACAACGTTGCCTGGCCAGGGCCAGTTTCTCCCTCTTTCTGGCCCTGCTTCCTCAACTACTTAGCTGCAAGGATTTCGATTTGTTGCTCTTGAGTCGTTTCGTGCGCACAGGTTGCCATAGCACGTTCTATTGCCTTGCCCACCAGCATCAATGCCTGCTCCGTTTTGTCCGTTAACGGCAGTCCATAATTCAGCCGCAGGCAATTACGATATTTACCCGACGCGGAAAACAGCGAACCGACAGCAATTTGGATATGTGATTCACGCAGTTCACGATTAAGGCGAACAGCATCAAATGCCTCTGGCAATTCGACCCACATCAGGAAGCCACCTTGTGGACGTGATACACAGATTCCACACGGGAAATAGTGACGCACCCAGCAATTAAAAGTTTCATAGTTGCGCTGATAGAGCTGCCGCATACGACGCAGATGCGGTAAATAATGTCCCTGCCGAATGAAATCGGCCACTGCATGCTGCGGCTGGGTTGCAGTAGAACCGGTGACGATATATTTCATATGTAATACGCGATCGCGATAACGACCCGGTGCAACCCAACCAACACGCAGACCCGGTGCCAGTGTTTTGGAAAATGAGCTGCACAGCAAAACGCGGCCATCCACATCCAAAGATTTGATGGTGGATGGACGTGGATATTCCCATGCGAGCTCGCCGTACACGTCATCCTCAATGACCGCAGCATCAAAACGTTGCACTAAAGCCAGCAAGGCGCGTTTACGATTTTCGGGCATGATGAAACCCAGCGGATTATTACAATTGGGCACGACAACAACGGCTTTGATTGGCCATTGCTCAAACGCCAGCTCTAATGCTTCAAGGCTAATTCCACTCACCGAATCGGTAGGGATTTCGATGGCGCGAATACCAAAACCACGCAGCGTTTGCATAATGCCGTGAAACGAAGGCGACTCAACAGCAATGATGTCGCCCGGCTCACATACAGCGCGAATTGAAACCGACAAAGCTTCATGACACCCCGTCGTAATGACAATGTCTTCAGCGGTGAGCTGACAACCGCTATCAATTGACAGGCGCGCAATTTGTTCGCGCAGTGCAACGACACCATAAAGATTGTCGTAGTTAAGTAGATACGTCTCCTGCTTTTGCGCCTGACGGCTAAAGGCTTTCCAGAGTGGCTTTAACGTTGACTGCGTTAGATCTGGCATGCCGCTACCCAATTGCAGAATGTCATCTTCTAAACGGCTATCCAGCAACTCAAGCACCCCATCCCATTGCGTAATTTCTACTGGTCGCTGTGCTGGACGCGTCAAGGCAGGCATCGGCGGCGTTGCTTTTCTCGAGGCAACAAAATAGCCAGAGCGAGGTTGTGGCGTGATTAGCTGTTTCTCCTCAAGCAGATGATACGCCTGCTGCACGGTGCTAATACTGACGCCATGCTCAGCGCTTAACGTACGTACTGAGGGCAGACGTTCACCACTGCGATAAAGACCCTGTTCAATACGCTGAGCCAGCAGCGTTGCCAGATGTTGATAGCGCGTCATCGTATGCCTCACGTTAAGCGTATAAGAAATAATTCAATACAGATTGAGGTTATTTTTACCATTCAGTTCGATTACATTGCAATCTGTATGTTAAATAAAGGTGATTTTTGAGTCTGTATCATTACAGTTTAGAAGCCGAAAATAACTCTCAGGCACATTACTGAGGGTAAGATCATGGGATATGAAGAGAATCGAGCAGCGAAACCTTTTTCAGGGACCCCACTCCTTTTGATACGCGTTTTATGGCATAGCTTTAAAAATTGGCAGCTGCGCCGCGAAACGCGAATAATATTGTCGAGGCTGAGTGATACTCAGTTGAAAGATATTGGTATCAGCCGCGATGAATGGAACAAGTTAAATTAAAGACATAAAAAAACCCTGCCGAGGCAGGGTTTTTTATGATGCGGCTAACGATTAATCGTTGTCGCTACCGCCGAGACCGGCGTTCAACAGTTCAGCCAGGCTCGCTGAGGCTTCATCCGCAGTGACCTGCGGTGCTGCCGGCACTTCGCCAATCTGACGGCGACGTGTACGCTCCTGATGATAAGCGTAACCGGTACCGGCTGGGATCAGACGACCCACGATTACGTTCTCTTTCAGGCCACGCAGTTCGTCGCGTTTGCCCGCAACGGCTGCTTCGGTCAGGACACGTGTTGTTTCCTGGAACGATGCGGCAGAGATGAACGATTCGGTTGCCAGTGACGCTTTGGTGATACCCAGCAGGTCACGCATAAAGGTTGCAGCAACTTTTCCGTTCGCTTCCAGTTCGCGGTTAGCGATCTTGATGCGAGAGAATTCTGCTTGCTCACCTTCCAGGAAGTCGGCACTGCCCGCGCTCTGGATGGTCGCTTTACGCAGCATCTGACGAACGATGACTTCGATGTGCTTATCGTTAATCTTAACGCCTTGCAGACGGTAAACTTCCTGCACTTCGTTAGTGATGTAACGCGTCACCGCATGAACGCCACGCAAGCGCAGGATGTCATGTGGAGATTCTGGGCCATCGGAAACCACGTCACCACGCTCAACACGTTCACCTTCGAACACGTTCAGCTGACGCCATTTCGGAATCATCTCTTCGTAATGCTCGCTACCGTCGACTGGTGTAATCACTAAGCGACGCTTGCCTTTTGTCTCTTTACCGAAGGAGATGATACCGCTGATCTCCGCCAGGATAGCTGGCTCTTTCGGGCGACGCGCTTCGAACAAGTCAGCAACGCGTGGCAGACCACCGGTAATATCCTTAGTACCGCCAGATTCTTGCGGAACACGCGACAGCGTATCACCCGCACTGATCTTGACGCCATCTTCCAGCTGAACAATCGCTTTGCCCGGCAGGAAGTACTGAGCTGGCATGTCGGTGCCTGGGATCAAGACATCATCACCGTTAGCATCAACAATTTTCAGCGCAGGACGCAGATCTTTACCACCAGCAGTACGCTCGGCGCTGTCCAATACCACCAGCGATGACAGACCTGTTAAGTCATCTGTCTGACGCGTGATGGTTTGGCCATCGATCATGTCAGTGAAGCGAATATAACCGCCCACTTCCGTGATAACCGGCATGGTATGCGGATCCCAGTTCGCTACAGTTTCGCCTGCAGCAACCTGCTCGCCGTCACCTTTCGCCATAGCAGCACCGTAAGGCACTTTATAGCTTTCTTTGGTGCGTCCGAATTCGTCGATCATTTTCAGTTCGACGTTACGCGAGGTGATCACCAGCTTGCCAGCAGAGTTCGTTACCGACTTAGCGTTGGTCAGCTTGATGGTACCTTTGTTCTTCACCTGAATGCTGGATTCAGCTGCCGCACGCGATGCCGCACCACCGATGTGGAACGTACGCATTGTCAGCTGTGTACCCGGCTCACCGATGGACTGCGCAGCGATAACACCGATCGCTTCACCTTTGTTGATGATGTGACCACGTGCCAGGTCGCGACCATAGCAATGCGCACACACACCAAAATCGGTTTCACAACCTACTACAGAACGGACTTTAACGCTGTCGACAGAGTTCTCTTCCAACAGGTCACAGATGTGTTCATGCATCAGCGTGTTACGTGGAACCAGAATATCTGCGGTGCCAGGCTTCAATACATCTTCAGCAGTTACACGACCAAGAACACGTTCACGCAGCGGCTCTTTAACGTCGCCACCTTCGATGACAGGTGTCATCATGATGCCTTCGTGCGTGCCACAATCGTCTTCTGTAACAACCAAATCCTGCGCAACGTCAACCAGACGACGCGTCAGATAACCGGAGTTAGCTGTTTTCAGTGCGGTATCCGCAAGACCTTTACGTGCACCGTGCGTCGAGATGAAGTACTGAAGTACGTTCAAGCCTTCGCGGAAGTTCGCAGTAATTGGCGTTTCAATGATGGAGCCATCTGGTTTCGCCATCAGACCACGCATACCGGCCAGCTGACGAATCTGTGCAGCAGAACCACGCGCACCAGAGTCGGCCATCATAAAGATGCTGTTAAAGGAAACCTGTTTCTCTTCTACGCCGTCACGGTTAATCACGGTTTCAGTAGAGAGGTTTTCCATCATCGCCTTCGCTACACGCTCATTCGCGGCAGCCCAGATATCGATGACTTTGTTGTAACGTTCGCCAGCGGTAACCAGACCAGACTGGAACTGCTGCTGAATCTCAGTAACTTCAGCTTCTGCTTCGGCAATGATTTCCACTTTCTTAGCTGGAATAACCATGTCGTCGATACCCACAGACGCGCCTGAACGGGCAGCGTATGCGAAACCGGTGTACATCGTCTGGTCAGCAAAGATAACGGTCGGCTTCAGGCCCAAAATGCGGTAACAGGTGTTCAGCATTTTAGAGATAGCTTTTTTACCCAGCGCCTGGTTGACGATGGAGTAAGGCAGACCTTGCGGTACGATCATCCACAGAATCGCACGACCAATGGTGGTGTCGATGATGCTGGTTTTCGCAACGAATTCTTCTTGCTCGTTTTTGCTGTATTCAGTAATACGCACTTTGACGCGTGCATGCAGCTCAGCCAAGCCAGCGCGGTATACACGCTCAGCTTCTTTAGGGCCGGTCAGCACCATGCCTTCGCCTTTAGCATTCACTTTGTCGCGGGTCATGTAGTACAGACCCAGAACAACGTCCTGAGAAGGAACGATGATTGGCTCGCCGTTCGCTGGGGACAGAATGTTGTTAGTCGACATCATCAGCGCACGCGCTTCCAGCTGGGCTTCCAGCGTCAGCGGTACGTGAACAGCCATCTGGTCACCATCGAAGTCGGCGTTATAGGCCGCACAAACCAGCGGGTGCAGCTGGATCGCTTTACCTTCGATCAGAACCGGTTCAAAGGCCTGAATACCCAGACGGTGCAGTGTAGGCGCACGGTTCAGCAGAACCGGGTGCTCACGGATCACTTCGTCAAGGATATCCCAGACAACCGCTTCTTCGCGTTCAACCATTTTCTTCGCGGCTTTGATGGTGGTGGCCAGGCCACGCAGCTCCAACTTGCCGTAAATGAACGGTTTGAACAGCTCAAGTGCCATTTTCTTAGGCAGACCGCACTGATGCAGGCGCAGGTATGGACCTACGGTGATAACCGAACGACCAGAGTAGTCGACACGTTTACCCAGCAGGTTCTGACGGAAACGACCCTGCTTACCTTTGATCATGTCAGCGAGCGATTTCAGCGGACGCTTGTTGGAACCGGTGATCGCACGACCGCGACGACCGTTATCCAGCAATGCATCAACGGCTTCCTGCAACATACGTTTTTCGTTACGAACGATGATGTCTGGCGCAGCCAGATCCAGCAGACGTTTCAAACGGTTGTTACGGTTGATCACGCGGCGATACAGATCGTTCAGATCTGAAGTCGCGAAGCGGCCGCCGTCCAGCGGTACCAGCGGACGCAAATCCGGTGGTAATACAGGCAGCACGGTCAGGATCATCCACTCTGGCTTGTTACCAGACTGAACGAACGCTTCCAGCAGCTTGATACGCTTGGTCAGTTTTTTACGCTTGGTTTCAGAGTTGGTTTCGTTCAGCTCTTCACGCAGCTGCTCGCACTCTTGCTCCAGATCCATGTTTTTCAACAGGGCCTGAATCGCTTCGGCGCCCATTTTAGCGTCGAATTCGTCACCGAACTCTTCTAACGCATCAAGGTATTGCTCTTCAGTCAGAATCTGACGTTTCTCGAGGTTGGTCATGCCACCTTCGATAACAACGTAAGATTCAAAATAGAGCACGCGCTCGATATCGCGCAGTGGCATATCCAGCAGCAAACCAATACGTGATGGCAGTGACTTCAGGAACCAGATGTGCGCAGTTGGCGACGCCAGTTCAATGTGGCCCATGCGCTCACGACGCACTTTAGTTTGGGTTACTTCAACGCCGCATTTCTCACAGATCACTCCGCGATGCTTCAGGCGCTTGTACTTCCCGCACAGGCATTCGTAGTCTTTTACTGGCCCAAAGATACGGGCACAGAACAGACCATCGCGCTCTGGCTTGAAGGTACGGTAGTTGATGGTTTCCGGCTTTTTGACTTCACCGAAAGACCATGAACGGATCATGTCTGGCGAAGCCAGCGCAATCTTGATCGCATTAAACTCTTCGGTTTTAGTCTGCGCTTTTAGAAACTTTAGTAAGTCTTTCACGGATTAGCTCCCGTCGGAGTGAGACTCTCAGGGGCGTTCAACCGAAATTGAACGCCCCATAACCAGTACAATTGCGAGCGCTTTAGCCCTGTATTAAGCCGCTGCACAGAGGGCTGCGGCTTAAAATTCAGGGTTACTCGTCTTCCAGCTCAATGTTGATACCCAGCGAGCGAATCTCTTTCAACAGTACGTTGAAGGATTCTGGCATGCCCGGTTCCATCTGATGATTGCCGTCTACGATGTTTTTATACATCTTAGTACGACCGTTCACGTCATCAGACTTAACGGTAAGCATTTCCTGCAGGGTATATGCAGCGCCGTATGCTTCCAGCGCCCACACTTCCATCTCACCGAAGCGCTGACCACCGAACTGCGCCTTACCACCCAGCGGCTGCTGAGTAACCAGGCTATAGGAACCGGTAGAACGCGCATGCATCTTGTCATCAACCAAGTGGTTGAGTTTCAGCATGTACATATAACCTACGGTTACCTGACGTTCGAACTGCTCACCGGTACGACCATCAAACAGCGTAATCTGACCCGAAGAAGGCAAGCCACCGAGCTCTAACAGCTCTTTGATTTCGCTTTCTTTCGCGCCGTCGAACACTGGCGTCGCGATTGGCATACCTTTTTTCAGGTTCTCAGCCAAACGCAGCACTTCATCATCGCTGAAGGTGTTCAGATCAACTGTCTGACGAAGGTCGCTACCCAGATCGTAAGCACGCTGGATAAAGTCACGCAGTTTTGCGACTTCTTCCTGCTTCTTCAGCATGGCGTTGATCTTCTCGCCGATACCTTTCGCCGCCATACCTAAGTGCGTCTCAAGGATCTGACCGATGTTCATACGTGATGGTACGCCCAGCGGGTTCAGTACGATGTCGACCGGCGTGCCGTTCTCATCGTAAGGCATATCTTCGATCGGGTTGATCTTGGAGATAACACCTTTGTTACCGTGACGACCAGCCATCTTGTCACCCGGTTGGATCTGACGTTTAACAGCCAGATAAACCTTAACGATTTTCAACACGCCTGGTGCCAAATCATCGCCTTGGGTGATCTTACGACGCTTACCTTCGAGTTTTTTCTCAAACTCGTGCTTCAGCTCATCGTACTGCTCTGCCAGCTGTTCCAGCTGGTTTTGCTTAGCTTCATCAGTCAGGCCGAGTTCTAACCAGCGCTCACGAGGCAGTTTGTCCAACTTATCCGCTTCAACGCCACCAGAAATCAGTACCGCTTGAATACGGCTGAACAGGCCAGCTTCGAAGATCTTCAGTTCTTCAGACAGGTCTTTCTTGGCCTGCTTCAGCTGCATCTCTTCGATTTCCAGCGCACGCTTGTCTTTTTCCACGCCATCGCGGGTAAAGACCTGAACGTCAATAACCGTGCCCGAAACACCGTTCGGTACGCGCAGTGACGAATCTTTCACGTCAGACGCTTTTTCACCGAAGATGGCACGCAGCAGTTTTTCTTCTGGAGTCAGCTGAGTTTCGCCTTTAGGCGTCACTTTACCGACCAGAATGTCACCACCAGTCACTTCTGCACCGATATAAACGATGCCGGACTCATCCAGTTTAGAAAGCGCAGCTTCACCCACGTTCGGGATATCAGCCGTGATTTCTTCTGGCCCCAGCTTGGTGTCACGAGACACACACGCCAGCTCCTGGATATGAATGGTGGTGAAGCGATCTTCCTGAACAACACGCTCGGAGACTAAGATGGAGTCTTCGAAGTTGTAACCGTTCCACGGCATGAACGCTACGCGCATGTTCTGGCCCAGTGCCAGTTCACCGAGATCGGTGGACGGACCATCTGCCAACACGTCGCCGCGCTCAACCGGCTCATCCAGGGACACGCAAGGCATCTGGTTGATGCAGGTGTTCTGGTTAGAACGGGTGTATTTAGTCAGGTTGTAAATGTCGATACCGGCTTCGCCCGCATGCATTTCGTCTTCGTTAACTTTGATAACGATACGAGAAGCATCAACGTACTGAACAGTACCACCACGTTTCGCTACGGCGGTAACACCGGAGTCAACCGCAACTGCGCGCTCCATACCTGTACCAACCAGCGGCTTATCAGCACGCAGAGTTGGAACGGCCTGACGTTGCATGTTCGCACCCATCAAGGCGCGGTTGGCGTCATCGTGTTCCAGGAACGGGATCAGTGACGCACCGACAGAAACCACCTGCTGGGTGGAAACGTCCATGTAGTCAACCTGATCGCGGCTGAACAAGCTTGATTCGCCTTTGCTACGGCAAGTTACCAGGTCATCAACAAACGCACCGTTTTCATCAAGTTCGGCGTTCGCCTGAGCGATAACGTAGTTACCCTCTTCAATTGCAGAGAGGTAATGAATTTCATCAGAAACCACACTGTCGATAACACGACGATACGGGGTTTCCAGGAAGCCATACTCATTGGTCTGTGCATAAACAGACAAGGAGTTGATCAGACCGATGTTTGGACCTTCCGGCGTTTCGATTGGGCAAACACGACCGTAGTGCGTTGGGTGTACGTCACGCACTTCAAAGCCGGCACGCTCACGCGTCAAACCGCCCGGACCGAGAGCAGAAATACGACGCTTATGCGTGATCTCTGACAACGGATTGTTCTGATCCATAAACTGTGACAGCTGGCTCGAACCGAAGAACTCTTTCACCGCCGCCGAAATCGGCTTGGCGTTGATCATGTCCTGAGGCATCAACGTATCAAGGTCGCCCAGAGAAAGACGCTCTTTCACTGCACGCTCAACACGTACCAGACCAACACGGAACTGGTTCTCAGCCATTTCACCGACTGAACGAATACGACGGTTACCGAGGTGGTCGATATCGTCCACTTCGCCTTTACCGTTACGGATATCGATCAGTTTCTTCATAACTTCGATGATGTCTTCTTTGCTCAGAATACCTGAGCCTTCGATTTCATCACGCAGCAATGAACGGTTGAACTTCATACGGC
Organism: Pantoea sp. T14; assembly: GCF_036663535.1. Classification (NCBI taxonomy): domain Bacteria; kingdom Pseudomonadati; phylum Pseudomonadota; class Gammaproteobacteria; order Enterobacterales; family Erwiniaceae; genus Pantoea; species Pantoea sp. T14. The sequence goes on from NZ_JAWUEB010000004.1 coordinate 20,534, forward strand.
CTACAGCAGAGAGATCGTAACGATCTTCAGAGAAGAACAAGTTCTCAAACAAGTTCTCTGCGGCTTCACGCGTTGGCGGCTCACCAGGACGCATCATGCGGTAGATCTCAACCAGTGCGCTCAGACGATCGCTGGTTGGGTCAACACGCAGGGTCTCGGAGATATAAGGGCCGTGATCCAAGTCGTTAGTGAACAGCGTTTCAATGCGCTTGTGACCGGCTTGGCTCAATTTAGCCAGCAGATCCAGCGACAGCTCCATGTTGGCAGCAATGATCAGTTCACCTGTGCTCTCATCGATATAATCTTTAGAGACCACTTTGCCCGCAATGTATTCAACCGGTACTTCGATGTGCTGAATGCCATCTTTTTCCAGCTGACGAATGTGGCGAGCAGTGATGCGACGCGCTTTCTCAACGTATACCGTGCCGTTTGCTTCGATATCGAAGGTGGCGGTTTCACCGCGCAGGCGCTCAGGCACCAATTCCATCTGCAGCTTGTTATCACGGATTTCAAACACCACTTTCTCGAAGAAGATATCGAGAACTTGTGCAGTGGTGTATTGCAGTGCGCGCAGAATGATAGTGGCCGGCAGCTTACGACGACGGTCAATACGGACAAAAAGGTTGTCTTTCGGGTCGAACTCAAAATCGAGCCATGAACCGCGATAAGGAATAATGCGTGCGTTGTACAGCACTTTACCCGAAGAGTGGGTTTTACCCTTATCGCTGTCGAAGAACACGCCAGGACTACGGTGCAGCTGAGAAACGATAACACGCTCAGTACCGTTGATAACAAAGGTACCGTTGTCGGTCATGAGCGGAATTTCGCCCATGTAGACTTCTTGTTCTTTAATGTCTTTTACGGTGCCTTCTGGCGCTTCGCGCTCATAGATCACCAGACGCAGTTTCACGCGCAGCGGTGCCGAGTAGGTCACGCCACGGATCTGACACTCTTTCACGTCAAAGACAGGTTCACCCAGACGATAGCTCACATACTGCAATTCTGAATTGCCGCTGTAGCTCGCGATAGGGAAGACGGAACGGAATGCAGCTTCCAGTCCGTACTGACCTTCTGGATCTTGCTCGATAAACTTCTGGAACGAATCAAGCTGGATGGAAAGGAGATAAGGTATGTCCAAAACTTGTGGACGTTTACCAAAATCCTTACGAATACGTTTTTTCTCGGTATAGGAGTAAACCATAGGGTTCCTCAGCTAGCTGACAAGTCGACCCACGCTGTCCGTCCTGAAAGGACAGTTCATGCAACACGATTTTGTTTGATTCACAGACTGCGCGGCAGTATGTGCAATACCTCTTTCTATCACTCTTAAATCATTTCATCGCTTTAGTGTGGGCAGGGAACCCTCACAGAAAAGCGGTATATCAAGTCGTCGATAGAGAAAGATATTGAAGAGCAACAATGGACAAACAGTGTGAAACCCCATTGAGGCCCTGTAGCGCAAAAAGGCTGGTGACCATAAAGTCACCAGCCATCAGTCTGAAACTACTCAGACTGCAACCCTAAGGTTGTCTTACTTAACTTCAACTTCAGCGCCAGCTTCTTTCAGAGCAGCTTCAAGTGCAGCTGCGTCATCTTTGCTGATGCCTTCTTTGATCACGCCAGTTGCTTCAACCAGATCTTTGGCTTCTTTCAGGCCCAGACCAGTTGCGCTACGAACGGCTTTGATTACTGCAACTTTGTTCGCGCCAACAGCTTTCAGTACGACGTCGAATTCAGTTTTCTCTTCAACAGCTTCAGCTGGGCCAGCAGCAACAGCTACAGCAGCAGCAGCAGAAACGCCGAATTTTTCTTCCATAGCAGAAACCAGCTCAACTACTTCCATTACGGACATAGCTGCAACAGCTTCCAGAATTTGGTCTTTAGTGATAGACATGTGTATTGTTCCTAAGAATCAGAAAAAGTTTATACGTTAGCAAGTACGAAGAAAAAGAATTTGGCCTTAAGCCGCTTCTTTTGCATCGCGAACAGCAGCCAGAGTGCGGACCAATTTGCCTGCAGCGGCTTCTTTCATGGTCGACATCAGACGTGCCAATGCTTCTTCGTAGGTCGGCAGAGTTGCCAGACGGTCAATATCAGCCGCCGTGATCAGCTCACCTTCAAAGGCCGCAGCTTTGACCTCAAATTTTGCATTCGCTTTCGCGAAATCTTTGAACAGACGAGCAGCAGCGCCCGGGTGTTCCATAGAATATGCAATCAGGGTCGGACCAACAAACGTGTCTTTCAGGCACTCAAACTGAGTACCCTCAACGACGCGGCGCAGCAAGGTGTTGCGGACAACACGCATGTAAACGCCAGCTTCACGACCTGCTTTACGCAGTTCGGTCATTTTATCAACGGTAACGCCACGAGAATCCGCAACAACCGCTGAAAGCGCACCTTTGGCTACTTCGCTGACTTCAGCAACAATCGCTTGTTTGTCTTGAAGATTTAATGCCATTAGCTTTAGCTCCTGGATTTGACCGGGGAAGGATTTCCCCGGAACTCACTTCACTTACTTATCCCGAGGGAAAATAAGCGCTATTACACGGTGAGCAGAATCCAGCTAAGAAAAAATTCTTTTGGTTCTGTCACCGTCTACGCAGGGGATTAAGCGTTACATCCGAAAATGTGCAGCTCCTGCGGTCTTGGACGGAGGCCAGGATAAGGCCTGGCTCCAACCTAAATACTTTGGCATGCGTATACGCATAACGGGCGTAAGATTCTAGGTGAATTTTTCGCCCGTTTCAAGCAGCAATTAGTTTGCTGTTGCGCTCAGACCAGCCTGATCAACGGCAAGACCAGCACCCATGGTGGTGGAGAGGCTGACTTTCTTGATGTACACGCCTTTCGCCTGTGATGGTTTTGCTTTTTTCAGCGCAACCAGCAGAGATTCCAGGTTTTCTTTCAATTTGTCAGCGTCAAAATCCACTTTACCGATGGTGGTATGGATGATGCCGTTTTTGTCGTTACGATAACGAACCTGACCCGCTTTAGCATTTTTAACTGCTTCAGCAACGTTAGGCGTTACAGTACCAACTTTAGGGTTTGGCATCAGACCACGTGGGCCCAGAACCTGGCCTAACTGGCCAACAACGCGCATTGCATCTGGAGATGCAATAACAACGTCAAAGTTCATTTCGCCTTTTTTGATCTGATCAGCCAGATCTTCCATACCTACCAGCTCAGCGCCAGCTGCTTTAGCAGCTTCTGCATTTGCGCCTTGGGCAAATACAGCAACGCGTACTGAACGGCCAGTACCGTGCGGCAGCACAGTTGCGCCACGTACGTTCTGATCAGATTTACGAGCGTCGATGCCGAGGTTAACAGCAACGTCAACGCTTTCTACGAATTTAGCAGTAGCCAGTTCTTTCAGCAGAGCAACGGCTTCAGCGATGTCATACTGTTTAGTCGCGTCCACTTTGTCGCGGATCACGCTCATGCGCTTGGTCAGCTTAGCCATTTCTTAATCCTCTACTACCAGGCCCATGGAACGAGCAGTACCTTCGATGGAGCGAGTCATCGCTTCAACGTCAGAACCAGTCATGTCCGCAGCTTTGGTTTCTGCGATTTCACGTACCTGAGTACGCGTTACTTTACCGACTTTGTCTTTATTCGGCTTACCAGAACCAGATTTGATGCCTGCTGCTTTTTTCAGCAGAACGGCGGCTGGAGGCGTTTTAGTAACGAAGGTGAAAGAACGGTCGCTGTATACAGTGATAACAACAGGAGTCGGCAGACCTTTCTCTAAAGATTCGGTCTTAGCGTTGAACGCTTTACAGAATTCCATGATGTTAACACCCTGCTGACCCAGAGCTGGACCAACCGGTGGACTTGGGTTCGCCATACCAGCTGCAACCTGCAGCTTGACGTAGGCTTGTACTTTCTTAGCCATGATATTTCCTCAATTGGGTTTTAGCGCCTGAATAGACAGGCTCCCCGTGATAACGATTTATACGCTAGCAAGAGCGCATAAAAACAAAAGGCGCGAAATTGTAGTGAAATTTCGCGCCTGCTGCAATAGCTAAATTGTGAGCAGAAAAAGTTAGCCTTTTTCTACCTGACCAAAGTCGAGTTCGACAGGGGTAGCACGTCCAAATATTGAAACGGACACTTTCAGGCGGCTCTTCTCGTAATCCACCTCTTCCACTACACCATTAAAGTCAGCAAACGGACCATCACTAACACGGACCATTTCGCCTGGCTCGAACATCGTTTTAGGACGCGGCTTATCTCCAACCTGCTGCAGGCGGTTCATAATCGCGTCGACTTCTTTGTCGCTTATTGGCGCTGGGCGGTCAGATGTACCACCGATGAACCCCATTACGCGAGGAACGCTGCGTACGAGGTGCCAACTAGCGTCATTCATGACCATCTGTACCAGAACGTAACCCGGGAAAAACTTGCGCTCGCTTTTACGACGCTGACCGCCACGGATCTCAACCACTTCTTCAGTTGGAACCATAACATCGCCAAACAGTTCTTCCATGTTGTGCAATTTGATGTGCTCACGTAGTGATTGCGCTACGCGGCCTTCAAAACCGGAAAACGCCTGCACGACGTACCAGCGTTTTTTTGGAGCTTCAGACATCTCAGAACCTCAGGCCAGTGATAAACGATACCAGACGGACCAGAATACCATCTAGCCCCCACAAAATCAGTGACATCACGGCGGTAACCGCGGCAACGATTAACGTGGTGTGCAGCGTTTCCTGGCGAGTCGGCCAAATGACCTTACGCATTTCGGTTCTTGCTTCACGTGCAAAAGCCACGGTCGCTTTGCCTTTTATCGTTAAAAGCGCTATGCCGCCAGCCGCTGCGATCAGCACGACCACAGCTAGCGCACGCAGAGGTAATGTCACATCGCGAAAGTAATAATTACCCACAATTGCCGCGAGTAACAACACTGCTACGACCAGCCACTTTACCGCTTCCAGGCCGCGCCCGCTCCCTTGAGCTTCGGTATTCGCACTCATAAACCAACCTGCCACAATAATTCAGAAACTATTCTGCCCCGCAGTGCGAGGCATCCAAACCGAATGAGCTTTTGGGGCGTAACTCGGCATCCAACGCCGCATAACAGAGCCTGTCTCAACAATGATTATGGTTGAAAATCACTGATGAGCCAGGTTCTATGAGACAGCGTGCAAAAAGGGCATCAAATGATGCCCTTTTCGTGTGCATTGCGTCAAATGTTATCGATAATTATGCGATAACTTTGGCAACAACGCCCGCACCAACGGTACGGCCGCCTTCACGGATTGCGAAGCGCAGACCGTCGTCCATAGCGATTGGGTGAATCAGGGTAACAATCATTTTGATGTTGTCGCCCGGCATTACCATCTCAACGCCTTCTGGCAGCTCTACTGAGCCAGTCACGTCAGTTGTACGGAAGTAGAACTGTGGACGGTAGCCTTTGAAGAACGGAGTATGACGGCCGCCTTCGTCTTTCGACAGAATATAAACTTCTGATTCGAACTGGGTGTGTGGCTTGATTGAGCCTGGCTTAGCCAGAACCTGTCCACGCTGGATGTCTTCACGCTTGATACCGCGCAGCAGAACACCACAGTTTTCGCCAGCCTGACCCTGATCCAGCAGTTTGCGGAACATTTCAACGCCGGTACAGGTTGATTTCACGGTATCTTTGATACCAACGATTTCAACTTCGTCGCCGACTTTAACGATGCCGCGCTCAACACGACCGGTAACAACAGTACCACGGCCAGAGATTGAGAATACGTCTTCGATTGGCAGCAGGAACGGCTTGTCAATTGCACGCGTTGGATCTGGGATATAAGTATCCAGGTATCCAGCCAGCTCAGTGATTTTCGCTTCCCACTCAGCTTCGCCTTGCAGCGCTTTCAGAGCAGAACCACGAACGATTGGAGTATCGTCGCCTGGGAAATCATACTGAGTCAGCAGATCACGGACTTCCATCTCAACCAGTTCCAGCAGCTCTTCATCATCAACCATGTCGCACTTGTTCAGGAACACGATGATGTAAGGAACGCCAACCTGACGACCCAGCAGGATGTGCTCACGGGTCTGAGGCATTGGGCCGTCAGTCGCAGCAACAACCAGGATCGCGCCATCCATCTGCGCAGCACCGGTGATCATGTTTTTTACATAATCGGCGTGGCCTGGGCAGTCAACGTGTGCGTAGTGACGAGTAGCGGTTTCATACTCAACGTGAGCGGTGTTGATGGTGATCCCGCGCGCTTTCTCTTCTGGAGTGCTATCGATTTGATCGAATGCACGAGCCTGACCACCGCTGGTTTTAGCCAGAACGGTAGTGATTGCTGCAGTCAGAGTGGTTTTACCGTGGTCAACGTGACCGATGGTGCCCACGTTTACGTGCAGTTTATTACGTTGAAATTGTTCTTTAGCCATCGTTTGTCCCTCTAAGACACGGATATATCAAAGATATCATGACATTAACCAGGCAGTGCCTGACTGCAAGGAATTACAGAGAGAAAATCAGGAGGGAGATAAAGGAAGTGGTGCTGATACCCAGAGTCGAACTGGGGACCTCACCCTTACCAAGGGTGCGCTCTACCAACTGAGCCATATCAGCACATCTGGAGCGGGCAGCGGGAATCGAACCCGCATCATCAGCTTGGAAGGCTGAGGTAATAGCCATTATACGATGCCCGCATCCTGGAACTCGGCTACCTGTTCTTTCTGTAGCTTGTGAATAGTAAGAGAAGTCCCCCTACTATTCTTAGCCTGTCAGCGTTGCTGACTGGCTTTGACTGCGCTAATGCACAATCTGAATTCAGGGTGAGAAGAAGTGACTCACCTGACAGATAAACTGATTGTTTATCAGTTCTCAACCCGAGGGTTGAAATGGTGGTGGGAGAAGGATTCGAACCTTCGAAGTCTGTGACGGCAGATTTACAGTCTGCTCCCTTTGGCCGCTCGGGAATCCCACCTACTTGATGGTGCCGGCTACCGGAATCGAACTGGTGACCTACTGATTACAAGTCAGTTGCTCTACCAACTGAGCTAAGCCGGCATCAAGTGACGCGCATTCTAGGAAGGTCGGCGGTTTGATGCAACAAAAAAAACGCTATTTTTGTTCTTTCGCTTACTATTTGTGCGAATCAAAGCAAATCAGGCTAATTTTGAAGAAAAATTGCTCGATTACGTTGTCTTTTCCATAGAATAATCAAAAGTGCAGTACGTGTTTTTAGATTTGAAGCTCATCATTTTCTATAAAAGAATTTCGCTAGCCCTCCTGGCAGATGAAAAACAATGAAGATTTGCCTCTTACACCTTTGTAGTACTGCTCTAATGCTGCCTTTTTTGGTACGGTTAGGTTAAAGAAAAGTCAGTATGAGAATTTTATCTCTATATAGCGCTCGTATTACATGATTCACCATCAACCAAACACAACATATAGCGGCTGGATAACGAATGTTGTGAATGACCCTGATGTGCACTACCGCCAATCATCTCTTTTACCTACCCACCTTTATGTTTCTCAATCAAGTCAACTCACTACAGTTACAGCAAAAATGCGGTCTCGCTTGCGAAAGCAGTAACGCAAATATCTTTTTGCTTCTTTCAAAAGCCATACTGGTGATACCCTCCATTCCAATGTTCCCGACCTTAAAACAGTAGACAGCACCCCATCTTCGTTATGATGTTGCCTCTCAGGAAATCATGCTTGGTGGAAAAATTGCTGCCAGATATGCTTATGGACAAAACAACACAACTCACAACGCCTTACTTACAGTTCACTCGTACGCAATGGGCTGCATTGCGCGATTCTGTTCCAATGACCTTATCAGAGGATGAAATCGCACAATTAAAAGGAATCAATGAAGATCTTTCATTGGAAGAAGTTGCTGAAATTTATTTGCCTCTTTCTCGCCTTCTAAATTTTTACATCAGCTCGAACTTGCGTCGTCAAGCTGTGCTGGAACAATTCTTAGGCACTAACGGGCAAAAGATTCCCTATATAATAAGTATTGCTGGCAGTGTTGCGGTGGGCAAAAGTACTACAGCTCGTGTATTACAAGCGCTCCTGAGTCGCTGGCCAGAGCATCGTAAGGTGGAGTTGATTACTACTGATGGATTTCTTCATCCTAATGCCGTGCTCAAAGAGCGTGGTTTGATGAAGAAAAAAGGTTTTCCACAATCGTATGATATGCACCGCTTGGTGAATTTTGTCTCCGACCTGAAATCAGGAGCGAGGCAGGTAACAGCACCTGTTTATTCTCATCTTACTTATGATGTCATTCCTGATGGTGACAAGATTGTTCACCAACCTGACATACTTATCCTGGAAGGATTAAACGTTTTACAAAGCGGCATGGATTATCCCCACGATCCTCATCACGTATTTGTATCTGACTTTGTGGACTTTTCCATTTATGTTGATGCCGAAGAAGAGCTTTTAAAAAATTGGTATATCAATCGATTTTTGAAATTCCGCCAAGGAGCATTTAGCGATCCTGACTCCTATTTTCACCACTATTCTCAATTACCTGAAAATGAAGCGGTCGAAATAGCCAGCAATTTATGGAAAGAGATCAACTGGTTGAATTTAAAAGAAAATATATTACCAACACGCGAGCGGGCGAGTCTAATAATGACTAAAAGTAGCAACCATGCTGTCGACGAAGTACGCTTAAGAAAATAGTGTGTTGGCAATTATAAATATAAATGCCTGCTTTTAAGCAGGCTTTTATTTAATTTGGTCTTAAAGAAATTTCACCACCGATCCAAGATTTAATTTGGCCATCTTGCTCTAACAATAAGCCACCTTGATCATCAACGCCTCGGGCAATACCGTGAACTTCCCGTTCACCTATAAGTAATTTCACCGGGCGATTAATGAAATTATCCAGCGCTGCCCAACGCGTTATAAAGGGCTTTAGGCCATCGACTTCAAATACAGACAATGCTTCACGTAAACTGTTTATAAGCTTAGCGGCGAGCTCATTTCGATCAATGTTGACATCCGCTTCTTGCAGATTAATCCAACCTTGGTTAATTTGAGTCGCTTCAGCGCTACGCATAGCTAAATTGATGCCAGCGCCTATAACAATTTGCGCAGCATCGCCTGTTTTTCCGGTTAACTCCACCAATATACCTGCAAGTTTACGATCATTAAGATAAAGATCGTTTGGCCATTTAACCCTTACTTTTTCTGCGCCTAAAGCTTGCAAAGTTTCAGCCATGACTATGCCAATAACTAAACTAAGCCCCATCGCAGCAGCAGGGCCTTGCTCCAACCGCCAGTACATTGACATATATAAATTTGCGCCGAATGGAGAAAACCATTGACGTCCACGTCGCCCACGGCCCGCTTGTTGATATTCAGCAATACAAGCATCACCCGACTGAAGTTCATTTATTCGATCCAATAAATACTGATTAGTCGAATCAATAACAGGGATAACGGCCAAGTTAGGATTCTTCAACTTAGCTATAATTTCTGCTTCATTTAACAATTTCATTGGCGACGGCAAGCTATAACCTTTACCGGTTACAGTGTAGATATCCAGGCCCCAGCCTTTTAGAGTTTGAAAATGCTTATTAATAGCTGCCCGGCTCATGCCGAGCAGCTCACCAAGTTGTTCACCTGAATGAAATTCTCCATCAGATAATATTTCAACCAGCTTGAGCGGAACGCTGTGATCTTTCATGATATTACCTCAACCGCATTGCATTCACCTTGGGCTTGAATAAACCTTACTTCTGGCTCAAGCCACACTTCAAATTTTTTTCCAACCTGAGCACGCACTACTTTAGCCAGAGTAACAATATCTTGTGGGGAAGCATTATCAGCATTGATTAAAACTAATGCTTGTTGCTCATGCACCGCAGCTCCTCCAATGCGAAATCCTTTCAGCTGACATTGGTCAATTAACCAACCCGCTGCTAATTTAATCTCACCCGAAGCTTGCGGATAATGAGGTATATCAGGAAAGCATGATATTAGCGTGGCAGCTTTCTCATAGCTAACTACAGGGTTTTTAAAAAAACTGCCTACATTCCCCGTTACCGCAGGATTAGGCAGTTTACTTTGTCGCATATTGCAAACAGCGTTATAGACTTCCCATGCAGTTACTGTAGCGGGGTTTAACGACCTTAAATCACCATATGACAATATTGGTTGCCATTTCTTTTTTAGTTTGAATCCTACAGCGATGATCGCATACCCAAACTGATATTGGTGTTTGAAGATACTATCTCGATAAGCGAATTGGCATTCATTCTGCTGCAGTCTTTCAGTTTTTCCTGTCCGTAAATTGAGTATATCGACATACTCACAGACATCTTTTAATTCGAGGCCATAGGCACCAATATTTTGAATTGGCGAAGAACCCACCATTCCAGGTATTAAAGCCAGGTTTTCCAAGCCTGGAATACCTTTTTCCAAGGTAATTTGGACCAGGCGATGCCAATTCTCTCCAGCTCCTACATGTAGCTTCCAACTTTCAGTTTCCTCGCGAATCTCGATCCCCTTGATTCGATTGAGTACAACTGTCCCGTCAAAATTTTCCATGAAAAGTACATTACTTCCTTCACCGAGAATAAGGAATGGAGAATGCTCGATTTGGCTTGCCTGCCAAGCTTTTAAAATATCTTCAGGGGATTTTGCAACAATACGCATTTGTGTGCTGACATCGAGACCAAGCGTGTTGTCGGCTTTTAAGGAAGGATGCTGGATAGACATTTTACGGCCTTAACTAATTTAAACTTTTAGTAGTTTACCGCATCACATACAGCATGTTGGGATGATTTTATCGCTTATAATCGAAAGCCAGTACAAACTCCAGACGTAAAAAAGCCCTTTGCGGATGCAAAGGGCTTTTTTACTTATTTGATGCCTGGCAGTTCCCTACTCTCGCATG
>NZ_JAWUEB010000005.1:0-131251 GCF_036663535.1 Pantoea sp. T14
CTTCTCTCCTTCAGAGTCAACCCCTTTTTCAGAAGTTTTCTCCGGCGACCCAGTTTCCTGTGTCTCCTGAACCGCCAGCCCGTTGCCGGTTTGCCGTGTCAGTGGAGGCGCATTATAGGGAGTTCTTCCGGGCTGACAAGTATTTCTTTGAATAAAATTACTGACCGTCTCTTTTTTAAACGAACGGGTTAAAAACAGGCATTTCCTGCCGGAATAACGCACAGAAAACCGCTCAAATAGCAAAAACGCGCATACCCAGCATTGTTGCCAATGCTATTCTTTTTCAATCTTACTGCTGGATAACCCTTAAAAGGATGCTCAATGATTCGATCCGCGCGCAGTATGGCCGGTCTGCCATGGATAGCTGCCATGGCATTTTTCATGCAGGCACTGGATGCCACCATTCTCAACACCGCTTTACCTGCTATAGCCACCAGCCTTGAACGTTCTCCCCTTGCGATGCAATCCGCCGTCATTAGTTATACGTTGACTGTTGCCATGCTAATTCCCGTCAGCGGTTGGCTTGCCGATCGCTATGGCACGCGCAAAGTATTTATTGTGGCGGTTTCGCTATTTACGTTGGGTTCACTGGCTTGCGCATTCTCACAAACGCTTTCAATGCTGGTTATCTCGCGCATTATTCAGGGTGTCGGCGGTGCGATGATGATGCCCGTTGCGCGACTTGCTTTGTTACGCGCCTATCCGCGCAGTGAATTATTGCCTGTGCTTAATTTTGTCACTATGCCGGGTTTGGTCGGCCCAATACTGGGTCCTCTGCTCGGTGGGGTAATGGTGACTTACGCCACGTGGCACTGGATATTCCTGATTAACATTCCTGTCGGCATTCTTGGCATTTTCTATGCGCGAAAATATATGCCGGACTTCACCACGCCTAAACGTCGCTTCGATTTCCTTGGTTTTATGCTGTTTGGCTTTGGATTAGTGATGATCTCAATCGGTATTGAGTTATTTGGTGAGCGTATCGTCTCTGCCTGGCTGGCCGCAGGCATATTGTGCAGCGGAGTTTTATTACTTCTTCTTTATATAATGCATGCGCGCCGTCATCCTTCACCGCTGATCAGCCTACCCATGTTTAAAACCCGCACCTTCTCAGTCGGCATTATTGGCAATATCGCTTCGCGTCTGGGTACTGGATGCGTGCCGTTTCTCATGCCATTGATGCTGCAAGTTGGTTTTGGTTATTCGGCGATTATTGCTGGATGTATGATGGCACCTACCGCAATCGGATCGATTTTGGCTAAATCAACGGTAACGCAGTTGCTGCGCTGGTTTGGCTATCGTCGTGTGTTAGTCAGCATCACCGTCATTATCGGTATTCTGATCGCCACGTTTTCGCTACAGTCACCCGCAGAAAGCGTTTTCCTCTTATTAATACCGCTGTTTATTCTTGGCATGGCAATGTCGACACAGTTTACGGCGATGAACACCATAACTTTGGCCGATTTAGATGATGACAACGCCAGCGGCGGCAACAGCGTGCTTGCCGTAACGCAGCAGCTGGCGATCAGTTTTGGTGTTGCCGTCAGCGCCGCGGTGCTGCGCTTTTATCAGGAGTTTGAAACCAGCACTGTGCAGCAATTCCATGAGACCTTCCTGACAATGGGTGTGGTCACCGTATTGTCAGCGCTGACATTCATGATGCTGCGCAATGGCGATGGCCGCAATTTGATCAGCAATCGCGATAAAAAGAAGAAAAAGGCTTAAGCGGAGCCGCGTACAATCAGTTCCGGCGTCAGCACCAACGTTTGCTGGCTGACGTCGGGATCGCGCAGACGATGGATCAAGGTATCAATCGCCAACTCGCCCAGTTCATTTTTTGGCTGATGGATGGTACTTAACGGCGGCGATAAATAACGCGCCAGTTCGATATCGTCATAGCCCATCACCGCCATGTCCTGAGGAATCTGCAATCCCGCCTGATACAACGCATGATAAACGCCAACCGCCATGGCATCGTTACTGGTGAACACCGCTTGAGGAGGGGTTTCAAGCGCGAGCAGCTCAATCATCGCGTTGTAGCCGCCCTGGAATTCAAAATCTCCCTTCACTATATATCCCGGCAAGATATCCAGACCATTTTTCGCCATCGCATTCTGATAACCCTCAAGACGCATGCGCGCCGGGGTTTTATCCAGTGGTCCCGCAATGCAGGCGATTTGCGTATAACCGCTGTCGATTAAATGCTGCGTGGCCAGTTCGCCGCCCAGTAAGGCATTATCCTGAATAATGTCGCCGCGCCCTTCAAACGGCGCCCAGTCCATCATTACGGTAGGAATAGAAGGATAGCGGTTGAGAATATCCGCTGAAGGTAGATGACTTTCCGTGCACATGATCAGCAGACCATCAACACGCTTTTGCAGCAAGGTTTCCAGGCTACGATTCATCCGCTGCTCATCGCCTGCAGTATTACACAAGATCAGACTGTATCCGCGTTCATAACAACTGTCTTCCACGCCGCGTACCACTTCGGCATAAAATGGGTTACTGCTGGCGGTAAGCAGCATGCCGATAGTGTGCGTTTGGTTGATCTTCAAGCTGCGTGCCAACGCTGAAGGCGCATAGTTCAGTTCGCGGATGACTCGCTCAACTTTTTCACGTACGCCCTCGCTCACAAAACGATTGTTATTAATAACGTGAGAAACGGTTGAGGTTGAGACGCCCGCTCTACGGGCGACATCTTTCATGGTAGCCAAGCGCTTAATCCTGCTGTTGCAAAAAATCATCGATTTCCGCGCGCCACGGCACGGAAGGCTGCGCGCCCGGACGCGTTACGGCAATGGCAGCGGCAGCATGGGCGAAGCGCACTGCATTATGCATAGCTTGACCTTCCAACCGTGCAGTAATAAACGCGCCATTAAACGTATCGCCCGCCGCGATGGTGTCTACGGCCTTGACGCTGAAACCCGCAATACGCTGGCCATTGCCCTGTTCACTCAGCCATACGCCACGACGCCCGAGAGTAATCAACACTGTTTCAATGCCCTTCGCATGCAGCGCTTTAGCTGCCTGGGCCGCATCGTCATCACTTTTTACCGCAATCCCCGTCAGGATTTCTGCTTCGGTTTCGTTCGGGGTAATGATGTCAATCAACGCGAGCAGTTCATCTGACAGCCTGGTCGCTGGGGCAGGATTGAGAATGACCTGCGTTTGATGTTGACTGGCGATTTTGGCTGCCGCCAATACGCTTTCCAGCGGTGATTCAAGTTGCATTAATAACGCATCAGCCTGCGCAATGATTTGCTGATGACGTTCAACGCAGGCTGGCGTTAACGCGGCATTTGCACCTGAATAGATACCAATGTTGTTCTCGCCTTCGCCATTCACGAAAATCATCGCCACACCGGTAGATTCATTCTCAACGCTTTCCACTGACGCAACGTCAATGTTGTCCTGCGCCAGCTGCTGACGAATGCGCTCGCCAATATCATCAGCGCCCACGCAGGCGATAAACGCGATATCCGCGCCTGCGCGCCCAGCGGCAACGGCCTGATTCGCCCCTTTGCCACCAAACGCAATGTGATACTGCGTCCCGATCACCGTTTCACCGGGACGCGGAAAGTGCGACAAATTAAGGATGTGATCAGCATTGATGCTGCCAAGAACGGTCAGTTTTGAGTTTTTGCTCATAGGGAATGATCCAGAAAGAGTGCGCCACCGGAAAGGTGGCGCAATGCCCTGCTTTTCTTTGATTTATTGACTAACCAGCTTCAGGTCAACTGGATTAACCGCCTGCACTTTTTCGCTCTTTAGCACTTTATCAGCGGTATCAACGCCAATCATGCCAATTTTGTCCGGCATCTGTGCCACAGTCGCTGACAGTTTGCCCGCTTCAACCGCTTTAACGCCATCAGCAGTGCCGTCAAAGCCGACCACGATCACATCTGTTTTACCCGCAGTTTGCAGCGCACGCAGTGCACCTAACGCCATTTCATCATTCTGGGCAAACACAGCTTGCACGTCAGGATGCGCCTGCAACAGATTCTGCATCACGTTCAGACCTTTAGTACGGTCAAAATCTGCCGGCTGGCTGGCAAGGATCTGGAATTTGTGCGCATCGGCGGCTTGTTTAAAGCCTTCGCCACGTTCGCGCGCCGCAGAAGTGCCAGCAATGCCCTGCAGTTCGATGATTTTTGCATTTTCACCGACTTTCTTAGCGATGTAGTCACCTGCCATTTTGCCGCCAAAACGGTTGTCAGAGGCAACGTGACTCACCACGCTGCCTTGTGATGCCACACGATCAAGGGTGATAACAGGAATCTTGGCCTGATTAGCCATTTTCACTGCATTGCCAACTGCATCGGAATCTGTTGGGTTAATCAGCAGCAGCTTGGTGCCGCGTACTGTTAAATCTTGCACGTTAGCCAGCTCTTTTGCTGGGTTGTTTTGCGAATCCAGCACGACCAGGTTGTAACCCAGCTTGTCAGCTTCTTTTTGCGCCCCATCTTTCAACGCAACAAAGAATGGGTTATTCAGCGTAGAGACAACCAGCGCGATAGTCTCCTTTGCCATTGCGCCAGCACTTAATGTAGCGCCAAGAATGACAGCCAGTGCGGTCAACTTTTTCATCATTTCATCCTGTGTAAAGGTCAGAGTTATTTACTGCTTTTATTATCCACCAGCACCGCGAGCAGGATTACCACCGCTTTAACGATCATCTGGTAGTACGAAGAAACGCCCATCAGGTTCAGGCCGTTGTTCAGAAAGCCCAAAATCAGCGCACCAATTAACGTGCCGACAATCCGCCCTTTACCGCCTGCCAGGCTGGTTCCACCTAACACCACCGCAGCGATAGCATCCAGCTCATAACCGGTTCCTGCCGTTGGCTGCGCTGAGGACAAGCGCGCCACTTCAATGGTGCCTGCCAGCGCCGCTAACATGCCGCACAGGGAATAGACGATCACTTTGACGCGGTTCACATTGATGCCGGATAAGCGCGTTGCCGCTTCGTTGCCACCCAATGCATAGATGTAACGTCCAAGGCGGGTGTGATGCAGCATGTACCAGGCAACGATAAACACGATCGCCATCAGCCAGACCGGCGTGGGAATACCCAGCGGGCGGCCGATACCGAACCAGCCAAACAGATCAGCGTTATCGTTGAAGCCGGTATTAATGGGGCTACCGTTGGTATAAACCATCGTGACGCCACGCAGCAGCAGCATCATTACCAGCGTGGCGATAAACGCCTGCACTTTGCCGCGCGCCACAATCGTGCCCGTTACTGCACCAATTGCAGCACCCAGCGCCAGCGAGGCCGCTACCGCCGTTAGCGCATTGACTTCCAGCCCCACCAGCGATGCAGCTACCGCGCCGGTTAGCGCCAGTAACGAGCCCACCGAGAGATCGATGCCAGAGGTTAAAATCACCAACGTCATGCCCACCGCCATAATGGCGTTGACCGAGGTTTGCTGCAGGATGTTGAACACGTTAGCGATGGTAAAGAAGTTCGGACTTTGGCTCGCGACAACGGCAATCAACACGATCAGCGCAATCAGCGATTTTTGCTCCAGCAGCCACTCTTTGCTGAACCAGCGACGGCTGGAAGGTAAGGTTTGGGTACTCATACAACTAAATCCTCGCTGTGTTGCTTGCCAACGGCTGCCGCCATCAGGCTTTCCTGAGTGGCTTCTTCACGGGTAAATTCGCCGCTTAAATGGCCTTCATGCATCACCAGAATGCGATCGCTCATGCCTAACACTTCCGGCATTTCCGACGACACTAAAATAATGCTCAGCCCTTCGGCTTTGAACTGGTTAATTAACTGATAAATCTCTTTTTTTGCGCCAACATCAACACCGCGCGTTGGTTCATCAAGGATCAGCACATGGGGCCGCGTCATCAAACCACGCGCAATCGCCACTTTTTGCTGATTACCGCCAGAAAGCAGGCCAATCGGCTGCTCCATCGACGGGGTTTTGACGTTAAACAGACGAATAAAATCGCCTACCGCAAGTTGCTCTTCAGCATGCTTCAGGCTGCCACCGCCGCGGCTGAAATAACGCAGCGCGGTTAAAGACATGTTCTCTTTTACTGACATACCCAGCACTAAACCGTCACGTTTACGATCTTCCGATATATAAACGATGCCGTTTGCCAACCCATCCTGCGGTGAACGCGTGACGACCTCGCGTCCATCCAATAACACGTTGCCTTCACTACGCGGCAATGCCCCGTACAGCACTTTCATTAATTCGGTTCGACCCGCGCCCATCAAACCGGAGATGCCAAGGATTTCGCCTTTACGCAGCGTGAAGCTGACGCCGTTTACGCCTGGTCCGCTAAGGTTTTCTACTTTTAAACGCACGTCGCCTGGCGCTTGATCGAGGCGAGGATATTGATCTTCCAGTTTGCGTCCGACCATCATCTCGATCAGGCTCTCTTCGGTAAGATCACTTACCGCACGCTCGGCAATAAACTGGCCATCGCGGAACACGGTGACGTCATCGCATATCTCGAAAATTTCTTTCATACGATGCGAGATATAAACAATGCCGCAGCCCTGCGCTTTTAATTCGTTGATCACGTTAAACAGCGATAACGTTTCGGTGTCGGTGAGCGCATCAGTCGGCTCATCCATGATAATGACCTGCGACTCAAAGCTGATGACTTTGGCGATCTCCACCATTTGTTGATCGCCGATCGACAAATCGCCCACCAGCTTGTGGCTGTTAAAACGCAGGTTAAGCCGATTCAGTAAGGCATCCGCTTCGGCATGCATACGTTTCCAGTCGATGCGACCAAAGCGGTTGACGAATTCGCGGCCAAGGAAAATATTCTCCGCCACGCTAAGTTGAGGAATCAGGTTAAGTTCCTGATGAATGATACCGATGCCCGCTTCCTGGGAAGCTTTTGGTCCGCTAAAGGTGGTTTCTTTCCCCAGCCACTTTAGCGATCCCGCATCACGGCTGTAGATGCCGGTCAGCACTTTCATCATGGTAGATTTGCCCGCGCCGTTTTCTCCCACCAGCGCCATAACGCGTCCGGGGTAAACAGCCAGCGAAGCACTTTTCAACGCTTTCACGCCAGGGAACGATTTTTCAATCCCGATGAGTTGCAGTAACGGTTGCATAGCGGCCTCAGAAGGTCACACCGGCGCTCAGGATGACATTCGCATACGGAGAACACTCTCCGCTGCGAATGACCGCCTGACTACGCTGAGTATGTTGTTTGAACTGTTCATGGCTGGTGTAACGTACCGCGATGGTATTCCCCTGGTGCTGTTGCAAGGCTTCGAGCACAGCGAGCAGCGCGCTGTGGAGCTGCGGATTGTGCAGCTTAATCTCTTCCGCAATCAGGGCACTTTCTACCTGCATCTCCAGCGTGACAGCATTGACCACCTGCATAAAATCGGGCGTGCCCGGCGTAAGCGCCAAGTCAATACGTTGTGGCCCGGCCGGAATCGGCAAGCCTGCATCGGCAATGGTGAGCGTATCCGTATGACCCAAGCGGGCAATCACATGAGAGAGTTCAGCGTTTAACAAGCGACCTTTTTTCATCTATTCACTCCACAGCGAAACGTTTCGCTGGCTGCAGTGTATGAAATGTATAAAGCAACTCAATCGGCAAATGAAAGAAGTGTGATCGCTATCGAAACGTTTCGCTTCAGCGGGAGAGAATTTGTCTTAGGGGACAGGAGAAAGGAAAGAATGGACCGCCGCAGCGGTCCTGAAAGCAGGATTTAAGGCAGTTTCTTCACTTGCTTAACGTCCAGCTCAATGCTGTTGAAATCTTTGTCTAGCTCACCCGTCAACTCAACGCGGTCTTTCGGCGAAATGGTCTGTCCATTCCAGCGCTTGTGATCAATTTCGACTTTCATGGTGCCGGTTTGATCACGGAACTGATAATCCTCGTCACCAATCTGCTTTTCCAACTGACCACGTACAGTGATCCAGCTGTCATCTTTCATCTCTTCAGCCTGTTTTACGGTGACAACGCTGGTGTTGTCCGCATTAAACCCACCTTGTTTAACCTGGGCAGCAGGCGCATTAGGATCGACAAATCCACCTTGCTGAGCAGCAAAAACCGGCGCAGAGGCCAACATAACAACAGCTAACAGTGCGGCTTGCTTTTTCATCATTCCACCTCTTGTCCATGAATGTATTTCGTTTTGATGCATACAGTTAAGCACAAGGTTCTTAACAGGATCTTAAGGATAAAAAATAGCCGAAATAGAGTGAAAGCTGCTGTACAAGCTTGGCTGTGCTTCGTATAAAGCCCTTTCTATCGGGGGAAAATCGATGCGCATTTTATTAATCGAAGACGATCGCTTAATTGGCGATGGCATCAAAGCGGGACTGAGCAAATTAGGATTCAGCGTTGACTGGTTTGTCTCCGGCGAAGCAGGATTTCAGGCGTTAGCCGCTGCACCCTGGGATGCGGTCATTCTCGACCTCTCTCTGCCGGAACGTGACGGACTGGATATTTTGCGTCAATGGCGCCAGCAGGGCCACGATGTGCCGGTGCTGATTCTCACCGCGCGCGACGCGCTGGATCAGCGAGTCGAAGGTTTACAGCTCGGTGCAGATGATTACCTTTGCAAACCTTTTGCCCTAACTGAGGTGGCAGCACGTTTACAGGCATTGATTCGTCGTCGTCATGGTCAGGTTCAACCCGAACTGCGCCACGGCAATGTGGTGCTCTCGCCCGGCCACCACAGCGTGATGATGAACGGCGAAGCGATTGAACTGAAAAGCCGTGAGCTAGCACTGCTCGAATTATTTATGCTTAACCCCAGTCGCGTCCTGACGCGCAGCCAGCTAGAAGAGAAGCTCTATAACTGGGATGACGACGTTTCCAGCAATGCGATAGAAGTCCACATTCATCATCTGCGCAAAAAATTGGGCAGCCGTTTCATTCGCACCGTTCACGGCGTGGGTTATACGCTGGGGGAAGCGGCATGCGATCAATGAGCCTGTTCCTGCGCCTTGGCATTGGCTTTGTTTTGCTGCTGGGCGTTTGCTGGGGCAGCGCCAGCCTGAGCGCATGGTATCAAACGCGTGAAACCATCAATGAACTGTTCGATACTCAACAGATGCTGCTCGCTAAGCGCCTGCTTAGCCTGGATTTTGCCACACTGGATAATGTCTCTCTGCCTAAAACCAAACGGCTGCTACGTCATAATCGTGGCGATCAGGATGATGATGCGTTGGCGTTTGCCGTTTTTTCTCGCGATGGCAAACAGGTGCTTAATGATGGCGATAACGGCAAACATCTCCCGTTTGAAGCAGATTATCAGGGCTTCCGTGATGGACGTTTAGATAATGATGACGATCGCTGGCGCTTTGTCTGGCTGACCACCGAGGACCAGCAGTTCCGCGTGATTGTCGGTCAGGAATGGGAATATCGCGATGACATGGCAAAAGATTTGGTCAACGCCAGCGTCTTGCCGTGGCTGATCGCGCTGCCGCTGATGCTGTTATTGCTCATTGGCCTGGTGTGGTATGAGTTGCGTCCCCTGAAGCGGCTGGCGCAGCAGCTCACCCAGCGTGAGCCCGATGATGACACCCCCTTAAACCCCAAACCTTTACCTAAAGAGGTACAGCCGCTGATCGTGGCATTAAATGGCTTGTTCAGCCGTATCAGCGCCATGATGCATCGCGAACGCCGCTTTACCTCCGACGCAGCCCACGAACTGCGCAGCCCATTGGCCGCACTTCAGGTTCAGAGTGAAGTGATTCAACTTGCCGCTGATGATGAAGCCATGCGTACCCATGCATTACAACAACTGGATGCCGGTATTACGCGCGCCACGCGATTAGTGGATCAATTACTGACTCTTTCGCGCGTCGAAGCGGATGACGCCCGCAGTGCTTTTCAGTCGGTTGATCTACAACGAACCTTGCAAGATACGCTCATTGCTCAATTGCCGTTGGCTGACAACGCTGGGGTAACGCTACGCTTACACGCGCAGGCTGAACCGGTAATTCAGGGACACCCGTTACTGCTCTCGCTGCTGGTGCGCAATCTGTTGGATAACGCGATTCGCTACACGCCTGCGGGAAGTGACGTTGATCTCTGGCTGGAAGCCAATAGCTTACGCATTGAGGATAACGGTACAGGCGTGAGTGAAGCCGATTTACAGCGCTTAGGAGAACGTTTTTGGCGGCCAGCGGGACAGGAAAAAAGCGGTAGCGGTTTGGGATTATCCATTGTGCGCAACATTGCGCATCTTCATGACATGCAGATTGCCTTTAACCAGCGGCAAGGCGGCGGATTGTGCGTCACCTTGCGCTGGTCATCTCACGCCCTAATCAGTGGCGCACCCGCTTAAATCTCGACCTGCGTTCCCAGCTCAATCACACGATTGGGCGGGATCTCAAACTGATCAGGCGCACGTAATGCGTTTCGTTGCAGCGCCAGGAACAGCTTGCCGCGCAACCTCAAGTACCACGGACGTTTACCCATAATCAGCGATTCGTGCGACATAAAGAATGAAGTCTCCATCATGCGGCAGTTTAAACCTTCTAACCCGCAACGATGGAAAACTTCTACCACGTTCGGCGTTTCACGCCAGCCGTAGCTCGCGACAACGCGCCAGAATGTGGGTGAGAGCTGCTCAATCGTGACGCGACGTACATTATGCACGTAAGGCGCATCTTCCGTACGTAACGTTAATAACACCACACGTTCATGCAACACTTTGTTGTGCTTGAGATTATGCAGCATAGCGAAAGGAATCACATTCAGTGCACGCGACATATAGACCGCAGTGCCCGGTACGCGAACCGGCGGTGATTTCTCGAGTGACGCGATCATCGCTTCAAGTGAATTTCCATGCTCATGCAGACGTCGCAACAGGCGGAAACGCTCACTTTTCCAGGTTGTCATGATGATAAACATCACTAATCCCAGACAAAGCGGCAGCCAGCCACCGGAGAAAATCTTAACCAGGTTGGCAGTGAACAGCGGAATATCGATACACAGCATCAGTACCAAAATGACGCCAACCGCTAGCTTCTGCCAATGCCAGTTTTTGATCGCCACAGTGCAGGAGAGAATGGATGTCAGCACCATAGTGCCAGTTACCGCAATACCATACGCCGCTGCCAGATTACTTGAATGTTCAAAGCTGACGATGACAATCACCACAGCAAAATAGAGCACCCAGTTGATAACCGGAATGTAGATCTGACCCGATTCCATTTCTGAAGTATGGATGATACGCATGCCTGGCAAATAACCCAGACGAACCGCCTGACGCGTCAACGAGAACACACCAGAAATCACCGCCTGTGAAGCAATCACCGTTGCCAGCGTGGCCAGGATCAGCATAGGAATCAGCGCCCATTCTGGTGCCAGCAGGAAGAACGGATTTTTTATCGCTGCGGGATCGCTGAGCAGGAGTGCACCCTGACCAAAATAGTTCAGCACCAGTGAAGGCAGCACCACCGAGAACCAGGCGAGTCGAATCGGTATTTTGCCGAAATGCCCCATATCCGCATACAACGCTTCAACACCGGTAATCGCCAGCACCACCGCGCCAAGCGCAAAGAATGAGATGGTTTTGTAGTGCAAAAAGAAGTTAACCGCATGTGCCGGATTCAGCGCCTGCAACACTTCTGGGTTTTTCATGATGCCATTGACGCCCAGCACCGCCAGCACCAAAAACCACAGCAACATCACCGGTGCAAACAGTTTACCGACAATGCCAGTGCCATGTTTTTGAATCATAAACAGCAGCGTTAATACGGCGATAGAAAGCGGTACGATAAAGGGATCCAGCGACGGTGCAGCAATCTCCAGCCCTTCTATCGCTGACATCACAGAAATAGCGGGCGTGATCACCACTTCACCGTAGAAGAAGCTGCCACCAATCAGCCCCATAATCACCAGCACAGCAGTGGCACGAGCGCCAGTATTGCGGCCTGCCAGCGACATCAGCGTTAAAATTCCGCCTTCACCCGCGTTGTCGGCACGCATGACATAGCTGATGTACTTAAGCGACACCACCAATACCAGCAGCCAGAAAATCAGTGACAGAAAACCAAATACGGCTTCACGTTCCACACCAAAACCGAACTGACCTGAAAGGCATTCACGCAAGGTATACAGCGGACTGGTACCGATATCTCCGTAAACTACACCAATAGCGGCCAGCGTTAATCCACCAAGCGACTGCTTCTTATCCGAGCTCATAGAGTTATCTTTTGTTGGAGTCAAAGAGGCACAAAACCGCTCGCTCAAGCCTCTAAAAAGCGCACAGTATGCACGTATTCCAAAAAAATCCCATCCTTGTAAACCGTCTGGTTATCTGCCATCCGGCTCTTTTTACCTTAAAATAAGCGGGTTAAGCGGGGTTTAAGCCTTGTTGAACCTTCTGAAACAAAAAAGCTGACAGCTATCAACGCTTTCACGCATCATAATCTATAAAGTGTTGCGTTCGCTAAGCGCGGCAGCTTGATGATCCTAAGGACAATGATGTGATTATGGCTCAACCCCATCTTTTGGCAGAAAGAATTTCTCGCCTCAGCAACGCATTAGAAAAAGGCTTATATGAGCGTCATCATGCCATTCGCCTCTGCTTGCTGGCCGCCCTGAGCGGTGAAAGCGTATTCCTGCTGGGGCCGCCGGGCATTGCAAAGAGCCTGATTGCCCGCCGCCTGAAATACGCCTTCCAGAATGCTCGCGCCTTTGAATACCTGATGACCCGATTTTCTACGCCGGAAGAGGTGTTTGGTCCGCTGTCGATTCAGGCACTAAAAGATGAAGGGCGTTATCAGCGTCTTACTAAAGGCTATTTGCCGGATGCCGAGATTGTTTTCCTTGATGAAATATGGAAAGCCGGCCCGGCGATTTTGAATACGCTGCTTACGGCCATTAACGAACGCCGCTTCCGTAATGGTGATAGCGAAGAAAAAATCCCGATGCGTCTGCTGGTGACTGCATCCAACGAATTGCCTGAAGCGGACAGCGGACTGGAAGCGCTGTATGACCGCATGTTAATCCGCCTGTGGCTGGATAACGTGCATGAGAAACAGAACTTCCGCAGCATGTTAACCCACCAGCAAGATGAAAACGCCAATCCGGTAGCGGAAGGGCTGCGCATCAGCGACGAAGAGTATCTGCAATGGCAGCAAGGCATTAGTCAGGTCAATTTACCGGACAACGTTTTTGAACTGATCTATCAACTGCGCCAGCAGCTGGAAAATCAGCCGCAAGCGCCTTACATCTCCGATCGTCGTTGGAAAAAAGCGATTCATCTGTTGCAGGCCAGCGCGTTTTACAGTGGCCGAACCACCATTGCGCCGATTGATTTGATCCTGCTGAAAGATTGCTTGTGGCACGATGTCGCCTCAATGCAATTGCTGGATCGTGAAATCGATCAATTGATGACTCAGCACGCCTGGCAACAGCAGCCGATGCTGCTCAAACTTCAGCAAATCAAAACGCGCCGTATGGCGTTGCAGCAGCAACAAAGCGTGTCACAGGCGATCACCCTGGAGAAACACAGCGGAATGTTCAGCCGCAAGCCGCATTACGATCTGCCCGAAACGTTTACTGATGA
The DNA here is from genome assembly GCF_036663535.1 of Pantoea sp. T14. Classification (NCBI taxonomy): domain Bacteria; kingdom Pseudomonadati; phylum Pseudomonadota; class Gammaproteobacteria; order Enterobacterales; family Erwiniaceae; genus Pantoea; species Pantoea sp. T14. The sequence goes on from NZ_JAWUEB010000005.1 coordinate 13,526, forward strand.
ACAACTCACTTTAATGCTGCAACAGCCGCTGACGCTGCATGACATGCAGGTCACGCACATTGTTATTGCGCGTGATGCACTTAATCAATGGCTGCTGAAAGGGGGCGACGTTCGCGGCAAACTCAACGGTATCGGTTTTGCTCAAACGGTGGATTTACTGGTTGATGCGCAGCATTGCCTGGCGGTACGTGATGTTAGCCTGCAAGCGACTCGCCTGACGCTGCCGGGTATTAGCAACAACAATGAATTGCCCACTGAAATCGTTGAAGCGCTGGATGAGTTGGATGCGCAACTTCGCGCCCAGCGCCATCTGTTTAGCCAACACCAGCGCTGTTTATTTATCAGCGATGACTGGTTTGCGCGGGTTGAAAGCAGCCTGCAAGATGTAGCAGAACAGCTAAAACAGGCGCGTAAATGATTTCGGTTGAGACGCTAAGCACGCTGCTTTCAATCGGCGAAACTGAACTGATTGAAGAGTTGATTATCGCGCTGCTGGCGTCTCCCCAATTTGCTCTGTTCTTTGAAAAGTTTCCGGGCCTGAAGAAAGCGCTGTTGCGCGATGTGCCGCGCTGGAAGGCAGAAATTAATGCGGAACTCAAAGCCACGCCCGTGCCGGAAATGCTGTCGCAGGAATTTCAGCTCTTTCAACGGGTGCAACTGCTCAGCCACCACGAATTTAACCACCAGCTTTCGGACACGCTAGATACGCTGGATCGCCTGCCTTCCCCTTTTATAGAAGAAGCCAATCGGCTGCTTCACCACACTGAAGCACGCCAGCTCAGCTCGGCGCAGCACACGCTTTTTTTACAGCGCTGGCGGCTTAGCCTGACGTTGCAAACTCTGACGTTGAATGAGCAATTGCTGGAACAGCAGCGTGAACGCCTGATAGCAGAGTTGCAGCAGCGCATGGCGCTAAGCGGCCAACTCGCACCCCTGTTAAGTGACGATGATGAAGCCGCAGCGGGCCGGTTATGGGATATGAGTAAGTCGTCGCTACAACACGGCGATTATGAGTTGATGCTGCAATATGGCGATTTTCTGGCGCAGCAGCCGGAGCTAATGAAGCTGGCCCAACAACTGGGTCGCAGTCGCGAAGCAAAATCAGTGCCGTCAAAAGAGGCGCCGATGGAAGCCTTTCATCATCTGGTGCATGAACCTGATGCTGTGCCAGAAGAGGTCAGCGGTATTCATCAAAGTGATGATGTGCTGCGTCTTCTGCCGCCAGAGCTGGCCGCGCTGAGTATCAGCGAGCTGGAGTTAGAGTTTTATCGGCGGCTGGTGGAAAAACGGTTACTGACTTATAAGTTGCAGGGCGATGCCTGGCACGAAAAGGTGACGATGCGCCCGGTAAGCCACCAGCAGCATGAAGAGCAGCCGCGCGGTCCGTTCATTGTCTGTGTTGATACGTCGGGTTCCATGGGCGGGTTCAATGAACGCTGCGCCAAAGCCTTCTGCCTGGCTTTGCTAAAAGTGGCGTTGGCCGATCGCCGTCGCTGCTACATCATGTTGTTTGCTCACGATGTCATTGGCTATGAATTAACCGGCGATGATGGTCTGGAGCAGGCGATTCGCTTTCTTAGCCAGCGTTTTCGTGGCGGCACCGATCTGGCCGCGTGTTTGTCGTCGGTGGTAAAACGTATGGAAGGCACTATCTGGCAGGAAGCTGATGCCGTTATTGTGTCTGATTTTATCGCTCAGCGCCTGCCGGAAGAGGTCATCAGCGCGATAAAACAACGTCAGCGTCATCATCAGCAACGCTTCCATGCTGTCGCTATGTCGACGCATGGCAAACCCGGTATTTTGCGCATTTTTGATCATATCTGGCGATTCGATACCGGAATGAAAAGCCGCCTGTTGCGTCACTGGCGGCGCTAAGTCATCAGGCAGAAATCCTTATTTGCTATAGTGAGTAATCGCATTTACTTACTCAGCAATCTGGAGCTTTCTGTGACACCAGCCCAATCTCATCGCGATCTGCTTGCGCCGACGCGTACTTTGCTGCTCTCCGGCCATAACGTAGAACAAAAACGTGCCGAACTGTTAGCGTACTTTACCCAAACCTGGGAACAGTACGAAGACTTGTTTACCTGTCTTGCCGATCAGCGCGCCTGGTTCAATAAAGCCATCCCACTGCGCCATCCTCTGATCTTCTATTTTGGTCATACCGCCACTTTTTACATTAATAAGCTCATGGCGGGTCGCTACATTGATGCACGCTTAGACGATCGCATAGAAGCGATAATGGCGATTGGCGTTGATGAAATGAGCTGGGATGATCTCAACGACGACCATTATGAATGGCCAACCATCGAAGAAGTACGTGATTACCGCGGCAGCGTAAAAGCGCTGATCAGTAAATTTATTCAAACCATGCCGTTGGAATTGCCGATCAGCTGGGACAGCCCAGCGTGGATTATTTTGATGGGCATTGAACATGAGCGTATTCATCTGGAAACCTCCAGTGTATTGATACGCCAACTGCCTATTGAATGGGTCAAACCTCAGCCGCAATGGCCCGCTTGCCCAAACGCGCGTCATGCTCGCAATAGCGTTCCCGCCAACACGCTGGTTGAAATGCCCGGCGGCCGCATTACCTTAGGTAAAACCGATGATACTTACGGCTGGGATAACGAATATGGAACGCAGCACGTCGGACTGAAGCCGTTTAAGGCCAGCAAAATGCTGGTGAGTAATGCTGAGTTTTTTGAATTCATCAGCGCGGGCGGTTATCAGGATGTACGCTGGTGGGATAATGAAGGCTTAGGCTGGCGCGAATTTGCGCAGGCAGAAATGCCTACTTTCTGGGTCGGCACCCCAACGATGCCCGATCAGCTGAAACTGCGCTTGATGACGGAAGAGGTGACCATGCCATGGGATTGGCCAGCCGAGGTGAATCAATTGGAAGCATCCGCTTTTTGCCGCTGGAAAGCTGACCAAACCGGAAAATCTATTCAGCTTCCATGCGAAGCGGAATGGGCGCAGTTGCGTGAGCAGGTTGAAGGCGATCAGCCGAACTGGGAACGCGCACCGGGTAATATAAACCTGGCGTATTGGGCCTCTTCCAGTCCCGTTGATCAATTCCCGCAAGGTAACTTTTTCGACGTGATCGGCAATGTCTGGCAATGGACGACAACGCCGACTAGCGGCTTTGAAGGCTTTAGAGTGCATCCTTTATACGATGACTTCTCAACGCCAACCTTTGACGGTAAACATACCTTAATCAAAGGCGGCAGTTGGATCTCCACCGGTAATGAAGCGCTGAAGTCGGCGCGCTACGCTTTCCGTCGCCACTTTTTCCAGCATGCGGGTTTTCGTTATGTTGTCTCTTCACATCAAGAGAGCATGACGATTAACCCGTATGAAACCGACAGTATGGTGTCGCAATATCTCGACTTCCAATATGGTCCATGCTATTTCGGCGTAGAGAACTATGCAGAAACGTTGGTGAATCTGGCGTTGCAGCACACCTCTTTACGTGGCAAGGCATTGGACATCGGCTGTGCCACCGGGCGTGCCAGCTTTGAACTGGCTCGTCACTTCGACAGCGTTGTAGGTATGGATTATTCAGCACGCTTCATTGATGTGGCGCTGCAGTTAGCCAGTGGCGAAGAGTTCCGCTATGTGGTGCCTGAAGAAGGTGAGCTGGTGGAATATCGTCAGGTGCGCTTGAAAGATTTGAATATGGGAAGCGAGTTCGCGCAGCGGATCCAGTTTGTGCAGGGTGATGCCTGTAACCTGAAGCCGCAACCACAGCAATATGATTTGGTGTTGGCATCCAACCTGATTGATCGCCTGCGCCAGCCGAAGCGTTTCCTGCAGGACATCACGCCCATGATCCGTTCGGGCGGTATGCTCGCTCTCTCTTCGCCTTATACCTGGCTGGAAGCGTTCACGCCAAAAGAGAACTGGCTTGGTGGCGTGCGCGAAAATGGCGAAGCGCTAACGACCTTACAAGCGCTGCAGCGTCTTTTAGCGGCGGATTTTGAACAGGTTGGCGCACCACAGGATGTGCCGTTTGTTATCCGTGAAACGGCGCGTAAATTTCAACACACGCAGGCGCAATTAACCCTCTGGCGTAAGCGTTAATCTACCCGGCAGCGGTATTCACCGCTGCCGATACATTGCCTAATCCCCCGTTTTGCTGCACATTCTCAACAGTTCAATGAAGAAGTAACATAAAGAGGATGGCAATGGCCGAACATCTGCAACTGGATAACCTGGATCGCGGCATTTTGAATGCGCTGCTGGACAACGCACGCACGGCATATGCTGAACTGGCAAAACAGTTCAACGTCAGTCCGGGCACCATTCATGTGCGCGTAGAAAAGATGAAACAGGCTGGAATTATTCTAGGTACGCGCGTTGAAATCGATCCACGACAGTTGGGCTTCGATGTGTGCTGTTTTATCGGCATTATCCTGAAAAGTGCCCGCGATTATCCTGCTGCGCTGAGCAAGCTTGATGCACTGGATGAAGTTGTTGAAGCCTGGTATACCACCGGCCATTACAGCATCTTCATTAAAGTGATGTGTCGTTCTATTGATGCGCTGCAGCAGGTACTGATCAACAAGATACAGACAATTGACGAAATTCAGTCGACTGAAACGCTGATCTCGCTGCAAAACCCGATCATGCGCACCATCAAACCCTGATCCATCCCCTGCCTTGTGCACAACCTTATCCCCTGTGAATGCGCCGTCTCCCAACGGCTGCGTTCGCATCCTCCGATCTATTAACCCTGTTGTCCACAGGTGGATCACTGCTTGATCACAGCGTACAATGCTCGCCTTTAGTTCAGGAGAGCATGATGGCCGATATTACTTTAATCAGTGGCAGCACCTTGGGAAGCGCCGAATATGTCGCTGAACATCTCGAAGAAAAATTGCAGGAAGCTGGCTTCTCAACGCAGATGCTGCATGGGCCGGAACTGGATGAAGTGCCGCAGGAAGGCGTCTGGCTGATTGTCTCCTCTACTCACGGCGCAGGTGAACTGCCTGATAATCTTGTGCCGTTTTATGACGCTATTAATGAAAGCCAGCCCGATCTGTCTGGCGTGCGCTTCGGTGCCGTTGGTATTGGCAATCACGAGTACGATCTTTTTTGTGGCGCGATCCGTAATATAGAAACGCTATTGATCGTGCGTGGTGCTCAACGTATTGGCGAGCGCCTGGAAATCGATGTTCTTGAGCATGAGATTCCTGAAGATCCAGCTGAAGAGTGGATCGCGGACTGGAAAAGCTTGATTTGATCTGGCTGAGGATCGGGAATTAGCCACGATCCCCAGTGGAAGATGCTGATTTTATGCATTTGAAAGCCATCTGATTGTGGATAACTACCCCTTTTTCCTGCGTATAACCAGTAGTTATCCAAAGAACAACCCAAGTCTATTTTTTGAGCTGTGGATAACTAGCCATTTTGATCTCAGGTTATACGTTGCAGGATCACCGATCATTAACAGCTAGTGATCTTATACATCCTGTTGTTTCATGAGCTTTTTTGAGACATATCCACAACAGATCGCGATCCTAATAAGAGATCTAACAAGAAGATCATATACAGAATAAAGATCCTTTCTTTTAAACACTGACGATCCCATCGCTTTCCCCCTGCGCTGAATTTAAGTAGAATCCACGGCCCAAGGGAGAACGATCCCTGAATGTCCATCAACGAGGTACCACTTCATGTTTTATCAAGATCCTTTTGACGTCATCGTAATTGGTGGTGGTCATGCGGGTACAGAAGCCGCTATGGCTGCTGCTCGAATGGGTCAGCAAACCCTGTTACTCACCCATAACATTGATACGCTTGGACAAATGTCCTGTAATCCGGCGATCGGTGGCATTGGCAAAGGACATTTGGTGAAGGAAGTGGATGCCTTAGGCGGTTTGATGGCCAGTGCGATCGACCAGGCAGGTATTCAGTTTAGGATACTAAACGCGAGTAAAGGGCCCGCCGTCCGAGCGACACGTGCTCAGGCGGATCGCGTGCTTTACCGTCAGGCAGTACGTACTGCACTTGAGAACCAACCCAACCTGATGATCTTCCAGCAGGCGGTTGACGATCTGATTGTCGAGAACGATCGTGTCGTGGGTGCTGTGACGCAAATGGGCCTGAAGTTCCGTGCAAAAACGGTGGTTCTTACGGTAGGGACTTTCCTCGATGGAAAAATTCATATCGGGCTGGATAACTACAGCGGTGGCCGTGCTGGCGATCCACCTTCCATCCCGCTGGCAAAACGCCTGCGAGCTTTACCACTGCGTGTAAACCGCCTTAAAACCGGTACGCCGCCGCGTATTGACGCACGATCCATCGACTTTAGCGTGTTGTCGCCGCAGCATGGCGATAATCCAATGCCGGTGTTCTCGTTCATGGGGAATGCTTCACAGCATCCTCAACAGGTACCGTGCTGGATCACATATACCAACGAAAAAACCCATGACGTGATCCGCAATAACCTCGATCGTAGCCCAATGTATGCTGGGATCATCGAAGGGATCGGCCCACGTTATTGCCCATCGATCGAAGATAAAGTGATGCGCTTTGCCGATCGTAATGCGCACCAGATCTTCCTTGAGCCTGAAGGCTTGACCAGTAACGAAATTTATCCAAACGGCATCTCAACCAGCTTGCCGTTTGATGTACAGATGCAGATCGTTCGCTCTATGCAAGGGCTGGAAAATGCGAAGATCATTCGCCCAGGCTATGCCATTGAGTATGATTTCTTCGATCCGCGCGATCTTAAGCAGACGCTGGAAAGCAAATATATTCACGGCCTGTTCTTTGCCGGACAAATCAACGGCACTACCGGTTATGAAGAAGCCGCCGCGCAGGGATTATTAGCAGGTCTGAACGCCGCACGTCAGTCTGCCGACAAAGAAGGCTGGGCTCCACGTCGCGATCAAGCTTATCTGGGCGTGTTGGTTGACGACCTCTGCACGCTTGGCACCAAAGAGCCGTATCGCATGTTCACTTCACGCGCGGAGTATCGTTTGATGCTGCGTGAAGACAATGCCGATCTGCGTTTGACTGAAACTGGCCGCGAGCTCGGTTTAGTGGATGACGCTCGCTGGGCGCGTTTTAATCAGAAACTGGAATCCATTGAGCAAGAGCGTCAGCGTCTACGTGATATCTGGGTACACCCGAAATCAGAAAACGTTGCTGACGTGAATACCGTGCTGAGCGCGCCGTTGACTAAAGAAGCCAGCGGTGAAGATCTGCTGCGTCGTCCAGAACTGACGTATCTGAAATTGATGACGTTGAACGGGTTTGGCCCAGCTCTGTCAGATGCGCAGGCTGCTGAACAGGTTGAGGTTCAGGTAAAGTACGAAGGTTACATTGCGCGTCAGCAGGAAGAGATTGATCGCCAGCAGCGTAATGAAAATACCTTACTGCCGGTCGATCTCGATTATCGTCAGGTTAATGGCTTGTCGAATGAAGTGATTGCCAAACTGAACGATCATAAACCGACGTCAATCGGTCAGGCTTCACGCATTTCTGGTATCACACCAGCCGCCATCTCGATTTTGCTCATCTATTTGAAAAAACAGGGTCTGCTGCGCAAAAGCGCCTGACCTGAAACGGGGCGAGGCAACTCGCCCCCGCTGACTGGACTCACGCTGTGATTAACAAACTCACCTCGCTGCTGCAAGCAGCTAATATTTCCCTCTCCGATCAACAAAAACAGCAGCTGATTGGCTACGTATCGCTGCTGGATAAGTGGAATAAAGCTTACAACCTGACGTCAGTACGCGATCCACAGCAAATGTTGGTGCGCCACATTCTCGACAGCATCGTCGTTGCACCACATTTGAAAGGCTCGCGCTTTATTGATGTAGGGACCGGGCCGGGCTTGCCAGGCATTCCGCTGGCGATCGTCATGCCAGAAGCACATTTCACGCTGCTTGATAGTTTGGGAAAGCGTGTACGGTTTTTACGGCAGGTACAGCACGAACTTGGTCTCGAAAACATCACGCCTGTGCAGAGTAGGGTGGAGGAGTTTCCTTCGGAGCCGCCTTTTGATGGCGTTATTAGCCGCGCTTTTGCCTCGCTGGAGGACATGGTGAACTGGTGTCATCATCTGCCTGCGCCAGAAGGACGCTTCTTTGCTTTGAAAGGCGTTCGCCCAGACGATGAGATTGCTTCGTTGCCTGCCGGATACACGTTAGATGCTGTTGTCGAGTTGAAAGTGCCTCAGTTGGATGGTGAACGTCATCTGGTCATCATTGGTCGCGAATAGGCATTTAAAGATTGTGGATTAAGGGAAGGTTAAGGTTTCGTCTTAGCAAAAAATGTGGCTAAAAAAACGGCAGTTGATTCTTTTATCGTGCGCGTTTTTTATTAAAGGTGCGCAGGAATAAGGTTAAAAAAGCCAACGGAAATTATCCGAAAAACTCTGTTACATTTAACCTTTAATTCACAATTATTTATCAGAAAGATCACTTATATTGCCGTTCATCTGAATACTGATAGTCACGTCGGAAAATATATCGCAGTAATAACTTGGCGTGCGTAATATGAATTACGCACTCTTATTGCACTCTTCGATGTCAACAACATGTTTTTATCGATAATAAGAGATTTGCGACCTGACACTATTTATAACTTGATGATAGTTAAATAAATAACTGCCTGTTAAAAACGGTAAATTGGGTATTGTCACAAAAGTTATTGTAGGTCAGATGCTTATTATGTGATCTAAAGCACGCTTTAAAAGCAAGTCCTGGCTGCATTTTCAGTAGATGGCCTGCCAATTCCAGCGGATTAATCTTTGGAAAAATAGGCGCTCGGAAAGAAATTTAAATAATTGTTCACCTTTTCGCTACTTAGCGATTGAAATCGCAGGTGCGGCCCGTATAATTTGCACGGCTTTTGCTGCTTGACTCAAATGAGTAAAGGCAGTCTTATACGACACGCGACATACCCCTAACGGGGCAGGAGAGTATCAGCGTCATGTCAGTGTCTCTTTACAGTGTGAAATACGCCCGAACCCTGCTGGTTATTCAGCTGGTGACGACTGTCATCATCGGTGCACTCTTTGCTCTGAAAGATGTCCACTGGGGCGTTTCTGCTCTGGCTGGCGGAGCGGCAGCCTGGCTGCCAAACGTGTTGTTTTTGTTTTTAGCCTGGCGCCTGCAGGGGCAAACCCCGGCTTCGGGGCGAGTCGCGTGGAGCTTCGCTTTGGGTGAAATAGCCAAAGTGTTCGCGACCATCATTTTGCTCATTGTGGCGTTGGGTGTATTCGGAGCGGTCTTCTGGCCTCTCGGAATAACCTGGTTATCGGTGCTGGTGGTTCAGATGTTGGCACCGGCGGTAATTAACAACAAAGGGTAAGAGGCATCATGGCTGCAGGAGAAATCTCTACTCCGCAAGAATACATAGGACACCATCTGAATAACCTTCAGCTGGACCTGCGTACTTTCGAGTTAGTGAATCCGCACGACGCTCCCGCGACGTTCTGGGTATTAAATATCGATTCCATGTTTTTCTCTCTGGTGCTGGGACTGGTTTTCCTGGTGTTGTTCCGTAAAGTGGCGAAAACCGTCACCAGCGGTGTGCCAGGGAAATTACAAGCGGCTATCGAGTTGGTTGTTGGGTTCGTTGATGACAACGTTCGCGACATGTATCACGGTAAGAGCAAACTTATCGCCCCGCTGGCTCTGACAATTTTTGTCTGGGTCTTCTTGATGAACTTCATGGATCTGCTACCTATCGATCTGCTGCCATATATTGGTGAGCATTTCTTAGGCCTGCCGGCGCTGCGCGTCGTGCCGTCTGCAGACGTGAACATCACGTTGTCTATGGCGTTGGGCGTATTTATTTTGATTCTGTTCTACAGCATCAAAATGAAAGGCATTGGCGGCTTCACGAAAGAGCTGACGCTGCAGCCTTTTAATCACCCGATCTTCATCCCTATCAACCTGATTTTGGAAGGTGTGAGCCTGCTGTCTAAACCGGTTTCTCTCGGTTTGCGACTGTTCGGTAACATGTATGCGGGTGAGCTGATCTTTATCCTTATTGCCGGTCTGTTGCCGTGGTGGTCACAGTGGTTGCTGAATGTGCCTTGGGCCATTTTCCACATCCTGATCATTTCGCTACAGGCTTTCATTTTCATGGTCCTCACGATTGTCTATCTGTCGATGGCATCTGAAGAACATTGATTTTTTTCTCAACACTAAGCGTTTAACTGAAACAAACTGGAGACTGTCATGGAAAACCTGAATATGGATCTGCTGTACATGGCTGCCGCTGTGATGATGGGCCTGGCGGCAATCGGTGCTGCGATCGGTATCGGCATCCTCGGAGGAAAATTCCTGGAAGGCGCTGCTCGTCAGCCTGACCTGATTCCTCTGCTGCGCACGCAGTTCTTTGTTGTAATGGGTCTGGTGGATGCAATCCCGATGATCGCTGTTGGTCTGGGTCTCTACGTGATGTTTGCTGTCGCCTAAAGCCCTTTGTTCACTCATCACATGTTGTGTACGAGTGAACGGATTCTGCCGTTTATCTTTGATAACGGCAGAAAAGTTAAATACTTAATTAGAGGCATTGTGCTGTGAACATTAATGCAACAATCCTCGGCCAGGCCATCGCGTTCATCCTGTTTGTCGCGTTCTGCATGAAGTACGTATGGCCACCGATTATGGCTGCCATCGAAAAGCGCCAGAAAGAAATTGCTGAAGGCCTTGCTTCTGCTGAACGCGCGAAGAAAGATTTGGATCTCGCGCAGGCTAATGCGACCGACCAGCTGAAAAAAGCCAAAGAAGAAGCCCAGGTCATTATCGAGCAAGCGAACAAGCGTCGCGCGCAGATCATGGACGAAGCCAAAACCGAAGCTGAGAACGAACGTAATCGAATCGTTGAACAAGCGCAGGCTGAAATTGATGCTGAGCGTAAACGTGCACGTGAAGAACTGCGTAAGCAAGTCGCGTTGCTGGCAATAGCTGGTGCCGAGAAGATCATCGAACGTTCCGTGGATGAAGCTGCTAACAGCGACATCGTTGATAAACTGGTCGCTGAACTGTAAGGAGGGAGGGGCTGATGTCTGATCTAATTACTGTAGCTCGCCCCTACGCCAAAGCAGCTTTTGACTTTGCTGTTGAGCATCAAAGTATTGAACGCTGGCAAAAAATGTTGGCGTTTGCCGCAGAAGTGGCTCGCAATGAACAGATGGCAGAACTCCTTTCCGGTGCTTTGGCGCCGGAAGCTTTGTCTGCTTCTTTCAACGCAGTCTGTGGTGATCAACTGGATGAACCCGCGCAGAACCTGATTAAGGTGATGGCGGAAAACGGACGTTTGACAGCGCTTCCAGCTGTACTGGATCAATTCATTCAACTGCGTGACGCCCATGAAGCGACAGCGGAAGTTGACGTGATTTCTGCCAGTACACTGAGTGACGACCAGCTGACTAAAATCAGCACCGCGATGGAAAAACGTCTGTCACGCAAAGTTAAGCTGAATTGCAAAATTGATAAGTCCGTAATGGCAGGCGTGATCATCCGTTCGGGTGATCTAGTGATTGATGGCAGCGTACGCGGCCGTCTTGAGCGTCTGGCAGACGTCTTGCAGTCTTAAGGGGACTGGAGCATATGCAACTGAATTCCACCGAAATCAGCGAACTGATCAAGCAGCGCATTGCTCAGTTCAATGTCGTGAGTGAAGCTCACAACGAAGGTACTATCGTTTCTGTAAGTGACGGTATCATCCGCGTACACGGCCTGGCCGATGTCATGCAGGGTGAGATGATTGCCCTGCCGGGTAGCCGTTACGCTATCGCCCTGAACCTCGAGCGTGACTCTGTAGGTGCAGTGGTGATGGGTCCGTACTCTGACCTTGCCGAAGGCATGAAAGTTAAGTGTACTGGCCGTATCCTGGAAGTTCCAGTTGGCCGTGGCCTGCTGGGCCGCGTGGTGAACACTCTGGGTGCACCTATTGACGGTAAAGGCGCAATCGACAACGACGGCTTCTCGCCAGTTGAAGTGATTGCTCCGGGTGTTATCGACCGTCAGTCAGTCGACCAGCCGGTTCAAACCGGTTACAAATCTGTCGATGCGATGATTCCAATCGGCCGTGGCCAGCGTGAGCTGATCATCGGTGACCGTCAGACCGGTAAAACCGCGATGGCGATCGATGCCATTATCAACCAGCGTGATTCAGGCATTAAATGTGTCTACGTTGCGATTGGTCAGAAAGCATCAACCATTTCTAACGTGGTGCGTAAGCTGGAAGAGCATGGCGCATTGGCGAACACCATCGTGGTGGTTGCTTCTGCTTCAGAATCTGCAGCACTGCAGTATCTGTCTCCGTACGCAGGTTGTGCGATGGGCGAATACTTCCGTGACCGCGGTGAAGATGCACTGATCGTGTACGATGACCTGTCTAAGCAGGCTATCGCTTACCGTCAAATTTCACTGCTGCTGCGCCGTCCACCAGGTCGTGAAGCTTTCCCTGGCGACGTGTTCTATCTCCACTCTCGTCTGCTGGAACGTGCATCACGCGTAAGCGCTGATTACGTTGAGCGTTTCACCAACGGTGAAGTGAAAGGCCAAACCGGTTCTCTGACCGCGCTGCCAATCATCGAAACTCAGGCGGGTGACGTTTCTGCGTTCGTTCCGACCAACGTAATCTCGATTACTGATGGTCAGATCTTCCTGGAATCCAACCTGTTTAACTCCGGTATTCGTCCGGCCGTTAACCCAGGTATTTCGGTATCCCGTGTGGGTGGTGCAGCGCAGACCAAGATCATCAAGAAACTGTCCGGTGGTATTCGTACCGCGCTGGCACAGTATCGTGAACTGGCTGCGTTCTCGCAGTTCGCTTCTGATCTGGACGATGCAACCCGTAAACAGCTGAGCCACGGTCAGAAAGTGACCGAGCTGCTGAAGCAGAAACAGTATGCGCCGATGTCTGTTGCGCAACAGGGTCTGGTTCTGTTCGCTGCTGAGCGCGGTTATCTGAACGACGTTGAAATTGCTAAAATCGGCAGCTTCGAAGCTGCACTGCTGGCCTTCGCCGATCGCGATCACGCCGAGCTGATGCAGGAAATCAACCAATCTGGCAACTTTAACAACGAAATCGAAGCGAAGCTGAAAGGCCTGCTCGATACGTTCAAAGCAACCCAGTCCTGGTAATGTCTGGCGGCTTGTCTGAAAAGGCAAGCCGCAAGGCTTTGAGGAGAAGCTAATGGCCGGCGCAAAAGAGATACGTAGTAAGATCGGAAGCGTAAAAAATACGCAGAAGATCACCAAAGCGATGGAAATGGTCGCCGCCTCCAAAATGCGTAAAACGCAGGAACGCATGGCAGCCAGCCGTCCGTATGCAGACACCATGCGCAAAGTGATTGGTCACCTTGCGTTAGGTAATCTGGAATACAAGCACCCTTACCTGCAAGAGCGTGACGTCAAGCGCGTCGGCTACCTGGTCGTTTCAACTGACCGCGGGCTTTGTGGTGGTTTGAACATTAACCTGTTCAAAAAATTGCTGGCAGAGATGAAATCCTGGTCTGATAAAGGCGTGCAGAGCGATCTGGCGATTATCGGTTCCAAAGGGATGTCATTCTTCGGCTCTGTAGGTGGCAACATCGTGGCGCAAGTCAGCGGCATGGGAGATAAACCTTCCCTGTCAGAACTGATTGGCCCAGTAAAAGTGATGTTGCAGGCTTATGATGAAGGCCGCATCGACAAGCTGTATATCGTCAGCAACAAGTTTAATAACACCATGTCTCAGACTCCGACCATTACCCAACTGCTGCCGTTACCGCCAGCGGAAGGTGAAGCAGAGATGAAGGCGAAGACCTGGGATTACCTGTACGAACCCGATCCGAAAGCGCTGCTGGATACCCTGCTGCGTCGTTATGTCGAATCGCAGGTGTATCAGGGTGTGGTGGAAAATCTGGCCAGTGAGCAGGCCGCACGTATGGTAGCGATGAAAGCCGCAACCGATAACGGCGGAAATCTGATCAAAGAGCTGCAGTTGGTATACAACAAAGCTCGTCAGGCCAGCATCACCCAGGAACTTACCGAGATCGTCTCGGGGGCCTCCGCGGTTTAACCAGGTTTGGAATTAGGTAGAGGATTCAAGATGGCAACTGGAAAGATTGTCCAGATTATCGGCGCCGTTGTTGACGTCGAATTCCCTCAGGACGCGGTACCAAAAGTGTACAGCGCCCTCGAGGTTCAGAATGGTGATGCTCGTCTGGTGCTGGAAGTACAGCAGCAGCTGGGCGGCGGCGTAGTACGTACCATCGCAATGGGTACGTCTGACGGTCTGAAGCGTGGTCTGGCAGTTAACGACCTGCAGAAACCGATTCAGGTTCCCGTCGGTAAAGCGACCCTGGGCCGTATCATGAACGTGCTGGGCGAGCCAATCGACATGAAAGGCGAGCTGAAAGAAGAAGACGGCAGTGCAGTAGAGATCGCCTCTATTCACCGCGCAGCACCTTCTTATGAAGATCAGTCAAACTCGCAGGAATTGCTGGAAACCGGCATCAAGGTTATCGACCTGATGTGTCCGTTCGCTAAGGGCGGTAAAGTCGGTCTGTTCGGTGGTGCGGGTGTAGGTAAAACCGTAAACATGATGGAGCTGATCCGTAACATCGCGGCTGAGCACTCAGGTTATTCGGTATTTGCTGGTGTGGGTGAGCGTACTCGTGAGGGTAACGACTTCTACCACGAAATGACTGACTCCAACGTTATCGATAAAGTTGCACTGGTGTATGGCCAGATGAACGAGCCGCCGGGTAACCGTCTGCGCGTTGCACTGACCGGTCTGACCATGGCGGAAAAATTCCGTGATGAAGGCCGCGACGTTCTGCTGTTCATCGACAACATCTATCGTTATACCCTGGCCGGTACGGAAGTATCTGCTCTGTTGGGTCGTATGCCATCTGCGGTAGGTTATCAGCCAACGCTGGCAGAAGAGATGGGTGTGTTGCAGGAGCGTATTACCTCCACCAAGACCGGTTCAATCACCTCTGTTCAGGCCGTTTACGTTCCTGCGGATGACTTGACTGACCCGTCTCCAGCGACCACCTTCGCCCACTTAGACTCAACCGTAACGCTGAGCCGTCAGATCGCTTCTCTGGGTATCTACCCAGCAGTTGATCCGCTGGACTCTACCAGCCGTCAGCTGGATCCGTTGGTTGTTGGTCAGGAGCACTACGATGTTGCTCGTGGCGTGCAGTCACTGCTGCAGCGTTATCAAGAACTGAAAGACATCATCGCCATCCTTGGTATGGACGAGCTGTCTGAAGAAGACAAACTGCTGGTGGCACGTGCGCGTAAGATTCAGCGCTTCCTGTCTCAGCCGTTCTTCGTGGCCGAAGTATTTACCGGTTCACCGGGCAAATACGTTTCGCTGAAAGACACCATCCGTGGCTTTAAAGGCATCATGGACGGTGAATTCGACCACCTGCCAGAGCAGGCTTTCTACATGGTCGGTTCTATCGACGAAGCGGTAGAAAAAGCGAAGAAACTGTAATAACGGTTTCCCGGGAGGAAAGATA
This sequence comes from Pantoea sp. T14, assembly GCF_036663535.1. Taxonomy (NCBI): domain Bacteria; kingdom Pseudomonadati; phylum Pseudomonadota; class Gammaproteobacteria; order Enterobacterales; family Erwiniaceae; genus Pantoea; species Pantoea sp. T14. Next base: position 29,022 of record NZ_JAWUEB010000005.1, read on the forward strand.
TGGCTATGACTTATCACCTGGATGTTGTCAGCGCAGAGCAGCAGTTATTCTCTGGTCTGGTACAGAAAATCCAGGTGTCAGGTAGCGAAGGTGAGCTGGGGATTTTTCCTGGTCACGCCCCGCTTCTGACTGCCATTAAGCCTGGAATGATCCGTATCGTGAAACAGCACGGCGAAGAGGAGTTTATTTACCTCTCTGGCGGCGTGCTGGAAGTGCAGCCGGGTAGCAGCACCGTTCTGGCCGATACCGCAATTCGCGGTACCGATCTGGACGAAGCGCGTGCTCTGGAAGCAAAACGTAAAGCAGAAGAGCACATCAACAGCAGCCACGGCGACGTGGATTATGCTCAAGCCTCTGCCGAGCTGGCGAAAGCCATTGCTAAACTGCGCGTGATCGAGCTGACCAAAAAAGCGATGTAATCCGGCTTTATGCGTCACGAAATGCCAGCCCTTTGGGCTGGCATTTTTTTTGTCTAAAAGCCATGAAGCAAGAGCCTACCTAATTTCGGCCCGAGAAAAATGTAGTAATCTCAACCCTAAACCGTTTAACTTTCCGCAGTCAAAAATTCAGTCAGGATGATTATGTCTATTAGCGCGATGAGTGTGGTGATCCTTGCCGCTGGCAAGGGCACACGTATGTATTCCGATGTGCCAAAAGTTTTACATACTTTGGCAGGTAAGCCGATGGTTCAGCATGTGATTGACGCCGCCAAAGGTCTTGGTGCGCAGCATGTTCATCTGGTTTATGGGCACGGCGGCGATCGACTCAAAGCAACGTTAACCGACAGTGCCTTGAACTGGGTATTACAGGCTGAGCAATTAGGCACTGGCCATGCAATGCAGCAGGCAGCGCCATTTTTTGCCGACGATGAAGACATTCTGATGCTGTACGGAGACGTTCCTCTTATATCAGAGGCCACGTTACAGCGTTTACGTGATGCGAAACCACAAGGTGGTATCGGATTACTCACAGTAGTGCTAGATAATCCAAGCGGATATGGCCGCATTGTGCGTGAGAATGAAACAATCGTTGGAATTATTGAACAAAAAGACGCCACACCTACACAACTCTCTATTAATGAAATCAACACTGGCATCCTGATCGCCAATGGCGGTGATTTAAAACGCTGGTTGGCACAGCTCACCAACAACAATGCGCAGGGTGAATATTACATCACTGACATTATTGCGTTAGCGCACCAGGAAGGCCGACTGATCAATGCGGTGCATCCGGCACGCATCAGCGAAACGGATGGCGTGAATAACCGCCTGCAACTCGCAACCCTGGAACGCACCTATCAAGCTGAACAAGCGGAGAAGCTGCTGTTGGCTGGGGTTATGCTGCGCGATCCGGCGCGCTTTGATCTGCGCGGTACGCTGGCACACGGTCGCGATATCGAAATCGATACTAACGTCATTATTGAAGGTCAGGTGACGTTGGGCCATCGCGTTAAAATCGGTGCGGGCTGCATCATTAAAAACAGTGTGATTGGCGATGATTGCGAAATCAGCCCCTATTCGGTGATCGAGGATGCGAATCTCGCTCAGGAATGTACGGTGGGTCCTTTCGCTCGCCTGCGTCCCGGCAGCGAGCTGGCGCAAGCCGCGCACGTTGGCAACTTTGTCGAAATGAAAAAAGCGCGCTTGGGCAAAGGCTCTAAAGCAGGCCACCTCTCTTATCTGGGCGACGCTGAGATTGGCGCTAATGTAAACATTGGCGCAGGTACCATCACTTGTAATTACGACGGCGCGAATAAGTCTAAAACTATTATCGGTGATGACGTCTTTGTTGGTTCGGATACGCAACTGGTCGCACCGGTAACGGTGGCTGCGGGGGCGACAATCGCGGCAGGTACCACGGTAATGAAGGATGTCACTGGCGCTGAGCTGGTCTATAACCGTAAAGAGCAGAATCACAAAGCGGGATGGCAACGTCCGCAGAAGAAAAAATAAATTTTTTTACGGCTCGCCTTGAGCGAGCCGCTGCACGTCCAAAACTATAATCCCCACTCTCTACAAGGCTCGGGGAACCGGCAAAGCCGGAAATCAGGTCGTATGACAACGAAAATGGCGAAGAGCCATGAAGTCAGGAAACTATTATGTGTGGAATTGTTGGTGCAGTAGCACAACGCGATATCGCAGAAATTCTGTTAGAGGGTCTGCGTCGTCTTGAGTATCGCGGGTATGACTCGGCAGGTTTGGCCGTGGTGGATCGCCAAGGGCACGTCACGCGCCTGCGTCGTTTAGGAAAAGTACACAAACTGGCTGAAGCCGCAGAACAGCAGCCGCTAATCGGGGGTACCGGGATTGCTCACACGCGTTGGGCAACGCACGGTGAACCCTCAGAGGCCAATGCGCATCCGCATATTTCAGAGCACATCATCATCGTGCACAACGGCATTATTGAGAACCATGAACCGCTGCGTGAATTGCTGATCGGTCGCGGTTATCACTTTGCCTCAGAAACCGATACCGAAGTGGTGGCGCATCTGGTGCATTGGGAGCAGAAGCAGGGCGGATCGCTGCGTGAAGTGGTATTGCGTGTCATTCCTCAGCTGCGTGGTGCGTATGGCATGGTAATCATGGACAGCCGCGATCCCTCGCTGCTGGTGGCGGCTCGTTCGGGCAGTCCGCTGGTGATTGGACGTGGCGTGGGCGAAAACTTTATCGCCTCCGATCAGCTGGCGCTGCTGCCGGTAACGCGTCGCTTCATCTACCTGGAAGAGGGCGATATCGCTGAAGTGACTCGCCGCGACGTGACTATTCTTGATCGCGCAGGCCAGCAGGTCACGCGTGCAGAAATTGAATCGAACGTGCAGTACGATGCGGGTGACAAAGGCATCTATCGCCACTATATGCAGAAAGAGATTTACGAGCAGCCAATGGCGATCAAAAACACCTTAACCGGTCGTTTTAGCCACGGAGAAGTTGATCTCAGCGAATTGGGCCCACAAGCCGAAACATTGCTGAGCCAGGTTGAGCATATCCAGATTATTGCCTGCGGCACGTCATACAACTCGGGGATGGTGTCGCGCTACTGGTTTGAGTCGCTGGCTAATATTCCTTGTGATGTGGAAATCGCCTCTGAATTTCGCTATCGCAAATCGGCGGTGCGCAAAAATAGCCTGCTGATCACCTTGTCACAGTCGGGTGAAACTGCCGACACGCTGGCCGCGCTGCGCCTGTCTAAAGAGCTGGGCTATCTCGGTTCGTTGGCGGTGTGCAACGTAGCGGGTTCATCGCTGGTGCGTGAATCTGATTTAGCGTTAATGACCAAAGCGGGCACTGAAATCGGTGTGGCATCGACCAAAGCGTTTACTACCCAGCTCGCTGTGTTGCTGATGCTGGTGGCAAAGCTGGGTCGCCTGAATGGTATGTCTGTTGAGACTGAACATGAAATTGTGCACGGTCTACAAGCGCTGCCAAGCCGCATTGAACAGATGCTGGCGCAGGATAAGCTGATCGAAAACCTGGCTGAAGGTTTCTCTGATAAACATCATGCGCTGTTCCTTGGCCGTGGCGATCAATACCCGATCGCGATGGAAGGGGCGCTGAAATTGAAAGAGATCTCCTATATTCATGCAGAAGCCTATGCGGCAGGTGAACTGAAACATGGCCCGCTGGCACTGATTGATGCGGATATGCCTGTGATTGTGGTCGCGCCGAACAATGAGCTGCTGGAAAAACTGAAGTCGAACATAGAGGAAGTTCGCGCACGCGGCGGTTTGCTGTATGTGTTTGCCGATCAAGATGCCGGTTTCAGCGACAGCGAAGGAATGAAGATCATTCCATTGCCGCATGTGGAAGAGGTGATTGCGCCAATCTTCTACACCGTGCCGCTCCAACTGCTCTCTTATCACGTCGCGTTGATCAAAGGCACCGACGTCGACCAACCGCGTAACCTGGCAAAATCGGTTACGGTGGAATAAAAAACGGGCCCCGATGTGGGCCCGCTTCATTTCTGCACGCTGTCATATAACTGTCATATTTCGTACATTTCACTGTAACCAAACTGTCCTATTTTCCCTCCAGCAGCAATCACAAAATCTTACTAAAACGGCTTTGAGCCTGAGATTAACTCCCCTGGAGGGAACATGACACTGATGCGTAGCACCGTAGCCCGAATCCTCGCCGCCACCTTCGCCGTAAGCGCGGTCTCTGCTTATGCAGCCACCGATCTGACGGGCGCAGGCGGGACGTTCCCGGCGCCGGTTTATGCCAAGTGGGCAGCAGAATATCAGCAAGCCACAGGTAGCAAAATCAACTATCAGGGTATTGGTTCTTCGGGTGGCGTGAAACAAATTATCGCCAAGACCGTGGATTTTGGTGCGTCAGATGCGCCAATGAAAGATGAAGATCTGCAAAAAAATGGCCTGTTCCAGTTTCCAACCGTGATCGGTGGTGTAGTGCTGGCGGTTAACCTGCCGGGCATCAAATCGGGCGAACTGACGCTGGATGGCAAAACCGTCGGCGACATCTATCTGGGCACCATTAAAAAGTGGAACGATCCGGCGATTACCAAGCTGAACCCAGGCGTCAAACTGCCAGAAACTAACATCAACGTGGTTCGCCGCGCTGACGGTTCCGGCACCTCATTCGTTTTCACCAGCTACCTGGCGAAAGTGAATGAAGAGTGGAACAGCAAAATTGGTAAAGGCAACACCGTTAACTGGCCGACCGGTTTAGGCGGAAAAGGGAACGATGGCGTGGCGGCGTTTGTACAGCGTCTGCCTGGTTCAATTGGTTACGTTGAATATGCCTATGCCAAACAGAACAACCTGACGTACACCAAGCTGATGGATGCCGATGGCAAAGCGGTTGCACCAAGCGAAACCAGCTTCAGCAATGCCGCGAAAGGCGCAGACTGGAGCAAATCTTTTGCCCAGGATCTGACGTTCCAGAAAGGCGACGACGCCTGGCCAATCTCTTCAACCACGTTCATTTTGCTGTACAAGGATCAGGCTAACGCTGACAAAGGTAGCGAAGTGCTGAAGTTCTTCGACTGGGCCTATAAAAATGGTGATAAAACCGCCACCAGCCTGGATTACGCCACCTTGCCAGACAGCGTGACTGAACAAATTCGCTCTGCCTGGAAAGCCAATATCAAAGACAGTTCTGGCAAAGCGCTTTACCAGTAAGTGAATGACCCTGATCGGACATCTGTTCGTTCAGACCTCATGGGCGGCGTTGAGCCGCCCTGATAACCTCTGAAGACTGAGACTTCTATGGCTGCAACGAAGCCGGCATTCAAAGCTCCAGGCAAGCAAGGCGACAAGATTTTCGGCGCGCTGGTAAAACTCTCCGCGATCATTGTGCTGTTGCTGATGGGCGGCATTATTGTCTCCCTGATTATCTCCTCCTGGCCAAGCATTCAGAAATTTGGTTTCTCATTTTTATGGACCAAAACCTGGGATGCGCCTAACGAACAATTTGGTGCGCTGGTACCGATCTACGGCACTATCGTTACCTCTGTCATCGCCTTGGTCATTGCGGTACCGGTGAGTTTTGGTATTGCGCTGTTCCTGACTGAACTCTCTCCGAACTGGTTACGTCGCCCGCTCGGTACTGCCATCGAATTGCTGGCGGCCATTCCAAGTATCGTTTACGGCATGTGGGGCCTGTTTGTTTTCGCTCCGCTGTTTGCAGAGTACTTTCAGACGCCGGTGGGTGAAGTGCTGTCAGGCATTCCGATTGTTGGCGAGCTGTTTACCGGCCCGGCTTTCGGTATTGGTATCCTCGCGGCAGGCGTGATCCTCGCCATCATGATCATCCCTTACATCGCCTCGGTGATGCGTGATGTGTTTGAGCAAACCCCGGTGATGATGAAAGAGTCTGCTTACGGCATCGGTTGCACCACTTGGGAAGTGATCTGGCGCATCGTGCTGCCGTTCACCAAAAACGGTGTGATTGGCGGCATCATGTTGGGGCTGGGCCGCGCCCTCGGTGAAACCATGGCAGTGACCTTTATCATCGGGAACACCTACCAACTCGATAGTGCCTCGTTGTTTATGCCGGGTAACAGCATTACCTCGGCGTTGGCGAATGAGTTCGCGGAGGCAGAGTCCGGCGTTCACGTTGCCGCACTGATGGAGCTGGGTCTGATCCTGTTTGTGATCACGTTTATCGTTTTGGCGATTTCTAAATTGATGATTTTACGCCTGGCGAAAAGTGAAGGAGCGCGCTCATGACAACAATTGAATTGCAGGCGCGCACTGAGCTTGAGCAGTCACGCCGCAAAATGCAGTCCTGGCGCAGTACAAAAAACAAGATTGCGCTGACGCTGTCGCTACTGACCATGGTTTTTGGCCTGTTCTGGCTGGTATGGATTCTCTATACCACCGTTTCACGCGGGCTGGATGGTTTGTCGTGGGAACTGTTTACCGAATCCACGCCGCCACCGAATACGGCAGGCGGCGGTTTAGCCAATGCTTTAGCGGGCAGCGGCCTGCTGATTTTCTGGTCGACCTTTTTCGGTACACCGCTGGGCATCCTGGCGGGCGTTTACCTGGCTGAATATGGGCGTAAACACTGGTTGGCGGAAGTGATTCGTTTCATCAACGACATTCTGCTGTCAGCGCCGTCGATTGTGGTCGGCCTGTTTGTCTACACCATCGTGGTGGCGCAGATGCAGCACTTCTCCGGTTGGGCTGGTGTGATTGCATTGGCACTGTTACAGGTCCCGATCGTGATCCGTACTACGGAAAATATGCTGCGATTGGTACCCGATACCATGCGAGAAGCGGCTTACGCGCTGGGTACGCCAAAATGGAAGATGATCTCAGCCATCACGCTAAAAGCCTCGGTGTCGGGCATTATCACCGGTGTGCTGCTGGCCATCGCGCGTATCGCCGGTGAAACCGCACCGCTGCTGTTTACTGCGCTGTCGAACCAGTTCTGGAGCACCGACATGATGCAGCCGCTGGCTAACTTGCCGGTCACCATTTTTAAATTCGCTATGAGCCCGTTTGCCGAATGGCAGAGCCTGGCCTGGGCTGGCGTACTGATTATTACCTTGTGCGTGCTGCTACTGAATATCATAGCGCGTGTGATTTTCGCCAAAGGTAAACACGGTTAACTTCCGGTGCTGCCTTGCGCGGCACCGTTTAAGAGAGACGAACAATGCGTAACGCGACTTCATCTGCCGATAAAATTCAGGTCCGTAATCTGAACTTCTATTACGGCAAGTTTCACGCGCTGAAAAATATTAATCTGGATATTGCTAAAAATCAGGTTACGGCGTTTATCGGCCCGTCGGGCTGCGGCAAATCCACCTTGCTGCGCACCTTCAATAAAATGTATTCGCTCTACCCTGAACAGCGTGCTGAAGGGGACATCCTGCTGGATGGCGATAACATTTTGGCCACGCATCAGGATATCGCGCTGTTACGCGCTCGCGTGGGTATGGTGTTTCAAAAGCCAACCCCGTTCCCGATGTCGATTTATGACAACATTGCCTTTGGCGTGCGTCTGTTTGAGAAGCTGTCGCGGGCTGACATGGACGAGCGCGTGCAATGGGCGCTGACCAAAGCGGCGCTGTGGAATGAAACCAAAGACAAGCTGCATCAGAGCGGTTACAGTCTTTCCGGCGGTCAGCAGCAGCGCCTGTGCATTGCTCGCGGCATCGCCATTCGCCCGGAAGTTCTGCTGTTAGATGAGCCTTGTTCCGCGCTCGACCCGATCTCCACCGGGCGCATTGAAGAGCTAATCACCGAGCTGAAGCAGGATTACACCGTGGTGATTGTTACCCACAACATGCAGCAGGCGGCGCGTTGTTCCGACCACACCGCATTTATGTATCTGGGCGAACTTATTGAATTCAGCGATACCGACACGCTGTTCACTAAGCCTGCGCAGAAACAAACTGAAGATTACATTACTGGCCGCTACGGCTGATTTGTCAGGAGATTGCCATGGACAATTTGAATCTGAATAAACATATCTCCGGGCAGTTCAATGCGGAGCTGGAACACATTCGTACCCAAGTGATGATCATGGGCGGCATGGTCGAGCAGCAGCTGACGGATGCGATTACCGCGATGCACAATCTGGACGGCGAACTGGCACAGCGCGTCATCGACGGTGACCAGAAGGTCAACATGATGGAAGTGGAGATTGATGAAGCCTGCGTGCGCATCATCGCCAAACGTCAGCCAACCGCCATCGATCTGCGCTTGGTGATGGCGATCATCAAAACGATTTCTGAGCTGGAGCGCATCGGTGATGTGGCTGAGAAAATCAGCCGCACCGCGCTGGAAAAGTTTGGTCAACAGCATATGCCGCTGTTGGTGAGCCTGGAATCATTGGGCCGCCACACGGTGCAGATGCTGCATGATGTGCTGGATGCCTTTGCGCGTATGGATCTTAACGAAGCGATTGAAATCTATCGTGAAGACAAGAAAGTCGATAAAGAGTACGAAGGCATTGTGCGTCAGTTAATGACTTACATGATGGAAGATCCGCGCACTATCCCAAGCGTATTGACCGCCCTGTTCTGCGCTCGCGCCATTGAACGCATCGGGGACCGCTGTCAGAACATCTGTGAAATCATCTTCTACTTCGTTAAAGGTCAGGATTTCCGCCATGTTGGCGGTGACCGGTTAGATGAACTGCTTTCCGGTGACGACGGCAGCAATAAACCTTCCTGATGTGATTTAATCCGTGCGTTGTTCTGACGCACGGGTTTCCTGTTGCCCCCCTCACTCCTTTATACTTGCGGCACTTTCCCCTTTTAGGTGCCAATTGATGTCTTCTTCTCCCCACTCCAGGCAGAGCGCCACGCCTGCTAAAGCCATGCTGGCTGCCGTTAGTGGTTACGCCATGGACGGATTTGATCTGCTGATCCTTGGTTTTATGTTGCCCGCTATTAGCGTGTCACTGGCGCTTGATCCGTCACAAGCGGGGTCGTTAGTGACCTGGACATTGATCGGCGCAGTTATCGGCGGCATTGTGTTTGGCAATCTCAGCGACCGCTTTGGCCGCATTCGTATGCTGACTATCACCATCTTGGTTTTTTCGGTGTTTACCGGCCTGTGCGCAGTCGCGCAAGGTTACTGGGATTTGTTGGCTTATCGCACGCTGGCTGGCGTGGGATTAGGGGGCGAATTCGGTATCGGCATGGCGTTAATTGCTGAAGCCTGGCCTGAAGAGAAGCGCAATCGCGCATCAGCGTGGGTGGGCATCGGTTGGCAGCTTGGCGTATTGCTGGCTGCGTTTATCACGCCACCGTTATTGAGCGTGATTGGCTGGCGCGGCATGTTCCTGGTTGGTTTGCTGCCTGCGATTGTTTCCTTTGCCATTCGCCGCAGCATGGGCGAACCGGAAGGTTACACGCAGCAGGTAAAGCACGTTCCTTCCTTGTCTTTTATGGCGCGACTCAAACTGTTGGTTCGCGATCGTGATACCACAAAAGCCAGCCTCGGCATCTTCATTCTTTGCTCAGTACAGAACTTCGGTTATTACGGTTTGATGATCTGGATGCCAAGCTATCTCTCCTCCAACTTTGGCTTTAGCCTGACCAAATCGGGCTTGTGGACGGCAGTTACCGTGGTCGGCATGACGTTTGGTATTTGGCTGTTTGGCGTGTTGGCGGATCGCTTTGCGCGCTGGAAGATTTTTTTGCTGTATCAGTTTGGTGCGGTGGCGATGGTCATCATCTATGCGCAACTGCGCGATCCCACCGTGATGCTGTTTACCGGTGCGCTGATGGGCATGTTTGTGAATGGCATGATTGGCGGCTATGGCGCGCTGATTTCTGACACCTTCCCACCACAGGCGCGCGCCACAGCGCAGAACGTATTGTTCAACCTCGGACGCGGCGTTGGCGGCTTTGGCCCAGTAGTGATCGGCCTGTTGGCGAGTAAGTTCTCTTTCGTTGCAGCGATTACCTTGCTGGCGCTGATTTATCTGCTGGATATCCTCGCCACGCTATTTTTACTGCCGAAAAAGCAGAGCAAGGAAGATGCGTTAGGCGCAATTGGTTAAGTTTGGCTAGGTGCGCTGGCCCCATTCCGGCCTTCCCCCGCAAAGCGGGGGAAGAGGATGCTGCTCCATCACTGACTTCTTCCTCACGTCATTAAAGGCTGTAACTGCTGATACAACCGGCTAAACGTCTCGCGCATTGGCTGATAACGAGCGAAGCGTTCCGCATCAGGCTGATGGCGCTGAGCCAGCACCAATGTAGAGGCCTTAGCATCAGGATCGACCGCCAACTGCGCCAAACGTGCCGCGCCCAATGCAGGCCCCACGTCGCCGCCGTGACAATAATCCAGCGTCTGTCCGCTGATATCTGCCAACATTTGCCGCCACATTGCGCTGCGTGCGCCACCGCCGATCAGCATAATACTCTCTGGCGTGACGCCACAGTCATGCACGGCATCCATGCCTTGCGCTAACGCGAACCCCACGCCTTCCAACACGGCACGCGCGAGTTCAGCCCGACCATGCTGGTGGGTGAAACCAAAGAAACAGCCTTTAGCTTCAGGATTGTTATGCGGCGTGCGCTCGCCAGAAAGATAAGGCAAAAACCACAGCGGTGACACATCCGTTTTGGCCTGTTCCGCTTCGTTTAATAATTGCGAAACGTCTTCACAACCGGTTAGCGCGGCGGCCCAATCAAGACATGACGCCGCACTCAAGATCACCGACATCAAATGCCAGCGCTGCGGCAATGCATGACAAAAGCTATGGACCGCCCGTTCGGGATTACTGAGATAGCCGTCGCTCACGACGAAATAGACGCCGGATGTGCCCAGCGACAACATGCCTTGCCCCGGCTCCGCCATGCCCACGCCTATCGCACCGGCGGCATTATCACCACCGCCCGCAGCCAGCGGCACCGCGTTCATCTTCCAGCGCGTCGCGAGTTCAGCATTCAGCGTACCGGTGATCGCGTTTCCTTCAAACAGGCGCGGCATCTGCTCACGCGTCAGATTACAGGCATGAAGCATTTCATCGCTCCAGTCGCGTTGCGCCACATCCAGCCACATCGTGCCCGACGCGTCGGAAAGATCGGTGGCGAAATCGCCACTCAAACGCCAGCGCAGATAATCCTTTGGCAGCAGTACTTTAGCGACCTGGCGAAAAATATGGGGTTCATGCTGCTGTACCCAAAGTAGTTTTGGCGCGGTAAAGCCTGCCATCATTAGGTTACCGGTGATGTGACGTGAATTCGGCACTCTCTCTTCCAGCTCACGACACTGTTCAGCGCTGCGACCGTCATTCCATAAAATGGCCGGGCGCAGCACGCGAGACTCCTTATCCAGCAACGTTGCACCGTGCATTTGTCCACTCAGCCCTATTGCTTTAACGTCGCGCAGAGGGTGATCTTTGCTCAGCGCCTGCATTGCGCTGTCTAGCGCTTGCCACCATGCTTCAGGATCTTGCTCGCTCCACAGCGGTTTAGGCCGGGACACGCTGAGTTTTTCCGTTTGACTGGCCAGCACATTGCTGTGCGCGTCGACTAACACCACCTTGATACCCGACGTGCCGAGATCAATGCCTATGAACATGACCTGCTCCTATTGCGTGGAATGATGACGCGCTCAGTATCTACTGGAATGGCGTAGGCAGGTTGAAACCGTGTGAAGAAATTGATCAAGGTCGCATGCGCGAGCTTTTGCGATGTGATTAACCCCGCCCTGAGCGGTGTTGATATGCATCTGTACAACAGCCCAGCATCGGTTCATAAGCTGAGTAATGGGCTGAAATAAAGCGTCGCGATAAGGGGAACAAACAATGATGAGCTGCCCGTTCTGCCGCCATTCGTCCCACGTTAAAAGCAGCCACTACCTTTCTGAACAGGTGAAGGAAGCTTATCATTAGTGCACGAATCTGGAGTGTTCCAGCATTTTCAAAAACGCATGAGAACATCGTCAAGGTGATTACTAGTCCACCGGAACCAGAACAGATTGCCGCCCCGCCGCCGCCAACACGGCAACGGCAGCCGCTGGGGCGTTACGGTTCCGCATTCCGACACTGATCACAAATCCTCTGCAATCCCTGCCAACTAGCGGGGATTTTTTTGTCATAACTCTAAAGATTTTCTGCATGGTGACGAGTATAAATAGGTGTGCATGCATAGGGTGCATGGATTTGCATGCAGATTTTGCTCGCTAGCAACACCCTTAGTAGCCCATCTGGCACGGCCTACCATCATGCAGTTGCTTAAAAAGCGACGCATAAATCGGGCAGGCGTGTCGGGGGATAGCATTGCGCGCAAAGGTTTTGAGGTAACAGATGCATCATTGGAATTGCCATTTTAAAGGAATGTAAGAATGTCATATCAAATCCAAGCTATTTGCCCTTGCTGTAAGCTACAAGCAACAAATGACTTAAATAAAATAGAGGAATTTTTCGGATTTAGAACGATGGAAAATGAAAGGCTAATCCCACAATCGTATTGTCGTAGATGCAGGGGGTTGCGTTGTTCTCCCTCCGAAAAGAAATGTGGAGCAATATAGTTAAAATTTTATACGGTCTATCAGTTTAAATAACAGACCGTTTTAAATTAATTAAATCAATCTTCTTCCTTTACATTTGACGCTGAAACCTTATTAGGTCTAGCATCAATTATAACAAGTTCTTTTCCTTCTTTTATTTTAAGTTCTTTGAACACAGAAATTAATCTACTTAATTCTTCATCAGTAAAATACAGAATAACCTTTATTGATTTCTTTGTCTGATTTGCTTTCTCATATACTTTAACTTGATTGGCTAAATTTTGTTTTAACTTGGAGTTGCTTGCCAATTTAAATTCAACTAATGTCTTGTCTTTAGAACCTCGTGATACTTTGTAATCAACAGGCCCCCTTCCATTGTCAACTTCACTATTAACATCAGATACAGAAGCATACCATGTAAGTCTAAACATTAATTGCAAGTCTGACTCACGCTTGATAGGGTTGCCTTTCAGATAAAAAATCTTATAGCCATTGTTATTTTCAATCACTTGTTTTAAATACATAACACGATTATACGATTCTTCTAAAGTATCATGATTTTCGTGGAAAAAATCGTTGTTATGCTCAAAAATTGAATCAATGAATTTTTGAACCTTATTTATAAAAACATTCTCTGATTCAAGAACTTTTTCCATACTCCTTTCATGTGCAGAGCGACTTTGCTTCTCTTTCATTTTAATATAATAGTCAATGAAAGTAGGATTATCTTTAATAACTAAGTCTGCAGCCGCTTCAAGATCCTTTTTCTTTGCCTTGTCGGGAAGGCATCTATTAAAATATTCGCTAAGTTGGTCCCTCAACTGTTCATTAGGAATGCTATTACAAACGTCTCTAAAATCAGCAATCATGTCATTACGGTTAATCCAAGTTTCATCTTTGGTGAGAATATCTCTCGGTGTCAACAGTACAAAGTCATCATTATAAGATGGCAAAGTGAATTTTTTATTCACCCACGTTCTTGTTTCATAGTTGAAATGGACTTTTTCTACATTGAATTCTTTAAGAAAATTTTTGTTTATGTTTTTTGTAGAAAAATCCTGTGTATATTCCAACAAAAAAGACTTGATTAAATTTGTAGTAAAATCGCTTACACTATCCTTACCAACTCCACTTTTAATAAGGCATAGTTTTTCTAAATGACTACCAGAGGTGATTTCTTCTTTACCAAAATTTGACAGTATATTGGAAAAGCTTGCATTTAAAGCTTTCGCGAAATCTGGGCCTAATCCACTTCCACCATTACCAACGATGCTGTAGCCAAACCAATTTTGCTTCACTTCGGGAAAAAGGAACCAGCTACTAATAAGGCCTTTACTGAGCTTTCTGCCTCCAGAAACATCTCTTAGAAAAGCAACATAGTTGATTATCTCATTATGTAGTTTCTTATACTGACCGTTATCGCTGTTAAATAATAAAAATGGGTCTATAAATAATGGAAGGTCATTAATTAGTGATATGTTAAATGCACCATAACTCTTAATCTTTTCAGGTGCTACTTTAAAAAAGTCAGAAAAATATACATTTATCTTAGGCATATATGGTTCTCCTTAACTTCAATCATCTTCAAATTGCTGCATGAGAGGATTTAAAAACATTAGTCGCCATTAATAATGAACAGATTTAATCCTAAAATCAAAATTAAAAGATTATAAAAATCACATGCATATGATAGATCGAATGAATTCAGCCTGATTTAATAAGAAAAAAAATAACCATTTAGCAGACATTGCAAACTAAGCAGCAGTTTCTACAATCCGTTATAAGAGCAAGAGGTTTTACTGTGGCTGCAAAGTTAAGAACACTATCAAATTGGGGGTATCTTTGGGGGTATAAGTTTCAAAAAATGAAAATGTTGTTTAAAATCAAGAGATTAAAGTTATTACTAACTCCTGTAATCGCATCCCAATCAGAAAACACCGCAGCTATTTACGCGGCTGTTAAGCAATGCACAGCTTCAACGCTTCCAACTCTCTCTTTTTATCTCTCTCCATAATGGAAAAATAATTTCATATCTTTTGGGAAGAAATCAATTCCCGTCTTAATTTCTGTTCTTTTTCGCTACAGGTTTTTGAGCTGAACGTCATGAAATAGTCAAAGCTTGTTTCTTATCTTTATGATTTCTCTAAATAAAAATTTTCATCAAGCATACTGGCTTAGTTTTCTGAAAAGTAAGCGTGTTACTTTCTCAGGGGTTAATCATTTGTAATCACTGATAGTTTTCTCTTTTTTTGGTTTTATCTGTTTATCCTACTGTTCCTAAAGGCAAAAATTGATAGTTTCCCATCTTTACTATCACGAAATATTCCAACCCCGCTCACACTTTTGGAAAAATTAATCCAAATTGATCGATTTAGAAAATATATTTCATGTGTGCTTTCACTCTGAAGCCGCTAAACCCGAAGACAATAACGACTCCTCTTTCTGAACTGGATACGTTCAGGCAGTAGAGAACAGGAGCTTGAAAGATGGATACCCGGCAAAAACGCTACAACATGAAATACGTCATGCTCTGTTGTACGGTCGCTGCATTTGGCGGCCTGCTGATGGGATATGACTCGTCGATTATTTCCGGTGCAATCGAGCCGCTAAGTGAATATTTTCAGTTATCACCAGCTGAAACCGGTTGGGCTGTGTCAAATATTCTGCTCGGTAGCCTGGTGGGCTGCTTCATTGCGCCAAAACTCAGCGATAAATTTGGCCGAAAAAAATCCCTCGCGATCACCGCACTGCTGTTTACCGCCTCGGTAGTTGGCACCGCCATTGCGCACAACTTCGTTACCTTTGTCGCTTTCCGCATTCTCGGCGGCCTGGCGATTGGTCTGGCTTCGGTGATTTCTCCCATTTACCTTGCTGAGCTGTCACCCTCAAAGTTTCGTGGTCGCACTACCGCGTTATATGCCGTGTGCTGCGTCGGTGGGCAATCAGTGGTTTTGCTGACCAACTACTTCATCAATAAATCGATGCTGCCAGAAATGATGATTGATATCGGCTGGCGCTACATTCTGGCAACCGCATTAGTGCCCTGTGCGCTGTTTGTCTTCTTTATCGCTTTCATTCCTGAATCCCCTCGCTGGAACGTTCTGAAGGGAAAAGATAAAGAGGCGCTGGATACGCTAAGCAAAATCTCTAATCGCGATCACGCAGAAAGCGTTTTGCAGGAGATTAAAAGCTCGTTCTCCACAGAGGCCGCGAGTCAGCACAAAGCCCGCTTCCGCCTGAATAAAACCACCGTGCCGTTGTTGATTATCGGTATTGGATTAGCGGTGGGTAACCAGATCAGCGGCATTAATGTTATTCAATATTTCGGTCCTACCTTGTTGAAAAATGTCGCAAGCAGCACCGATTCCGCGCTGTTACAAACTTTCTGGCTCTCGGTTTGTCAGTTTGTGGGTGTGCTGATTGGCATGTCATTAATTGATAAAATGGGACGTCGCAAGCTGTTGCTGATTGGGGCCATCACTTCTGCCATCTTCCTGGCGTATACCTTTGTCGCGTTTTATTACCGTTTGCCTGGCTTGCTGGCTGTGGTGGGTTTATTCGCTTACATGGTGTTCTTTGGCATCACGTGGGGTCAAGTTGTCTGGACGGTGCTGGGTGAACTTTTCCCAACTGAAATTCGCGCTATCTGCGTGGGCATTTCAATCTGCGCAATGTCGATGGCAAACTTCATCATCAGTACCACGTTCCCGATTATGAACAGCAACCCTTACCTGGTTGAAGTCTTCCATGGCGGCTTCCCGCTGCTGTTGTTCGCAATCTTCTCGGTGGGCATGTATTTCTTCACCTTCCGTTATTTACCTGAAACGGCGGGCGTGCCGCTGGAAAAAATCCATGCGCGCGTGTTGGAGAAATTCAATGTTGAGGCTGAGGAAGGCGTTCTGGTGAATGAACCGGCTAATCAGTCGCGTTCATAAGATGAAAGGGCAGCGAAAGCTGCCCTTTATGTGGAAAATGAATGGATTAACTGACTCGCTGCTCATACTGCTCAAGCACAGCTAGCGCCAATCCATTTGCCGGGTTAAGCCGGGTTTGCAGAAAATGCAGATCGGTATGTTGATAGGTAAAAGCCAATGCGCTGGACTCTGCCACGCCGCTGACTGCCTCGCAAAACCCGAGATGTGCACTCCATGGGCAATCAATCACGATGCTGGCCGGATTAAGCAGCAGCATGATTTGACTCAGCGCCTTACCCAGAAAACTTCCCGCCTGCATCATCACTTCATTCACAATTTTTGGGGCGCTTTCTCGATTTTGCCAGGTTAAGCCCGGCTGACGTTGAGCCAGTTGTTGTTTTATCGCCGGTTGGCTAATCAGAGCTTCCAGGCAACCTTGTCGGCCACAGCTGCAACGGGGTCCGTTTGGTTGTACGGTTAAATGGCCCGCTTCTCCCGCCGTCCAGCTATTGCCGGTAAAGACCTCACCATCCTGCACTAACGCACCGCCAATACCTTCCGAAATGCGCAGATAGAAGTGGCTGCTTTCTGTCGTCAGCGCAAGTTGCTGCACAGAGAGCAGCGCTGCCGCTTTCACGTTATTCATGACGCGGATAGGCATACGGACATGTTTGCGCAGAGAGGTGAGCAGATCGACATCCTGCCAG
Organism: Pantoea sp. T14; assembly: GCF_036663535.1. Taxonomy (NCBI): domain Bacteria; kingdom Pseudomonadati; phylum Pseudomonadota; class Gammaproteobacteria; order Enterobacterales; family Erwiniaceae; genus Pantoea; species Pantoea sp. T14. The sequence goes on from NZ_JAWUEB010000005.1 coordinate 46,079, forward strand.
CCGAGATGGGTAGAAAGGTGCATCCAGCCGCGTTGCGGATCGACAATGCCGGGAAAGCCCAGCCCGATGCCCAATAAGTCGGGGAATTTATCGCTGATCTCACGACAAACCATTGCCAGTTCAGCCAGCAGTTTAGTGGGATTACTGGTGTCAGTGCGTAGCGTTTCTTCAGCAAGTACCTGTGAAAAATAGTCACAGACGCGCCAGTGAATGGTATTACGCTCTACCATCACGCCAGCACTTTTTAACTTTTCCGGGCGCAGCGTGATTTCAATCTTTGGTCGTCCTGCGGTCGCCACGCTGACCGGGCCTAACTCCTCGATAAGATCCTGTTCCAACAGGTCATCAATGATCAACGAAACCGTGTTTTTACTGAGCGACAGGGTTTGGGCGAGATCCTGGCGTGACGTTACGCGCATCCTGCGCAGTTGCGTCATCACCCGCTTTTGGTTATTTAGCCGCAATAATGCTGGCCCTTTGCCACTGGCTTTCATGACGCATTCACTCAACAGAAGAGAAGAGTTTCAGTGTATCAGCGTCTGTGCATTCGTCACCCCACACTTTCATGCCCTGTTTCACACAACGCCCAATAACCGGCGGCGATCGCCGTGGCATTACACAATTAACGCTCTGGCGAAACGGAGCTTTCCTGTGGCCAGCGCGATTTTTCCGGCATGCCCTGATCGCTATTAAGTGCGTGGAGAAGTGCATCAACCTGCGGATCAACGGGTGAGCGCCGCATCCAGCCCATTACGGTGAACAGCACCAGTGAAGAGAGCACGGGCGCGGCAACCTGCGTGGCGGTACTGACATCGTTCAATACAAACTTCACGTAGAAAAAGGTCGTAACGCCAATGGCCCAACTCGTGAGCGCCGCCGCGCTGCCGCTGCGCCGAAACCACGGGAGCAAACCGAGCAGCATAGGGATAGAAATGGGGCCGACCAAGCCACCAAACCAGATAATCAGAAGCGATAAAACGCCGCCAAAATGGCTGGCATTTATCGCGATAATTAACGTCAGAATAATGAACAGAAACGCGGTGAGACGCGCCACCAGCAAAGAGCTTTTACCGCGCTGGAAAAGGTTCGGCATCATGCCGGGCAGAATATCGCGAGTAACAACGGCGGTGATGGCATTGGCATCAGACGAGGTCATTGAGAGCGTATGTGTAAACATAGCGACCAACACCAGGCCGACTAAGCCATTGGGCAGCAATTCCATAGCCATCAGTGAATATGCACGCGACGGATCGGCAAGATCAGGATAGAGCAGTGGAGCAGCCCACATCGGCCAGAACAGCACCAGCGGCCAGATCAGGAAAAGCGCGGATGAAAGCAGGGCGGCTTTACGCGCTTCGCGACCCCCAGAAGCAGCAATAAACCGCTGCGCCAAATTCCAGGTGCCGCCGTTGTAGCTCAGCGTGTAAATAATGAAATAGGCAAAAATAAACCCCAGCGTGTAGGGTTCCTGCACGATTTGCGTGTGGCCGACTGGCAAATGATCCCAGATGGACAGCAAAGCATGAAAACCGCCCAAATGCAGGGCAACGGCGATGAGCATGACAATCGCCGCCACAAACTGCACGATGAACTGACCAAAATCGTTGCAGGCGTCTGCCCACAATCCGCCTATTACGGTATAAAACAGGCTCAGGGCGCCAGAAAGGCAAATTCCGATGATCGGATCAATGCCGGTAAATACGTTGATGATGACCGCAATAGCGGCCCATTTGGCGCCGACATCAAAGGTTTTCAGCAGTACGCCGCTCCACGCCAGCACCATCTGCGTTGGCAAATTGTAGCGCGTGACGAGATATTCCATTGGCGATTCAATATTCATGTGGATACGCAAACGCGCCCAACGTGGCGCAAACACCCGTGAGCCAATGAATACTGCGATGGAGATGGGCAAAGCCCACCAGAAATAGAGCGTGATGCCCATGTTATAGGCAACGGCGGCATAGGCGACAAAGACGGCGGCGCTGTAGCCAGACATATGATGCGAGACGCCAGAAAGCCACCATGGCATTTTGCCGCCAGCGGTAAAAAAGTCGCGCGTGCTGCCCACTTTCCGCATCGCCCATAGCGTAATGAGTACGATCATCAGGGCATACAGCGCCATTACCGCATAATCAAGCACGTTCATCGCAGATTCCAGAAGGGCTGCCCAACGAACACAGCAGCGTCGTCGGCATTAAGGGATTTATCTCTGGTCAGGATAACAGCGTCCTGGCACGGTTATTGGAAATGGAAGGTGATGCTGTCTGCCCGCTGCACTTTAAAACGGCAGCGGCTGAAATAAAACTGCCCGACGAAGCGGGCAGTAAGATTTAATATTCGTCGCCGCGAACCCGGCTGCGATAGCTTTCCCAGTCGAAGCGCACCCAAAGACTGTTGCCCAGGCGCATGCGATCCATCACCCTTTCTCCCAGCAAAGTATTCATACCTGCGTGGTCGAGATTGGACAACATACCGGTAGGACGTTTTGATGAGGATCGACGATCAACAATCTGATTAATAACCACTTTTTCGTAACGCGATTCGCTTTGCATCCCAATTTCATCGATCACCAGCAGATCGACGCTGCTGAGATCCTGAATCAGCCGCTCTTCGGTGATATCGCTGGTGCCGCTAAACGTGCCTTTCATACTGGACATCAGATCGGCGACCGTAACGATTAACACACTTCTACCGCGTAAAATTAAATCGTTGCCAATAGCTGCGGCTAAATGGTTTTTACCTGTGCCAGGACGGCCGGAAAAAACAAAGCTGGCGATACTGCCGTCAAACTCTGCGCAATATTGTCGCGCCAGTTCGAGCGCTTTACGCTGGCCTTCATTCTCAACGCGATAGTTATCGAATGAGCAGTTCATATGCAGTTCGCGAATGCCGGAGCGGCCCATGATGCGCTGCATTTTCATCGCGCGGTTTTCGCGCACAATGGCTTCAGAACGCAAGCGGCCTTGTTCCTGATTCCACGCCAGCAGATCTTCACCACTGGTGAATTTAGGTTGGGTGCCGGCAGGCATCATTTTTTTCAGACGGCTAAAGAGATCGGTCGGCGTTTTCATTACTCACCTCGGAAACCATCGGGAATAGTACGGTCGGGATTGGGCAACTGCGTAATGTCACGCTTAGGCTGCCCGCCGTTAGCGGCGCGATTCATCTGTATACTACGCGCCAGCTTTTGCTGCCACTGAACATGATGGAATAATCGGCCTTCTGCTTGCCAATAGGCGACAAATGCAGCCAGCTCCGAGGCGGTCACCGATTCGCTGAGTGCGACGCCCCAAATTGCGGCTTGGCGTGAAAAATCAGCGTCCGGTTGCCAGCCATCGTACATGGCAAACTTGCCGACCGGCGTATGAATCGCGGCGGGCGCATCGTTAAACAGGCTGTCATCCAGCGCCACGTCATTGGGTTGCTGTATGGCGGCTTCCAGCGCTAAGAGCTGCGCCAAACGCTCCGGCGTGATGGCGTACATCACCGGCGCATAATCTTCTAACACCGCCAGCGTGCCTTTGTCAGCCTGTTGAAGGGCGTTAAGTGGATCCTGACGGAAAGCATCCAGGCCAATAAGCGTTGACGTTAAGATTTTGACTGACATGAAGAGACCTGACGTTAGCAAACACGTTGCGCCGGAGAGATGACCTGTCCGACGCAGAAGTGCATATTGTACCTTTTTTAACGCGCAGAATCGCTCAAAAAGCGCTGAGGCGTTTAGGACGACGTGATGGGCGTCGCTTTGCTGCGATGAGAAGCCATGGGTTTTAAGACTGGCTCGCTAACTGCGGCTGTTACCGGGCGGGTTTGCCATAAATAACGTACCGACGCCAGCGTGCACAAACTGTATCCCAGCAATTCGGTGCCTTCTTCCGCCATATTTTTTACTACGCGGTTGTAGCCATCCATCATCATGTGTTCCCACAAATAATGCGTACCAAACAGGCGTGAAAACACCAGCACGACTAAAAAGCCGCTCGCCATTACCGGCCAACTGCGATTTTGCAGCAGATTCGCCAGACCTTGCAGAGTACGTTTCGGTGAGCGAATCGCAACGGCAAAGCAACCAGCCGTCACGGCCAGCGAAAACCATACCCAGCTCCCGTGATGAATAATGTCAAACAGGAAATCGAGTTCGCGAATCAGCATACAGCTGTAAAAGCCGCCGATCAGGGTTAAAGCGCCACGCTGCTCAGGGCGTTGGTACGCCGCAGCAAAGAACAGCACGGCCACAATGGCCAGTAACGCTTCCTGGGTGGTTTCCGTTAAGGAGGTTTCATGCAGCGCATCATTCATCCAGGCAACGTCGATATAAATCGGCGCCACCATCAAAATAAGGAAAAGTGCTGCAAATATAAAAACGGCCATTTCACGGCCAATAATTGTCAAATTTTCACGCATAGTGTTACCAGTATTATGATTAGCGCGCTCATTATATTTCATTCAGCACGCGCGCCTTCTCATTTTATGCCGCACCTTAAAAGCTGGCGCTTACACCCAAGCTATAAATGAACTGTTCACCGGTATTCAGCGCATCGGTTTGAGAAAAAGAGGCGAAAGCCGCCAGATTATTGTTAAGCGGCATATGCGCCCCGACGCTGACGTCTACCCAATTCTCCTGACGATTGTTGGGATCGTCTTCAGCACGGTAATTAAGATTCTCCTCCACGAGCTGATGGCTGTAACTGAGCTGAGCCCAAGGCGTAATCCAGCCTAACTTTGAATCGACGCGCCAGCCAACACTCGCGACCTGATCGTGATTGGGCCGCTCACTGAAATCACATTGTGGGCAAGTGAGCGGGCGCTGATCAACAGCATATTGCGCCACCGGACCGGTCGTAAACGAGTGATTGATTGGCAAATCCCAGCCTGCACTAAAACGGGTGCCTAGCGGCGTTGCCCCAACGCTGCCGGGTTCGCTACGCAATGCCATTGGGATCGATGCCGGCGCATTGAGCGCTGCATCCCATAATCCTTGCTGCTCGTCGGTAAATTCCAATGGAGTGCGAGAGATTTTCTCCGCCAAAATGGTGTTGTAGTCGGGAGGGATGACCGTAGAACTTTGATTGTCATGCAGGGCAAAGTCGCCACCCCATGCAAAGGCGGGTTGAATGATCGCTAAAAGCAACGCACTACAAAAAAGCCGCACTGGATAGTGCTGGCCTGTACACGGACTTTTCTGCAACATGAATTCTCCAGGCGAGGCTGAAGGAATGATCGGGCGCTTTGATTAAAGGATCGTTATTGCGCCTGTCGTTTAACTATTAACCGATTGTCCCTAAGATCAAGGGTCTCGATAAAATTTTCCTACAATCAGGATTACTACGATGCAACGATGTGGCTGGGTAACACAGGATCCGCTCTATCTGGCGTACCACGATAAAGAGTGGGGAATCGCGCAAACTGACAAAAAAATGCTGTTTGAAATGTTATGTCTGGAAGGGCAGCAAGCGGGATTGTCATGGATTACCGTGCTAAAAAAACGCGAAAATTATCGGGAAGCTTTTGGTCGGTTTGATCCGCAAATCGTGGCCTTAATGAATGAGGATGATATCGAGCAACTGCTGCTAAACAGCGGCATCATTCGCCATCGCGGCAAGATTTCAGCCATTATTACCAACGCGCGTGCTTATCTGGCAATGGAAGCAAAGGGTGAAGATTTTGCCCGTTTCGTCTGGGAATTTGTTGATAATGCGCCAATTGTTCATCATCACGCCGATTACCGCTTAGCGCCCACCACGTCAGAGCAGGCTATTGCGCTCTCCAAAGCCTTAAAAGCGCGTGGTTTTAAATTCATCGGCCCGACAATCTGTTATTCATTTATGCAGGCTTGCGGGCTGATTAACGATCATCAAACAACCTGTTTCTGCCATCCCGATAATCTTTAGCGGCCATTGTTTACAAAATAAGACTTTCCCTCACGCCTTTCCTCATCATTCCACGGCATAATCGATCCGTTTTAGAGGAGACATTTCTCCACTGTGAAGAGTGTAAAGGAACGAAAATGCAGAAAAATTTATTAGCGATTACCTTGTTACTGAGCGGCAGCCTGGCCCTGTCAGGCTGTACTACCAATCCTTATACCGGCGAATCTCAGGCGGGTAAATCAGGCATGGGTGCTGGCCTCGGTGCACTGGTTGGCGCGGGCGTAGGCGTGCTTTCATCATCGAAGAAAGATCGTGGTAAAGGCGCGTTGATTGGCGCTGCGGGTGGCGCAGCCTTGGGCGGCGGTGTCGGTTATTACATGGATGTACAGGAAGCCAAACTGCGCGACAAGATGCGCGGTACGGGCGTCAGCGTGACGCGTCAGGGTGATAACATCATGCTTAACATGCCAAACAATGTCACCTTTGATTCCAACAGCAGCAGCCTGAAAGCGGCGGGAACCAATACGCTGTCTGGCGTGGCAATGGTCCTGAAAGAGTATCCAAAAACGGCTGTTAACGTAGTGGGTTATACCGACAGTACCGGCACGCGTGCGCTGAATATGCGTTTATCGCAGCAGCGCGCTGAAAGCGTAGCCAGCACGTTGATTGGACAGGGCGTCGCGAATAATCGTTTACGTACTCAAGGTGCGGGACCGGACAATCCTATCGCCAGCAACAGCACGGAAGATGGAAAAGCCCAGAACCGTCGTGTAGAGATTACGTTGACGCCGCTTGGTTAATTGTGTCGCCCTCTTAACCGGGGGCACACCGTTAATGTTCACCTCATTTTCCGACAACTTTGAGTAAAAAGTGCGCAATAAGTTCCAGTTAGGTGCCGATACATAGAGCCAGGTTAAACTTTATGCTAGCGTGATCAAAATCCGAACTGTGAGTAACGCATCATGTCGCTTAAAGCCATTGCTTCCCTATTAGGTCTTTCAGTGACAACCGTAAGCCGTGCTTTGAATGGTTACGAGGATGTGGCGCAGGAAACGCGTCAGCGCGTGGAAGAGGAAGCTCGCCGACGCGGCTATCGCCCTAATGCGGCGGCTCGTCATCTGAAAACAGGCCGGGCTAATGCGGTGGGTTTAGTGTATCCGGTCAGCGCGCCGCCATTGAGTGATGGCTTCTTCAGCGAGATATTACTGACGCTGGATCAGTGCCTTTCCCGCCATGAAATTGACTTACTCCTGCTCGCCAATAAGCCAAAAGAAAGCCAACCTACCTTAACGCGTATGCTGCGAAGCCGTGCGGTAGACGCCATTATCGTGACTCACACCACGCCGCAAGATCCGCGCTTACTGCAACTGCAACAAAAGGGCTTTAACTTTTTAGCCATGGGGCGCAGCGATTTACCACAAACCTATGCCTGGTTTGATGTGGATAACTACGCCGGTTCGCAGCTGGCGGTAAATCATTGCCTGAAAAATAATCTGCAACAGATTGCCTGGCTTGGCGGCAACGAACCCTGCACGTTTGTGCGCGACAGGCGTCAGGGTTATTTGGATGCTCTGGGCCAGATTCCACCGTTTGCTATGGCTGCGGTTGCGCCTTCGCGGCGATGCGGCTATCAGCAAACCTGCGCCTGGCTGGCGCAAGGCAAGCTGCCACAGGCCATCATTACCGATTGCAGTCCACTAGCGGAAGGCGCGGCGATGGCGCTCCAGCAAGCGGGCCGTTTGCAGGGCGACAATGCCGTCACGTTGATTGCCTGGGATGGTCTGCCGCGTGATGCGATTCTCGATCAGCCGATTATTGCTATCCGGCAGGCCTCGAACAATGAAATCGGTGAACGGGTCGCGGAGATGGTTTTATCTCTGCTTGATGGTGCGCCGTTAAACCAATTACAAACCCTTTGGCAGCCCTGGCTACAGTTGCAGGCCCACGCATAACGGTTTTTTGCGACCGGCTTCGGCTGTGCTAGTCTCTGCCTGATTCTTACTTAGCAGGGTATTTCATGAAAACCAGGCCGCCTCGCGCCACTATCAGCGATGTTGCTCACGCGGCACGAACCGGAAAAACCAGTGTTTCTCGCTATCTGAACGGTGAACAACATCTCCTTTCTGTGGATCTCAAGGCCCGCATTGAGCAGGCTATTGCTGACCTGAGCTACAGCCCAAGTCAGATGGCGCGCGGCCTAAAACGTGGCCGAACCCGGCTAATTGGTTTGATCATCGCCGATATCACCAATCCCTACTCTGTGGACGTGATGTGCGGCATTGAAGCGGCCTGTCGTGAATGTGGCTTCACCTTACTGATGTGTAATACCAATAACGAAGTGGATCTGGAGCAGCATTATTTGCAATTGCTCAGCAGTTATCAGGTGGAAGGCATTGTGGTCAACGCCGTTGGGATGCGTGAAGAAGTATTGAGTCGCCTGCAACAATCTTTGCTGCCGATGGTCCTGATTGACCGTAAAATTCCTGACTTTGCGTGTGATGTGGTTGGGCTGAATAATGCCGAAGCTGCTGAAACGGCGACGCGTCATTTGGTGGATAACGGTTATGACGCCTTGCTGTTTCTCAGCGAACCGCTAGGCAGCGTCAATACGCGTCGCGAGCGTTTGCAGGCATTTCGAAAAGTGCTCGCTGATTACCCGCATATACAGCATGAAAACGCTGAAGTGCCGCTGCATCAGCCCGCTGAAATGGATGCAGCCCTGAATGCTTTCTACCAGCGTCATGCGGGCAAGCGCAGTGCGGTGATGGCGGCTAACGGCGCGTTAACCCTGCAAGTCGCGCGTGCTCTGCAACGCATTAATCTGCGTTGGGGCGATGAGATTGGTCTACTCGGTTTTGATGAACTGGAATGGGCCGCTTTAGCGGGTGTCGGCATCACGACCTTGAAACAGCCGACCTGGCAGATTGGTTATGCAGCGCTGGAGCGCTTAATCGCCCGTATTCAAAGCAACGATCTGCCGATCGTTGAACAGGTTTTTCCCGGTGAACTGATTATCCGTGGTTCCAGCCAGCGTTTGCCCTAATTTTTAAGACTCTTTCCCGCCACGCCGTGCTCACTTCGTGAGCACGATCATAATTTCAAGTTTTGCTTCTTTGCTTTGGAACCGGTTCCATCTAACGTTTTTATATTCGTTACGGGAATGTCCCCGCAGGAGCAAAACATGAAAGCAGAAATCATCGTCGTTACCGCCGCCTATGGGCATCAGCAGATCGCCGCACTGGGTGGTCAGTTAGCCTTATTGCCGATCATTCAACAGGCTGGTGCAGACGGTGTTGAAATCCGCCGCGAACTGTTTGATGACGCCACGCTGGCTGACTTGCCTGCGCTGGCTAAAGCCATTGAGCAGCATCAGTTACGTACCAGCTATTCCGTACCCGATACGCTGTTTTGTGACGACGGCGGATTAAATCCTCAGCTGACGAACTACTTTGAAGAAGCGCAGCAGTTAAAGGCTCAGCGTTTGAAAATTGCATTGGGCAACTTCCAAACGCTGCCAACCGAGCAGCTGCGCGCACTTCTTGCCAGCAGCGATATCCAGCTGGCGGTAGAAAACGATCAAACTGAACAGGGCAAGCTGGCGCCGTCTCAGCGTTTTTTCGCTGCGGTCAGCGAAGCAGATTTACCCATTAGCATGACGTTCGATATGGCTAACTGGTGCTGGACACAAGAAAACGCCGAGCAAGCTGCCGCTGAGTTGGGTGCGTATGTCAGCTATATCCATGTTAAAGCGGCGGTCGCGCAAGGCGACAGCTTCCGCGCTATTGCGCTGGACGACGCGGATGAGAGCTGGCTAAACCTGTTGAAAAAGCTGCCAGAAAATGCACCGCGCGGTATTGAATTTCCGCTGGAAGGCAATGATTTGTTGACCGTCACACGTCATTACGTGGCGCTACTGCGCAACGTTTAAGGAGTAAACATGACAACGCATCAAACCGGCATGCTTGACGTTGTGACCATCGGCGAAGCGATGGCAATGTTCGTTGCGCGTGAGACCGGCGATCTGGCCGCTGCTGAAACGTTTGTAAAACGCGCGGCTGGCGCAGAACTTAACGTGGCAATCGGTCTGGCGCGTCTCGGCTTGAAGGTCGGCTGGGTAAGCCGTGTCGGTGATGACACCTTTGGTCGCTTCATCTGTCAGCAACTTGATAAAGAAGGCATCGATCATCAGCAGGTAGCCTGTGATAAACGCTATCCGACCGGCTTTCAGCTTAAGTCAAAAGTGGACGATGGTTCTGACCCGCTGGTGGAGTATTTTCGTAAAGGCTCGGCAGCCAGTCACCTTTCGGTGGAAGATTTTAATCACGACTATTTTGGCTCTGCGCGCCATCTGCATCTAAGCGGCGTGGCGGCGGCGATTTCTGACAGTTCATTAGCGCTGTTGAAACACACGGCAAAAGAGATGCGTGCACGCGGCAAAACGATCTCTTTCGATCCCAACCTGCGTCCCGTTTTATGGCGCAGCGAAAATGAAATGCGTAAGCAGCTTAACCATTTAGCGGAATATGCCGATTGGGTGCTGCCAGGTGAAAATGAAGGGCTGATTTTAACCGGCCATCGTCAACCGGAAGCTATCGCTGACTTCTACCTCGATAAAGGGGTGAAAGCGGTGGTGATCAAAACCGGCTGTGACGGCGCATGGTTTAAAACTGCGGAGGGCGAAAAAGGGCAGGTAGAAGCCATTTTGGTCGACAACGTGGTGGATACCGTCGGCGCTGGAGATGGTTTCGCGGTTGGCGTCATTAGCGCGCTGCTGGAAGGTAAAACGCTACCGCAGGCGATTCGCCGCGGTAACAAAATTGGTTCTTTGGCGATTCAGGTGATTGGCGACAGCGAAGGTTTGCCGACGCGTCAGCAATTGGGCGAATACTAACCTGCATCTCAATCGCTTTGACAGAGGGTTTTTCTATGAAAAAGCAGACAATTGCGCCTAAACGCTGGTGGTTCATCATGCCCATCGTGTTTATCACCTACAGTCTGGCGTACCTGGATCGTGCGAATTTTAGCTTTGCCTCTGCGGCAGGCATTAACGACGACCTGGGCATTACCAAAGGCATGTCGTCGCTACTTGGCGCGCTGTTCTTCCTCGGCTACTTCTTTTTCCAGATCCCCGGTGCCATTTACGCTGAACGCCGTAGCGTGAAAAAACTGATTTTTTGGTGCCTGATTTTGTGGGGCGGCTGCGCCTCGCTGACCGGGGTAGTAAGCAACATTCCGATGCTGGCGGCCATTCGCTTTATACTTGGCGTGGTGGAAGCCGCGGTTATGCCTGCAATGCTGATTTACATCAGCAACTGGTTTACCAAGTCAGAACGTTCGCGGGCAAACACCTTTCTGATTTTAGGTAATCCGGTCACGGTACTGTGGATGTCGGTGGTTTCCGGTTATCTGATTGAATCGTTCGGCTGGCGCGAGATGTTTATCTTTGAGGGAATTCCGGCGGTGATCTGGGCCGTTGCCTGGTGGTTCCTGGTGCAAGATAAGCCGGCGCAGGCGCGCTGGATGAGTGAAGCGGAAAAAGCGGCCTTACAGGCTGAATTACAGAAAGAGCAAGAGAATATCAAAGCGGTACGTAACTACGGCGAAGCCTTCCGTAACCGCAACGTGATCATCCTGTGTTTGCAATACTTCGCCTGGAGCATCGGCGTGTATGGTTTCGTGCTGTGGCTACCGTCGATTCTGCGTAACGGTACGCAAATGGGCATGGTTGAAGCAGGTTGGTTGTCGGCGGTACCGTATCTGGCAGCGACCATTGCGATGGTGGTGGTCTCCTGGGCTTCGGATAAGACACAAAACCGTAAGCTGTTTGTTTGGCCGCTGTTGTTGATTGGTGCGCTGGCTTTCCTCGGTTCATATCTGGTGGGTTCAGATAATTTCTGGCTCTCTTATGCGCTGTTAGTGATTGCGGGTGCTGCGATGTATGCCCCTTATGGTCCGTTCTTCGCCATTATCCCTGAAATGCTGCCTCGCAACGTATCGGGTGGCGCGATGGCGCTGATCAACAGCATGGGTGCACTCGGTTCCTTCCTGGGATCCTGGGTTGTCGGCTATCTTAATGGAGCGACCGGTAGCCCGTCAGCCTCCTACATTTTTATGGGCGGTGCCTTGTTGGTTTCAGTCTGGTTGACGTTAATCGTCAAACCAGCACAAAACAAAACGCCGCCGCTACATGGTGCGAAACACGCCTGAAAGCGTAAGCGCTAAGCGTATTTTTCCGGGCGACCTGTGTGTCGCCCGTCACTCATTTACAGGGAGCAATTGATGAAACCATCTGTGATTCTGTACAAAAGCCTGCCCGACGATTTGCGCGCCCGCCTCGACGAACACTGCGCGGTGACTGAAATCAACGATCTGTCGCCAGAAAGCCAACAGCAATATGCAGACGCCTTGCAACAGGCAGAAGGTTTACTGGGATCTGGCGGCAAAGTGAATGGTGACTTACTGGCGAAGATGCCAAAACTGCGTGTCTGCTCCAGCGTTTCGGTGGGATATGACAACTTTGATGTCGATGCGTTGAATCAGCGTCACGTGGTGCTGATGCACACGCCGACCGTACTGACCGAAACCGTTGCCGATACCATGATGGCGCTGGTATTAAGCAGCGCCCGCCGCGTCACCGAGCTGGATGCGTGGGTGAAGGCAGGTAAATGGCAGCAAAGCATTGGCCCGGATCTGTTTGGCATTGATGTACACCACAAAACACTGGGAATTCTCGGCATGGGCCGCATCGGCATGGCGCTGGCGCAGCGTGCGCATTTTGGTTTTGGTATGAAGGTGCTCTATAACGCTCGCCGCGAACATGAAGAAGCGCAAACACGCTTTGATGCCCAGCGCTGCGATCTGGAAACGCTGCTGAAAGAGAGTGATTTTGTCTGTATCAGCCTGCCGTTGACCGAGCAGACGCACCATATGATTGGCGCTGAACAGCTTAAATTAATGAAATCGAGCGCGGTGCTGATTAATGCCGGACGTGGCCCGGTGGTGGATGAGAATGCGCTGATTGCTGCGTTACAGAACGGGACGATCCACGCTGCTGGTCTGGACGTATTTGAGCAAGAACCGGTCTCGCCAGATTCGCCGCTGTTGAAACTGCCTAACGTCGTGACGCTGCCGCACATTGGTTCAGCCACCCACGAAACCCGCTACGGCATGATGCAGGATGCGGTGGAAAATTTGATCGCTGCACTGAGCGGCAACGTTGAGAAAAACTGCGTAAACCCGCAGGCGCTGAAGTAATCCGAGCGCCTTCCCATTGCGCCCGCCACTGGCGGGCGTTATGGTGGATCCCCCATTCGTTATTACAAATTTTTAACCGCTATGGCTTTTTCTCAATTCGGCGACAAATTTACACAAAATTCCGGTATCTCACGTTTGATGGAAGACATGGGCGCAGGCTTGCGCACGCCTGGCACCATCATGCTTGGCGGCGGTAATCCCGCGCAGATCCCGGCAATGAACGACTATTTTCAGCAACTGCTGCAACAGATGCACGATGAAGGCAAGCTGAGCGAAGCGCTCTGCAATTACGATGGCCCACGTGGTAAGGCTGTTTTGCTGGAAGCGCTGGCAGAACTGCTGCGCGAAAAGCTGGGCTGGCCCATCAGCGCAGAAAATATTGCGCTGACCAACGGCAGCCAAAGCGCTTTTTTCTATCTGTTTAATCTGTTCGCTGGACGTCGCGCCGATGGCAGCAAAAAGCGCGTGCTGTTCCCGCTGGCACCGGAATATCTCGGCTATGCTGATGCCGGGCTGGATGAAGGATTATTTGTCTCGGCGAAACCGAATATCGAACTGTTGCCAGCAGGCCAGTTTAAGTATCACGTCGATTTCGAACATCTCCCGATGAATGAGGATGTGGGACTGATTTGCGTCTCGCGTCCCACCAACCCAACCGGCAATGTTATTACCGACGAAGAGTTATTAAAGCTGGATGTACTGGCGCAGCAACATGATATTCCGCTGCTGATCGACAACGCTTATGGCGTGCCTTTTCCCGGCATTATCTTCAGCGATGCACGTCCGCTGTGGAATCCCAACATCATTCTCTGCATGAGTTTATCCAAGCTGGGTCTGCCGGGGGCGCGCTGCGGCATTATCATTGCCGACGAAAAAACCATCAGCGCGATTGGCAACATGAACGGCATTATTAGCCTGGCACCGGGCGGCATCGGCCCGGCCATTGCCTGTGAAATGATTCGTCGTGGCGATCTGCTGCGCGTGTCAGAAGAGGTGATCAAGCCGTTTTATCAGGATAAGGTTTCACAGACGATCACCATTATTCGTCGCTATTTATCGGAAGATCGCTGCCTGATCCATAAACCCGAAGGCGCGATTTTCCTCTGGCTTTGGTTCCGCGATTTGCCGATCAGCACGGAAACGCTTTATCAACGACTCAAAGCGCGTGGCGTACTGATGGTGCCAGGCCACTTCTTCTTCCCCGGGCTTGAACATGAATGGCCGCACACGCACCAGTGTATGCGTATGAACTATGTCCCGGATGCCAGCAATATCGAGCGTGCGATACAGATTCTGGCGGAAGAAGTAGAGGACGCCTGGCGCGACTAAACCTGCTTTTCGATCAACGATTGTTGGCACCATTGTGCCAGCTGACGAATGGCTTGCTCGACTTCGGCGTTCCAGCCGAAGCCGGCATTCAGCCGAAAGCAGTGATCGTAGCGGTCATCGGTGGCGAAAATATGCCCCGGCGCAATGCCAATGCCCGCATTGCGCGCTTTTAAAAACAGTGCTCGCACATTTAAGGCGTTAACCGGCATCTCTACCCACAAGACATAACCGCCTTCTGGCTCAGAAACGCGCGTGCCAACCGGAAACTCGCGTAGCACCGACTGACGCATTTTGCTGATTTGTGATGAAAGCTCACGTCGCAGCTTGCGCAGGTGCGCATCGTAGCCGCCGCTGCGCAGCAGTTCTGCAACCGCCGCCTGCGACAGCACTGACGTGCCCATGGTGGAGGTATATTTCAGCGAGGCAATTTTGCGCATGAAATTCACGCTGTGAACCCAGCCGATGCGGATCCCTGGCGCCACGGTTTTCGAGAAGCCGCTGCACAAAATGACATTCGGGCTAAAGGCCCGCATGGGAAAGGGCCGGCGTTCACCAAACGCGGTATCACCAAAAATATCATCCTCAATGATCACCACATCATTTTCGTCGGCCTGGCGCGCAATATACGCTTTCTGTTCGTTGGGAATGCTTTTTCCCAATGGGTTGTTGATGTTGCAGAGCGTAAGAAACGCTTTTACTGCTTTACGGCGAAACAGTCCCGTTAACTTTTCTACGTTAACGTAGCCTTCTGGCCCGGCTTCGACTTCAATCACTCGCAGATCAAGATTACGCAGCATCTGCAATAAGACGAAATAGCAGGGCGATTCCACCGCCACGATATCGCCGGGTTTGACGGTTGCACGCAGCGACAGTGAAATCGCTTCGATGCAGCCGTTGGTGATCAGAATATCATCCGTGTTGATGTTGCAGCCGTAATCGACCGCCCGACGGGCGATCTCGGTTTTCAGCGGCGCGTAGCCGGTGCCTTTTACCGTGTTACCCAACAGCGCCGGTTTGCTGTAACCCATCTGGCGCATCAGCAAGCCGATTTTCTTCACGGGATAGAGCGCGCTGTCACCGTTCGCCAAATCAAGGCGTACGCGGCAATCTGAGCCGACCATCGCCAGATGCAGCTCAGTTTGCTCATCCAGCGGGGCGACTTCACGCGGCTGCTCACCCAGCGTTACCCGTGAATGTTTCTCCAGCAGACGGGGTGCAACAAAAAAGCCCGACTTCGGGCGTGCTACCGCGTAATGCTCATCCTCCAGCGTGCGTAATGTTTTCAACGCCGTCGTCAGGCTGACATTATATTGCGTGGCCAGCGTGCGTACCGACGGTAAGCGGCTGTCTGGCAGCAGCGTGCCCGCATGAATAGCCTGCTTGATCTGTTCTGCTATCTGGCGGTAACGACTGCTTTGACTCTCCTGCTCCCCGATAACATCCGCCATCTGTTCCACCCCATATCGTGCTGATCTGTGCATATTCAACAGAGTACATTCAAAGTACTTTAGGCTGCATCTCTTAATTATTCATGATGCAAGACGGGTATTTCTCCGAGGCTGGCTTGCGTCTAACGCTCTCAATGACCGAGACATTTATTAGCTAACCACGCCGTGGCGTTTTCTAGTGGAATCAATTCTTTCCACGTCGTTCATGCGATTTTATTAGCCAAAGGAAAAAGTGAAAAATGAATAATTTGTCCACCATGATGAGGGAAATTGAAGCCTTTCTTTCGCCCGCAATCATCGACTCTGCTAATCGTTGCTCAACACGTTTACTTGCGGCTTTGCCGGACACACAACAGCTTGATAATAACCGCGTGCTGCTCGCCTACGGCGGCGGCAAAGACAGTAGCTATATGGTCGCCTACGTTCGATACATTCAAGGTCTTATCTGGCAGCAGCAGGGCAACACCTTTCGCCTACGCATTAGCACCAACCGCCATGCGGCGATGAGCGACAGCGTGATGGAAAATATCGATCGCGTTTATCAATCACTGGCTATTCCGGATGATGAATTCACCGAATGTCTGGTGGTCGATGGCTTACAGATTCGTCCGTTCGAGCGGCATTTGCCGATGCCGGACAGCGTCCGCCAGCAAAATCGCAACGATGTGCTGATGAACGGCCACCGCTTTCGCGCAGATGCGCGTTCCACTTTTTGCAATGCCTGCAACCTCAGCATGGTCAACTCCTTTGGGCTGGCAGCCGATTACAACGGCGGCGTTGATGTGATCATCACCGGCGATTCGCCACAGGAACAAACATCCTACGTTGCCTGGGCGCGCCACCTTTCTCGCCTGTTTGATGCGCCCGTTGCGGATAAAAGCCGTGGCTTTAGTGGCTTTCTACAAACGCTGGATGGTGTAGCCGACCGCTATTTTTCTGATATTTATGGTGCCGATCAGGTCACGCCCGCCCACCGTATTACGCATCAGTTGGCGCGCGATCCGCTGTTTTTCAACATCTATGAAGATACCGCTTATGAAGCGGGTGCGCATTGGGCACTGCTTAATGACTTTATGCGCTTTCGTTTTGACGACCTGATGTTCAGCTTCTCTGAATCGGACTGCGGCAATCCAACCTTAATGGCGCATATTCGCGGCCTGCGAGCCGAAACGCTGTTGCAAAGAAACTATGCCGAAGGCATTCGGGAATATGTGCGCTTTGCGCTTGGCTTGATGGTGCAAAAAGATTTTCCACCGCAGCTTATCGATGAGATGGCGGCGCGTTATCAGGATGATGCAGCCATTGAGCGCCAGCGCCAGCGTGCAGCCCAGTTCGCTGAACAGGCGTTCGATTTAGATGAAACACAGCTGGTTTGCATGATTTATTCCCCGTTCATTGAGGAAGGAAAACAGCTCAACAGCTGGCTGACACAGCAAAATATTGCGCTGGATGAAACGGCGATTCGCGATTTTCTTAGCCAGCGCAGTGACGATATGACGCTGGCTCACTCGTTATCCCAGCTTTCCGGTATGACGATGGCACAAATGCGTCATTGTTGGCAGAGCAAACAGGTCAGTTCGTTGCTGGACGGCAAAAGTGCCGATCCGCTGTCGCGCGTGCTGCGTTTTGATCCGCATAAAGCGGTGATACAGGTCAATAACGGCGTGCTTCAGGACACCGTGACCGAAGTGATCTCCGGGCGCTAATCCCGGTAAGGCAGAGCGATGAGAAAGATTTTCCTGCAGATTGGTGCCACCCGCGACGGACAAAATCCTTATTGCGACGTCGCGAAGCGCGAAGGTTATTTTACCGTGCTGGCAGAGATGGGCGATTTTGTTGATTACCAGTCGCTTAGCTTGTCACTGCCGTTCGATCTGATTTTACGTCTCGATCGGCCCGAAAACCCGTGGGATGTGATGCAGGCTTATATGCGCGCCGGGATGTTGGAACACCCGCACGTGGTGCTGGCCGGGTTTGAAGCCTACAACACCAGCGCCGGTCGGGTGCGCGAAATGCTGGCTGGCCCCGATGCGCCCGCAGCCTTTATTCCGTTGGATAAATATGCGCAGCGCATGGCGTTAAAAAAAGCCTGGTCACGCTTTCCACAGCCGGAATTTCGTTTCTTCGCTTCGCCACTCAGCATTCTTGATGCGCAGGATGCGCTGCTTTACCCCTGTGTGATCAAGCCTGTAGATGGTGGCGGGGGTTTAGGCATTTGGTTAATCGAAGAGGAAAGCCAACTCGCGGCGGTGGTAAACAAACTGGTGGAAACCATGAATTACGGCGGTCGCGGCTTTACCGGTTTTATTGTCGAAAGCTGGCTGCCGGGCGATGAATATTCACTGCAAGGTGTGGTGCATGAAGGTCATCCGCAAGCGCTGACCTGCTGCCAAAAGGTGATTGAGCAGCATCGTGATGCTGAAGGTTGCGTCAGTTTCTACGAGTCGGGCCATGTTGCCGCATCCGCCGAACACTTACCGCCTTCGTTTTCCAGCCTGATGAAATTCTGCTGTGAAACCTTTGATTACCGGCAAGGCGCATTTCATATCGATTTCATCGTAGTGGATGGCGTGCCACATTTTTTGGAAATGGGCTTTCGCCTTTCCGGCATGGGTGTGGTGAATTTGGTGCAGGAAGTCACCGGCATTAACTGGGCCGAGATCGCTTTTCAAATTGAAGCCGGTAAGCCGATGCCTGCGCTGGAATTTGCGCCACCTCATGCCGTAGGTCAGCTGCGCTTGCGGCAAAGTAAACAGCTGCAGACAGCAGAAACCTGGATCGCGCAGCATCAACAGGGCGTATTGATGCCGCCACTTAATCTGCCCGCGTTGCAGGTCTCGCAGCGATCGTCGCTGTATGCTGATTTAACCCGCCACGCCGGTATTCTCGCCACCTTCCGCCTGACAACCGGCGGGCGTGACGACATTTTGGCGATATTTAATCAGATCATTACCTCGCAAACAGCCAGCATAGGGAGAAATTTATTATGTGCAGGATGATTCTGGCGCACGGCCAGTTTGACCCCGCTACTGTACTGGAAGCTGCGCGTGCTATGAGTTGTGGCGAAAGCGCCGAACACGACGGGCCGATAAAAGCACATCCCAACGGGTGGGGCTGTTTGTGGCTGGAAGAGGGGCAGATTCGTACTTTGCACGGCACCGATACCTTTGCCGAAGCGCTGCCGGGTATTGATATTGATCGACTACGCGGGCGTTTTTTAGCGGTACATGTACGCCATGCAACGTTGACCAAAAATCACGGACTGGAATTTTCACATCCGCTGTGGCGCAACAGTGCTGGCAACCATTGGTACATGATGCACAACGGGTTTTTGCCCACGGTTTACCGCCATCTTGGCTTAACGGAGTCGCGTTTTGACTCGGCAGAATATTTGCAATATTTGGTTGATAAGGTCACACCAGCCGATTTCAACCGCGATTACCTGCGCAGCAAAATGGCACAAGTCGCGCCGGGCGGCAGCGCAGGCAATGCCTTTGTCGTCACCCGGGAAAAAGCCTGGGCGTGGCAATGGTATCCAGAAGACACACCCTATCCTGACTATTTTACGATGCATTACCGTCAACAGGACGGCTGCACATTTATCTCTTCAGAACCTGTTTCAACACTGGGCAGTGCCGACACCTGGCGGCGCATGAGCAATCATGAACTTCATGAGATTCCTTTGTGGGAGTAAACAACATGGCCATTTTTAATCAGATCCGCGTCATCAATCCCAACATGTTCGTTGAAACGACCTGGCTGGATGACATCGTTACTGCGCGTGTGCCTTTGCTGGTGCTGCGTAATTTCATCACGCCAGAAGTGCGCGAAGCGGTGGTCGATGATTTGCAATCGTGTCGCGAAAAGATCCGCGTCTCCCACTATCCCAACGGGGCACTCACGACGCTGGGACCGTATCTGGCAAAACATACTGCTGCGCCGGATAACTACTTTACCGAGCTGCGCGATATTCAGCCGTCGCTGCCGCCGTCACTGAGTTGCTTGCGCACGCAGATTTACAACTGGGTGCAACATACGCTCAAGCTCGACAGTTTGCGGATTGCGCATGAACCAGGAAAGGGTGATTACGCGGGTTCCATCGTGCGCTTTCATGCCAATGGTGTCGCGAATCCGCTGCATAACGACAACATCGTACGCGATGCCGCAGAGACTGATCTGGTGGTAACTCAGATTCTGCATCAGCTGAGTTGTGTGGTGTGCCTTCAGGAATCAAATGCCGGCGGGACGCTGCGTATCTACAACAAGAAGTGGTCACCGGAAGATGAGCGTTTCAAAACCGCTGGAGAGCTGGGCTATCAAAGTGGCGTGACGGACAGCAGCGAAACCTGTGAATTTTCGCCGCGCAGTGGAGATATCTACCTGTTTAATCCGGCGTTTTACCATGAAATCGATCGCGTCGAAGGCGATACCCGCATCACCATGGGTTTCTTCTTTGGTCTGACTGACAAAAAAATGAAGCATGCCATTGCCTGGAGTTAATTCAGGGGCCCGTCAATGAGGAAAACGGAATGACAGTATTTGAAAAAATCACAGCATTACTGGATGAGCATCAGGCGGATTACCGTGTGGTAGAGCATGACGCGATCGGTCAGACCGATGTCATCAGCGAGATTCGTGGTAACGCGTTGAACCAGGCAGCAAAAGCGATGGTATTGGAAGTCACCATGCCGGAAGGCGCGGATTCGCGCTACCTGTTAGCGATTGTGCCGGGCGACTGCAAGATCAACTTTAAAAGCGCGGCGCGGGCGATTGGCGGCAAGAAGTCGAGCTTCGCTACGCCAGAGATGGCGCAGGCGCTGACCCAGTGCGTAATGGGGGCGGTGCCGCCGTTTAGTTTTGATGACCGATTGGCGCTGCGCGTGGACGCGCGGCTACAGGAGGTGGGCACGTTGTGGTTTAACGCCGGTGCATTGGAAAAATCGATCGCGTTGGCGGTAGCAGACTATTTTCATATTGTGGGTGAACACTGCTGTGCAGAGATTGCCACGCCGATGGCGATCACCGCCTGACGGCAGCAGAAGGAGGACGTGATGTCCGTAAAAGATATGCTGTTAGCACTTTGCGTGGTGGTGGCGTGGGGCGTGAACTTTGTGGTGATTAAACTGGGGCTGCAGGGAATGCCGCCTTTCTTACTGGCAGGGTTACGTTTTGCCTTGGTCGCATTTCCAGCGATTTTCTTTGTGCGTCGTCCGGCGATCCCGCTGCGCTGGCTGGTGGTGTATGGCATCACCATCAGTTTTGGTCAATTTGCGTTTTTGTTTTTGGCGATCAAGTTGGGCATGCCGGCTGGCCTGGCGTCGCTGGTCTTGCAGGCGCAAGCCTTCTTCACCATTCTGCTCGGCGCATTGCTGTTAGCCGAGAAACTGCGCTGGAATCACATCGCCGGGATTATCATCGCTACGCTGGGCATGTTTATGTTGGCGACTGCAGGTATGAAGGGGCAAGCCACCGCAGGCATTACGTTAACCACCATGATGCTGACGCTGGCCGCCGCGCTGTCGTGGGGTTTGGGGAACATTACCAACAAAATCATTATGCGTAACCGCAAGGTGCCGATCATGTCGCTGGTGATCTGGAGCGCGCTGGTGCCGATCGGACCGTTTTTTGCCTGCGCGTTTCTGTTTGAAGGTAAAGAGGCAATTGTTTTCAGTCTGCTGCATATCACCTTGCAAACTGTGCTGGCGCTGATTTATCTGGCTTTCGTCGCCACCATTGTCGGTTATGCGATTTGGGGCAATTTGCTCAGCCGTTATGAAACCTGGCGTGTCGCACCCCTTTCGCTGTTGGTGCCGGTGGTGGGTATATTGAGCGCGGCGCTGTTTCTCAATGAAACCCTCTCTGCACAGCAAATGCTGGGCGCTTCGGTGATCATCATTGGGCTGTTGGTGAATGTGTTTGGCGGTATGGTGACGCAACGATTTCTGATGCGTACACAGCCTTAAGCAATAAAAAAACGCCGCATCGCTGCGGCGTTTATCTCATCGACTTTCTGTACCTGCGTAACGTCGCGTAAACGTGCGGCAGGGATTATTATTTCAGAATTTCAATGCGGCGTGGTTTCGCCTCTTCTGGAACGATGCGCTCCAAATCAATGCTTAACAGGCCATTTTCAAGCCGTGCATCGCGCACGACGATGTGATCAGCCAGTTGAAATTTACGTTCAAAATTACGCTCGGCGATGCCTTGATAGAGATATTTACGCTCGACCTGCTCTTCAGGATGCGCACCGCGCACAATCAGCATATTGTCTTGTGAAGTAATATCCAGTTCGCTTTGTGCAAAGCCCGCGACCGCAATAGTGATGCGATAGTGATTTTCATCCACCAGTTCAACGTTGTACGGAGGATAACCGCCGTTGCTCTGGTTTTGGTTTGATTCGAGCAAGTTAAACAGGCGATCAAAACCGATAGAGGTGCGATAAAGTGGAGAGAGATCAAAATTCCGCATAATAAGACTCCTGAAATTCAGCAAGTTTTGGCAACCTTCCACTATTGGACAGGTTGTTCGGTCTTCGGCGTCCCTTTCGGCGACACCCTGCATGACCGTGATATAAAAATGGGTGCCAGCCAGCGACTTTCAAGGCCCCAAAAGCAATTTTTTTCGCCAATCTGGTGAAATGACATACACTCAGGGATACCTTTGTCTGACCAAGGCGGACTTCACCGTAGAGTGATGACGTAGTCAGGCGAGCCAACTCAGTCAGGCGAATATCACGACTGAAGGGATGATGGAAATGAAAATAATGAAAACCTTACCGCTGGCAGGCATTGTCTGCTGCGCTATGGCGACAACAGGCTGTTCCAGCGTGATGTCACACACTGGCGCAAGCCAGGGTTATTATCCCGGCACGCGCGCCAGCGCTGATATGTTAGTGGATGACAACACCAGCTGGGCATTGAAGCCGCTGGCATTGGTTGACCTGCCGTTCTCAGCAGTAATGGATACGCTACTGCTGCCGTGGGATTATTATCGCAGCGACCACGATCAATCCCTCGATTCCCCACGTGCTCGCGTTTTGCGGAGCGAAAAGCTGGCACATACGCAAGAGAATCTGGCTCAGGCACAGCCGATGCCAACTATTCAGCCGCAACCTTAAACAGCTGACGCCAACCATTCACTTCACGCATATAAGCGATCTGTTTTCCGTCAGGTGACCACACAACGGCGTCGCCGGACGGCGCTTCATCGCTTTGAACGGTTAACCGCTGGCAATCACCGCTCGACACGTCGCAGCGCATCACACTGTTATCACATACAAATGCAATCGCCTTGCCCTCGGGGTGCCAGCTGAACGCTGACTGAATGCTGCTCGCCAGTTGGGTGATCTGCCGTGGCTCGCCACCGTTAGGCGAAACGCTCCATAACTGGATTACGCCTTGTCGATCTGCTTTTAAAAACGCGATGGCGCTGCCATCGGATGACGCACGCAACCAATGGCGTGGCTGCTGCGCCAAACCGCTAAAGGTGACGCGGCGCTGCGTGACGCCAGCGGGCGGTGCAGGCAAACAATCATTGCGGCCTTCCAGCGGTGTATCGCCAGCGCGGGCGTAATCCTCAAGCGCATCGGGTAGATCAACCACAAAAATGTCCGGCTGTTTATCCCCTTGCGGCGAGAGCGTGTCGCCAATAAAGGCGATCGCCCACCGTTGTTGGCGGCCATCCGGCTTTATATAGCCTTGATTGCCAATCCAGCACTCTTCGTAGGCACGATTAATGTCATCGCTGCCCGGTTTGGGCTGCGCCGTGGTGGCGCTCACCAACACACAGAAATGGCTGCCATCATATTCACGTGGATGTTGTTTAGGTGGCGTGACCGCATGCAATGGCACAGCAATGCCGACATTGCGCAGATCCTGGCGCGTATCCCATTCATGCATCACATGGTCGTTATAGGTAAAGCTAAGGCGCGAGCCATCTGGGCTGAAAACGTGAACGTGAGAGCCGCCACGCAGCGCGCCGGCCGTAAACGGCGGCGTAATATCGCAGGCATCAAGATTCTGCGCTTCACCGTTTTGCACAATGACGCCGCGGCGATGGTGAAAATCGTAATGCCAGCTTTCGTCAGGATGTTCCGGGCCGTGAATGCAGACGTAGCGGGGCGGCAAATCTGGACTGACGGTGACAACGCCAACATGCGCCCCCTCTTTTGCCTGATACACCACCTCGACATCGCCACTTTCTACATTGACACGCTCAAGGGTTTCACCGGTAAATGACGCGCCTGAAGGACGTACATCAAAGGCCAGCCATTGGCTGTCTGCGGTCCAGACGTTGATATTAGTGAGTTGGTGATGACGTGAAGCAAAGGTAAGTTGTTTTTCGCGCATGAGGGCAACCTGATCAGAGAGTTGCCCACACGCTACGCCAAATGCGTTAAAGATGCAGCTTCGAATTTACCGCTTTGGCAGGGGCTTCGTGTCCTTCAATGGCCTTTTTTCTGCCCATCACCAAACCCAATATGCCGCCTAAAATCAGCGCGGCTGCCACAATTAACAAGCCATCGTTGTAGCTGTTGGTTGCGTCTTTTATGCGTCCCATAATCGGGGGAAAGCCCAAGCCAGCAATGTTCGCGACTGCATTGATTAAGGCGATAGAGGCGGCACCGGCTACGCCAGAAATGGTTTCGGTAGTGACCGCCCAAAATACCGGCGTGATTGCCCAGTTCAGTCCTACCATCAACACCAGCAACAGGTAAGCTATCCATTGTTGCGAAACCGCCATCGCGGCCAACAGCAGCAAGCCGGAAGCCATCAGCGGCAGCCCTAAATGGCGTGCGCGTTCGCCGGTACGATCAGAATGTCGGCCATTGAAATACATAAAAATACAGGCAAACAGAAACGGCACCGCCGACAGTAAACTCACCATCAGATTGCTGCGATCTTCCGCTACGCCTTTAACAATCAGCGGCAGGAACAGCGTGACGCCGATGGTGCCAAATGCCTGCAGCAGCCACAGCAAACTCAGCGCCCAGACACGACCGCTTTTTAATGCCACGCGCCAGTTGTGATGATGAATAGCGGAGTGCTGTTCGTCGCGGGCGATAGTTTGTGCCAGCCAGTTTCGCTGTTCAGCAGTGAGCCAGCGCGCTTTTGCCGGAGAATCGTCGAGATAAAACCAGGTCACAATGCCGAGGAAGAAGGCGGGGATCCCTTCCAACAGGAACAACCAGCGCCAACCCTCGACGCCCAGCATTCCGTGCATATTCAGCAAACTACCGGAAAGCGGCAGACCAATCACCGAGGCCAGCGCGGCGCCAATGTAAAACATCGACATGGCGCGAGCGCGGTCGCTGCGCGGATACCAGCAGGAGAGGTAATAAATGATGCCGGGCGTAAAACCCGCTTCCGCCGCACCGAGCAGAAAGCGCATCACATAGAGCTGGGTTGGCGTCTGCACCAGGCTCATACCCGCGGCAATAATGCCCCAGCTCACCATGATGCGCGCAATCCAGCGGCGGGCGCCAACGCGCGTTAGCAACACGTTGCTTGGCACTTCAAAGATGATGTAAGTGACGTAAAAAATCCCGGCGGCAATGCCGTACATTTCGGCTGTCATCGCCAGGTCGGCGTTCATCTGTAGCGCAGCGACTGAGATGTTGGCGCGGTCAATGTAGGCGATCAGATAGAGCAACATGATGAACGGCATGATGCGTAAATTCATTTTTTTGACGGTGCTGAGGTGCAGATGTTGTGTCATCGGAATGTCCTCACGTAGGGTGCAGCTGGCCTGGATTCCACGCTAGCGCGGAACCACAGAGATTTTTTTAGTTATGCAGAGGGTTGAATTAACGCTTTACCATTCGGCGACAGAGCCGTCGACGTGGCGCCATAAAGGGTTGCGCCAGTCTGGCGCGTTGCGGCTGCGTTCGATCACCAAGGCTTCATCGATTTCGACGCCTAAGCCAGGTTTTAACAAGGGAGAAAACATGCCGTCATTCATGGCAAAATCCGCTTTGTTCACCACGTAATCCAGCAATTCTGCGCCCTGATTGTAGTGAATGCCCATGCTCTGTTCCTGGAACACGGCGTTATGTGAAACGAAATCAACCTGCAAACAGGCGGCGAGCGCCAGCGGGCCCAGCGGGCAATGCGGCGCGAGGCCAACATCATAGGCTTCGGCCATGGCGGCAATTTTCACACATTCGGTGATGCCGCCCGCGTGCGACAGATCAGGTTGCAGAATCGCTAATCCACCCGCTTCAAGGACGCGTTTGAATTCGAAACGCGAATACATGCGTTCACCCGCCGCGATCGGGATGTGGGTTTGCGCGGCCAGGCGAGGATAATATTCTGCCTGCTCTGCCAGCACCGGCTCTTCAATGAACAGTGGGCGATAAGGTTCCAGTTCGTGAATCAGCAACTTCGCCATAGGCGCACTTACGCGACCATGAAAATCCAGGCCGAATTCAATTTGATTGCCAAAGGCTTCACGGATCTGCGCGACGGTATTGACCGCAGCATCTACCTTGCGGCTGCTGTCGATCAGACTCATCTCTTCACAGCCGTTGAGCTTGAACGTATCAATACCGATAGTGCGCAATTTTTCGATACCGGCAATCACGTCAGCGGGGCGATCGCCGCCAACCCAGCTGTAGGCTTTGATTTTGTCGCGCACCAACCCGCCAAGCAGTTGCCAAACAGGCACACCCAAGGTTTTACCTTTGATATCCCACAATGCTTGATCGATACCTGCTATGGCGCTCATCAAAATTGGCCCGCCGCGATAGAAACCGCTGCGATACATGACTTGCCACACGTCGTTGATACGCGCTGGGTCTTGACCGATCAACGCTTCACCCAGTTCATGGACTGCGGCCTCTACGCTACGGGCTCGTCCTTCGATCACGGGTTCGCCCCAGCCCGATACGCCTTCATCAGTTTCAATTTTCAAAAACATCCAGCGCGGCGGTAAGCGGTAGGTCGTGAGCCTGGTAATTTTCATCGCGTCGCCTCCTTATAAGCCTGTACAAAGGCTTGCGCCTTCTCGATAGTCTGCGTCACCGATTGACCGGCACGATAGAGATCGCTGCCTAAACCGGCACCTATGCAGCCGACTGCCAAATATTCCGCCAGGTTCTGTGGCGTAACGCCGCCAACTGCAAATACCGGGATTTCAGGCGGCAGCACCGCTTTGATCGCTTTGATATAGGCCGCGCCAAAGACTGAAGCGGGGAAAATTTTCAGCGCCTGCGCCCCTGCATTTACGGCGTTGAATGCTTCTGTCGCCGTGGCGCACCCGGCGGCAACCCACATCTTGTGTTTGACCGCCTGCTGAATGACTGCCGCATCGGTATTCGGCGTAACGATCAGGCGACAGCCGATTGATGCCAGCTCATCAACCTGTGCGGTTTTTAACACGGTTCCTGCCCCAATCACTGCACGATCGCCGAACTGATGCACCATTTGTGGAAGGGTTTGCTGCCAGTTTGGTGAGTTAAGTGGGACTTCTATCGCATCAAAACCCGCATCAATCAGTGCGCGAATGTGTGCTTCCGCTTCTTCCGGCTTAATGCCACGCAAAATGGCAATCAGCGGTAATTTAATCGGTAAGTTCATCAACAATTCTCCGTATTCCTTGCTGGAAGGCACGATCGCCTTCCAGCCATTGCGTCGGGATATCGATCAGGGTGAAAGCATGCTGATAACGCTGCGCCAGCTGCATATTAGTCACCAGCGTTACTGGCGCGGCTAGCGCGAGCTGGCGCTGCTGGCTGGCAACCTCATGACCAATCAGTAGACCAGAAAGGAAATCGCTAACCGATTCGCGTGGTAGCGTACCCAACAGATGTTGTGCCCGGACCTCGAACAATCGCGACAAAATTGAGGCATCGTTAACACCGATTTCCAGCCCACGGTGAAAAGCCTGCGTATCATCGTGCTGTTCGGGTAAACCGTTGCCGATAAGCGATTGTTTAAGCAGTAAATGGTGCAGTTCACCGGTCATGACGGTGCGGAAATCAACGATGCAGTCGCCTTCGGCAATCACCCATTTACTGTGTGTTCCTGGCATGACCGTAACGGCGGCAGGTGCTAATGCCTGGGCACCCAGCAGTTGCGTCTCTTCACCGCGCATCACGTTATGGTTATCGGCGTGGTTAATGCTCAATCCCGGCACAATCCAACGGTTTTCGCCGGCGTGAGTTAATTGTGCGGCAATGGATTCGAGTGGTAGCGGACAAGGAAGATAAGGCGCAGGTAGCCAGCCAACATTGCTGCCGACCATGCCTGCCATCACCACGGGTAATTCACTGACTGGCCAGCCGTGCACGATTTCGTCAAATACCTGTTGGTGGCTGCGACCATTTAATCGCGTTACGCCTGCTTCTGAGCGTCGCGTCTCTTGGCATTCGCCATCCAGGTAAAACCAGGCGCGTAAATTGGTTGAACCCCAATCGATAGCGATATAGCGGCTCATGAGATTGCCTTTAAGCGCTGGGTTGAGCTGGCAATCATGGTGCGAGCCGCCGCTTCTGCTGCATCGGCATCCTGATGACGAATGGCCTCAAACAGCATCTGATGCTCACGCAATGTTTGCGGCATATTGTCGCGATCGGGTTGGTAAGTGCGTTCAAATACCGCTTTTTGTAGCTGAACAATCGCGATGCTGAGTTGCTGCAAAATAGGGTTGTGGACGGAGGTTAGCAGCGCTTCGTGATAACGCATGTCAGCATCATTAAATGCCTGGCGATCGTGATGATGCGCAATCATGTCATTAAGCGCGTGCTCGATCTGGGCTAAATCCTGTGATGTGGCGCGTTCCGCTGACCAACGCGCCAGCTGCGGCTCCACTAACACACGCACGTCATTCATCGCTGCAATCAACTGCGGATCGTGGTTGTGCTTCAGCGACCATTGCAGCACGTCGCTGTCGAGGAAATTCCACTGCTGATGGGTTGTGACAAAGGCGCCGCGATAACGTTTAATTTCGATAAGCCGTTTTGCTGTTAGCGAGCGATAAACTTCACGGATTATGTTGCGCGACGTGGTAAAGCGTTCACACAGCTCCGCTTCTGCAGGCAGCGCCTGTCCGGGGGCGAACTGTCCAGAGACAATTTCTTCACCTAGCGTGAGAAGAATACGATCGGTTTTACTGACGTCCTGCTGATCCACGATTTATCTGCCTTTTCCTGAATGATGCGCAGGAAAGATTGTAGTACCACCTTGTTGGGTTGTACTACAATGTTGATCACAAAACAGACACATCGTCAGGTGGTGAGGAGCGTAGAATGAAGGGAAGTGGGCGGCGCCTGGCCGCCGAGAAATTAAAGCACTAACTCTTCAATCGCGTAAGCAACGCCATCTTCCATATTAGTTTTCGTGACAAACTGCGCGATTTTCTTAACAGATTCAATGGCATTACCCATTGCAACGCCGGTGCCTGCATATTCGATCATCGCTAAATCGTTTTCCTGATCGCCAATCGCCATCACTTCTTCCTGCTTCAGGCCGAGTTTTTCTGCCAGCATTTTCACGCCCTGACCTTTATTGACGCGACGGTCAAGAATTTCGAGATAGTAAGGCGCGCTTTTCAGCAGGGTGTAAGTCTCTTTCGCGTGGGCGGGCAAACGCTCAATAGCGGAATCCAGCAGCCCCGGTTTATCGATCATCATCAGCTTAGGAAAACGCATGTTGCGATCCATCTCCTCTACGGCGCGATAACGCACCGGAATGCCGGTCAGGCTAGCTTCATGAATGGTATATTCGCTGATATCTTTGTTTGGGGTATAAAGATGAGATTTATCAAACGCCTGAAAATGTACGCCCAGTTCACGTGCCAGCTGCTCAACGTAAAGATAATCGTCGAACGTTAGCGTGACTTCTGCGACGCATTCGCCATCTTCCGCACGATGTACCAGCGCACCGTTATTGCTGATGCAATACTGGCCAGCCTGGAGATCCAGCTCCATTAAATAACGTTGCACGCCAACAAACGGGCGGCCGGTTGCCAGCACAATGGACACACCTTTTTGGCGTGCGTGATCAAGTGCTGCTTTTACTCCCGGCGTGATCAGATGTTGTGGGTTGAGCAGCGTGCCATCCATATCAATCGCAATCAGTTTAATTGCCATAACGTCCTCGTTGAGTCAGGGTTTTATTCAATGCTAGCGCGATTCAGCTCACATTGACCAGTTTATCGGCACGTTTGGCAACAGCTTCGGAATGGGGCGTAAAGCAAAAAAAAAGCCATCACAGATGTGATGGCGCATTAACCAGAGAGAATGTTGCGAGGAATCAACGGCTCATTGCGCCTGTTTTCGCTTTTCAAGTGCGCGACAGGCATAAAAAAACCCTTCCGAATAAGGAAGGGTTTTTCGTCGCGTCAGTGAATATCAACGATTAGATATCAATGTTTGCTGCTCTCAGCGCATTCTCTTCGATGAAGGCGCGGCGCGGTTCAACCGCATCACCCATCAACGTAGTAAACAGCTGGTCGGCAGCAATCGCGTCTTTAATGGTGACGCGCAGCATGCGGCGACTGCCTGGATCCATGGTAGTTTCCCACAGCTGCTCTGGGTTCATTTCGCCCAGACCTTTGTATCGCTGCACCGACAAACCACGACGTGACTCTTTTACCAGCCACTCAATTGCTTGTTCAAAGCTGGCAACAGGCTGTCGACGCTCACCACGTTCGATGAAAGCATCTTCCTCCAGCAAGCCGCGCAGTTTGCTGCCCAGAGCACAGATCTTGCGGTATTCTGGCCCCTGAATGAACTCCGCATCCAGCACATAATCGGTGTCAACACCGTGAGTACGCACACGTAAAACCGGTTCGAACAGATGCTCTTCACGGTTTTCACGGATCTGCGCAAAATAGGTGCTGCCGTGCGCTTCACGTTCAGTCAGATAGGAAACCAGGCCGTTTAACCAGTCTGTTACTTCCGCTTCATTACCCAACTCGCTGAGCGTTGCATGGTAAATCAGCGCACGTAACAGCGCGACCGGATAGCGGCGCTCCATACGTTTGATCATCTTCTGCGTGCTGTTGAAATCAGCCACTAAGGTTTCTAGCTGCTCGCCGCCGAGTGCCGGTGCGCTGGCGTTGGTGTGCAGCGTAGCGCCATCAAGCGCGATGGCGATTTGATACTGATCCATCGCTTCATCATCTTTGATGTACTGCTCTTGCTTGCCTTTCTTCACTTTGTAAAGAGGTGGCTGAGCAATGTAGACATGACCGCGTTCTACAATTTCTGGCATCTGGCGATAGAAGAAGGTCAACAGCAGCGTACGGATGTGCGAGCCATCGACATCAGCATCGGTCATGATAATGATGCTGTGATAACGCAATTTATCCGGGTTATATTCGTCGCGGCCAATGCCGCAACCCAGCGCAGTGATCAGCGTTGCCACTTCTTGTGAAGCGAGCATTTTATCGAAACGCGCTTTCTCAACGTTGAGGATTTTACCCTTGAGCGGCAGAATCGCCTGGTTTTTACGGTTACGGCCCTGTTTCGCCGAGCCGCCTGCGGAGTCACCCTCCACCAGGTAGATTTCTGACAGCGCCGGATCGCGTTCCTGACAATCCGCCAGTTTGCCTGGCAAGCCCGCCAGATCCAACGCGCCTTTACGACGCGTCATTTCACGTGCACGACGCGCCGCTTCACGGGCACGTGCAGCATCAATAATTTTACCCACCACGATTTTTGCATCGCCTGGGTTTTCCAGCAGATATTCTGCCAGCAGTTCGTTCATCTGCTGCTCGACCGCAGATTTCACCTCAGAAGAGACCAGTTTATCTTTGGTCTGCGAGGAGAATTTTGGATCCGGCACTTTTACCGACACCACTGCAATCAATCCTTCACGCGCATCATCGCCGGTCGCGCTGACTTTGGCTTTTTTGCTGTAACCCTCTTTGTCCATATAGGCATTCAGGGTACGCGTCATTGCCGCGCGGAAGCCCGCAAGGTGTGTGCCACCATCGCGTTGTGGAATGTTGTTGGTGAAGCAGTAGATGTTTTCCTGGAAACCATCGTTCCACTGCAGCGCCACTTCCACACCGATCCCATCTTTTTCAGTTGAAAAATAGAACACTGTTGGGTGGATTGGGGTTTTGTTTTTATTCAGGTATTCAACAAACGCCTTGATGCCGCCTTCGTAATGAAAGTGATCGCTTTTGTCATCGCGTTTGTCTTCCAGACGAATAGAGACACCTGAGTTCAGGAACGAGAGTTCACGCAGGCGTTTTGCCAGGATGTCGTACTCGAACGTAGTGACATTGGTAAAGGTTTGGTGGCTCGGCCAGAAGCGCACGCGCGTACCGGTCGCTTCAGTTTCACCAGTCACAGCCAGCGGTGACTGCGGCACGCCATGCTGATAGATCTGATGATGTACTTTGCCTTCGCGGCGAATAACCAACTCGAGTTTTTCTGACAAGGCGTTAACCACAGAAACGCCTACGCCATGCAGGCCACCAGAAACTTTATAGGAGTTGTCGTCGAACTTACCGCCGGCGTGCAGCACGGTCATGATCACTTCAGCGGCAGAGACGCCTTCTTCTTCGTGAATGCCGGTTGGGATACCGCGCCCATCATCTTGAACGGAAACTGAATTATCCGCATGAATGGTGACCATAATGTCACTACAGTGACCGGCGAGCGCTTCGTCGATTGCGTTATCCACGACCTCGAATACCATGTGATGCAGACCGGTGCCGTCATCCGTATCGCCGATATACATACCCGGGCGTTTGCGTACCGCATCAAGTCCTTTCAGGACTTTGATACTTGAGGAGTCATAAGAATTCGACATCAACGTTTCTCGCTCATTTAATCTTCAGGTTGAACCGCTATTTTACCCTGTTCCACGCGGAACATCTTGCCCTTTTCGTCGCTCATGTCGATTACATGATCGGCAGAAATGGCGCTGACAAAGACTTGTGCTTGCGTGGCTTTTAACCGCTCCGCTAACAGGCGGCGGCGGCTGTCATCCAGCTCAGAAGCAAAGTCGTCAATCAGGTAAAGACAGCGGCGTCCGCTCTGGCGCGTCAGGAACTCGCCCTGCGCCAAACGTAATGCACACATCAGCAGTTTTAACTGACCGCGTGAGAGTAAATCTTCCACCGGCGTCCCTTCAGCACGAATACGGAAATCCGCTTTGTGCGGGCCGCTGGCGGTGTAAGTTAAGGCACGATCGCGCTCGAAATTGCGTTCCAGCAATTCGCCGTAATCGCTTTCTTTATCCCAGCCGCGCTGGAATGAGAAGGCTAATTCAAACTCCGGCAAAAACTGGCCGCAAGTTGCAATGATTTCAGCAGATATAGCCGCGCTGTATTCAGCACGCCACTGGCTGATTTGTTCGGCCAGCGGCACCAATTCTTGATCCCACGGCCGGATTTGGCTGTAACGCGAAACCTGACGCAGCGCAGCGTTGCGCTGTTTCAGCAGGCGGCGCATATTGCTCCAGGCATTAAAGAAGCCGGGCGTATTATGAAAACAGCCCCAGTCAACATAGGCTCTACGGTATTTGGGGCCGCCATTAAGCAGCGTAAAGCCCTCAGGCGTGATCAGCTGCATCGGCAGCATTTGCGCCAGCTCCGCGACTTTATGACCATCGCTGCCGTCAATGCGAACCTTGCTGTCTCCGGCGCGATTCTTGGTCAATCCCACCGAAATTTCACGCTCTTTGCCTTCCAGGCGACCGTGCAGCACAAACGCGGCTTGGTCATGACGAATAATCCGTCCTGCCTGCAAACTGCGAAAGGCGCGTCCATGTCCCAGCGTATAAATGGCTTCTAACACGCTGGTCTTACCGCTGCCGTTTGCGCCGACGAGGAAGTTAAACCCCGGCGCTAGCGCTAAGTCGGCCTGTTCGATATTACGAAAATCTTTGATAAGTAGGCGGGTTAAAGCCATGAATCAATCCAGCAGAGAAGGGCAAGAAGAGGCTAAATCATCATTCCAGGCCGACGGCAGCGCAATAAGTCTGATTACGGCCAGCACGCAGACCCTGGGAACATACTGAAGTAGGCTTCCAGGGATAGGCACTCTCCGCAACCAGAATGACAAGTAAGCCAGGCCGATAAGAATCAAAGACGCATTGGCATGACAACGTAGGCGGCGGCCGGACTGGCGACATCTTCAATTTGCACGCTGGAAATGGAGTCAGTCAGCAGTAAACGGACGTTCTCGCACTTCAGCGCATTGAGTACATCCAACACGTAACTGACGTTGAAGCCAATTTCCAATTCGCTGCCGTTGTATGAGACATCCAACATCTCTTCCGCTTCTTCCTGCTCAGGGTTGTTCGCCGTAATTTTCAGCTGATTTTCAGTGATATAGAGGCGAACACCGCGGAATTTCTCGTTAGAGAGAATCGCGGCACGGGCGAAAGCTTGTTTCAGCACGTCACAACCGGCTTCCAGTGCTTTGTCGGGGTTCTTCGGCAATACGCGACGATAGTCGGGGAAACGACCATCAACCAGCTTCGACGTAAAGATAAACTCTCCGACATAGGCGCGAATATTGCTGCTGCCAATTTTTACCTGCAGCGGCGTTTCGCCGCCATCCAGCAAGCGCAGCAGCTCAATGACACCTTTACGCGGCACAATCACGGAATGGCTCGGTAAGGTCTGGCCAATCGGCATTGAACAAACCGCTAAACGGTGACCATCGGTAGCGACAGTGCGCAGCTCTTCACCTTCGGTTTCAAACATCATACCGTTCAGGTAATAACGCACATCCTGATGCGCCATTGAGAACTGCGTTGCTTCGATCAGACGTTTCAGCGTGGCTTGCGGCAGCGTAAATTCGACTTCGCTTTGCCAGTCATCCAGATTAGGGAAATCGCTCGCGGGCAAGGTCGACAGCGAAAAACGGCTGCGTCCCGAACGAACCAGCATGCGATCGCCTTCCAGCGTGACGGTAATTTCTGCACCTTCCGGCAATCCACGACAGATATCGAGGAATTTACGCGCCGGGACGGTGGTGGCTCCGGGTTCATGCGCTTGCGTTAAAGCCACACGCGCCACCATCTCCATTTCTAAATCGGTACCGGTCAGCAACAACGATCCTTCATTAACCTGCATCAGCAGATTACCAAGAATCGGTAGCGTCGGGCGCCCACCTAGCGGACCGCTGACTTGTTGCAGCGGCTTCAGCAAATGCTCACGTTCAACAATAAATTTCATAGCGTCAGGAAGATAATGTTCTGATGAGATTAGAGAAATCTTCTTTAATATCGTGGCTCTCTTCGCGCAGCTGCTCAATTTTGCGGCAGGCGTGAAGCACCGTGGTATGGTCGCGGCCACCAAAAGCATCGCCAATTTCTGGCAAGCTGTGGTTTGTCAGCTCTTTCGCCATCGCCATCGCCATCTGGCGCGGACGTGCGACTGAACGTGAACGGCGCTTAGACAGCAAATCCGCGACCTTAATTTTATAGTACTCAGCGACCGTCTTTTGAATATTGTCGATGGTGACTAATTTTTCCTGCAATGCCAGCAAATCGCGTAACGCTTCGCGCACGAAGTCGATCGTTATGGCGCGACCGGTAAAGTTAGCATTGGCAATCACACGGTTCAGTGCGCCTTCCAGCTCACGTACGTTGGAGCGCAATCGCTTAGCAATAAAGAAGGCGACTTCACCGGGCAGGCGAATGTCATTTTCATCCGCTTTTTTCATCAGGATCGCAACGCGTGTTTCCAGCTCTGGCGGCTCGATCGCCACCGTTAAACCCCAGCCGAAGCGCGATTTAAGACGATCTTCGACGCCGTTGATCTCTTTAGGATAACGATCCGATGTCAGGATGATCTGCTGATTGCCTTCTAACAAGGCATTAAAGGTATGGAAAAACTCTTCCTGAGAACGTTCTTTATTGGCAAAAAATTGGATGTCATCGATAAGCAGTGCGTCAACCGAGCGGTAGTAGCGCTTAAACTCTTCAATGGCGTTGTTTTGCAACGCTTTTACCATGTCCTGCACAAAACGTTCAGAATGCATATAAACCACTTTAGCATTCGGTTTGCGCGCAATGATGCCATTGCCGACCGCGTGTAACAGGTGGGTTTTACCTAAACCGGTTCCGCCATAAAGGAAGAGCGGGTTATAGGCGCCGCCGGGATTATCTGCCACCTGACGTGCCGCCGCGCGCGCCAGTTGGTTCGATTTACCCTCGACAAAGTTGTCGAAGTTATGGCGGTTATTCACATTTGAGCGATAAGTCACGTCAGCAGGCGCGGGAACGTTGTCCCAGCTTGGACGCAGAATTTGTGTGGGTGCTGGACGCGTATAAACGGGCGTTGGCGTGCTTACGCTAGCCATAACGGGCTGGCTGACGGCTGCCGTCTGCTGTACCGGACGCGTGCCGACTTCAAAACGCAGCAAGGGCACATGTGGTCCACAAAATTCATTCAATAGTGCATTAATACTGTTGAGGTATTTATCTCGAACCCAGTCGAGTACGAAGCGATTTGGAGCATACAAGGCAAGCGTATTGTCGTTTAACTCAGCCTGTAGCGGACGAATCCACATGCTGAATTCGGTGGCAGGAAGCTCATCCTGCAAACGGGCAAGACACTGTTGCCAAAGCGTAAGTGACACGGCGGACTCCACTCGTACAAATTCGAATAAGAATAGTAGGTGCTAAACTCAGAAACGTTCATTTTTGACACAGACGAAAGAAAGCGCCTGCGACCGCTATCAGCGGTTTTCCATCCTGCAATCACTGGAGGATCGTCAGCGGAAGGGCGGATCATAGCGCAAAGCGCGTCAGAGATCTTCCCTTTCTACACAGTTTTGATCCTTTTTATCCACAGGTTCAAGGCGCGGAGTGAAGTTTACGCTAGCTGGGGGAAAAACCAGCAGGGTTCAGTATAAATGATGTGATTTTTCTAGCAGCTTCTCGTTTTGCTCGCAAGATCCTGCAATCTGATCACAATAAGATCCTGTGCGATCCTTGCGCTTTGGTACGGAGCCCGTATAATTCTCCCCCCGGCGTTGTTGTGCTATGCCCAATGCCCGGACTCAGCGGGCTGTATCCGGGTTTCCAGGTACCGCGAATAGCGAAGTAAATTGACTCTGGACTGTACAATTATTACAATCCCGCCTCTTTATTAAAGACACATTGAGGCGTAGGTCGAATTACTGGCCCAAAAACGCGTCATCCAGTGAAAATTTTCAAGTTTAGGTAGAAATCGCCATGAAACGCACTTTTCAACCGTCCGTACTGAAGCGCAACCGTTCACACGGCTTCCGTGCTCGTATGGCAAATAAAAATGGTCGTCAGGTTCTGGCACGTCGTCGTGCTAAAGGCCGTTCTCGTCTGACCGTTTCTAAGTAATAAAGCTAACCCTGATGGGTAAGCTCGCATTTCCCAGGGAGTTACGCTTGTTAACTCCCACTCATTTCACTTTCGTCTTCCAGCAGCCACAACGGGCTGGCACGCCGCAAATTACTATTCTCGGCCGCCTTAACGCGCTGGGGCATCCCCGCATCGGTCTTACCGTCGCTAAAAAACATGTGAAACGCGCTCACGAACGCAACCGGATCAAGCGATTGACCCGCGAAAGCTTTCGCCTGCGTCAGCATGAATTACCCTCGATGGACTTTGTCGTGGTAGCGAAAAAAGGGGTTGCCGATCTCGACAACCGTACGTTGGTGGAAGCGTTGGAGAAATTATGGCGTCGTCACTGTCGCCTGGCGCGCGGCTCCTGATCGTCCTGATACGCGTCTACCAACGCGTTATCAGCCCATTACTGGGACCACACTGTCGGTTTCATCCGACCTGCTCTCAATACGGAATTGAGGCATTACGCAGGTTTGGCGTGTTAAAAGGCAGTTGGTTGACATTAAAACGCGTATTAAAATGCCACCCTTTGAACCCGGGTGGTGACGATCCTGTGCCGCCAAAAACCTTAGATACCAGAGAACATTAACGATGGATTCGCAACGCAATCTCTTTCTCATCGCTTTTCTGTTCGTGTCTTTCATGATCTGGCAAGCCTGGCAGACGGACCACGCTCCGCAGCCACAGCAGACTCAGACCACGCAAAACACTAACAGCACAGCGGGTGATGCCGCCAGTCAAGGTGTACCGGCCAGCGGTCAGGGCAAAACGATCACCGTTAAGACCGATGTCCTGTCATTAAATATCAACACCCGCGGTGGCGATGTTGAGCAAGCACAACTGCTGACTTTCCCAGACAAACTGGGTTCTGATCAGCCGTTCCAGCTGCTCGAAACCACGCCAGGTTTTATTTACCAGGCGCAAAGCGGCTTAACCGGCCGTAATGGTCCAGATAATCCGAACAACGGTGCGCGTCCTTTATTTACCTCATCGCAAGATCATTTCGAACTGGCTGATGGTCAGACCGAACTGCGTGTGCCGATGACCTTTACCGCCGAAAATGGCGTGGTATACACCAAGACTTTTGTGTTCAAACGTGGCGAATACGCGGTGAACGTTGATTACAACGTCAACAACACCACCCAGCAACCGCTGGAAGTATCACTGTTTGGTCAGCTGAAGCAAACCATTGATCTGCCAAAGCATCGTGATACCGGCAGCAATAACTTTGCTCTGCATACTTTCCGTGGTGCGGCTTACTCGACCAGCGATGAGAAATACGAAAAGTATAAATTCGATACCATCGCGGATAACGAGAACCTGAACATCACCACCAACAATGGTTGGGTGGCGATGCTGCAGCAGTATTTTGCTACTGCATGGGTACCGCGTACCGCAGGCAGTAACGCGCTTTACACCAGTAACCTGGGTAACGGTGTTGCTGCAGTAGGCTATAAGTCTGCGCCAGTGACTATCGCCGCCGGTTCGCAACAGAACCTTGGCGCGACGCTGTGGGTTGGCCCGGAAATTCAGGACAAGATGGCAGCCGTTGCGCCGCATCTGGACCTGACAGTCGATTATGGTTGGTTGTGGTTCATCTCTCAGCCGCTGTTTAAATTGCTGAAATTCCTGCACAGCTTCATCGGTAACTGGGGCTTCTCCATTATCGTGATTACCTTCATCGTGCGCGGCATCATGTACCCGCTGACCAAAGCGCAGTACACCTCGATGGCGAAAATGCGCATGCTGCAGCCGAAAATCCAGGCAATGCGTGAGCGCCTGGGTGACGATAAGCAGAAGCAGAGCCAGGAAATGATGGCGCTGTATAAAGCAGAAAAAGTGAACCCGCTGGGTGGTTGTCTGCCGCTGGTGATTCAGATGCCAATCTTCCTTGCTCTCTACTATATGTTGATGGGCTCGGTTGAACTGCGTCATGCACCGTTCGCGCTGTGGATTCATGACTTGTCTGCGCAGGATCCGTACTACATTCTGCCGATTCTCATGGGTATCACCATGTTCTTCATTCAGAAGATGTCACCGACCACCGTGACCGATCCGATGCAGCAGAAGATCATGACATTCATGCCGGTTATCTTTACCGTGTTCTTCCTGTGGTTCCCTTCAGGTCTGGTGCTGTACTACATCGTCAGTAACCTGGTAACGATTATCCAGCAGCAGCTGATTTATCGTGGCCTGGAAAAACGTGGTCTTCACAGCCGCGACAAGAAGAAAGCGTAAGACATTAAGGCGGGAGACATCCCGCGTTAAAACGGTCTATCCTGAGGCGGTCAAAGCGACCGCCTTTTGTTTTTTGTAGTGAGAGAGAATTTATGAGCCACAGCGATACTATCGTTGCCCAGGCCACGCCTCCCGGACGCGGCGGCGTGGGTATTCTGCGTATTTCCGGCGCGCGTGCAGCTGAGGTTGCGCAGCAGGTGTTGGGCAAACTGCCTAAGCCGCGCTATGCCGACTATCTATCCTTTAACGATGCCGACGGCAGCGTGCTGGATCAAGGCATCGCGCTGTGGTTTCCGGGCCCTAACTCGTTCACGGGTGAAGATGTGCTGGAGCTGCAAGGTCACGGCGGGCCGGTAATTCTCGATTTATTACTGAAGCGTATTGTGGCGTTACCGGGACTGCGTATTGCGCAGCCGGGTGAATTTTCTGAACGCGCTTTCCTGAATGACAAACTCGATTTAGCGCAGGCTGAAGCGATTGCTGACCTGATTGATGCCAGTTCAGAACAGGCGGCGCGTTCTGCGGTTAACTCATTGCAGGGTGCGTTTTCTACCCGTATCAACCATCTTGTGGAAGCACTTACGCACCTGCGAATCTATGTCGAAGCGGCCATTGATTTCCCGGATGAGGAGATCGATTTTCTCTCTGACGGCAAAATCGAAGCGCAGCTTAATACAGTGATTGGCGATCTCGACAGCGTCCGCGCTGAAGCGCGTCAGGGCAGCCTGCTGCGGGAAGGAATGAAAGTGGTGATTGCCGGACGTCCTAATGCCGGAAAATCCAGCCTGCTGAATGCGCTGGCAGGACGTGAAGCCGCCATCGTGACTGATATTGCGGGAACCACGCGCGATGTCTTGCGTGAACATATACATATTGACGGTATGCCGCTGCATATCATTGATACCGCAGGATTACGTGAAGCCAGCGATGAAGTGGAACGTATCGGTATCGAACGTGCCTGGCAGGAAATTGAACAGGCCGACCGCGTGCTGTTTATGGTCGATGGCACCACCACCGACGCTACAGAAGCCGCCGCCATCTGGCCCGATTTTGTTTCTCGTTTACCCGCTGAATTGCCGATTACCGTGGTACGTAACAAAGCCGATGCTACAGGCGAAACGCCGGGATTGAGCGAAGTAAACGGTCACTCATTGATTCGGCTATCAGCGCGCACCCGTGAAGGTGTTGATGAGTTACGTGATCATCTGAAACAAACCATGGGATTTGCGGGCAACGTGGAAGGCGGATTCCTTGCTCGTCGTCGCCATCTGCAAGCGCTGGAATTAGCGGCGACGCACTTACTTCAGGGTAAAGATCAGCTGCTGGGTGCCTGGGCGGGTGAATTGTTGGCAGAAGAGCTTCGTCTTGCGCAGCAGGCATTGAGTGAAATCACCGGCGAGTTTACCTCTGACGATTTGCTGGGGCGGATCTTCTCCAGTTTCTGTATTGGTAAGTAGCATTCAAATTCCTTCTCCGGCGGTAAACGGCCGTCGGAGGCCCTCGCTTGAGCGTTAGCCTTCCCCTATTCAACGTTTTTCCTACATTCTTGCGTAGCACTTATGACGCAGCGACAAGCCTAATGGCTTTGGTCAGTGTCTTGAGATGCCCCATCCTGCGCTCCTTCGCTGTGGCTTAATAGCCCTTTCTCTGCATGCATTATTGCGACAATGTTATTTGGCTGCGCCGAAGCATTGCAGTATAACGATCAGTGCCTTGGGCGGTTATTTGTTCACTGCGGCTGTCACTGTTCTTATTGCTGCTTACGCATAGCGCGTGAAGTCATGATTAAAAGCAAAAGCGCACCGGCTAACCTCGGCGAGCCATTTATTGTCGTAAACATGGGTCTTAATTTTGCTGTTAATAAGGAAGGTAGAATGAGTACACCGCTTGATACTGCTGCATTAGACACGCTGTTTAACCAAGCCCGCACACACAGTTACTGGCAGGATAAGCCGATAGACAGCGCCTTGCTGGAGCAGCTTTATGCGCTGACTGCGCTGGGCCCGACTTCGGCCAACTGTTCACCGGGACGCTTTGTGTTTGTTACCTCTGTTGAGGGTAAAGAGAAGCTCAAACCTGCACTCTCTTCCGGCAATCTGGAAAAAACCCTGGCTGCGCCCGCGACAGTCATCGTTGCCTGGGACAGCGAATTTTATGAGCAACTGCCCACGCTGTTTCCACACGGTGATGCGCGCAGTTGGTTTACCAGCAGCCCGGATTTAGCAAAAGAAACGGCATTTCGTAACAGCAGCCTACAGGCAGGTTATCTGATTCTGGCGGCGCGTTCGCTGGGGCTGGATGCAGGTCCAATGTCTGGTTTTGATCCAGCAAAAGTTAATGAAGCCTTTTTCTCCGGCAGCAAATGGCAGGTTAATCTGCTGATTAATCTCGGTTATGGTAATGACAGCAAACTGCATCCGCGTTTACCACGCCTGAGTTTTGAACAAGCCTGTAAATTCGCATAATGCGCAGGGCGTCGCGGTAGACTTCGCGACGCAATATTAGCGGCTTAACGCACACCTTGCTTTTCACTTCGCCTGTTTTGATCCTCTGTTTCGATAGTGCCGCGCACGTTTCTTTAATGTCATCATGATCAAGCGACACGGTTATTTGATGACAACCGTGCGCAAAAACAGGCCGTAGCCTTCGTCCTTTTCCTAATTTGTTCTATTCCGGCTTGTGCTGGATGCAATCAGCTCAGAAAATTCTTACAATGTAATTGATGATTATCTGACCATTTTCACGGAGCGACAGATGGCGGGACATTTTGTTCGTTGGACCGGCGACCCCGGATTTTTAGCCGAAGGGTTGCGCATTTCTCAAGACGTATTCGATACAGCACAACATTTTGCCGACAAGCGTCGTGGGCGGTTTCTTGCTGCCCGTGCGCTGTTAGCGCAATTAATGCTGCGGGTTTATGGCATTAATGAACTTCCAGCTTTGATCACCAACAGCAACGGTCGCCCCGCCTTTGCCGACCGGGATTTGCCTGATTTCAGCATCGCCTATGCGGGAAATATGATTGGCGTACTGTTGGCGGAAGAGGGTGGGCGCGCAGGTCTGGACATGGAAATTGTGCGTGCTCATAGCCGACAAACACAAGAACAGCTCATGCAGGAGTTAACCTCCGGCGAAGTTGCCTGGATCAATGCCCAGCAAGATTTTATGGAAGCGGTAACGCAAATCTGGACGCTGCGTCAGAGCATCCTTAAATTAACCGGCGCAGGTGAAAGCGGGCTGGATTCGTTGCGCCTCCTGCCCGGCGCGGGTCGTTTGCGCTCAACGCTTTATCCCGACATTCAGGTGGTATGTGATGCAGAACCAACGCTGGTTTGGGCCTGTGCATTATCGCCAGCCACACAGCGTTTGCATCTGTGGGAGATGGACAGCTCGCATCAATGGCGCGCGCTTCGTGAAGTCGAGATGAGCAAACCCAATATCGGCCCGCATACGTTGCGTTTGACCAGTTTGCCGCACGAACGAAGCTTGCACCCTGAAATGTAAAAAAGGCCGCTATTGCGGCCTTTTTTCATTAAACGTGCAGCGATTTGTGGTTAATGTGCATCGATAAAAGCTATTTTCAACACAAAAAGCAGTGCGACGATAACCACACAAGGGCTGATTTCACGCCAGCGTCCGGTGCCCAGTTTCATCACGCAGTACGCAATAAAGCCCAGCGCAATGCCTTCGGTGATGGAGAAACTGAACGGCATCATTGCTGCGGTCACAAAGGCAGGAACGGCTTCCGTTAAATCATCCCAACGCACGCGTGAAAGGCTGGATGTCATCAATACGCCAACGTAAATTAACGCGCCTGCGGCGGCATAACTGGGCACCATTGCTGCCAGCGGTGACAGGAACATCACCAGCAGGAATAAAATACCGGTAACCACCGCCATCAACCCGGTGCGTCCGCCGATCGCTACGCCTGAGGTACTTTCAATATAAGCCGTGACCGAGGATGTCCCGATCAATGCGCCGCTTACTGAGCTGATGCTGTCGACATACAGCGCCTGCTTCATGCGCGGAAAAGTCCCTTTTTCGTCGGTTAATCCGGCTTTGTCCGTGACGCCAATCAGCGTGCCGGAAGAGTCGAACAGATTCACCAACATGAAAGAGAAGATCACGCCCGCCATGCCAATGTTAAAGGCACCTTTGATATCCACCTGGCCGACCACCGAGGTGACTGATGGCGGAGCAGAAAACAGACCAACAAATTTCACGTCACCCAGTATCCAGCCAATGGCGGTTGTTACCAGCATTGAAATCAATACCGCAGCATGAATATTACGTGACGCAAGGATAGC
This sequence comes from Pantoea sp. T14, assembly GCF_036663535.1. Taxonomy (NCBI): domain Bacteria; kingdom Pseudomonadati; phylum Pseudomonadota; class Gammaproteobacteria; order Enterobacterales; family Erwiniaceae; genus Pantoea; species Pantoea sp. T14. The sequence continues at coordinate 89,821 of NZ_JAWUEB010000005.1, forward strand.
GATAATAAAGAAACCGAGCGCGCCAAGCAGCACGCTGTGCGAGGAGAGATTTCCCACCGCCACTAACGTATCAGGATTCGGCACGATGATACCGGCATTTTTCAGCCCCATCATGGCGATAAACAGGCCGATACCAGCGGTGATACCTACGCGTAAACTCAGCGGGATATTGGCGATCATCCAGTAACGCACACGCAGCAGTGTCAGGATCAACAGTCCCAGCGCACCCCAGAAAATGGCGCCCATGCCAATCTGCCACGAATAACCCATCGCACCTACCACCACAAAGGCGAAGAAGGCGTTCAGGCCCATCGCTGGCGCCAGCGCGACGGGCAGATTTGCAAATAATCCCATCAAAATACTGCCAAAGGCAGCGATCAGGCAGGTCGTTACAAATACCGCCTGGGTATCCATGCCCGCCACGCCTAAAATCTGCGGATTGACGAAGACGATATAGACCATGGTCAGAAAAGTGGTGATACCGGCAATCACTTCGGTACGCACCGACGTGCCGTGTTCCTGCAGCTTGAAGATGCGCTGCAAAAGGCCTTGTTTGTTCATTTCATCCATTCCAGAAGAAAAACTTTCGGCGCGTATCCTGGCGATTTTAACAGCGCAATACAATGATTTTTCGCAACCGATTGCCAATGGTAGAGTGTGAAGGTACCCACAAATCAAAGGATAGAGTCTGATGTCTGTAGAATGTGTATTTTTTGACTGCGATGGCACGCTGGTGGACAGCGAATTACTCTGTACGCAAGGCTATGTAAACACCTTTGCCCGCTACGGTATTACGCTTTCACTGCAGGAGATGTTTGAGAAGTATAAAGGCATCAAGCTTTACGACATCATTCGCGACGTGGGAGACGCGCATCAGGTGACGTTGCCCCTGGAAGAGGTTGAAACTGCCTACCGGGCTGAAGTTGCGCGGCTGTTCGATCTGGAGCTGAAACCGATTCCCGGTGCGAAAGCGCTGGTTGATCAGGTGAAAGTGCCGATGTGTGTGGTATCGAACGGTACGGTGAAGAAGATGCAGCACTCGCTGGGCCTGACCGGCATGCTGGCGCATTTTGAGGAGCATCTCTACAGCGGCTATGACATTTTGCACTGGAAGCCCGATCCCGAACTGATGTACCACGCCGCTGAACAGATGCAAGTACCGATTGAACGCTGCATTTTGGTCGACGATTCTGAAGCTGGCGCACGCGCGGGCATTGCGGCAGGCATTCCGGTATTTTACTACTGCGCTGATGCGCACAATCCTGAACTTGACCACCCGCTGATTACGCGATTTGAGAATATGGCGGAGCTGCCCGCGCTGTGGCGCGCTCGCGGTTGGAACCTGGTTTAACCTTTAACATCAGAGACAATGGATGCCGCAAACCGTCTGGTTCTTAACGCTGCCCGGTGTCATGGCGCTGGATGTTGCTGGCCCCGCTGAAGCTTTCACGCTGGCGGACGGCAACTTTACGCTGCGCTACATCGGTCCGCAGGAAAACGTGCTCTGCTCAACGGGTATGACGATTGGCAATATCGAGCCGCTGCCCGACACGCTGCCGCCTGAAAGTTTGCTGGTGGTACCCGGCGTCTACGACTCACGCAGTTGCTACGACACGCCGCAAGCGAAGCAGGCGCGTGACTGGCTGCAACGTCAACAGGCGGCAATTCAGGCGCAAACGCTTATGCTGGTTTGTGTCTGCTCGGGGGCTTTATTGGCGGCGCAGGCGGGTTTGCTCAATGGCATTCAGTGCACCACGCATCATGACGTGTTGGAACGCATGAAAGCCACCGCGCCTCAGGCAGTGATCAGAGAGAACCGTGTCTTCGTTGAAGATGGCAGCATCTGGACCAGCGCGGGTATCACCGCAGGCATCGATCTCGCTTTGCACTTGATCACCCGTTTATGTGGGGCGCAAACCGCGCTAGCCGTGGCACGTGAAATGGTGGTGTGGTTTCGCCGTTCTGGTGATGACCCGCAACTTTCACCGTGGCTGCGTTACCGCAATCATCTGCATCCGGCGATTCATCGGGCGCAGGATGCGATGATGGCTCACCCGGAACATAGCTGGTCGTTGGGGGAACTCGCGATGCGTGTCCATGTGAGCAGCCGCCATCTGGCGCGGCTGTTTCGTCAGCATTTGGGTATCAGCGTGCGGGAATATCACGAGCAGCTGCGGGTCGGCATTGCGCGTCAGCGCCAGCAGCAGGGCGAAGCGGCAGAAAAAGCCGCGCTGGCGGCGGGATTTTCCTCGGCGCGCCAGTTGCGTCGTGCGCGCCAGCGCTGGGACGATCAGCTCACCAAATGATGTTTATCGACACGTTTTAATACCATTGCCAGCAACAGACTGCCACCTAAGGTCACGCCAAATACCCACGGCAGATCCAGCCACGGGCGCGACATATCGTCATAGTGATGAGTGCGGAGATAATGAATAAACAGCGCATGGAAACCATAAATCGGCAATGAATAGCGCGCAATCATCGCCATGCCGGGCACAGTGCGGCTATTGAGGATATTTTTAAATAAAACCAGCAAGCTGATGGCGGCGATAAATACCAGCGGGCCGCAATAGAGATACCAGGTATCGTTGAACGCGCCGTTGATCTTCAGTTCTTGCTTAGTGCCCAATGCAATGCCAATCACGCAGGCGATGAACCCGGTCGCAGCCAGCCAGCTTGCGCGGCGCCCTTGGGTTTCCATTGTGCCAATCGCGCGGCCCAGCAGCGCATAGAGTAAATAATAAATACTGTCACCGCTGACATATAAATTCACCGGTAGCCAGTGAAATCGACCCAACGACTGACTCGCAGTGTTGGGATTAGCCAGCACCGCCAGAACCACCACCAACAGCGCGACGTAGCGCGCCTGCACCGCTTTCACCTGAATCAGTGGCGAAAGCAGATAAATACCAATCAGCGCGAAGAAAAACCACAAGTGGTAGAACACCGGCTTTTGCAGCATTTTCAGCAGCGATCGACCTTCACTAATCGGCGTTAACCAAGTGATATAGGCCAGCGCCACCGCGCTGTAAAACAGCAAACAGAGCACCAGCCGCAGCATATGACGCGGTTGCGCACTGCGCTCACCGAAGAACAGATAACCCGAAATCATGAAAAACAGCGGCACGCAGACGCGCGATGCAGAGTTCAAAATGTTAGCCATATCCCAGTGAAAGCCCGTCACCGCTACCGGGCCGGTGATGTACCAGGTTGTGGTATGAATCACGATCACCATCAAACAGGCAATGGCGCGTAAATTATCGATCCAGTAAATCTTTTGCTGCATGGTTTCCTCTTGCGCGGCGCTCCGTGCGAAGAAGGTTAGCCAGTCATAGCCGCGCCAACAACCTTTGGCTCAAGGATTCAGAGCCATCCGGAACGTTGTTACCTAAATGTAGTCACGAACGACGAATTTCTCGATCACAGCTTCATCGGGTTCGACACCTAAACCTGGCTCACTCGGCAGCCAGGCATAGCCGTCAGTGATGCGCACCGGATTTTTCGCCCGGCTCGACGCAATCCATCACCGGCGCATTCTCTATCGACACCGGGGAAAGGTTCCAGGCCGCTCAGGATTTCCGGCTGCACAACACGCGGTCAAAGGGTATACTGGCGCACTCTTTTTTCATCTAGCCGAATCGCGTGCGAATTCAACATGCAAAAGTTTGATACCAAGACCTTTCAGGGCCTGATCCTGACCTTGCAGGATTACTGGGCGCGTCAGGGCTGCACCATCGTTCAACCGCTGGACATGGAAGTGGGCGCTGGCACATCTCATCCAATGACTTGCCTGCGTGCTATCGGCCCAGAGCCGATTGCTACCGCTTATGTGCAGCCGTCACGCCGTCCAACCGACGGTCGCTACGGTGAAAACCCGAACCGTTTACAGCACTATTACCAGTTCCAGGTGATGATCAAGCCTTCTCCAGACAACATTCAGGAGCTTTATCTTGGGTCGCTGAGAGAACTGGGTCTGGACCCAACGGTGCACGATATTCGCTTCGTTGAAGATAACTGGGAAAACCCAACGCTGGGCGCATGGGGATTGGGCTGGGAAGTCTGGCTCAACGGCATGGAAGTGACGCAGTTCACCTACTTCCAGCAAGTGGGTGGCCTCGAATGCAAACCCGTTACCGGCGAAATCACCTACGGCCTTGAGCGCCTGGCGATGTATATCCAAAGCGTCGACAGTGTTTACGATTTGGTGTGGAGCGATGGCCCGCTGGGTAAAACCACTTACGGCGACGTGTTCCATCAGAACGAAGTAGAACAATCTACTTACAACTTCGAATACGCTGACGTCGATTTCCTGTTCTCCTGCTTCGAGCAGTATGAGAAAGAAGCACAGATGCTGTTAGCGCTGGAAAAACCGCTGCCGCTGCCCGCTTACGAACGCATTCTGAAAGCCGCACACAGCTTTAACCTGCTGGATGCGCGCAAGGCGATCTCAGTGACCGAGCGTCAGCGTTATATTCTGCGTATCCGCACCCTGACCAAAGCCGTGGCTGAAGCGTATTACGCTTCCCGCGAGGCGCTGGGCTTCCCGATGTGCAAAGACAAAAAGTAAGAGGCAGCCATGACAGATAAAACCTTCCTGGTGGAAATTGGCACCGAAGAGCTGCCACCGAAAGCCCTGCGCAGTCTGGCGGAAGCCTTTGCTGCTCAGGTCACCGCTGAACTGGATGCAGCGAATCTGGCTCACGGCGAAGTGAGCTGGTTTGCTTCGCCACGCCGCCTGGCGCTGAAAGTCGCCACATTGAGTGCTGCACAGCCAGATCGTGAAGTTGAAAAACGCGGCCCGGCGATTGCCGCCGCTTTTGATGCCGAAGGCAATGCCACTAAAGCGGCTGAAGGCTGGGCGCGTGGCAACGGCATTACCGTTGATCAAGCAGAACGCTTGAGCACCGACAAAGGCGAATGGCTGGTTCACCGTGCGCAAGTTAAAGGTGAAACGGCGCAAGCGCTGCTGCCGGCGATGATCGCCACGGCGCTGAGCAAGCTGCCAGTACCAAAGCTGATGCGCTGGGGTGCGAGCGACGTACAGTTCGTGCGTCCGGTGCATACCGTAACGCTGCTGTTGGGCGATGAGCTGATTCCAGGCACCATTTTAGGCATTGAGTCTGCACGCATTATTCGCGGGCACCGCTTCATGGGCGAGAAAGAGATCACGCTTGAGAATGCCGATCAGTATCCAGAAATTTTGGAAAAACGCGGCCAGGTGATCGCAAATTATCAGACGCGTAAAGCGATGATCAAAGCGGATGCTGAAGCGGCGGCACGTCAATTGGGCGGCGTCGCTGACCTGAGCGATAGTCTGCTGGAAGAGGTGACTTCGCTGGTGGAGTGGCCGGTGGTGCTGACCGCAACCTTTGAAGAGAAATTCCTCAAGGTTCCGGCTGAAGCGCTGGTTTACACCATGAAAGGTGACCAGAAATATTTCCCGGTTTACGACAATGACGGCAACCTGTTGCCGAACTTCATTTTCGTCACCAACATCGAATCCAGCGATCCACAGCAGATTATTTCCGGTAATGAAAAAGTGGTTCGCCCACGTCTGGCGGATGCGGAATTCTTCTTCAATAACGATCGGAAAAAGCGTCTGGAAGATAATCTGCCGCGCCTTGAAACCGTGCTGTTCCAGAAAGAGCTGGGCACGCTGCGTGATAAAACCGATCGTATTCAGGCTTTAGCAGGCTGGATTGCCGCGCAGATTGGCGCAGACGTTAATCATGCGACGCGCGCCGGTTTGCTGTCGAAGTGTGACCTGATGACCAATATGGTGTTTGAGTTCACCGACACCCAAGGCGTGATGGGCATGCACTACGCGCGCCATGATGGCGAAGCCGAAGACGTCGCGGTGGCGCTGAACGAGCAATACCAGCCGCGTTTCGCGGGTGACGAATTGCCATCCAGCCCTGTTGCTTGCGCATTGGCGATTGCTGACAAAATGGACACGCTGGCGGGTATTTTCGGTATTGGCCAGCATCCGAAAGGTGATAAAGATCCGTTCGCGCTGCGCCGTGCCGCGCTGGGCGTGCTGCGTATTATCGTCGAGAAGAACCTGCCGCTCGACCTGCAAACGCTGACCGAAGAAGCTGTGCGTTTATATGGTACCAAGCTGAGCAATGCCAAAGCGGTTGATGATGTTATCGACTTTATGCTGGGACGTTTCCGCAGCTGGTATCAGGAAGAAGGTCACAGCATTGATACGCTGCAAGCGGTGTTGGCGCGTCGTCCAACGCGTCCGGCTGACTTTGATGCGCGCATGAAAGCGGTATCGCATTTCCGTACGCTGGAAGCTGCCGCAGCGTTGGCAGCAGCCAACAAGCGTGTGTCTAACATTCTGGCTAAATCGACGGAAACCCTGAACGACAGCGTGCAGGCTTCGCTGCTGAAAGAGAATGAAGAGATCCAGTTGGCGACCTTCGTGACCGCTTTGAGCAGTAAACTGCAACCTTACTTCGCGGAAGGCCGTTATCAGGATGCGCTAATTGAACTGGCGCAACTGCGTGAAGCGGTAGATAACTTCTTCGATAAGGTCATGGTTAATGCAGAAGATCCCGCCGTGCGCGTTAACCGTTTGACGCTGCTGTCGAAATTGCGTGAACTGTTCTTACAGGTCGCGGACATTTCACTGTTGCAGTAAGCTGAATTCATAATCTAAAAAGGGAGACGAAGATCATCGTCTCCCTTTTTTATGGTGCATTCTGGCTTTAATCATTTTTAAAAAAGCTTTCCTGTCCCACTCTTCTGGCTCACCACTTTCCACCCCTTCTTTTAATCGCGCTTTTAGGGTGTCCAGTTGCGTATTAGCCTGCTTTTCACGTCCCGTCCCGCACCATTTCGCTTTGCGTACGGCAGTCGCCTGATTCATTCAGTGATTCAACAAACTTACGAAGTTCATCAGCTAAATCAAACGCCTGGTACGCGCCACTATCGTTATCTGATGTAAGAGTATTTCTTACATCCTGGCTTATTTTTGGGCAAGGCTGAACAGGCGATGTGTCATGGATCAGGCTGAAGGTGGCGTAGTGCGCGCGAAACTTTCGCGCTTAAACAGCGTTTCGGCCAGCTTGACCAGCGCCGGGCGATTCACGCACCAGTTAGGCACCACACGGCGGAAGTTGAGATAACCAATCATGCAGCCCACAGCGATATCGGCCAGGTTAACCTGCTCACTGTTGAGGTGTTTTTTCTCGGCGGCATTTTTTTCCAGCATATCGAGGCCACGCTGAATTTTCTCACGGTTGCGCAGCAGTACCTCTTCAGATTGCAGATCGCCGGGACGCAGTTGTTCCCGCACGATCACCAAAGCTGCATCGCTGACGCCGTCCGCCAGCTTTTCCAGTTGGCGAATGTGTAAGGCTGCAAGGGGATCATCAGGTAATAACGCGGGTGCGTCGCCACGGAGTTCGAGGAATTCGGCAATAATTGAGGAATCAAACCAGATCTGCTGATCGTCAGCTACCAACGCAGGCACTTTCCCTAACGGATTGTATTGAGGAACGTGGCTTTCATCGCTGTAGGGCGATGCATTTACGAACTCAAATATGATGCCTTTTTCCAGCATGATGATGGAAATCTTACGTACAAACGGGCTGGTATAGCTGCCAATCAGTTTCATTAATGGCCTCCAATAGACGTTTAACTACCTACACGACTTGCCTGAAAATTACTGTTCACCCGGAAATAAGAACGGATTGAGGCTGCTACGAGCAAAACCTTCCTGTTCCATGCGTGCATCTAACACCAGCGAGGCGAGATCGTCCGCCACGGGGTCAACCGCAGGATTTTTTTCCTGATACAACAGCTTGAGATAAGTGCCGCAATCACCACAACTTTCCGCTTTCACTGCCGCTCGCTCGCTGTCCAGCGACCAGTAATGCAGATCGCGTGTTTGCTCGCAATAAGTACATTTGTTGTGCGTAACATACCATTCGCTTTCGCACAGATTGCAGTGCAGATAGCGTGAACTGTCGTTAGGGTCCATGTGAACGACGCTGGCAACGGGCTTGCTGGCGCAAACCGGGCAGAACTGACGCTGTTCGCCATATTCGGCACGCGCTTTGCCAGGGATCAGCGACGCCATTTGCGCCCAGTAAATCGACAGCGCTGCCCAAATAAACGGGGATTTGTCGCTGCTGACCTGCGCAAATTCACCTGCAAACAGCGCGCTGGCAAGCGTTTCCAGCTCGCTTGCCGACGCCTTTTCCAGATTCTCCAGCACCGCCAGCGCCTGACCGCTCATCTCTGGTTTAAGTTCGGCAATCAGCGAGTGCAGCAAACGGTGCCAGTGCAGGTCACGCGGCAAAGTGTGAATATCCAGCGGCGGTTTCTCTTCGCTGGCGCTTTGTACCAGTCGGGCATGCAAATCCATGTGGAGCGGATGATCATAAAGGACAATCTCTTGCGCCTCGGCAATGACCGCGGCAAAGCGCAGATAGTCACCCAGTGGATTTTTTGCCGCCAGATCGCGCAATCGCGCCGCGCGTCGACTGTATAAATTTTTCAGCCTGGGGAAAAGTAATGGCGGAATCATCTCCGCCGTCGTTTTATCGCTCTTCTCCGGCTGGTCTTGCGGGATTATGCGAATACTCATCAGGGGCGTATTTCCTGTTTTTTTGGCCGATTACGCTGCTTACGATACCCGCGAGGATGCTGCTGTCTCGCCCAGTTTAACGAGACCCAGCCTTCCGCCATCGCAGTAAGGGTGCCTTTGACCCAAAGCGCGGCATAAATGTGCACCATAATGACGATAAGCAGTGCCGCTGCCGACACCGAATGCACCACCAACGCCAGGCGAATCAACGGAATGGCAAACGCGCCAGCAAAGCAAGGGCGCCAGATGACAATGCCGCTGACAAGCAGCAGGACTAAGCTGATGATAGCAGCCCAGAACCGACCTTTCTGACCAAAGTTATCTCTACCGGTGTCACCGTCCTCTTCGTTCAGGGCGATTTTATCGATGTTTTTTGCCCAGAACCGATCTTTCCAGTTAACCAGGTTATGTTTCCAGTAATACATAAACATCAGTATGAATGCAGTAAATATCACGACACCAACACCAAGCAGAACGCCAGAATTTAGTGATTAATGCGCGGTGTAGCGTACAAAGCGATCGCGCTTTTTCATGACGGGTTTCTTTATCGTTACCGCTTTGTGCTGTTAGCTTGTCGCCGTTGCGGTGTGGGTTCAGAATAAGCGGTGGCTTGAAAAGCGACGCGATAACGCCTTTTATTCATTGTGGTTTTAGTCGGACAAAGACAAAGTGAAACGAAACGAAGCGGAAAGTGACATGAACGAGATCGAGATCGTGGGGCTGCAAAAAACCCAGGTCTGGCAGCGCAGCGATTTAGCGCAATCACAAGCCGATTGGTTAGCGGAAGAGGTGCCGGTGGCGCTGGTCTACAACGGTATTTCGCACGTTGTGATGATGGCGACACCCAAAGATCTTGAGGCATTCGCGCTGGGCTTTTCGCTTTCAGAAGGCATTATTGATGCGCCCAACGAGATTTTTGGTCTGGATGTGGTGCCGAACTGCAACGGCATAGAAGTGCAGATTGAGCTTTCCAGCCGCCGTTTTATGGCGCTAAAAGAGCAGCGCCGAGCGTTAGCTGGCCGCACGGGCTGCGGCGTGTGCGGTGTCGAACAGTTGGATCAGATTGGTAAACCGGTCACGCCGCTGCCTTTCACTCAGACTTTTGAACTGGCTAATTTGGATCGGGCGTTAGGGCAGCTGAAAGATTTTCAGCCGGTTGGCCAGAGAACCGGCTGTACGCATGCAGCGGCGTGGATTCAACCCAACGGCGAACTGGCGGGCGGGAGTGAAGACGTTGGACGTCACGTGGCACTGGATAAGCTGTTGGGCTATCGCAGCCAAACCCACTGGAATCAGGGCGCGGTGCTGGTTTCCAGCCGCGCCAGTTATGAGATGGTGCAGAAGTCAGCGATGTGCGGCGTTGAAATCTTGTTTGCCGTTTCTGCGGCAACACGCCTTGCCGTTGACGTGGCGGAACGGTGCAATTTAACACTGGTTGGCTTTAGCAAGCCGGGTCGCGCGACCATCTACACCCATCCACAGCGGCTGATTTAAACCATTAACACCTGCGGCAAAACCTGGTGTAGCGCCTCAAGCGCCGCAGGTTTGTCGCCGCCATTATCGGTAATCAACAAATCAATCTCTTGCGGTGGCGCGTACACCGTGCGGCTAACCACGCCTAACTTGCTGTGATCGGCCAGCAAATAGCACTGTTTTGACTGGTTCACCATGGCGCGGGCAATGGCGGCTTCATGGAGATGAAAGCTGGTTGCTCCGCTTTTTGCGTCAATGCCAACCGGTGAAAGCAGGGCGACATCGGCACGATAACGCATGATCTCGCCAACGGTAATCTCACCGCGCGTTTGATGTGCGCCTGCGCTCATATTTCCGCCCAATAAAATAATCTGATTATTCAGGATCTCATGCTCTTCACCCGCGCTAAGCGCCAGCGCGGCTTGCAAGCTGTTGGTCAAAATGGTCAGGCCGGACATGGTGCGTAGCGCTTCTGCCAGTAACGTGGTGGTGCTGCCAGCATCCAGAAACAGCGTTTGACCTGGCTGTAATAATTGCGCTGCCGCTTGAGCTATCGCCTGTTTCTCTTTCGCTTGTGCTGCTCGACGCACGGTTAGCGGCGGCTCCGGCTGCGTAGCAATGGCCACTAAACCACCATGTACCCGGCGCGCCAGCCCTTGGGCTTCCAGCTCAATGATGTCGCGCCGCGCCGTCTCACGTGAAATGCCCAGCTCTTTGATGATGCGCTCAGTACTGACTTGATTGAGCGTACTCAACAAGGCGCGAATACGGTGAAGGCGCGTTTCCTGCAACATGAAAAATTCCTTATGAAGCGTTCAGAGATACCTTGAACATCTGCCTAAGCTTACCTGAGCGCAGTAACGGCGTCATGTGTATTTAGTTGTATTTGTGTATTTGGTTGCATTTAAAATAAAAGCAGGCAAGATGGCTTTATCAGCTGCATCCCTTTTACCTTCGCAACGGGAGTGATCATGGTTACGCGTTCTACCATCATGGATACCAACAGTTTTCGGGCAGAAGATGCTGAGGCGCTGGACGTCGATACGCGAAAGCTAACCGATAAACGCAGCAAAGTGCTGGGCGAATCGTATCGCCTGTTCTACCGCAAACCGGTGCATCTGGTGCGCGGCGAAGGGCAATATTTGTGGGATGCGGCGGGTGATAAATATCTCGACGTTTACAACAACGTGGCGAGCATCGGGCATTGTCATCCCGCAGTGATTGACGCGGTCACGCAGCAGATGAAAATGCTGAATACCCACACGCGTTATCTGCATGAAAACATTCTCAACTACAGCGAAGAATTGCTGGCGACCACGCCGGATGAGATCGATCGCGCCATGTATATGTGCACGGGTTCAGAAGCCAACGATTTGGCAATTCGCGTAGCGCGTGCCTTTAGCGGCGGAACTGGCATCATTGTTACCAAAGAGGCGTATCACGGCACCAGCGAACTGACATCAGGCGCGTCGCCCGCGTTGGGAAGCGGTCAACCTTTGGCAGCGACCACGCGTTTAGTGATGCCGCCGGATGCGTATCGTGTCGATGCGCCAGATTTAGGCGAATGGTTCGCCACTGAAATTCAAAAGCAAATCGATGACATGAAAGCACACGGCATTAAATTTGCTGGCTTCCTCGCGGACTCGATTTTCTCCTCAGACGGCGTGTTGCCTAACCCGCGTGGCTTCCTGAAAAAAGCGGTCGATGTGGTACATGCCAACGGCGGTATTTTTATCGCTGATGAAGTGCAGCCAGGCTTTGGGCGAACCGGTGATGCGTTCTGGGGCTTTGGTCGTCATGGCGTGGTGCCAGATGTGATTACCACCGGTAAACCGATGGGCAACGGCATTCCTGTTTCTGGCCTGCTGGCGAAAAGCGATGTGCTGGCGGCGTTCAGCGACGAGATTCCTTACTTCAACACCTTTGGTGGTAATCCCGTGGCGATGGCGGCGGCGCAGGCGGTATTGAAAGTGATCAAAGAAGAAGGGTTGCAAGAGCACAGCCGCGTAGTGGGCGCGAAGTTACACGCTGAGTTGAGCAAATTAATGGCGCGATTTGAATGCGTCGGTGACGTGCGCGGTGCCGGATTGTTTATCGGCTTTGAGCTGGTAGAAGATCGCAGCAGCAAAACGCCGGACAAAACACTGGCATTGAACGTGATTGAGAAACTCCGTGAGCATCGCGTGTTGACTTCAGTAGCCGGGCCTTACGGCAACGTATTGAAGCTGCGCCCGCCGTTGGCATTTCAGGAAAGCGATATTGACTGGCTGGTTGGCGCATTAGACAAATCACTGCGCGAATTAGGCAAATAACAGGAAAATGTAAACCGGCGGCGTAATTGCCGCCGGTTTACTGTTACGCCGCCGTCTCGCGGGCGAAAATCGATTCCATCTTCTGCCAGGCTTCCGCGACATCATTATCCAGATTGAATAAGCCGGATGTCCCCACGATAAACACCTCTACGCCAGAAGCGGCGACCTGTTTAAAGGTTTTGGCGTTGCAGGAACCGTCTATCTCAGTCAAATAGTGAAAGCCATGCTCTTCACGCATCTCAATCAATTTGCGAATTTTATCCAGCGTTTCCGGGATGAATTTTTGTCCGGCAAAACCGGGATCAACTGACATTACCGTCACTTTATCTAATAAATGCGCATATTCTCGAATGCTATCAGCGGGTGTTGCCGGGTTTAATACCACGCCGCAGCGCCGACCCGCCTCTTTGATCTGCGTTAATAAGCGAAATATTTTATTGTTCGCGGTTTCCGGGTGAAAGCTAATGATATCTGCACCGGATTCAATGCACATGGGAATAATATCTTCTGGATGATTAACCATTAGATGTACATCAATCGGGACGTCTGTGATTTTTCGCAGGTGCTCAATAAAGAAGGGCGACAGCGTAATATTTTTAACGTAGCTGCCATCCATAATATCAACATGGTAAAAAGCTGCGTAATTATTCATGGCTTCAATCTGTTCGCGAAAGCGGGTTAAATCCATGCACATCAGCGAAGGGGAAAATTTGGCGATCATAGTGATTCCTCATTATATGAGCGACTTAGGGCCGCTCATCACCTCAATGGAAGAAAGAGATAATGTGGCCGAGAATAATGCCGACAATACCGAAGTCTGCATCACCAAACGTGGTGGAAGCGAAACCGAGATCGCCCATGAGCGGCAGCAAAATGGCGGGCAGGAAAGAGATCAGTAACCCCTGAACGAAGGAGCCGATTACCGCACCACGGCGTCCACCGGTAATATTGCCGTACACGCCTGCGGTGGCTCCGCAGAAAAAGTGCGGAACAAGGCCGGGAACAATGACGCTCAAACCAAATAGCGGGCAGAGAAACATGCTGATCAGGCCAGCGGCAAAGCTACACAGAAAGCCAATAATCACGGCGTTTGGCGCAAACGGGAATACCGTTGGGCAATCCAGTGCGGGTTTTGCATCTTTAACCAGTTTGTCAGCAATACCTTTAAAAGCTGGCACGATTTCGGCAATCACCATGCGTACACCAGCAAGGATGATATAGACGCCTGCGGCAAAAGTGATTGACTGAATGATGGCGAAGACAATGAAGTTCTGCCCGTCACTGACTTGCGTTTCCGTGAACGTTTTGCCTGCCACCAGCACCAGCGCGATAAACAGAATCATCATGGTCAGCGAGATGGCAACGGAAGAGTCACGCAGGAAGTTCAGGGTTTTCGGTACTTTTAGCTCTTCAATGGAAGGGCTGCCTTTACCCACCACTTTGCCGACCAGCGCAGCCAGCAGATAGCCGCTTGAGCCAAAGTGGCCCAGTGCCAAATCATCCGAGTTGGTAATTTTACGCGTAAACGGCTGCAAAATGGCGGGAGAAACCACCATCATGGTGCCGAGAATCAGCGCACCAATAAACACCAGCCAGAAACCACTGATGCCGCCCACCGACAAAATCACCGCCAGCATCGCTGACATATATAAGGTGTGATGGCCGGTCAGGAAAATGTATTTCAGCGGCGTAATGCGCGCCAGCAAAATGTTCACCAGCATACCGAATACCATGATCATTGCGGTTTCAGTGCCGTAATTCTTCTGCGCCAGCGCCGCCATTGCATCGGTATTTGGCACCACGCCCTGAATCGAGAAGGAGTGTTCAAACAGTTGGCTGAAAATGGTGAGCGTGGCGGCAATTAAATTGGCCCCGGCAATAAGAATAACAAAACCCATGATGGTTTTTAGGGTGCCTGAAATAACATCGCTGATCGGTTTCTTTTGCAATAATAAACCGATCAGTGAAAACAGGCCGACAAGTATTGCAGGTGTTCCAAGAACATCCTTAATAATAAATTGCAGCATAAGCGGCTCCATGCAATATCCATCATAATTTACGTTGCATGTGCATTGGCCTCGCCCATTTAGCGCATTAACACGTTTGTCTGTGTGATAAGCAGCGATGGGCTTGCCGAATTATTGCAGCGAAAAAGAGTCAGGATTTTGAAATAAGGTAATTACAGGTTTTCAGCCAGGATCTCTTTAATACGTGCGTTATCCAATAAATTGGTTAAACCAAATAGGGGGGCGCTGTGGCCTGCGAGTTGTTCGGCAATATCCTTGGCAGCAATAATCAGATCAGCCTGTTCTGATTTGGCCGAGGTTAAATCGGTATGGCTGACGTCAGCTTCTTTACCTAATTCCGCCACAATCTTTTTCACGTTCATTTCAACAATAAAGCTGCTGCCTAAACCGTTGCCACACACAATCAGTACTTTTTTCATGTTCGTTATCTCTGGTGATTTACGAGTGAATAACCGCCTGAATGGCGGGTAAGGTATTTGCCGACAACAGCTGTTGCAGGCGTGAATCATCGCTGAAGAGTTCAGCCAACGCGGTAATCATCTGGATATGCTCTTCGCCAGAGAGGGCGCACAGCATAATCACCACGTAGACAGGATCGTTTTCATCCGCATCAAAATTAACGCCGTTCTTCACATGCAGCAGCGACAGGCCATTTTTATGTGCGCCCTGTTCTGGTCGCGCATGCGGCATGGCTAATCCTGGCGCCAACACGTAATAGGGGCCGATTTCAGCATGTGACGTAAAGATAGCGTCGAGGTAAGCGGGCGTAATCGCGCCTTGTGCCAGCAGCGGTTCAGCAGATTTACGTACCGCGTCTTGCCAGTCGATAACATCGTCAACGATATGAATCGCATCAGCGTTAAGCCATTGAGTAAGCATCTTGAGTTTCCGTTGGTGGCTGAATGACCTGCATTCTGGGTGATTTAGTGAACGACTTTCTGTGATGGTAGTCACAAAAGTTAGCGCTAACACGAATATTGTTAAAAACTGTGTTATCGCTAACATTTTGTGTGATCGTGATTGCGTTGTTTGCAGCACGCTGACAGGCTGAGTTTTTCTGATTTCCTGTTACTCACTCAGGGATAACCAAAAGTGTGGCTTTTAACATGGCGCGACGCCCTAATTAATCTTAAGCTGCGTCCAGTTGAAAAAGGCTAGCCAGTCAGGAGAACGCATGGCAGAGAAGCGACGGCGCAGTACTGGCAAAAGTACGTTAGCCGATGTTGCCCGTTTAGTGGGTGTGAGTACGATGACCGCCTCGCGTGCGTTGCGCATGCCAGAAAAAGTCTCTGCTGATATCCGTGAAAAAATCGATGCGGCAGTAATTGAGTTGGGCTATGTGCCTAACGTGCAGGCACGTAATTTGGCTTCAGCATCCTCACGATTAGTCACGATGGTGGTGCCGTCTTTTGCCACGCCAGGCTGCGCGGCGGTATCCGAAGCCTTGCAGGAAGTGCTGCGTCCGCAGGGATACAATATGATGTTGGCTGAAGCGAACCATTCGGCGGCCGAAGAGAGCGAGCTGATAGAGATGCTGCTTTCCTACAACCCAGCGGCAATGGTGCACTTTAACTTTGATAACGCTTCTGACGCGCATCGGCTGCTGAGTAATTCCGGTTTGCCTGTGATTGATATTGGCGGTGTACATCATGATTCCACCGGGATCAGCGTCGGCGTTGATTACGCTAAAGCGATTCGCCAACTGGTGCAAAATCTGGTTGATCGTGGCTATCGCAACTTAGGTTTACTCTGCACCCAAACCAACAGTACCGTTTTCAGACAACTGCTAAATGGCTGGCACAGCGGAATGTTGGCGATGAATCAGGCACCGCATCGTGTTGTTACCTCACCGAAGCCGCCAACCTTCGCCACCGGGCACGCACTGCTGGCGGAAATTCGTTTGACGTGGCCTGAACTGGATGTGCTGATTTGCACCACTGAAGAGGTGGCTTGCGGCGCGATCATGGCTTGCCACGCGGCGGGCATCGCCATTCCCAGCCAGCTAGCGATCGCCAGTATTGGCGGCGGACAGTTATCTGCGGTCTGTTCGCCACCCCTGACCAGCGTAGCGCTGCCCTATGAAGAGATGGGGCGAATGGCGGGTAAGCGTCTGTTAGCTGCACTCAACGGCGACGAACCGCCCGTTTTCAATGAACTTCCCGTGACGCTAAAAATGCGCGCCAGTACCGGCAAGCCTTAAAAACAAGGGTTTGCTTTTGCCAGCCCATTCAAATCCTTATGCTTAATGGGGCATTGATTACCCTTTTATGGATCATGAATTTAACTATAATGATTCGACTGCTTACGCGGCACGCTCACAATCAAGTGCTGCTCAAACACTAAATGGAGAGGAAGAACATGAGTTATTCACTGCCATCCCTGCCTTACGCATACGACGCACTGGAACCGCATTTCGACAAGCAGACGATGGAAATCCATCACACCAAACATCACCAGACTTATGTCAACAACGCCAACGCGGCGCTGGAAGGCACTGAATTTGCCGATCTGCCGGTGGATGAGCTGATCACTAAACTGGATCAGCTGCCAGCAGACAAAAAAGGTCCACTGCGTAACAACGCAGGTGGCCACGCTAACCACAGCCTGTTCTGGAAAGGCCTGAAAATCGGCACCACGCTGCAGGGCGACCTGAAAGCCGCCATCGAAAAAGATTTCGGTAGCTTTGAAAAATTCCAGGAAGAATTCGAGAAAGCGGCAGCGACCCGTTTCGGTTCTGGCTGGGCGTGGCTGGTTAAGAAGGGTGATAAACTGGCTGTGGTTTCAACCGCAAACCAGGATAACCCACTGATGGGCGAAGCGGTTGCCGGCGTGTCTGGTTTCCCAATCATCGGTCTGGACGTGTGGGAACATGCGTACTACCTGAAGTATCAGAACAAACGTCCTGATTACATCAAAGCATTCTGGAACGTGGTTAACTGGGACGAAGCAGCAGCACGCTTCGCTTCAGCGAAGTAATTTAACCTTAGGTTAAATTCGCCATGATGAACCGGTGGAAGAAATTCCATCGGTTTTTTTATGTTCTTTATCGGGCTAAAGCCTGCCATAACCTCTGTGCATTGCATTTTACGCCGACAAAATGCCCATCCAATCCCGCTGCGCCAATTAAAGTCTTGTCCCGTCCCAACCGATAGAAGATTTCAGCAGTAACTATTATCCGCCTCAGTAAATTTTTGTGCGGAACTGCCAACACCATCCTCATCATGCAATTGAGCAACGGGACTTCAGATCATCATGATTAAGGCATTCAGACGACGTATCGAGAATTTACGAGTAGGGAAGAAGCTAGGCGTTGGCTTTGGATTGGTTTTGATTTTAGCCGCAGTCATTGCAGTGGCTGGCATCGACCAGTTTCGCGACATTCAGGACCGGAATGCGAAGATCAATTACAGTCTGGAGATTAGCGCAGCTGTTAACCAGGCATTGGCTGCGCAGCGCCATTATCAGGCTGATTACGCTGAAGAAAATATCGCGCAAAGCCAGAAGTACCTGCAACAAGGCCTGGCGTCTTTCAATGAAATGGAAAACACCTTGTACTGGAACGCGGAGATGCGTGCCTGGCTCGACACGTTTCCTGGCCTGGTCAAGGCGTATCAGCAATCACAGCAGCAGTTCGTTGCGGCTGTTAATGCACGCCAATCGATCAGAGAGAGTTGGAATTTGTCGAAAAGCGAAGCCGCTTTTCAGGACATAAAGCAGGAATTGAGCCTGGGCGCTGACTTGATGTTGCAGTTGCAGATGAGCAAGCTCGATCACGCGTTGCTCGATGTCCACTATACGGTGCGCGGTGTTGCGGCCGACCCAAATGAAAACAGCGCTGCGAGGCTTTCCACTGCAGCCGATAACGCCGCCGTGATGCTGGACACGTTTGCCAGCCTGGTCACACCGCAGCAGGAGCAGGCGCTGCAGCCGCTGAAAAGTCAGCTCATTCGCTATAAAAAAAGCGTTCTCTCCTATGTTCCTGCTTCTGCTCAGCAGCAAAAAGCCGCAGCGGACATGTCGCAGCAGGCGAAGAAGATGAACGATTTAGTCGAGCAACTGGTGAAGCGTGAAGTGGACATCGCCTCCAGCAGCGTTAAAAAAGGCATCAATATGATGGTATTGGTGGCGTTAATTGCTTTGCTGATCGGCTGTATCATCGCTTTTTGGATCTCCCGTCAAATTACCCGGCCGCTGCGCGACACGTTGCAGGCAACCCAGCGCATTGCCGAAGGCGATTTAACCCAGCATCTCACCACCGATCGACGTGATGAGTTAGGATTGCTGCTCGCCGCCGTAGGTGCGATGGGAGACAGTTTGCGCACCATGATCGGTGAGATTCGCTCGGGTGTATTGGAGGTGTCTCACGCTGCAACGGAAATCAGCGCGGGCAATATTGATCTCTCTTCGCGTACCGAAGAGCAGGCCGCGGCTGTGGAACAAACCGCTGCCAGCATGGAACAGCTGAGCTCAACGGTGAAACAAAATGCTGATAATGCTCATCAGGCCAGCAAATTAGCGGCAGAAGCGTCAGACACGGCGCAAACCGGTGGGCGTCAGGTGGCGGCGGTTGTCGAAACCATGCAGCAAATTACCCAAAGTTCGAAACGCATTGCTGATATCACCAGCGTTATCAATGGCATCGCTTTCCAGACCAATATTTTAGCGTTAAACGCAGCGGTTGAAGCTGCACGCGCAGGCGAGCAAGGTCGTGGATTTGCCGTGGTGGCCAGCGAAGTCCGTAATCTCGCCCAGCGTTCAGCCCAGGCGGCAAAAGAGATTGAAGCGTTAATCGCCGAGTCGGTTGAACGGGTTAATAGCGGTGAGAAACTGGTAGAGAGCACCGGTAGCACCATGCAAACCATCGTGACGTCGGTAAGTCACGTGCGTGACATCATGGGTGAAATCGCGTCTGCCTCTGATGAACAGAGCCGGGGAATCAGTCAGGTTTCGCAAGCGGTAGTGGAAATGGACAACACCACGCAGCAGAACGCCGCTTTAGTCGAGCAATCGGCGGCTGCGGCCAGTTCGCTGGAAGATCAGGCTGCGGCATTGGCGCGTGCAGTTTCTGTTTTTCGCCTAACAGAGTAGCCAGAACCGGTATCCGCACCGCGCAAGATCGCTACCCCGATATTAAAGCGAGCACCCGCTTTGCCTACGCACGTCGCCGCTGATGAAGGTTGGGAACAATTCTAATTTTATAAACTAAACGTAAACAAAAGGGAGAATCTTACTTCTCCCTTATTAACTTCGCCTGGCATTAACTCGCCGTTGATAATTCTGGCCGTACTCTTAGCGACATTGCCATTTAAAGGTGTGACGCTACCATGTCTATTATTACCACGCATGAGGCGAATAAAAGTTCGTCCGCTTCGCTGTTTTTTCCGTTAATCAGTGGGAAATATATTCCAAATAAACTGTGGCTGAGTAAACGCTTCCGTTTTAAATTTGCCTTAAGGTCGTTAATTTCACCGATAACAACGTTACGTTATTTACATCAGCTTTCACATTTGCCACAGATCGATCAGATGATGAACCTGCAAGGCCTGTTGCCCGCTAAGCTGCATCGTCCTTATTTGCGGGCGGGATTCAGCGTGGCGGCGCGTGCGCAGGCTATCCTTGATCATTATCAGTTTATTGAACAGCTGAAAAATATGCCATTGCGTCAGCTGCTGCAAAGTGCCGGAGATAATGTTATCGCGACGTTTTTGGGCAAAACTGGCGAGACGTTTTTAATGACTTGTAGCCCAGGTTATTACGATCGTGAAGGTGAAGTCACGCTAGTGCTGCGCTATCAACAGCAGGTGATTGCCTCGCTCTCGTTTTCAATTATTAATGAAAATCAACAGCGAACATTATTAATTGGCGGGTTGCAAGGCCCACGAAAAAATATCAGTAATGAGGTTATTCGTGAGGCGACTAAAGCGGCACACGGCGTATTTCCTAAACGTTTATTAATGGAGGCGGTGTTTATTTTTGCAGAACAATGTGAGGCGAATAAAATAGCCGCTGTCGGAGAAAATACGCATGTCTTTAGCAGTATGCGTTACCGTCACAGCAAAAGTGGCCATTTTTTTGCCAGCTACAGTGAGTTTTGGTTATCACTCAATGGCGAGGCGCGCGCAGATGGCTTGTTCACGCTGCCGTTAAACTTGCCGCGTAAATCTTTAGAAGATATTGCCAGTAAGAAACGTGCCGAATATCGCCGTCGCTACGAACTGTTAGATGGTCTGGCGGAGCAGGTTTATGCCGCCGCCGGACAGCGCAAAGTCGATCAGGCCGCAGCCTGATCCAAACTCAGAACGCGTTTTTAGCGAAACCTGTCATGACTTTCAGGTCCATTTCACGTCCCAGCGCGGTCATTGGATGCACCACAACCAGGCCGCGCGCGCTTTTCTTCAGCGCGCCTAAGTTCGCCTGCTCTTTCTTGGTAATTTCGCGGCTGAACGGCAGCTTTTGCAGCTTCTGTGCTTCCACACTCAGCTTCTCGACGCGCTGGTTACGCAGACGCTCGATCTCAATAACCAGGGTTTCTTTCTCTTTTAACAGCGCACCCAGCTTCTCTATATCACCCGATTCCAGCAGCAGCGGCTCTTTACGGTTCAGGGCGTCCAGCTGATCGCTGAGGCGTTTGATTTCGTTCTTTTCTAGCTCTTTCATGACCACAACTCGTTGAGGAAAACAGGCAAAGGATACACCAAATTCGGCGCATATTCTCGGTGAGGTTAGGGTGATAACAGGCGGCAATGCGCCTGTTGAGGTTTAGCCGTTGGGCTTTTTAAACGCCTGCTTCAGGCTGATGCGGGAAATCAGCTCGGTGAGCGACAGCACCATGGTGGAACGCACCATCTGTAAATAGCGCTGCTGCTGCATGGCGCGAAGCTCCGCGTCATCGGGATGAAAGGCCGGTACGGGCGGCCACGCCGTTACGCAATGCAGCTCGCCAAAAGGGCCGAGAATCTCATCGTCAGTGAAGCGATAATCACCCATGTCGTGATTCAGCTCTTCACGTAAGGCGATCAGCAGTTCACAATCTTCATACTCATGGCGATTGATCACGCCGAGGCCGTAAATCAACTTGAGCCGCACCGGCAACTCACCCAGCGGACCATTGCCGAGCAGCAACGGTTCAACTGCGTATTTTACGGCGTAGTCGTCTTTACGAAATACCTGTAATACCAGCAGATTAACCGCTTCGGCCAACAGCTCGACAGCGGCGATCAGAAAGCTTCTCACCGAGCGACCGGCGTTCAGGCGCTCAAGCACCCGGTTTTCAAAAGCTTGCTTCTCTTCCATTATTGCCTGCATGGGTTCAATACTGCTGTTGGGCGCAGGCGAACTGCGCCCGACTTGCTTCGCTAACACGCGTGCATCATGCCATAGCGTTATAGGCGCTCACCACCGAAGCCACCACTTCGCTGTCGGCCTCAAGGCCTGAAATCTCTGCCAGCGTGGTTTGCGGACCTTTCTCCTGCAACAGCGCGGTTAATTCTTGCGCCTGCGGATCTTGCTCGCTGCGATAGTGCATGGCAGCAGCAATGCCCTGAACCAGATTGGTGTGCGGCAGTTGATATTCCAGCGTGCCCAGTGTGGGCTTGATCAAACGATCGCCTGCGCTTAGTTTACGCAGCGGTTGGCGACCTACGCGTTCAACATCATCTTTCAGATAAGGATTTTCGAAACGTCCAAGAATTTTCTGGATATAAGCGGCATGTTTGTCGGCTTCAAAACCGTAACGCTTGATCAGCACCGCACCGCTCTCTTCCATCGCACCTTTCACCACGGCGCGAATTTTTTCATCCAGAATGGCATCGCGAATAGTTTGGTGGCCGGCTAACTGGCCGAGATAGGCGGTAATCGCATGTCCGGTATTCAGGGTAAAGAGTTTGCGCTCGACAAATGCCATCAAGTTGTCGGTCAGTTCCATACCGGGAATAGTAGGCAGATCGCCTTTGAACTGGGTTTTATCAACAATCCACTCGCTGAAGGTTTCAACGGTGACTTCCAGGGGATCGTTGCTGCCCGCTTCTGAAGGCGGCACGATGCGGTCTACCGCAGAATCCACGAAGCCGACATGCTGCTCCAGCCATGCATGATATTGCTCTGGCAGCGCCTTGAGCACATGCTGTTTCAGCTGGCTGGTGCCGCGCACCATGTTTTCACAGGCGATAATGTTTAATGGACGGGAATTACCGTTGTCGCTGCGCTTGGCCAGGCCTTTCGCTACGCTGCCGGCGATACGCTCCAGAATCTGTGGGCCAACCGCCGTGGTAACGATATCAACCTCTGAAATCAGCGTAATGATCTCATCACTGGTGCTGTTGACCGCGCTTACGCCCTTGACGATTTCGACTTTAGCCTGCTCGCCTACAACATGAACGGGATACTCATGACGCGCGTTTAGTGCATCCAGCACCGCCTGATTCACATCTGCAAACACCAAGTCGATGCCTGCATCAGCTAACAGTTTGCCAATGAAACCACGGCCAATGTTTCCTGCTCCAAAATGTAACGCTTTCATAATGTTGACCCATTTAAAAGACGATGGGGCGAGCATGTCCACCCCGGAATTCGGGGCGGGCTTACCCACCCCAGGGAAAATAATCTGTCAGAACGCTGTTCTGAACTGTGCGCTAACTATACGGTTGCCGTGCTGCCGGAAAGCAGATCCAACACTTCCTGGACGCTGGTCGTGTTGGCCAGCTTCTCGATCACCGTTTCGTCGTCCAGCGCATTGGTCAGGCTGGTAATCACCTGGATGTGCTCGTTATTGCGGGCTGCAATACCGATGACTAAACGCGCAATATCTTCTGGCTCTTCACCAAACAGCACACCCGCCGGATATTGGCAGAACACTACACCGGTTTTCAGTACGCGATCTTTGGCTTCCACGGTACCGTGCGGCACCGCAATAGATTCACCCAGATAGGTTGGCGTCAGTTTCTCACGCTCCAGCATCGCTTCAACATATTCAGGCTCAACATAACCGCCTTTTACCAGCTGTTCACCCGCAAAGCGAATGGCCTGCTCTTTGTTGGTCGCGCTTTTGCCAAGGAACACGTTGTCTGCGCCCAGTTTGAACAGATGCGCATTGCCTTCATCGTAGCTATCAGCCAACGTTTTTTGCACAGTACCGCGATGGGTTTCGCTGCGATTAGCTGCAACCAATCGCTCAGTCAGCGTGGCGTACAGCGCGCTGTCGAGGAAGTTATTCAGCGAGATATGCTGCGCATGCGGCGCCTGACGAATGGCACGTTCAGTTAGATCGCGGTGAGTAATCACCAGATCCACATCGCCCGGCAGGGCGTTGATCGCGGTATTCGTTACCGACACACTGCTCAGGCCAGCGTCCTGCACTTTCTTACGCAGTACACCTGCGCCCATGGCGCTTGAACCCATTCCCGCATCACAAGCGACAATGATTTTACGTACATGGTTCAGGTCAACGCTCATGGCATCGCTCGCGACAGCCGCTCCGGCTGCACCCGCAGCGCCCTGGCCTTTAGACTGCGCTTTCATGTCCTGCATGCGCTGGGTTGCCGCTTCAATGTCGTCGTCTTCTTTCACTTTGCTGGTTTTCAGCAGAATGGCCGATACCACGAAGGAAACAGCAAAGGCAGCAACGATCGCAGCGATGTTAGCGAAGTAGGCTCCTTTTGGCGTCATGGCTAACACCGCCAGGATAGAACCGGGTGAGGCGGGAGAAACCAAACCGCCATTCAGCAGAGTCAGCGTGAACACGCCAGTCATACCGCCGAGGATGACCGCTAACAGCAGGCGCGGCGCCATCAACACATACGGGAAGTAAATTTCGTGGATACCACCGAAGAAGTGGATGATTGCCGCACCGCCCGCAGACTGTTTAGCACTGCCACGACCAAAGAACATGTAAGCCATAAGCACACCCATTCCTGGGCCTGGGTTCGCTTCAATCAGGAAGAAAATAGACTTACCGGCTTCACTGGCTTGTTGGATACCCAGCGGCGAGAAAATACCGTGGTTAATCGCGTTATTGAGGAACAGGATTTTCGCCGGTTCAACAAAGATGGAGGTCAGCGGTAGCAGGTTATTCTGCACCATCAGATTCACGCCAGCGGCGAGAATATGCGACAGACCTTCAACCAACGGACCAATAGCCATAAACGCCAGCAGCGCCAACAACATACCGATGATACCGGCAGAGAAGTTGTTAACCAGCATTTCAAAGCCGCTTTTGATCTTACCGTCAATGGCGCGGTCGAATGATTTGATCGCCCAGCCGCCCAGTGGACCGGCAATCATTGAGCCGAGGAACATCGGCATATCCGCACCAACAATCACGCCCATGGTGGTAATTGCACCGACCACACCGCCGCGATCGCCGCCAACCAAGCGTCCACCGGTAAAACCGATCAACAGTGGCAGCAGATAGGTGATCATTGGGCCAACCAGCTTGGCCAACGTTTCGTTTGGAATCCAACCTGTTGGTATAAACAGCGCGGTGATGATGCCCCAGGCGATAAACGCCCCGATGTTTGGCATCACCATATTACTCAGAAAGCGACCAAAGCTTTGTACTTTGACCTTCACCGATGAGGACATAAACCCACCCCTTATTGAGACGCGCTGCAATAGGAGAGCGCGTTTGTTTTTGTTAAGTGACCACGGCGGGGAGCCGTTGGTATTACTGTATGCACGCGGACTCTATCACGCGAATATGACGCTGCGTAGCACAGGGGAAAAGTGTGATTCATATCACGCAATTACGGTGGCGTCAGGGGTGATTTAAGTGATGGCGATCACAAAAAAGTGCTGTAAGAAAAGTACGATGGCGATTATTTGAACGGAAACAGGGTCGTTATGTGAGTTGTGTCACCTTTTGGGTGGGACGGTTTGTTGCTGTTATGTGATTCAGATCACAAACAATCGTTGGTCGAAAATGCGTCAGTTCACACTTTGTGGGGGAGTCATTTTGAAGAGAGAGAATTTGGAAAGAAAGGACAGAAAAGAGAGCAGGGCAAACCTCAAGATTTGCCCTGCTTGATATCTTATTGCGGGCTGCCCTGCACAGCATTTTGTGCCTGGGTCAGTGCTTGTGCATTCGCTGACAAATTGCTCATTAATGTATTGTATTGCGTGGCCTGATCCTGCGTTGGGAACTGGACGCCGCCATCGTTGAAGCTCACGCGATTACCTTGTGTCTGCAAGAAGTCACCGGTTTGCACCGCGCCCTGGCTCAACGCTTGCAGTTTCGGCAATAACGGAATCAGCACATTAGCGGGCTGCGTTACCACTTTGTCATAAGCGCTGTCGTAAACTTTCTTCAAGTCGTCCGACTGTTTCAGCGAGGCTTTGCTGCTGTCAGCTTGCATCTTAGCGCTTTCAATCTGCTGCGTAACAATCACTAACGCGCTGTTAGCCTGACGCAACGAATCACGGCGAGTGAGATAATCTTGCGGCACGCGAATCGCAGATAACTCATCAACCACGGGGCGCATGCCTTGTTCAACCGCTTTGTTCGCCTGCTGAGAGAAACCATAAATGATGGCGTAATCGCTCGCGAATTTACCGAAGGTCTGCTTTTGGTTTTCGCTCAGGCTCGGTAAGTGCTCACCGCTGCGCATCACGGTATTTTGGAGAAAATCGCTGAAGGCTTTGCGCTGATCGCCTTCTTTATCACCACACGCGGTGAGTTGCAGCACGATAAGCGCGCCAGCAAGCATTATGCCGCTGCGCGTCCAAAGGCGGGAAAGTCCTGAAGCCATTCGTTCAACTCCTGTCAGTAAACGGGCTGATGTCTATGTAACAATGGCCTAAAGAATAGAACAAACAAGGGAGCGCACACAACGTGAAACCCGCGCGGTTGATCAGGAGAGAGCCACACTTCATCCCTTCCTTGTGTAATGCGCAAAGGAAGGGATGCTTAAGGTGCTTAATAATCAGCGTTAAAGACGTAATGCTGGGCGCTTTTCAGAGCAGCACACCAGACGATTAATAAACCAGCGCTTGACCATCTTTACGGCTTTCGGTTGCGGCAATATAGAAACCTTGCGGATCGCGCACAATCACTTGCGCACCGCCAAAGTTATAGCTGCTCAGCGGATCTTCCAGCACCACGTTGTGTCCCATGCGGCGTAGCGTACTTAACGTATTGCGATCGATGGTCGATTCAAACACCACTTCACGCCCTTGCACCACACGCCAGCGCGGCGCATCAATCGCGGCCTGCGGGTTTTGTTTATGTTTCATAATGCGTAACGCCAGTTGCAGATGTCCTTGTGCCTGCATCGGTCCACCCATCAGACCGAATGACATCAGCGGTTGGCCCTCTGCATCCAGCGCAAAGGCGGGAATGATGGTGTGGAACGGACGTTTATTTCCTGCCACCACATTAGGATGATCGGCATCCAGCGAGAAGCCTGCGCCACGGTTTTGTAGGCTAATGCCGGTTCCCGGCACGACGACACCTGAACCGAATCCCATGTAGTTTGACTGAATAAACGACACCATCATGCCGCTAGCGTCGGCGGTTGAGAGATAAACCGTGCCGCTCTGCTGCGGTGATCCAAAGGTGAAGTCACCCGCTTGCCTTGGATTAATCAACGCCGCACGCTGTTTAAGATAACCTTCGCTTAACAGCAAATCGGCTGGGAATTCGAGGTGATCTTCATCAGTGACGTAACGCTCTAAATCCACCAATGCCAGCTTCATCGCTTCAATGGAAAGATGCAGCCACTGCGGCGAATCGGGGGCATATTGTCCAATATCCCACTCTTCCAAAATGCCGAGCGCGATCAGTGTCGCAATGCCCTGGCCGTTTGGCGGCAGTTCCTGTACAGAACCGCCAGCAAAGGGATGCGACAGCAGCTTCACCCAATCAGCACGATGATTTTTTAAATCTTCCAGCGTCAGCGCGGCGTTGTGCTCGCGGGCAAAAGCAGCAATCTTTTCCGCCAGTTCACCGCGATAAAAACTTTCACCGTTGCTTTCGGCGATCTTTTGCAGCGTCTCAGCTTGTGCTGGATTACGGAACAGCTCACCGATGCGCGGCGGGCGGCCTTCCGGGGCAAAACACGCGGTGAAGCCTGGCTGGTCTTTCAGTTTTTTGTAGCCGCGCTGCCACAGCTGACCAATCAGCGGCGAGACCGGAAAACCGTCGCGCGCGTATTCAATTGCCGGTTGTGCCAGTGTGGTCAGCGGCAAGGTGCCAAAACGTTCAGCCAGCGTAACCCAAGCCGAAACAGCGCCGGGCACGGTGACGGCATCCCAGCCGGTTTCGGGCATTTGGCTGTGACCCGCAAATCGTTCTGGGCTCCACGCCGCTGGAGCGCGTCCTGATGCGTTTAATCCGTGCAGCTCTTTGCCGTCCCAGATAATCGCGAAGGCGTCGCTGCCAATGCCGTTGCCGGTTGGCTCCAGCACCGTCAACGCAATGGCGGTGGCGATCGCGGCATCGACTGCGTTGCCGCCTTGCTGCAACATGCGAATACCCGCTTGCGCCGCCAGCGGCTGCGAAGTGGCAACCGCATTGCGGCCCATCATCGGGGCGCGATGAGAGGGATAGCTGACATCAAAATCTAATGCTTCTTTCATAATGATTCCTTTTATTCAGTCGTTACGCGGATCAAGCGCATCGCGCAATCCGTCGCCGAGCAGGTTAAAGCCCTGCACGATCAGAAAGATGGCAAGCCCAGGGAAAATCGACATCCACGGCGCTTGCTCCAGATAGCCTTTGGCAGTATTGAGCATCGCACCCCACGAAGGCGAGGGCGGTTGTTGTCCCAGCCCGAGAAAGGAGAGGCTGGCTTCAGTAATAATGGCGGAGGCGATAGCTAAGGTAGCCTGCACCAAAATCGGTGACATCACGTTAGGCAGCACGTAGCGCAGGATAATCCAGCGATCCGGCAAACCAATCGCTCGCGCGCCGTCGATATACTCTTCATGACGAATGGCGATCACCTGACCCCGCGTCAGACGGGCAAAGATCGGCATCGCCGACAAGCCAATGGCGATCATCGCATTAGTCAAACTCGGCCCAAGAAACGCGCCCAGCGCAATGGCCAGAATCAAGAACGGACAGGCCAGCAGCGCTTCGATAAAGCGTGAAATAATGCCGTCACACCAGCCTTGCCAGTAACCCGCGATCAGCCCAAGCGGCACGCCAATCAAAATAGCGATCAGCACCGAAATACAGCCCGCCAGCAATGAGGTACGTGCGCCCCAAATCATACGCGACAGAATATCGCGGCCTAATTCATCGGTGCCAAGCCAAAACAGTTCCGACGGCGGTTTGCGCACCGCCAGAAAGTTCGCCTTGATCGGATCGGCGGGTGCCAGCCACGGCGCGAAAATGGCTATCGCGACAAACAGCGTGACGATCACCGCGCCAATCAGCGCGCTTTTGTTACGCAGAAACTTCTTCAGCACCCGGCTGTTAGCACGTAGCAGCGGTTTTGCGGCGCCTGCCGTCAGCACTTCGCTCATGATTAGCCTCGCATTTTCGGGTTGATTAACACATACAACACATCGGCGAGCAGGTTGAGCAGCAGGAAGCCAATCGCCACCACCAGCACCACGCCTTGTACTACCGCGTAGTCGCGGTTAAACACCGCATCGACAATCATTTTGCCAAAGCCAGGCAGGGTAAAAACTTGCTCAGTCAACACCGCGCCGCCGAGCAACTCGCCGAACAGCAGCGTGGTCAGCGTAATCACCGGCACCAGCGCATTACGAAAGGCGTGTTTCAGCACCACCTTCTTGCCCAATAATCCTTTGGCGCGCGCGGTGCGGATGTAATCCGCTTTCAGCACGGCAATCATCGAGGCGCGCGTATGACGCATCAACGTAGCGGCTAAACCGGTACCCAACACCAGCGCAGGCAACAGCAGCGTTTTCAGGTTTTGCGGAATGCTCTCACTCAGCGGGACATAACCGGATGCGGGTAACCATTGCAGGTGCACCGAAAACAGCAAAATCAGCAAGATACCTAGCCAAAAATGCGGCACTGAAATCCCCGACAGCGCGACAAAATTGCTGGTGTGATCCACCCACGTATCTTTGCGCACCGCCGCGATAATGCCCATGCTGATGCCAATCACCAGCGCGATAATCATCGCCATCAAGGAGAGCTCCAGCGTGACCGGCAGCTTGCTGGCAATCAACGACGTTACCGGCTCTTTGGTGCGCAGTGATTCACCCAGATCGCCGCGTAACGCATTGCCCATCCAGTAAAAATACTGGCTGGGCAGCGGATCGTTGAGATGATAAGCCTCACGCAGTTGGGCGATAACTTCCGGGTCGCGCTCTTCGCCCGCCATCGCCAGCACCGGATCGCCCGGCAGCAGTTTCTGCAGGGCGAACACCATGATGCTCACTAACAGCAGCGTTGGGATGGCGAGCAGCAGGCGTTTAACGATCAGTTCCAGCATCTTTATTCCTCAAAGCATTTACTGCGCCATGCTGACGCCAGCCAGACGCACTAAGCCGTCCGGCCAGGCTTTAAAGCCCTGCACCTTTTTCGACAGGCCAAATATACGTGGCTCGAAGTAGAGGTAAGCAATTGGCATGTCGGTTTGCAGCTGTTTCACCACGTTGTCGTACAGTGTCTGACGCTGTGCCGGATCGTTGGTGAGACGTGCCGCATTCAGCCATTCATCAACCTGCGGATTGCTGTAGCGTCCGTCGTTGAGCGTGCCTTTGCTGTTAATAAACGAATAAATGCTGCCATCGGGATCGGGACGACCCGACCAGCCAGACAAGCTGAGCTGGTAATCGCCGCGCTGCTGGCGATCCAGTAAGCTGGCAAATTCGCTCATTTGCAGATTCACGTTGAAGCCCGCTTCGCTCGCCATCGCCTGAATGACCTGCCCAACCTGCTGTGAAGTCGGGTTATTCGTCACCAGCAATGTCACGTTAAGCGGTGTAGTGACGCCTGCTGCTTTCAGCAGTGAAGCGGCTTTTTCCACATCGCGGGCTGGAACCGGCAACTTGACGTGATACGGGCTGACCGGTGACAGCGCCTGATTAGCTGGGGTGTAAAGTCCTTCAAACGCGACCTGATTCAACGCATCGCGATCGATAGCCAGCGAGAAAGCTTCACGTACGCGTGCATCTTTGAAGGGGCTTTTCGGATCGACTTTGCCGTTATTGATGTTGAAAGTAATGCCCTGATAACCCAAACCGGTGACTTTGGCTAAGGCGAGTTTGCTGTCGCCCTGCACGGTTTTCACGTCGCTGGCTGCGATACCCTCGGTCAGATCGAGATCGCCAGCACGCAGGTTAGCCAGACGGACAGAAGCATCAGGAATCGGCAGGAAAATCACTTTATCGAAGTGATAAGCCGCTTTGTTCCAGTAATTGTCATATCGTTTCAGCACAATACGATCCTGCTGTACGCGACTTTCGAACTGATACGGGCCGGAACAGACCGGATGGGTAATGAAGTCCGGTTTTTTCGCCGCTTCTGGCGCTAACATTGCGCCAGCGCGATCGGTTAACTGGCTGAGCAAGGCGGCATCAGGGTTTTTCAGATGAAATTTAACCTGGAGCGGGCCGGTGACTTCCACGCTTTGAATCGAAGAGATCTCACTTTTACGCAGCGAACCCGGCAATGTCAGGGCGCGTTCGATATTGAATTTCACGGCGTTGGCATCAAATTTTTCACCATCATGGAACGTAACGCCGCTGCGTAGGTTCATGGTGAGGATTTTCGCGTCGTCGCTCCATGACCAGTCGGTCGCCAGGCCTGGGATCACTTTCAGATGTTCATCCACATCCACTAAGCGATCACACATCGCAGCAAACACAAAGCGGCCATAATAGGTTCGCGCCAAATGCGGATCGAGCATGTCTGGATCGGCACCTAAACCAATGCGAATCACGCTTTCAGCCTGGCTGTGCGCGCTGGCGCCGAGCAGCATCAGGCCGCCGAGTGCCGTTAATAACGTCTTGCGGGCTTTCTTCACGACATATCTCCAGAGATTAGGACGGTTGATTCACCGCGTGCTCGAACAAGGCACGGCGGCGTAAAAAAGCGGCAGACGGCGGCGCGATAAGAATGGCGCTGCGATCGCGATTAATTTCCTGCCAGCGGTGGCAGGCGACCTGACGTCCGCCGGGTAAAACCTGATTGATCGGCTCTAACTGGCGGCACTCATCGGTGACATAGGGGCAACGGGTATGAAAGCGGCAGCCGCTCGGCGGGGATGCCGGATTAGGCAAATCGCCCTGCAGCAGCGGCTGCGTGCGTGGCACGCCAGGCTGCATTTGTGGTGCCGACGCAATCAGCGCTTGGGTATAAGGATGCAAGGGCGCATCAAAAATTTCGTCAACGCTGGCAAGCTCAACGATTTGCCCGAGGTACATCACCGCAACGCGATCGCTCATGTGGCGAATCACCGCCAGACCGTGCGCGACGATGATCATCGTCAGACCAAACTGCTGTTTCAGGCTCTCCAACAGATTCACCACCTGCGCCTGCACTGAAACGTCCAGTGCCGAAACCGGTTCGTCGCCAAGTAACAATGTCGGTTCAGACGCCAGCGCGCGCGCAATGCCGATACGCTGGCGCTGACCACCAGAAAATTCATGCGGATAACGTTGCGCCCAGGCGGGCGGCAAACCCACGGTGCGCAACAGCTGATGCACTCGCGCCTGGCGATCGTCACGTGTGAGTTTGGTGTGCAACCACAACGGTTCACCCACAATGCTTTCAACCGTCATACGCGGATTCAATGAAGCAAAAGGATCCTGAAAGATGATTTGTAACTCGCGGCGCAGCCGATTGAGATGCGCACCATTCGCATGGGTAATCTCTTCACCCTGATAAAAAACCTGACCCTGGCTGGCGGCCAGCAGGCGCAGTAGCAGGCGGCCCAAAGTGGATTTGCCCGAGCCAGATTCGCCCACGATCGCCAGAGTTTCACCCGCTTTTACCTGCAACGAGATGCGATCCACCGCTGTCACCTGTTTATTACGTTTGAACAGTTGAGTGGGGCCAGCAAAGGTTTTGCTCAGGTCGCGGCATTCCAAAATCGGTTTCATGCAATCTCTCCCAGCGTGACGTGCTGTTCCAGCGGCGCGCGAAAGCAGGCCACCTGATGGGCGGGTGCCAAAGCGTGCAGCGCAGGACGCGTTTGATGGCAACGCGTTTCAGCGAATGGGCAGCGCGTCGCGAAGCGGCAGCCGGCAGGCATTTGCTCGGGTAAAGGCACGTTGCCCGGAATGGTGGACAGCGGGCCGCTGCGGGCAGCAAGACTGGGAATCGAGCCCATCAAGCCAATGGTGTACGGATGTTGCGGATCGTTGAAAATCGCCTCGACTGAACCGGTTTCCACCACTTGTCCGGCGTACATCACCGCCACCTGCTGCGCAACTTCCGCCACCACGCCAAGGTCATGGGTGATCATCAGAACCGCAGTGCCGGTTTCTTTTTGCAGGCTGTTTAACAGCTGAAGGATTTGTGCCTGAATAGTGACGTCGAGCGCGGTAGTCGGTTCGTCAGCCACCAGCAGCTTGGGATTGTTGATCAGCGCCATGGCGATCATCACGCGTTGACGCATACCACCCGAAAGCTGATGTGGATAGGCTTTGAGTCGCATTTCCGGTGCGGGAATTTGTACTTTTTTCAGGATTTCCAACGCGACGTCCATCGCTTCACGACGACTGACGCGGCGGTGTCTTAATACCGCCTCGCTGAGTTGATCGCCAAGCGTAAACGCCGGATTGAGTGAGGTCATTGGCTCCTGAAAAATCATTGCCAACTGATTGCCGCGTAAACTGGCGTAATCGGTGTTGCTGAGGTGACGTAATTCACAATCGTCGAAGCGCATTTCACCTTCAAGAATCTGCGCACTGGCAGGCAATAAACCCATTAGCGCCAGCGAGGTAATGCTTTTACCGCAACCTGATTCACCCACCAATGCCAGCGTTTCACCGGCGTTTAGGGTAAGCGAAATGCCATCCAGCACCGTGACCGGCGAGCCGCGAAACTGCACGCGTAAATTACGTACCGCCAACACCGGGCGTGAAGAACCGTCACTCATAACGTCTCCTGATCGGGCTGATGAAGGGCTTCCATTAACGCTTGTTGCAGCGCTAATAAGTGCTCGCGCATGGCGGCGGCGGCTTCTACAGGCTGACGCTGCGCGATATGCGTGACCAGCCGCAAATGATGCACATCGTAGGTATCCAGCCGCGCAGGGGTGCGCGCTTGTACGCGCAGATGCTGCCAGCCGGGATCGCGGCGAATGGCGTCAATGGCATCGAATAAACCCAGCATTAAGCGATTACCCGCAGCTTCAGCAATCGCACGATGAAAGGCGCTGTCCCATAACTCATGCTGATCGCCATCACCGGGTGCGACCTGGTGCATGCGCTCCAGCAAGCGATGCAGCAGCGAGATCTGCTCTTTGCTGGCGCGCAGCGCAGCTAATCTCGCCAGGCCGGGCTCAAGCTGCAAGCGCGCCTCCATCACTTCCAGCAAATTCGATTGCTGCGGCAAAGCGTGCAGCACTAAGGGCTGAACCGGTGCGGATGGGCCAACAAACGTACCTTTGCCTTGCTTACGCCAGATGCGGCCTTCTTCTTCCAGCACATCAAGCGCTCGGCGGATTTCACGTCGGCCTACGCAAAAACGCTCCGCCAGCTCTCGCTCAGTGGGTAAAGCGAGTTCAGGTGTGCTGTCGTGCTGCTGAAGCAGCTGCCGCAGTTTTTCCAGTGCTGAACTGGAGTTGGCTGAGGTTTCGGGCGTATCACTCATTATTGGTTCGCCTGTCATCTATCAGAAAAAGATGGGGTAAAGCCGGTTTTCATAAGTTTTTGTTTATGAATTAAACAGTTGGGCACTATGTAGCGTAGGCAAGAACTGAACCAATTTTTAATTGGTTCAGGCTGATTAAGGGTAAAAGTGAGGTATTCCATTGATTAATAACAATGAAATAATTGCAGTGATCCCTGTCGGTTTACTTACCCTGGCGAATAACGACCAGATGAGGAAAAGCGCATTGCGCCAGAACAGTGCGTGATTGCTGTAAAAGTGTGCAATACTGCGCGGGTTTACGTCAGTGGCGTGACAAAATTTCGCTTAATCCGTGATGCATTGAAACGAATAACCGCCCGCGCTGGGAGCAACATGCGAAAGCCTGTTGCTGCGAGAGCAGGCGTCGTGGAGATGGCGTAGAAATTGCAGTGACTTCTGTGAACAGGATGAATGCGAGCCTGCCATGCTATTGCAATATTGACTCGGCACAATGCGTAAGACGATCTTCAAATGCGACGGTGTTGTGAACGCCGTTTAGCGTCCTTTGAGGTGGATGATGATATTTGCCTGAAAAAAAAGCTGCATTCATAAGCACTATTTTTCAATTTAAGTCAGCAGAAGTGACCTTTAAATAGCATTAAATTCAGTCAGTTAGTTAATTTTGGCCGAAAGTGGCAAAGCATAGATAAAAAAAAATTATAAATTGCGCAGCAAATCGTCAGGACTCTATCCATACTTAGCTTCCCGACTTTTGTTGCATTGTTCTGACACCTTTAAAAAGCAGTGCACAACAGGCTGTGTCCCGTAATGGTTTTACTCATAACAAAAACAAACCCTTGCGGGATGCAGCCTGAACAGGCCGGTTTCAGAACCTGACTTCAGGTTCGTACCTCTCTACTTTCACGTGATTCATAGTGAGTTTTTAAGGAGTTCTCTATGGAATTAAAAGACCCAATGTTTGAATTGCTCAGCAGCCTTGAGCAGATTGTATTGACACGTGATAAACGTCCTGCTGATTTGGAAATTCAACTCCAGCCTACGATGCCCGAACCACAACGCTTACGCGAAATGACCGGTATGCAGCTTGATGAATTTGCCAAAGTAATGGGCGTTAGCGTTTCTTCTGTGAAAAGTTGGGAGGCACGTCGTACGCGTCCTTCAGCCACGGCGCAGAAACTAATGAAGTTGCTTCATGCCAACCCGTACCTTGGAAGGCAGTTGCTTGAGTAAGCACTGATAAGACGAGAAGAACAAAAGAACCCGCCGCTGGCGGGTTTTTTCAGCTTAAGCCACCATATTTAGCGGCTTGTTTAACGAACCAACTCTCCGGCACGCTATAGGGCGGCTCACCTAACTGCGCAATGCCTGCTTCGATAATGGTTGAGGCCTGCTGCCACAATTGAGCGTCACCTTGCTTCAGCAATTCGATTTGCACCTTTTTCTCTACCAAATAGATACGAGCAAAGTGCGGATCAAACCGCACAATTGAGCGCGTATTGTCGATGATATCTGCAAGTTTAATGGTTTGCGCTTCCGGCGCTGCGTTAGCCGTGTGCTGAAAATGTGCCAGCTTGCGGGCCGCTCGGTTTTTAGCGGTCGGCTGGGCACTGTCTGTTAACATTTCTACCAGCTCGGCGACTCGCGGGCCAAAGTGAATGTCGATATCGTTTAGTGTGGTCGCGGTATCTTCTACCGTGTCGTGTAACCAAGCTGCGGCCAGCAAATTTTCATCACTCGTAATGCTGCGAACCAATTCAACGACTGCCGCCGGATGCACAATATAGGGTTCATCAGTGTATTTGCGTCGCTGACCCGTTTCGGCATGGGCTTGTGTTGCATAGCGTCGCGCCTGATCTTCAAGAGAATCCATCATGCTTTTACTCCTTAGCATAATATGTTGCTTGCAATTGTGTAGCGCGCTATCTATATTCTAGCCATGAACAGTAATCAAGATGACAAAAAAGTGAAAGCAGCGCCACTGTTGCTGGATCAGCAGCTCTGCTTCGCGCTCTATTCTGCCAATCTGGCGATGAATAAGGTGTATCGCCAGCTGCTTACGCAACTCGACGTGACCTATCCACAATATCTGGTGATGCTGGTGCTGTGGCAAAAAGATGATGTCACCGTCTCGGAGATTGGTGAGCAGCTCTTTTTGGATTCCGCCACGCTGACACCGCTGCTTAAAAGGCTGGAAAGCGCCGGACTCATTAATCGTCAGCGTTCGCGTCAGGATGAGCGGCAAGTAGTGGTGACGTTGACCGAAACAGGTCGAGCCTTGCGTAGCAAGGCAGAAAGCATTCCCGACGCCATTCAATGTGCGGCGGCCTGTGATGAATCCGCTTTGAATGCGCTGAAAACGCAGCTGGACGATCTTCGCAATAATCTGAATCGTTCGCGATAAGAATTCATAATGTGGGTGCCACGCACCCGCTAAATTTCACCCGTTCGACTACGCTTATTTAAGTAGCGGGCGATTAAATAGCATATAGCGAGGAATTTATGTCATTAGAACAAGTGGTTTACCGTGCAAAAGCCAAAGCAACCGGCGGTCGTGATGGTCGTGCAACCTCTTCTGACGGTGTGCTGGACGTTAAATTAGGCGTGCCGAAAGAGATGGGCGGCGCAGGCGGCGAAGTGACCAACCCAGAGCAGCTGTTCGCAGCGGGTTATTCAGCCTGTTTCCTCGGCGCAATGAAGTTTGTAGCGGGTCGCGACAAGATTTCTATGCCTAAAGATGCATGGATTGAAGGCGAAGTCGGCATTGGCCCAATCCCGAACGGTTTCGGCATTGAAGCCACCCTGAATATCCATCTGCCTGAGATGGATGAAGCGGAAGCGAAAAAATTGGTTGATGCAGCACACATCGTCTGCCCTTATTCCAATGCAACCCGCAACAACATTGACGTGACGCTGAACATCGTTCGCTAAACGTTTTTACGGGCCTGCAAAGCGGGCTCGTAATGTTTCAATACACTCTTTTCCCTCGATTTTCCCACACTATTTATCCAGACCTCTTACGCTTAGTTAGTCTGCTAACTTCTTCTGGAGAATCCCCTATGACTTCACGCCTGCGCGCCTTACTGCCTGGCTTATTACTCAGCGTCGCCTTTACTGCGGCAGCCGCTGACAATGTGATTACCCCTATGCGCGGC
Source organism: Pantoea sp. T14 (assembly GCF_036663535.1). Classification (NCBI taxonomy): domain Bacteria; kingdom Pseudomonadati; phylum Pseudomonadota; class Gammaproteobacteria; order Enterobacterales; family Erwiniaceae; genus Pantoea; species Pantoea sp. T14. The sequence continues at coordinate 127,119 of NZ_JAWUEB010000005.1, forward strand.
ACCATTGATGCCATCAGCGGCAACCAGCTGGATGTCACCACGCGTCAGGGCGATAAAATTAAAGTCGAGATCAACGACAAAACTAAAGTTAACAGCGTCAGCAAAGCGCAGATGAGCGACATCAAACCAGACAGCTTTATCGGTACCGCCGCGGTACCGCAAGCGAATGGCGAACTGAAAGCGCTTGAAGTCCACGTATTTGCGCCAAGCCTGCGCGGCAGTGGTGAAGGCTTTAATCCTTTCGAATCAGCCGATGGCAAAATCAATACCATGACTAACGGTACGGTCGGCAAACTGGTTAACAGCAATGGCCGCACCATGACGGTTAAATATGGCGACAAGCAAAAAACGGTGCAGGTTCCTGATGATGTACCGGTAGTGCTGATTGAGCCAGGCAATAAAAGTTTGCTGAAGCCGGGCGGCAAAGTAGTGCTGTTTGGCAGCAAAGCCAGCGATGGTCACATCGTGGCTCGCGGTATTTCTGCTGGTAAAGATGGTCTGACACCACCGATGTAAATCATGAAAAAAGCATCGGGTTCACGTCATCCCTGGCCGATTCGGCTTTGTCACTGGACAAATGTGCTGGTGATGATCGGCATGCTGATGAGCGGCTGGGGCATTTACAACGCCTCGCCGCTGTTCAATTTCACGTTTCCCGCATGGATGACGCTAGGCGGCTGGCTCGGCGGCCACATTGCCTGGCATTTGGCGGTGATGTGGTTGCTGTTTGCTAACGGGGTAAGTTATCTGGTGTGGGGCATCATCAGCGGGCAATTTCGTGGCCGCTTTTTACCGCTAAGTGGGCGCGCGCTCTGGCAAGATCTTTTCTCGGCATTGCGGCTGCGGCTGCATCATCGCGGCAGCGACTACAATGCGGTACAGAAATTGATGTACCTGTTTGTGTTGGTGGACGGCGTGCTGCTGGTGCTATCGGGTTTATCTATCTGGAAACCGGTGCAGTTTAGCGGGTTGGTGGCGCTTTTCGGTGGTTTTGATATGGCGCGTTATGTGCACTTTTATGCCATGAGCGGCTTGGTGCTGTTTACAGTGGTTCACGTGATGATGGTGATCCTGGTGCCGCAAACGTTGTGGCCAATGATTACCGGTGGCAAGCGGAGTGCAGATCGTGAGTGAACAACCCAAAAGTAAAATCATCCTGGAACCTGATCAGCACAAACAGCTGATCAATCTACAACGCCGCATGCTGCTGCGCAGCGGATTAACGCTGGGTGCCGTCTCGCTGCTCAGCGGTTGTAACTTACAGGATGGCGATAGCGTCGATAAAGTTTTATGGGCGATGTCACGCTGGAACGATCGGGTACAAAGCTGGTTATTTAATGGTGAGAAGCTGGCACAAACCTATTCTGCCGATCAAATCACCCGTCCGTTCCGGTTTAATGCCTTTTATCCCGAATACAATGTGCCGGAGATAGATCTTGCGGATTACCGGCTGGAAGTGTCGGGCAAAGTCTCGAACAAAGCGCCCTGGACGTTGGAGCAATTGCAGCGCTTGCCGCAGACCGAACAAATTACTCGCTTGATTTGCATTGAAGGCTGGAGCGCGATTGGCCAATGGCGCGGCGTTCCACTTAAGACCTTTCTGCAACACATCGGGGCCGATTTAACCGCACGCTATGTCGGTTTCAAATGCGATGATCGTTACTATTCCAGCCTGGATATGCCCACGGCGCTGCATCCACAAACTATTCTCGCGCTGGATTTTGACAACAAACCGCTGCCGCCAGATTTCGGTTATCCGCTGCGGCTGCGCGTGCCCACCAAGCTTGGCTTCAAGAACGCCAAGCATATCGGCGCGATCTTTGTTACCGATCAGAATCCAGGCGGCTATTGGGAAGATCAGGGCTATAACGGTTTTAGCGGGATTTAGTGAACAAAAAGTGTGCAATTGTTCACAGTTTTGATTATTTTCTGGTCTAACCATTTCTTGCATGTTCTACTGTGCCACCTCGCAGTAACGCGTTCAGAATCCTCCTGCATCTTGTCCGATGCGCTTACTAATCGAACTCTACTGCAATCTGATAGTCACACTAACGTTCGATAAAGCGCATCACTCCAGGGAAACACCATTTTTCATGAATTATATTAAGAGTTTAACCCAGCAAAGGTTGTCGCTATTGCTGGCGTTGTACATCGGTATCCTACTGAATTTACCAATTTTTTATCGCCGTTTTGACGGTTTCTTGACGCATTCCACACTGATAAATTGGGTGACCGCAGCCACAGAAGTCATTGCGATTGTCATACTGACTTTTTTCCTCATGCGTTTGTTGTCGCTAGGCGGCAAGAAAATCTATCGTGTGCTCGCCACCTGTATCGTGCTGATCTCTGTTGCTTCAGCCTATTACATGGCTTTTTTCAATGTGGTGATTGGCTACGGCATCGTGGCATCGGTGATGACCACCGATATGGATTTGTCGAAAGAGGTCATTGGGTTTCACTTCGTGGCGTGGATGGTGCTGGTTAGTGCATTGCCGCTGCTGATGATTTGGCGAAATAACCTTCGCCTGACGCTCAATGAACAGCTGCGTACGCCGGGTCATCGCCTTAAACCGACGTTAGTCATGTTAGTTTGCGTCGCGCTGGTTTGGTTGCCGATTCGCTATTTCGACAAGCTGCAAAAAGCCAATGAAGAGATAACCAACATCGATCTGCCAAGCTACGGCGGCGTGGTTGCACACTCTTATCTGCCTTCTAACTGGCTGGCCGCGGTTGGACTGTTTGCCTGGACGCGACTGGATGAAACCCTGGAGAGCCAGGAACTGCTCGATCCCGCGAAGAAATTTACCTATGTTGCGCCGCAAGGTTTGGATGACACCTATGTAGTGTTTGTCATCGGTGAAACCACCCGTTGGGATCACATGGGCATGCTCGGTTATGAACGTGATACCACGCCAAAACTCTCTAAAGAGAAAAACCTGGTCGCGTTCCGTGGCGAATCCTGTGATACCGCGACGAAGCTTTCTCTGCGCTGCATGTTTGTGCGTGAAGGCGGCACAATGGACACACCGGGACGCACGCTGAAAGAGCAGAACGTCTTTGCAGTGATGAAAGAGCTGGGCTTCACTTCTGAGCTGTTCGCAATGCAGAGTGAAGTGTGGTTTTACGATAACGTCAACGCGAACAACTTCGCTTTCCGCGAGCAGATTGGTTCCGAGAAGCGTAATCAGGGTAAATCGGTCGACGACATGCTGCTGGTGCCTGAGTTAAAAACGTCGCTGGAGCGTTTCCCGAAAGGCAAACACTTAGTGGTTTTGCACACCAAGGGTTCGCATTATCTCTATTCGCAGCGTTATCCACGTAGTTTTGCGCGGTATCAGCCGGAATGTATGGGCGTTGACGAGACGTGCAGCAAAGCACAATTGATCAACGCTTATGACAACTCAGTGTTGTATGTCGACACCATGCTCGACAGCGTTTTGGATCAGCTGCGTGATAAGAAAGCGATTGTTTTCTATGCAGCCGATCATGGCGAATCGATCAGTGAAAACATGCACCTGCACGGTACGCCACGTGAAATGGCACCACCAGAACAGTTCCGCGTGCCAATGATTGTTTGGGCATCAGATAAATATCTGGAAGACCCCACTAATCGTAGTAACTTTGAGCGCCTGCAGGCGCAGCAGCGCGTAGGTAAAACGCACCGCCACGTTGAGCTGTTTGATACCATTCTGGGATGTTTGGGTTATACCTCGCCAGATGGTGGCATTAAAGCGGCCAATAACTGGTGTCAGGCACCGGCTTCGAGCCAGACGAGTTCGCTATGATTGCTGCCTGGAACTTATTGACGCGTGGGTGTTTTTTTCATGCTGCATGCTTTCCAGGCGATTGACGGTCAAAGTGTAAAAAGCGGTTGACGCTCCCGGTGGGTCGCAGTAACATGCGCCCCCATCGGCGAGTAGCGCAGCTTGGTAGCGCATCTGGTTTGGGACCAGAGGGTCGGAGGTTCGAATCCTCTCTCGCCGACCACATTTAGAAAACCTGCTTTTAAAGCAGGTTTTTTTTCGTCTGCAGTAAACAGAGGATGAGAACCTCCGAAGGAGGTTTGAGCCGAGCGTAGCGAGACCACGTTGCTTCAGCAACGGCCCGCAGGGCGCTTCTCAGCGAGAAGCGTA
>NZ_JAWUEB010000006.1:0-27220 GCF_036663535.1 Pantoea sp. T14
GGATAGATATCCTAAATAATTCGGGTTGCAGGAAGGCGACAAACGCATGAACCCCCGGGAGCTTACTCAGGTAAGTGGCCGGGGTGAAATGCGAGCAGCCAACGCATCTGCAGCGCGAAGCATGACGGATATAGCCATCTAAGCGTCTTGATTGCCAAATACTAGCATCCTGTTTATAGTGACAACAACACAAGGTTACTCCGCAACGACATTCGCGCTTATAGGCCCAAGAACAATGACGCAGCACAACCTGATTCCTGAGAGCAAATTACCTGCCCTCGGCACCACCATTTTTACGCAAATGAGCGCGCTGGCGCAGCAGCACAACGCAATCAATCTTTCCCAGGGCTTTCCTGATTTTGATGGCCCGCGCTATTTGCAGGAACGTCTGGCGTATCATGTTAGCCAGGGCGCGAATCAGTATGCGCCAATGACCGGTACGCTGCCGCTGCGTGAAGCGATTGCCGCTAAAACCGCTGAGCTTTATGGCCACCAGCCAGACATCGACAGTGAGATTACCGTTACTGCAGGCGCGACCGAAGCGTTGTATGCATCGATCACCGCACTGGTGCGTCCAGGCGACGAAGTGATCTGCTTTGATCCCAGCTATGACAGCTACGCACCCGCGGTACAACTGGCGGGCGGCGTGTTGAAACGCATCGCCCTGCAACCGCCGGGTTTTCGCGTTGATTGGGCTGCATTCAACACGTTGCTCAGCGATAAAACCCGTTTGGTGATCCTGAATACACCGCACAACCCTTCCGCTACTGTGTGGCGCAAAAGTGATTATGCCGCGCTGTGGCAGGCGATTTCCGATCAAGAAATCTATGTGCTGAGCGACGAAGTTTACGAGCACATTTGCTTTGCCGAAGAAGGTCATGCCAGCGTGCTGGCGCATGCCGGGTTGCGTCAACGTGCGGTTGCCGTATCGTCATTTGGTAAAACCTTTCACATGACCGGCTGGAAAGTGGGTTATTGCATCGCACCTGCGGCTATCAGCGCTGAGATCCGCAAAGTGCACCAATACCTGACATTCTCCGTGAATACCCCTGCCCAACTCGCCATTGCCGATATGCTGCGTCAGGAACCTGAACACTATCGTGAACTGCCGGAGTTTTACCGTGCCCGCCGCGATCGTTTGATTCAGGCATTGAGCAAAAGCCGCTTTGAGGTGCTGCCCTGTGAAGGCACTTATTTCCTGCTCGCCGATTACAGCGCAATTTCTGATCTGGATGATGTGAGTTTCTGTCAATGGTTAACCAAAGAAGTGGGTGTCGCCGCGATTCCGTTATCGGTATTCTGTGCCGATCCATTCCCACACAAGCTAATTCGCCTCTGTTTTGCTAAACAAGAAGCGACGCTGGATGCCGCTGCGGAGCGTTTATGTCAGCTTTAAATATCACGGTTTTGCAGGAAACGCTGAGCTGGATGGATGGCGAAGCTAACCTACGCCATTTTGATCAGGTTCTGAAGGGTATTCATGGCCGGGATGTGATTCTGCTGCCTGAAATGTTTACCACCGGGTTTGCTATGGAAGCGGCGAAAAGCTCGCTGCCACAAGCGCAGGTGGTGGAATGGTTACACGGGCATGCACGTGCCACGGATGCGTTGGTTGGCGGCAGCGCGGCGATCCAAACTGAAAACGGTGCGGTGAACCGTTTTTTGCTAGTTGAGCCAAATGGTACGCTGCATCAGTATGACAAGCGTCATCTGTTCCGCATGGCCGATGAACATCACCATTATTTGCCGGGCGCAACCCGTGAGGTCTTCAGCTGGCGTGGCTGGCGTATCCTGCCACAAATCTGTTATGACCTGCGTTTCCCGGTCTTTTCCCGCAACCGCAATGATTACGATCTGGCGCTGTTTGTCGCGAACTGGCCTGCGCCGCGCGCGCTGCACTGGCAAGCGCTGTTATTAGCGCGGGCCATTGAGAATCAGGCTTATGTGGCGGGTTGTAATCGCGTAGGTAGCGATGGCAATCAGCATCAATACAGCGGTGATAGCCGGATTATTTCGCCGCAAGGAGAGATCATCAGCGCCGCCGAACCCTTTAAACCGGCGCGCCTCGATGCTGAGCTTTCACTGGATGAATTGAACGCCTACCGCGAACGCTTCCCGGCATGGCGCGATGCGGATGATTTTTCGCTGACGTGATGGGCTGCGCTTTTCCCGCCTCGCGCTGCTAAAGTGCGAGGTCTTTTGTCCCCCACCTCGCTCCTCTAAAGTGCGAGGTCTTTTGTCCCCCACCTCGGTCCTCCCCCATAAATGGGGGAGGAAGATGCTGCAATAGGCGAATTCGGTATCAACATGTGGCAGCGTCTCCTTCCCCCGCGATGCGGGGGAAGGCCGGGATGGGGGACAGCGCGCACCCACTAAGAGCCCCTCAACTTCCCCGATAAGTCGACCATGACCAAGGCGAAATCAAAAACGGCAGGTGGAAATGGCTGCCCGCCTCGGCAATGACAAAATCAATTTGGGCACTGACATACAGCGCATCGCGACCTGCAACCGCAAAGTAATCACCAATTTCGGCGGTCAGGCGATAATGTCCTGGCGATACCGGTTCTGGCGTTAAATCTTTCAGCCGCCCGTCGCTGTCAGTGACGCCTTCAGAAACGGGAAGCCATCCTTCCGGGCTATTTTGCTCCAGTGAAATCGCCACGCCGATTGCCGGTTTGCCCAGCGCGGTATCAAGAATGTGAGTAGTAATGGTGCTCATGCCATGCTCTCCTTAAGACGTAACAAGGTGATTTCTCGCAGTTGATCCAGCGCTTCCTGCTGCTCGCTTTGCGGGTCATTGCCCAGACGACGCTGTAACTCTGCCAGCATCTCTTCGCCGCTACGCCCTTTTGCGCGAATCAAAAATACCCGACCAAAGCGGGCTTCGTAGCGCTGATTGCCTTGCAACATCGCCTGTTGCAACGTGTTATCAGCCTGCTGCATCGCAGATTGCTCGCCACGCGACAGCGAAGCCTCTTTACTCGCGCCACTTACCCGATCGCCAATACGCGGATGTGCAGAGAGTGCCTGCTGAAGATCGGTGCCCTGCCATTGACGCGCCAATCGATCGCCCTCGGCGAGCAGCGCGTCGAGCGACGTATAAGGGCGCGCTGCTGCCAGCGCCTGTTGCCAGGCGGGAATCGCCACGCAATGAGCAATTGAAGCGATAGCATCATCAGCGGAAAGCTGATTAAAAACGGCTAATTCCATGCTTCTCTCCCTTTAATGAATCCGTTCAGCGATTCTGTTCTGCAATATGACAGATCGCCTGCAAATAGGCCTGAACGGCGGGTGCCACATCCTCAGCCATAACCGATTCAGCCGGATGATGACTGATGCCACGATCGTTGCGCACAAACAACATCCCAACCGGCCAGCGTTCGGCAATCGCGATGGCATCATGTCCCGCGCCGCTCGGCAGCGACACACTTCGGCCCTGCACGGTTTCTACCGCGTGGCTCAAAGCCTGCTGCAACAGTGGATCGCAGGCCGTTGCCGCAATGCGATAATACTCATGGGATTCGAAACGCAAACCACGACGCAGCGCGATCGCTTCAGCTTGCGTCAACAGCGTCGACAGCAAGGCTTCCAGCGGATCGTCTTGTGGCCCGCGTACATCCAGCGACAAATCGACTTCGCCAGGAATAACATTCACCGCGCCGGGCGCGCAACTTAAGGTACCCACGGTGGCCACCAGTTGCGGGTCCTGTTCGCGCGTGGTGTGTTCGATAAACACCATCCATTCGGCAGCAGCGGCCAGCGCATCTTTGCGATGCGTCATCGGCACCGTGCCCGCGTGACCCGCTTCGCCGGTGAAGCGGCAATTCAGGCGACGTGCACCATTAATGGCGGTGACCACGCCGAGCGCCAGGTTCTCTTGCTCCAGACAAGGCCCCTGTTCGATATGCAATTCCAGATAGGCCACGATCTCGTTAACATCTCGCGCTGCGCGATGGATTTGGGTGCTGTCGAGTCCGACGTCGCTCATCGCCTGTGCCACGGTAATGCCGTTGCCATCGGGATGGGTTACCCAGCTTTCCGGCCAGGTGCCGGTAATGCCGCGGCTGCCTAACAGCGTAATGCCGAAACGCGTACCCTCCTCGTCGCCAAAACCTATAATCTCAATCGCCAGCGGCAAGCGTTGCTGACGTTCATGCAGCCATTGCACGGTTTCAATGGCGGTTAAAACGCCAAGCATCCCGTCGTAGCGGCCCGCGTTGCGTACCGTATCAAGATGCGAACCCAACAACAGCGCAGGTGCGCCCACATCAACGGCTTCGTAACGTCCACAGATATTGCCGACGGCATCTTGCCAAACCTGCATACCGGCGGCTTTCATCCATTCACCCACGCAGGCATTAGCGCGTAAATGCTCTGGTGACAGATAAACTCGGGTTAATCCGTCGGCCGACTCGCTGATCTCTGCCAGCGCGTCACAGCGCGTCATCACGCGCAGCGCGGCGGTTTGCGCTTCGCTGGCGTTCATTTTCATGCATGGCTCCCGTAGTGATCCCACGCCGCTTGTGAAGCCGCACCTTGCGGGGTGCGATAACCCAGATGCGTTAACACGCTTTCCAGCGCAGACAGCGTTTGCATCACGCAATCTTTTCGTGCGTTGTAACCCATAGTGCCGATACGCCAGACTTTGCCGTGCAGCGGGCCAAACGAGGTACCGATTTCGATAGCGAAATCGTCCAGCATCAGTTTGCGTACCTGATCGCCATTAACGCCCTGCGGAATCACCACGCCCAATACGTTATTCATTTTGTGTTTCAGGTCGCCGAAGGTTTCCAGTCCCATGCCCTGAATCCCTTTCAACATCGCTTCGCCATGCAGTTGGTGGCGCGCAATGCCGTTATCCAGTCCTTCCTGCAGGATCAAACGCGCGCATTCCCGGGCGCCAAACAGCGCGGTGGTCGCTTCAGTGTGGTGATTCAGGCGCTCGGGTCCCCAGTAATCCATCACCATGCCGAGATCGAAATAGTTGGAGTAGATCATCTCGTCGTCGCCATCCTGATGCGCGTCAGTGCGAATCCCCTCTTCCACACATTTGCGTTTGCGGATCACGGCTTCCATTTCGGCGCTCAGCGTAATCGGCGAGGTGCCAGACGGGCCGCCAAGGCACTTTTGCATGCCAGCAGAAACCGCGTCCAACCCCCACGCATCGGTTTCCAGCGCGTTGCCGGCCAGCGAAGCGGTGGCATCGGTATAGAACAGCACGCCGTACTTTTTACAGATAGCTCCCAACTCCGCCAGCGGTTGCAGCATGGTGGTGGACGTGTCGCCCTGTACCGTCAACAGCAGGCGCGGCTTCACGCGTTTAATGGCATCTTCCACCTGATCGGGCGTAAAGACTTCGCCCCACGGCACCTCAATGGTGTGCACTTCAGCGCGACAGCGGCGAGCAATCTCACACAGCAAATGACCAAAACGTCCAAATACCGGCACCAACACTTTGTCGCCTGGACGAATTGCCGACAGCAGAATCGCTTCGATACCGGCGCGTGAAGTGCCATCAACCAGCATCGTCCAGCGGTTTTCAGTACGAAACACGCCACGATAGAGCGCCATCACTTCATTCATGTAATGCGTCATGGCGGGATCGTACTGACCCAGCAACTGGCTCGACATCGCACGCAGTACGCGTGGATCGGCGTTGATCGGCCCCGGCCCCATCAGCAGGCGTTGAGGGGGATTAAGTTGTGAGAATTGGGTGATATCCATGGTGAATTCCTTGTTAGACACTTAGAGGCGGACTGAGGAGATAAACTGCTTCAGCTCTGGTGTTTGCGGATTCGCGAACAGCGTTTTACTGTCGCCCTGCTCCCAGACGCGCCCCTGATGCATAAAGACCACACGATCGCCCACGTCGCGGGCGAAGTTCATTTCATGCGTAACGAGAATCAGCGTCATGCCTTCTGCCGCCAGCTTTTCTAATACCTTCAGCACTTCGCCAACCAATTCAGGATCGAGCGCCGAGGTGATCTCGTCACAGAGTAAAACTTTGGGCGTCATCGCCAGCGCACGGGCAATCGCCACGCGCTGCTGCTGGCCGCCGGAAAGGCTGGAAGGATAGTAGTTCAGTCGTTCGCCGAGGCCGACTTTATCCAGCATCTGCGCCGCCAGTTCACGGCACTCGGCTTCACCCTTTTTCAGCACGCGGCGCGGCGCCAGCATGACGTTTTCCAGCGCCGTCATGTGCGGAAACAGATTGAAGTTCTGAAACACCATCCCAACCGAACGGCTGATTTCACGCGCCTGTGACTCACGATCGGTGATGGTCATTCCGCCCAGCTTAATACTGCCTTCCTGATAACCTTCAAGGCCATTCATGCAGCGTAACAGCGTACTTTTTCCCGATCCGCTGCGACCAATAATGGAGATGACTTCACCCATATCGACATCCAGATCGACGCCTTTCAGCACATGGTTTGTGCCGTAATATTTCTGCACCTGATTAATGGTGATGAGCGGCATTGAATTTTTTCTCCAGATACTGGCTGTAGCGAGACAGCGGATAACACATCAGGAAGTAGCCCAGTGCCACCAACCCGAATACTTTAAATGGCTGATAGGTCACGTTATTTAAAATCGTGCCCGCTTTAGTCAGCTCAATGAAACCGATGATGGAAGCCAGCGCGGTGCCTTTGATGACCTGCACGGCAAAGCCCACGGTGGGCGCGATGGCGATACGAATCGCCTGCGGTGTAATGACTCGCATCAGTGTTTGACCGAAATTGAGTCCCAGGCAGCGCGACGCTTCCCATTGGCCTTTGGGTAGCGCATTAATGCTGCCGTACCAGATATCGACCAGGAAGGCGCTGGTATAGAGCGTTAAAGCAACCGACGCCGCGGTCCAGGGTGCAACATCAATCCCGAACATCCCGACGCCGAAAAAAGCCAGAAACAGCTGCATCAGCAGCGGCGTGCCCTGAAACAGTTCGGTGTAAGCGCGAACCGCACGCGACAGCCATTTGCGTTTCAGCAAGCGCATAAACAGCAGCGGAAGCGTGACGACCGTACCGCCAAAAAACGCCACCAGCGATAATAAAATGGTCCAGCGCGCCGCCAGCAGTAAGTTGCGCACGATGTCCCAATCGGTAAAGCTCGTCATCATGCCTGCACTCCAAACCATTTGCGGCCAATGCCCAGCAGCAGCTGACGCATGGCAATGGACAACGCCAGATAGATCAGCGTGGTCACCAGATAGACTTCAAAGCTCAAAAAGGTGCGAGACTGAATCAGGTTGGCAGCAAACGTCAGTTCTTCATAGGAAACCTGTGACACCACTGACGATCCCAGCATCACGATGATGCATTGGCTGACCAGCGCGGGGTAAATACGCTGCAGCGACGGCGGCAGCACCACGCGCAGAAATGTCTGGCTGCGGGTTAATCCCAATACGCGTCCCGCTTCCCATTGCCCTTTAGGTGTCACCTGAATGCCGGCGCGAATAATTTCGGTGCTGTACGCGCCAAGGTTAATTAGCATCGCCAGCAGCGCAGCTTCACCCGCAGTGAGTTTCAGCCCGAGATTGGGTAAACCGAATACGATAAAAAAGAGTTGCACCACGAACGGCGTATTGCGGATCAGTTCGACGTACACGCCCCAGATGCGACTCAACGCGCTCGGTTTGCCGCTGCGTAACGCCGCGCCAAAGATACCGAGGCCGACACCGCCGACAGTAGCGAGCACCGTCAGCTGAATGGTGATCCAGAGGCCGGAGAGCAATTCCGGCCAATACGGCCACAATGCGGGAAAGTTAAGTTGCCCGATCATTGTTTCGTCCTTATGCGCCGAGGTTGGCAGGCAGCGGTGCTTTCAACCACTCTTGCGACAGTTTGTTCAACGTGCCATCTTTGATGCCCTGCTCAATCAGCGCATTCATCTTATCTTTCAGCGCCGGCTCATTTTTCTTCAGACCGATAAAGCACGGTGAATCTTTCAACATGAACTGGGCAACGGGCGCTTTCGCCGGGTTCTGACGAGTGATCGCAGCCACCACTAAGTTACCGGTCGCGACGTATTGAACCTGACCCGAAAGATAAGCTGACAGCGTGGTGTTGTTATCTTCATAACGTTTTACCTGCGCATCTTTTGGCGCGACATCGCTCAACACCATATCTTCAACTGCTCCGCGCGTTACGCCAACAGACTTACCGCTCAGCGCCGCCGCGTCTTTCACCTCTTCACCTTTTGGCCCAAACACGCCCAGGAAGAACGGCGCATAGGCACGCGTAAAGTCGATGACCTTTTCACGCTCAGCGTTTTTACCCATGCTGGAGATCACCAGATCGACTTTATCGGTCTGAAGATAAGGCACGCGGTTAGCGCTGGTGACGGGCACCAACTGCAACTTAAGTTTCATCTGTTTAGCCAGATACTTCGCCATGTCGATGTCATAACCTTGCGGCTGCAAGTCAGTGCCAACCGATCCAAACGGCGGGAAGTCCTGAGGTACCGCAACGCGAAGGACGCCGCGCTTTTGAATATCCTGCAGTTGATCAGCCAGCGCACTGCCTGCTTGTGCCATCAGTAATGCCGCTGTCGCCACTGCCATCAAAACTTTTTTCATTATGCACCCCAGTGAATTAACGTGAAAGATTTACGTGAAACAAAAGATTCTTGATAAAGCAATTTGCAACTAATGTGCCAACCAGCATTATCTGGAGAAACGCGTTATTTATTCGAGGCATTAGGAGATTGACGGCGTAACAATCGCGCTTAAACCGTCAAGAGGAGATGAACCAAAAAGAGGCAAAGCACCAAAATGATGCCTGTTAGCGGTGCTCCAACTCGTCAAATTGCTGATAAAGATCGGCAATATGGTGAATACGTTGACGCCCATGAGATAACATTTCGTGTAATAACGCATTCGCCAGCAAATTAATCAGGCTCATCGCTGAAGCATAGCTGTCAAAGGCAGAAACGCTGTCGAGGGGCGCGCAGAGTTGCCAGCGTGCCAGTGAAATCACCGTCTGCGCCTGGGGTTCACACAAAGCCAGTTGCGGCACGCCAGCGCTTTGCAACTGCTGCATCAGCGGACGAATAATGCGCGTGCGACGACGAAACGCCATCACCACCACCATGTCATCCGGGGTGATATCAACCAACTCTTCCGCCAGCGTTTGGCCTGGTTGCGGCAGAATATGCACCTGCGGACGCGCCTGCATTAGCTGTTGACGCAGGTGCAAAGCAACCGGATAAGCGTTGCGCATTCCAATGATAAAAATGCGTTTTGCCTGTGCTAACTGCTGAATGACTTCACTGAACTGCTGTGCATCAATGTTGTTAACCCACTGTGTCAGATTCGCCATTTCCTGCTTGTAGTGGCGCGACAACAGGGTGTTGCCCTGCACCGCATCGCGGTTGTCGGTAAGCGGCATGCCACTTTGGCGCAGGGTACGCAATTCATCGCGCATATCTTTGTATTTTTCATAGCCCAAACGTTTAAACAGGCGGCTGACGGTGGCTTTCGACACGCCACTCAGCCGCGCCAGCTCAGCGCTGTTGTAGCTGATGAGATCATCAAAGTGATCAAAGACAAAGTCAGCAATGCGCTGTTCCTGCGGCGAAAGCTGGGGATAGTGGCTTCTGAGCCGTTCATCAAGCTGTTTCATTATTCATCCTGTAACTTTCGTTTCAGATCAAGCTAGCATATTTTGCGCCAGGTTCGCTTCATCCCTTTGTCACCTTAGTGAAAACTGGAACAGCTCTTGCTTTAGTTTCTCTACTGTTACCCGAAAGCAAAACGAGAAACGAATGATTCAGAGCAATATGGCCCCGCTGGGCATGGCGGTTACACCGCATCATCTGGCCAGTGAAAGCGCGCTGGCGGTACTGCGCGAAGGCGGCAACGCCATTGAAGCGATGGTGGCGGCAGCCTCTACCATTGCGGTGGTTTATCCGCACATGAATGGCTTAGGCGGTGATGGTTTTTGGTTAGTGATGCCGCCACAAGGCGACCCGATTGCCATTGATGCCAGCGGCTCAGCCGGTTCCCTCGCCCACTTCGATTTCTATCACAATGAACCGCATATTCCCCATCGCGGCCCTAAAGCAGCGCTGACCGTAGCGGGCACCGTCAGCGGCTGGCAGGAAGCGTTAACGCTTTCCGGCGAACTGGGCGGCACGCCGCTTCCGTTGGCACGGCTACTGCGTGATGCCCTTCGGTATGCTGCCGACGGCATTCCAGTGACGGCTTCTCAGGCTGCGGCAACCGAAGCTAAGCGCGCTGAATTGCAGCATCAGCCCGGTTTTGCCGCGACGTTTTTACCGGATGGCGATGTTCCGCAAGCGGGCAGCCGTTTTACTCAGCCAGCACTGGCGCAAACGCTGAGCCAGTTAGCTGAGGAAGGGCTCGACAGCTTTTATCGCGGCAATTTGTCGCATCATCTGGCACGTGAACTGTCCGCGCTCGGCATGCCGATTACCCTTGAAGACTTGCAACAACAGCGTGCCCGGCGCTGCACGCCGCTGCATATCGCCCACAGCGAAGGTGATATCTGGAATATGACACCACCGACTCAAGGCATGGTTTCGCTGGCAATTCTTGGCATTACCGATCGGCTGCAGATGGCGAAAGCGGATGAAGCGCAAACCGTGCACCGCATCGTTGAGGCCACTAAAAAAGCCTTTGCGCTGCGCGACAAGCATATTACCGATCCGCGCCACATCACCGAAGATCTGCAAGCGTTGCTCGACAGCGATCACCTCGCCACGCTTGCCAGCCAAATAGAGGATGATCGTGCTGCGCCGTGGGGAACCGGTCGCGGTCCCGGCGATACGGTGTGGATGGGCGTCATGGACAGCAGCGGCCTTGCGGTCTCCTTTATTCAAAGCATCTATCACGAATTTGGTAGCGGCGTGGTGCTGCCCGGCACCGGGATCACCTGGCAAAACCGCGGCGCGGCTTTCAGCCTCGATCCTGAACATTTGCTGGCGCTGGCACCGGGCAAACAACCCTTCCACACCCTTAACCCGGCGGCAGCGCGACTGAAAGATGGCCGCGTGATGGTTTACGGCTCAATGGGCGGCGATGGGCAACCCCAAACGCAGGCCGCAATTTTTACGCGTCACGTGATTCAGGGCATGCCGCTACAGCAAGCGGTGAGCGCGCCGCGCTGGTTGCTGGGCCGCACATGGGGGCAATCTTCTGACTCGCTCAAGCTGGAAGGCCGCTTCTCCATCGAAACGCTGGAACGTTTGCGTCAGTTGGGCCACGACGTTGAGCTGCTGCCAGATTTCAGTGAAGCGGTCGGCCATGCTGGTGCGATTGTGCGACACAACAACGGCATGTTTGAAGGCGCGAGCGATCCGCGCAGCAACGGCAGCGCCGCAGGTTTTTAACCGGAGAGAATGATGAATCAGAACATCGACTGGGCGATCTATATCGCGCAAATGGAACAGATACTGAATGTCGAGCTGGATGAGGCGCGTCGCGCTGAGCTGCTGACGCAGATGACACGTATTGCTGGCATGGCGGCACCGCTGATGGCGTTTCCACTCGACGATCGTCTGGAAGTGGCAGGAGTGTACAAAGCATGAAACTGAGTGAACTCTCGATTCATTCGCTGCATCAGGCGATTCAAAACGGCAATATCAGCGCGCATGACGTTGCCACCGACACGCTGCAGGCGATTGAGCAACACAATCCAGCACTCAACGCCTGGACTGAAGTCACCGGGCAACGCATGTTAAAAGAAGCTGAGCAGGTGGATAATCAGCGCCAGCGCGGTGAAGTCCTGGCGCCACTGGCGGGTATTCCTTACGCGGTAAAAAACCTGTTTGACGTTGCAGGCCATAGCACCTTAGCGGGTGCCCGCTTGTTCAGTGAACGGCCTGCCGCACGCGAAGATGCCTGGGCGGTTAACCGACTGCGTGAATCGGGCGCGCTGCTTTCCGGCATGCTGAATATGGATGCCTACGCTTATGGTTTTACCACTGAAAACAGCCATTACGGCGCGACGCATAATCCGCGCGATCTTTCTCGCGTAGCCGGCGGATCGTCCGGCGGTTCTGCGGCGGCGGTCGCGGCAGGTTTAGTGCACTTCTCGCTTGGTACGGACACCAACGGATCGATTCGCGTTCCCGCTTCATTGTGCGGTATCTTCGGCCTGAAACCGACGTTTGGGCGCTTATCGCGCAGCGGCACTCATCCGTTTGTTGCCAGCCTTGATCATATTGGTCCATTTGCCCGACGCGTGGACGATTTGGCGCTCGTTTATGACCTGCTGCAAGGCCACGACAGCCGTGATGCCTTTCAGGCAGATCGCCCGGTTGCGCCCACTTTTCCAGCGTTAGCCCAGGGCGACAACGGCTTGCGCTGCGGCGTATTGGGTGGCTTTTTCTCAACCTGGTGTGATGAAGATGCACGCACTGCTCTGGCTGTGGCGGCTCATGCCTTGCAGGCCAACCAGGAAGTGGAGATGCCAGAAGCCGAACTGGCGCGTTCAGCAGCGTTCATCATGACCGCATCGGAAGGCGGTAATCACTATTTGCCTGCGCTGCGCCAGATGCCGGAACAGTTTGAACCCAACTCGCGTGAGCGTTTGCTGGCTGGCGCGATGATGCCTGGCGCGTGGTATGTTCAGGCGCAGCGTTTCCGCCGCTATTTCCAGCAACAGGTGCTGACGCTGTTTGACCATTTCGATGTATTGATTGCGCCCGCCACGCCGTGCAGCGCGATAGCCATTGGTCAGGAAAGTATTCACATTAATGGGCAGGATCTGCCAGCTAAAGCCAGTATGGGAATGCTAACGCAGCCGATTTCGTTTTTGGGCTTGCCGGTCTGTACCGTACCGCTGGCAACGAAAAGCGGTTTGCCGATTGGACTCCAGCTTATCGCCGCGCCGTTTAAAGAAGAGGCTGCGCTGCGCGCTGCCTATGCGCTCGAGCAGCAAGGATTAACCCTGCCACAAATGAGTATCACAGGTGCCTGATGAAATCTGAATATATTGATCGCCCCATGATTGTTGCCGAAGTGACAGAGGCTTTTTACCGCTATGAACAAGCACTGATCGGTAACGATATTGACGTACTGGACGAACTGTTTTGGCATGATGCACGCACCGTGCGGCTGGGTGCCGGTGAGAATTTGTATGGGATTGATGAGATTCGTGCCTTCCGGGCTGCGCGCCCTTCTGCCGGGCTGAATCGTACGCTGCATAATACGGTGATCACCACGTTTGGCGAAGATTATGCGGTGTGCAGCACCGAGTTTACCCGCGAAGGTAGCGAGAAGATCGGTCGCCAGCAGCAAACCTGGGTGAAGTTGCCGTGCGGCTGGCGCATCGTGGCGGCTCAGGTCAGTTTAATGAGTTGATGTGATTGAAGCAGGCAACATGCCGGCTTTACATCGTCACGTTTAAACCAACTTACTCAGCGGTTTATAAAACAGGTGCCGGTAATCCATGGCACCTTTTTCAATATCGCTTCTGCCGGGACGTTGATAGCCAAGATTGGGAAACAGGCCAAGCCAGATATCACGCTGCATTAATGGCATCCAGTGTACATCCAGCGCGTAATGATGCTGAGCACCGCCCAACAGCAGTTGCTCGATACTTTCACTGATATTTTCAATCAAAACAGGTAAGTAGCTGGCGTTAACTATATAGGCGCAGGCGCAAAAAGCGCGATGGGCTTTAATGAGGTAATCCGCGCTTTTAAACGGCGTGACCTGCACATAGTTTGCCGTCAGAAAGGCGACGTGCCAGTTAATTTGTGTTAACGCGGCAAAGAATTTATTCAGCCGATGAGCACTGGCGCTGTCGTGATGAAATGCCATGTCATCTTCCAGAATCAGCACATTTTTCCACTGTTGCTGCTGCGCGAGTTGCAGCACCTGTAAATGCGATTGGGCGCAGCCGATATAGCCAGGCTGATAAGCTATCGCCTCAAAGCGGGTAATTTTTTCCTGCGGTACACCCAATTTTTTGAGTTCACGACGCATGTTCACTCGACGATCGTTACGCTCGGCTAAATTGATGTAGACGACCTGATCGATCAGATCCCAGTTAATTTCAGACATCTCTTCGTCATCCTAAAGTGGCTACTGACGTCAGGCGGCACAAACGGAGCGGATCTGAAATTTCAGGAGGAGAAATGAGTTCCAGTTTGGCGCTGGAACTCATTGCGATTATGCGGAAGGTGCCGGGTGTTTTTTCACCCAATGATCGGCGATTTGCTGGCGGGTACAAATCCAGACTTTTTTGTGCTGCTGAATATGGTCGAGGAAATTTTGCAACGCGCGGAATTTGCCTGGACGCCCCAACAAACGGCAATGCATACCAATCGACATCATCTTCGGCGCAGTTTCCCCCTCTTCATACAGCACATCAAAGGTGTCACGCAGGTAGGTGAAGAATTGTTCGGCAGTGTTAAAACCCTGCGGTGAGGCAAAGCGCATATCGTTGCATTCCAGCGTATAGGGAATAATCAGATGCGGCTTCACCGTGCCATCCTGACAGGTTACTTGCGTCCAGAACGGCAAATCATCGCCGTAATAATCGCTGTCGTAAGTGAATCCGCCCTGCTCAACCACCAGGCGGCGCGTATTCGGGCTGTCGCGTCCGGTGTACCAACCGGTAGGCGCTTTACCGAACAGTTCGCTCAGCACATCTACCGCTTGCTGCATGTGCTGACGTTCTGTTTTTGCATCCATGCCTTGATAGTGAAGCCAGCGCCAGCCGTGACTGACGACATCGTAATCGGCTTTTTTGATCGCCTCGACAATTTCAGGGTGACGCGCCAACGCCATCGCCACGCCAAAAACCGTCAGCGGCAAACCACGCTTTTGAAATTCGTTGTGGATGCGCCAGAACCCGGCACGCGATCCATATTCATAAAGCGATTCCATCGACATGTGACGATCTGGATAACTGGCGGCACCGATGATGTCTGAAAGAAACTGTTCAGAGCCCGCATCGCCATGCAATACGCTGTTCTCTGCGCCCTCTTCATAATTCAGGACAAACTGCACTGCGACGCGCGCGCCTTTTGGCCAGGCTGCATGGGGCGGATTTGCGCCGTAGCCCACCATGTCGCGTGGGTAGTTTTTATTAAAGCTGTATTCTTTCTTCTCTACACCTTCAGTCATTGCTTGCTTCCCGTTGTAAAAGTGCAACATCTCGTTAGTTTAGGTGCTGAAAGGCACCTGAGAGAGGTTTCTGCAAAGGATAAGCCAAATCACCGTGCTTGCTGGTGCCAAAGCCCAGCGCCAACAGCGACTCGACCATTTTCACCGCTGCGCTCACACCATCAATCACCGGCATGCCTAATTCCCGGGTCAACGAGGCGGCTAAGGTCGCCATGCCGCCGCACCCTAAAACGATCGCGCCGCTACCATCTTCACGTTTCGCCTGTATACAGCGTTCACGCACCTTTTCCTGCGCCAGGCCACTGCCATCTTCCAGCGCCAGCACCGGCAAATCGATGGCATGGAGCGCAGCGCAGTGATGCGTAAAGCCATATTGCTGCAACAGATGCCGGGCAATCACCAGCGTGCGTGGCAGCGTCGTAACGATAGAAAAGCGCGTCGCCACCAGCGTGGCGGTGTGCATTGCCGCCTCGGCAATCCCAATCACCGGACCGCTGGCCAATTCACGCGCCGCCAGTAAACCGGGATCGCCAAAACAGGCGATGACATGGCCGCTTACGCCTTGTGCTTTACCCAGTTTGATTTGCTCCAGCACCCCAATCGCGGCAATCGCTTCATCAAAATGCCCTTCAATCGACGGCACGCCGTGGACGGGTGAAACCGCCAGAATTTCGGTGCCGGGCGCGGCAACAGCGCGCGCCGCCAAACCCATGGTTTCGGTCATCGCCATGCTGGTATTGGGATTGATCACCTGAATCAGGCTCATGATGACGCTCCTTTATGACGGGAAAATAAACGTGAAAAATCGGGCAGCGTTTCGCCGCTCCGCTCAAAGTGAAGGCTGGAAACGATGTGATCAAAGTGATGCTGTAGTGCCTTGCTCAGCGGCTGCAATTTACGATCGCGCAGTAATTGCAGTAAACGATCGTGATCGTCACAGCGACAGCCTCGCTGCCACGGCGCGCCATAAGCGGCAATCACCAGAGAAGATCGCTGCGTCAGGCGCGTCACCATCTCGGTTAATACCTGATTCCCGGAGATCGCCTGCAGTTGAATATGAAAGGCGGCAGACAGGCGGATCGCCGCAGAACCGTCGCGATCCTCGTGTGCCTGTTTTTCTTGTTCGATTAAACCGCTGAGCGCCACCAGATGCGGCGGTTGCAGATGATCCAGTACCGCGGGCAAGTTGGCGCACTCCATTAAACTGCGAGTACGAAAGATATCGCGCGCCTCGTCAACGCCTGGGGTTGCGACATGTGCACCGCGTTTGGGCGTCAGGGTGATCATTTGCACCGCGGCGAGGCGTTGTAACACCTTGCGAATGCCCGTGCGGCTAACGCCAAAAACCTCTGAAAGCGCTTCTTCTGGCAATTTACTGCCTGGCGGTAGTTGATGTTCAACGATGGCGTTCATCAACGCCTGATAGATAGGTTCATCTTTATCATGCAGATCGGCGGCCGTTCTCTGGCCTGTTTCACTCTTCATTACCCGCTCCGGTAAGTCTCTGTGTGCAAACTATCGTATACGTGAAAAAGAAATTTTGTATACAAGAAAACAAATTTGGCCTGGATCCTGCAATACCGTTTCACGCTGTAATTAATTTTCATCGTATCAACAGAGGAGCAGGTTTCATGCCAAATCATACAACGGTGGCCAGCAAGGCCTCTGAAGCCAATGCACATTACAGCCCAAGGCTGTGTAATGAAGACCTGGCACCGACGCGCGATCAAAACTGGTCGTGGTACAACATTTTCTCTTTCTGGATGTCAGATGTGCACAGCATGGGCGGCTATGTTGTGGCGGCGAGTTTCTTTACGCTGGGCTTAGCCAGCTGGCAGGTTTTACTCTGCCTGCTGGTCGGGATTTGCATTGTGCAGATCTGCGCAAATCTGGTGGCAAAACCGAGTCAAATGGCAGGCGTTCCCTATGCAGTGATTTGCCGTCAGGCGTTTGGCGTGTTTGGTGCCAATATTCCTGCAGTGATTCGCGGTTTGATCGCCTTTGCCTGGTACGGCATTCAGACTTATCTCGCCGCTAATGCCTTAATGCTGGTGCTGCTGAAATTCTTCCCTGGGCTTTCGCCGATGACGCAATCAAGCTGGCTCGGCTTATCCCTGCTGGGCTGGTGCTGCTTTGGCGTGATGTGGTTATTACAGGCGATGGTGTTTTGGCATGGCATGAGCGCCATTAAACGCTTTATTGACGTGGCGGGCCCGGCGGTATACGTGGTGATGGTGGCGTTAGCAGGTTGGATTGTATACAAAACAGGTTTCGATGGGATTTCACTGACGCTTGCCAGCAAGCAGCTGACAACCGGTGAACAGAGCTGGCAGATGCTCACCGCCACTGCGCTGGTGGTCTCCTATTTCTCCGGCCCTTTGCTTAACTTTGGCGATTTTTCACGCTATGGAAAAAGCATGGGCGAAATTCGTCGTGGCAACCGCTGGGGCTTACCGTTTAACTTCCTGCTGTTTTCTATTGTCACGGTGGTGATTGTTTCTGGAACGCAGTCGCTGTTTGGCAGAATGATTACCGATCCGATTGAAACCGTGAGCATGGTGGGTAACGATCTCGCGGTCGCTATTGGCTTGCTAACCATGATCACCGCGACAATTGGCATCAATATCGTGGCGAACTTTGTCTCTCCGGCTTTCGACTTTTCCAACTGCTCACCGCAAAAAATCAGCTTCCGTACCGGCGGCATGATCGCGGCAGTAGGCTCTGTTTTGTTAACGCCATGGAACCTGTTTCAATCACCTGAACTGATTCACTACACACTGGATGTGCTGGGTTCGTTTATTGGGCCGCTGTTCGGCATTCTGTTAGTCGATTTTTATGTGATTAAACGCAGCCGTATCTATGTTGATGAGCTGTTTAACGATACGCCGCAAGGTCGCTATTGGTACCGCGGAGGATTTAACCCGAAAGCGATTGCAGCGCTGCTGCCTTCAGTAGGGATTTGTCTGGTGATCAGCTTTATTCCTTCTCTGCACGCCGTCGCGAATTTCAGCTGGTTTATTGGTGTGGCTTTGGGCGGCGGTTGCTACCGTTATCTGGCGCGTGCCGATCGTGAAGTAGATGAGAAAATGGCTGATTACCGTGGTAGCGTCGCGGTGCAGAAAGAGTGATTTGAGGTAGGGAGTGAATGCGCTTTTTTTGTGCTCGCTCTCCTGCCTGCTTTTAGGGAAGTGAGCAAAATGCCGATTCGCCACCGCCTATCCAAAAGCTAAAAAGCAAAAAGCCGATTCATTTCTGAATCGGCTTCTTTAAATAGATTGGCGGAACGGACGGGGCTCGAACCCGCGACCCCCTGCGTGACAGGCAGGTATTCTAACCAACTGAACTACCGCTCCGCGCTTTGTTCCCCGTCGAGAACGAGGCGCATAGTAATAGCAGCTAAATCCGCCGTCAACGCTTTTTCTTTCATAGCTTATCGTTTGCTGTTTTTTTCATCTGGACGGTGTTTTCCTCAACAAAATCACCCGGTTCACCCGCGCCACAGACAGCTGCCGCCCTTCTTCATCACTAAGTCGAGACGTGATTCGTGCGCCACCACTTCTTCTTCGTTGGCAGAAACCACACGCAGTGCCGACGCTGGACGCACAATGCGCTGGATGCCGCCTTCCTGGTTTTGCTGCGACTTGTCCCCTTCCATGGAAAATGTCAGTGAGGTTTGGCCGCCGGTCATGGTGAGGAAGACTTCAGCAAGGATCTCGGCATCAAGCAATGCGCCGTGCAGCGTTCGTTTGCTGTTATCTATTTCATAGCGCGAACACAACGCATCCAAACTGTTGCGCTTGCCAGGAAACATTCTGCGCGCCATCGCGAGACTGTCGGTGATCTTGCAAAACGTTTCCGTTTTCTCGATTCCCCGCTGCAGCTTGCTGAACTCGTAATCCATGAAGCCGATATCAAACGAGGCGTTATGAATGACTAATTCAGCGCCACGAATGTAATCCAGAAACTCGTCAGCGATTTCGCTGAAGCTGGGCTTGTCCGCCAGAAATTCATCTGCAATACCATGCACGCCAAAGGCTTCGGGATCCACCAGCCGATCGGGCTTCAAATAGAGATGAAAGTTATTGCCGGTCAGGCGACGGTTGATCACTTCCACCGCACCGATTTCAATGATGCGGTGACCCTCATAATGAACCCCGATCATGTTCATGCCGGTGGTTTCTGTATCGAGTACGATCTGGCGGTTATTTGCAGTGCTCATAGGACCTGTTTTATGTCAGACTTGGCGTTTTGTCAGAAGGAAGTCTACCAGAGATGCGCAAACAGGTAGAAATATTCACCGATGGATCTTGCCTTGGTAATCCCGGCCCAGGCGGTTACGGCGCCATTTTACGCTATGGTCAACATGAGAAAACGTTCAGCGCGGGCTATCGCCTGACCACCAATAATCGCATGGAGTTGATGGCTGCGATTGTTTCGTTGGAAGCACTGACTCAGCCTTGCAATGTGGTGCTAAGCACCGACAGCCAGTATGTACGTCAGGGCATTACCAGTTGGATTCATAACTGGAAAAAGCGTGGCTGGAAAACGGCAGATAAGAAACCTGTCAAGAACGTCGATCTTTGGAAACGTCTCGATACCGCACTCAGTACCCACAAAATTGAGTGGGAATGGGTTAAAGGTCACGCCGGGCATCCTGAGAATGAGCGCTGCGATGAACTGGCTCGCAGCGCTGCAGGCAACCCCGCTTTTGAGGATATCGGTTATCAGCCTGAATCTTGATCTTTTGCCTGACGAAACTGACGCGTGGCGTTAACCGTTTGACGCACCTGCGATTTGCTCAGGCTCTTTTTGGCTTTGGTTGGCGTTAGCGGGAAAGTCCGCTTACGCGCCACCACAATATTCAGACAACCCAGCGCCGGTAAATGGGCGCTGATCAGCTTGCCGCCCTGCCGATGCCACGGCAAAACCTGAAAGCGCGTGCGGAAAACGACTTCATAATTCAGCAAGCCTAGCCAGTCGAGTAAACGCATCTGACTGAACATCCGGCCACTCCACGGCGCTTTTCGGTGAACCATCGGCACAAACTTACTGATGCCGAGTAAGCTAAACGGATTGAAGCCGCTGATAATCATCCAACCATCATCGATTAATACCCGATCAACTTCGCGCAATACACGATGAGGATCTTGATTCCACGCCAGCGTATGCGCCAGCAAACAGGCATCAACGGATTTAGATTCAAACGGTAATTGCGAAGGATCTGCCCGTACCTGTAACAGGTCACCTTCACTGCCCACATTAACCTGATGCGAGATAGCGCAGTTTTCGGTATTGATTTCTGCACTCAGGTTGCCAAGCTTAAGCATATGAAAGCCATAAAGCTTTCCGAGATAAGGTTGAAGTTGCTGCGTTAGCGCGTCGCGAAAATATTCTCCCCATGGCATGTCTTGCCAGGAGTGCGGCGCGGTCAGAATTTGGCGTGTTTTAGCGGGCTTCATGCTTTACCATCTTCCTTTTCCTACGACCTGCGAGAGGTGATTATGAATCTTACCAGTATTCCGGCGTTGCAAGATAACTACATCTGGACGCTGACAGATAATGAAGGAAAATGCCTGATTGTCGATCCAGGCGAAGCGCAGCCAGTGGTGGAAAAAGTCAAAGCCAATGGCTGGCAACCTATCGCAATCTTACTCACGCATCATCATAACGATCACGTAGGTGGTGTGAAAACCCTGCTTGAACACTTCCCTGACATTGAGATTTTCGGACCACAAGAAACCGCAGATAAAGGTGCAAAAACCCTGGTAAGTGAAGGGGATCAGGTGAGTGTGTTAGGCATGACCTTTGACGTGATCGCTACCCCCGGGCACACTTTAGGACATATCTCATATTACAGCGCCCCTTACCTTTTCTGTGGCGACACAATGTTTTCTGGCGGCTGCGGCAGGCTTTTTGAAGGAACTGCAGAGCAAATGTATCAATCATTTCAAAAGCTTAATGCATTACCTGAGGAAACTTTAGTCTGTTGTGCTCATGAGTATACGTTATCCAATTTAACCTTTTCTGCGGCTATTCTGCCTCATGACCCGCAAATTATGGCTGAATTCCAGAAAATTAAGGACTTACGTGCCAAAAACGGCATTAGTTTGCCCACAAAACTGGCGCACGAACGGTCAATAAATTTATTTTTGCGTACGCAAGACCCTGATTTACAACGCGCTTTGAACGTTGATCCTTCAGGAAAGCCGATATGGCATACATTTGCCGTTCTACGCGAGAAGAAAGATAGTTTCTGACATTTCGGGTTGTGTTGTGAAAAGTCGTCAAGTATAGTTGCTCGTCTTTTAAGCGACTATTGACACACACATGAAGGCTAAAGCGATATTACTCGCCTCGGTCTTGCTGGTTGGATGCCAGGCTTCACGGAATGACGCCAACATCCCAGAACAGCATGCCCAGAGTCTGTCTTCAGCTGGTCAAAGTGAAAATGGAAAATACGGAGACGAATTATTGTCACCGCGATGGCAGGAAGATGGAACTGGCCTCGCAGACGACAGTGATCTCTGGAGTTTCATTAGTGACGAGTTGAAGATGGGGATTCCGGAAAACAGCCGGATCCGCGAACAAAAAACAAAGTTTTTAAAGAATAAGAGCTATCTCCACGATGTAACATTACGGGCAGAGCCGTACATGTACTGGATAGTCGAGCAAATACAGAAACGTAAAATGCCGATGGAACTAGTACTGCTACCCATAGTGGAGAGCGCTTTTGACCCTCGCGCAACATCATCCGCCAATGCCGCAGGCATTTGGCAGATCGTTGCTGCTACCGGGCGAAACTATGGTTTGAAACAGAACCAATACTACGATGGTCGACGCGATGTGGTCGCTTCAACCAAAGTTGCACTGGATATGATGCAACGCCTCAACACGATGTTTGACGGTGACTGGTTATTAACCATCGCGGCTTACAACAGTGGCGAAGGGCGTGTATTGAAGGCGATGAAACAGAACAAGGCGCGCGGTAAGCCCACCGATTTCTGGCATCTTTCGCTTCCACGTGAAACCACGGTTTACGTCCCTAAAATGTTGGCTTTGAGTGAGCTACTCAAAAACAACAAGCGTTACGGTATTAAACTGCCAGCACCTAATGAAAGCCGCGCTCTGGCGCGTGTTGAAGTAGGTCAGCAGATGCAGTTGACGCAAGCCGCTGAAATGGCCGGTATGTCGCTCAGTAAATTAAAGAGCTTCAATACGGGCTATAAAGGGGGTGCTACAGCACCAAATGGACCGCACTATATTATGGTGCCTAAGTCCAACGTCGCAAAGTTGCGTAATTCACTGGCTTCCGGTGATATCGCAGCCGTACAGCCAACGCAGCTAGCGAAAGCCAGCGCAACCGGTGGGTACAGAGTGCGCACGGGTGATACGCTTTCCGGTATCGCTAATAAGCTGGGCGTCAGCATTGCCACACTGAAGCAGCAAAACAACCTGCGCAGTGCAGCTATCCAGCCCGGTCAAACATTGAACGTGGGCACTAGCGGCACCAAGCTGGCTGATAACGGCAACAGCATCACCTATCGTGTTCGTAAGGGTGATTCTCTTGGCAGTATTGCAAAGCATCACGGCGTCAATATCAAAGACGTGATGCGCTGGAACAGTGTGCTGGATAACTCAAAAGATATTCAGCCAGGCGATAAGTTAACGCTGTTTGTAAATAATAGCGCAACACCAGATACCTGATACGTCGAAAAGGCTGACAATTGTCAGCCTTTTTCTTTTATACCTTTCTGCTTTACATCAGTTCAGCGTTTCGAGTTGAACTCTACCAGTAATGGATTGTGATCCGAGGCACGAGTCACTAACACTGATGCTTCGCTAACATTCATGTCGCGATAGAAAACAAAATCCAAGGGACGCCCAAACGCTTTACGGCGATGGTCGGCAGTAAACATCACCTCTTCCAGATCCATTTGCTGTGCAAACCGATACAGCGCATTGATACGCTGCCGACTCCAGGCATTAAAATCCCCTGCCATGATAACCGGCCCACGATGATGCGTGATCTGCTCACCAATTGGTCCCAACTGTTTACTGTAAACATCAACGCCAAGGCTAAAATTCACGGCATGGATGTTTACGACCATTAGCATTTCACCGGTCGGTAAAGGATAAGCAGTAATGAGCGCCGACTTTGCGAGCCGTAAGAGCGGTTCACGCTCTCGTAACGGGCAGCAATAGACAGGATGCGCCGAAGCTAAGGTCATGACTCCTGAGGGATGCTGTGGCAGCACGAAAGCAGGAACCTGATCGGCTGCGAGATAGTTGCTGGTAGCAAAACGTACCAGCTCTGGCGTAGTCTGCGCCTCCTGAAGCAAAACCAGATGCGCGTCTTTACCGAATCCCTCTAACACTGTCATCCAGTCTGCACGCTGCTGCTTGAAAATATTCCATACCAATACCTTTAAGTTAGGATTGGCAGGCAGCGGAGCACCGGGAGGAAGCGCTTGTCCGAGATGAAGCATTGCACCCGGCGGGAAGATCTGTTCCGCTGGCTGTCCCGCGACATATCGCATTGCATAAGTTTTTTTCCGCACTTTCCCGCCTGACTAATTACTCAACAAAGTATATCTCTTGTCTGTTATAGGGATTTTAGTACGGGGTTTCAATCAATGTCGGTGAATGTCGGAATTCATCTCATTCTTAATGTGCAAAACAGCCGGCGGATTGCAGGCTGTTTCGGGTTTTATTCCATCACTGGCTCGGAGCTAGGCCGATCAAGGCGGCCACTTAGCCGAATCAATAACAGAGCAGAAAAAACGATAAGCGCGCCAATCCACGGCGTTTGAGACAGCCCATAATGTTGAACTACGTAGCCTCCAATTGTCGATCCTAACGCAATACCGACATTGAAAGCGGCGATGTTCAGCCCTGACGCAACATCAACCGCGCCGGGTGTATAACGTTCCGCTTTCTGTACTACATACACTTGCAGGCCAGGCACATTGCCAAACGCAAATACTCCCATCACCAACACGGTTGCTAAAGCTGCCCAATGAAGTGAGGCAGTGAACTGAAATAGGAGTAACGATAGCGCCAACGCAGCAAAAATCAGGCTGAGCGCCCGTACCGGGCCTTGTGTATCTGCCAGCTTGCCACCCCAAATATTACCGATCGCGACAGACACGCCATAACCGAGCAAAATAATGCCTACTGCCGAAGGTGAGAACCCCGCTAACTGCTGCATGACAGGCGCTAAAAAAGTAAAGGTGGTAAAGACTCCGCCATATCCTAGCGCGGTAATGGCGTAGATCAGCATCAAGCGAGGATTAACTAAGACCTGTGCCTGCTGTAACAGACTCGTGTTTTTAGGTTGGGCGATATTACGCGGAATAAGTATAGCGCTCGCGATTAAAGCTATGATACCCGGCAACGATACAGCGAGGAAACTTTCGCGCCAGCCAAAATGTTGACCAATAAAGGTTCCCATCGGAACACCCGTCACTAAGGCAACGGTTAATCCACCAAACATGATAGCAATGGCGCTGGCGGCTTTATCTTTACTGACCAGGCTGGTGGCAATTGTTGAACCAACAGAGAAGAAAACGCCATGCGCCAGCCCTGTCAGCAAGCGAGCAATGATCAGCGTGTTGTAATCGGGGGCTCGCCAGGCAACGATGTTGCCCATCGTGAACAGCGCCATTAATCCTACAAGTAAATATTTACGCGGTAATTTTCCTGTCAGCGCAGTCAACACTGGCGCGCCTACCGCAACGCCTATTGCATAGATCGATACCAGCATTCCTGCTGAAGGTAAGGTAATGGTCATCTGTTCGGCGATCGTCGGGATCAATCCTACAATGACAAATTCAGTTGTTCCTATAGCGAATGCGCTGATGGTTAGCGCCCAAAGAGCAAGTGGCATAATTAACTCCATCCAATGATTGATGGCCGCTAGTATTGCCGCATGCTTTAATAACAAAAAGATGCAAAATAACAATAGTCTTTTGTCTGGAGGGAAATAGTGAAAGCATCTTCTGAAGAGCTAAAAGTGTTTGTTAGCGTGGTTGAAAGCGGGAGCTTTAGTCGCGCCGCCGAGCAACTGCACATGGCAAACTCGGCTGTAAGTAGGACCATCAAGAAGTTAGAAAATAAGCTCGGCGTTGCGTTGCTTACGCGAACAACACGACATTTAGCGCTAACACAAGAAGGCGAGCGTTATTTCAGACGGGTGCAAAGTTTCTTACAAGAAATGACATCGGCAGAAAATGATTTAATTGAAAGCCGTTACGCACCAAAGGGTTTATTACGAGTGGATGCAGCAACGCCGGTTATTCTTCATCTACTTATGCCAATGATTAAACCCTTCCGCGAACGTTATCCTGATGTCACTTTGTCGTTAATTTCCTCTGAAAGCTTCATCAATTTGATTGAACGCAAGGTGGATGTGGCTATTCGAGCAGGTAATTTAACGGACTCAACACTGCGAGCCAGACTGCTATTTATTAGCTATCGAAAATTGGTAGCTTCACCTGAATATCTTGAAAAAAGGGGGACGCCGCACAATGTTACAGATTTAGATCGCCATGAGTGCCTGGGCTTTGTTGATCCTTCGCGTCTAAATCGCTGGCCTGTTGCCCAGGAAAGCGGTGAGCTTTACGATATTCATTTGGGAATGTCTTCTAATAGCGGCGAGACCATCAAGCAGCTTTGCCTAAACGGCAATGGCATCGCATGTTTGTCTGATTACATGATCGATAAAGAAATTGCTGAGGGAAAGTTAGTGGAGGTATTAGCTGAGCAGCGGCTCCTTGTAGAAATGCCGTTTAACGCGGTTTACTACAGCGACATGGGAGTAAGCCAGCGCGTGCGTGCATTTATTGATTTTCTTAGTGAGTGGATGAGTGAACAGCCCTGGCGCGTGCAGGACTGTTTAAGCAAAACTTAATCCCAGTCAGGTGCCAGTCCTTCAGGACTAACCAAACGATGATTACGATCTAATGAAGCAATCTGCATCATATCATCTTCATCCAGTGTGACTTTTATAGCATCAAGATTACTGACTAAGTTATCACGCTTGGTTGAAGATGGAATAACTGCGTACCCGAGCTGCATAGCCCATGCCAGAACAGCCTGAGCTGCAGTTATCTGATGCTTCATCGCAATGGCTTGAATAACCTCGTTTTTCAAAGCTTCACCATATGCCAGCGTCATATAAGAAGTGATGGGAATAGCATGAGTATTTGCAAAATCTACAACCTGGCGGTTCTGTAAAAAGGGGTGAAGCTCAATCTGATTTGTAGCGATATTTGCAGCACCAACCGCATTAATCGCCTGCTGCATAAGATCTATCGTAAAGTTTGATACGCCTATTTGGCGCGTTAACCCCTGCTGTTTCGCTTCCATAAGAGCTTGCATGCTTTCAGCTACTGAAATTGCTGCGCCTGGAGAAGGCCAATGGATCAGCGTTAAATCGATATAATCAGTTCTTAGCTTTTCTAAACTCTCTTTGAGACTGGTGATCAAATCGTCTTTCGAAAGGTTTTTGACCCATATTTTCGTGGTGATGAATAAGTCATTACGAGCAATGTCACTTTCAGCGATCGCCTGACCAATAGCCGCCTCATTTTCATAGATCTGAGCGGTATCAATGACGTGATAACCAACGTCTAAGGCAGTTTTTACTGAATGAATAACGACATCATTTTGCAAACGGAAGGTCCCAAGACCAAAAGCGGGAATAGACATTTTATCCTCATTAATGTGAACGGAATTATATAATGAGGTCATTTTGACAGGGTTATTCTTGCTGATTAAGCCGCTGATAAGCAGAAGATAATTGATTTTTAATCAACCTACCGCTTTTTGCACAAATGAAAAAGCCCTGACTTTTCAGTCAGGGCTTATCAATTAAGTGGCGGAACGGACGGGGCTCGAACCCGCGACCCCCTGCGTGACAGGCAGGTATTCTAACCAACTGAACTACCGCTCCACCGATTCTGTACTGCCGCCCGCGCTGCAGGCTGCAGGTGTTTCGCCCCCGCCGCGTCACCCGCGGGGTCACGACCAGCGTGCTGGTCTTAAATTGATGCCTGGCAGTTCCCTACTCTCGCATGGGGAGACCCCACACTACCATCGGCGCTACGGCGTTTCACTTCTGAG
>NZ_JAWUEB010000007.1:0-58371 GCF_036663535.1 Pantoea sp. T14
CCCGGTCACTTACTTATGTAAGCTCCCGGGGATGAACTCACTTGCCGCCTTCCTGCAACGCGAATTATTTAGGGTAAATATTGTGTTAATGAACAAGATTTACTCGCCATTCTTAGTGCAGCAGATGTACTGGCTATGAATTATTTAGGGTAAAAGGCGTGATTTCCTTTAATTTAAGGACCGAATCTTCGGTCCTTTTTTATGGAGGCAATAATGGAACTTGCATTAGTCACAGGTGCCAGTCGAGGTATTGGTCGCGCGACAGCGTTAATGCTGGCGGCAAAAGGCTATCGGGTGGCGGTCAATTATCGTCAGCGTGAAGCGGAAGCGTTACGTGTGGTGGAAGAAATTCAGCAGCAGGGCGGCGACGCTTTTGCGGTACAAGCTGATATCGGCAATGAAGATCAGTTGATGGCGATGTTTGAACGGCTGGATGAACAAGACGCGCCGTTAACCGTGTTGGTTAACAATGCCGGTATTCTGTTCAAGCAGTGTCGCGTGGAACAACTCGATGCGGCACGTATTCAACAGGTGTTTGCTACCAATGTCACAGGCACCTTTCTCTGCTGTCGTGAAGCGGTAAAACGTATGGGAACCCATCATGGCGGAAAAGGAGGAGCCATCGTCAATGTCTCTTCTGCGGCATCACGGTTGGGGGCGCCGAATGAATATGTCGATTACGCAGCCTCAAAAGGCGCAATGGACACGCTAACAAAAGGGCTATCGCTGGAAGTTGCGCAGCAGGGCATTCGGGTAAACGCGGTTCGGCCAGGACTGATTTACACTGAAATGCATGCTGATGGGGGTGAACCGGGCCGAGTTGATCGGCTAGGCAGTGCACTTCCAATCGGGCGCGGCGGTCAGGCGGAAGAGATTGCTGAAGCGATAGTCTGGTTAGCCAGCGATGCCGCTTCCTACATCACCGGAAGCTTTATTGATGCTGCAGGCGGTCGCTAAGACAACAACGCCGCAGAGATAAGCTGCGGCGTTTTCGCTTTAAGCAATCGTTCTAATTTTCTGCGTTAAAGCACTTCACCGTTGCTGGTAATCACTTGTTGATACCAGTTAAAGCTTTTCTTCTTCGAGCGTGAAAAATCACCGCTGCCATCGTCGTTTTTATTCACGTGAATAAAGCCGTAACGCTTATCATACTGACCGGTGGTGAAAGAGACGCAATCCAGGCAGCCCCACGGCGTATAGCCCATTAAATCAACGCCGTCGTGCGTCACCGCTTTTTTCATCTCTTCGATGTGCGCGCGCAAATAGTCGATGCGGTAGTCATCTTCGATCACGCCTTGCGCGTTTGGTTTATCAATGGCGCCAAAGCCATTTTCCACGATAAACAGCGGCTTCTGATAGCGCTCGTAGAGTTCGTTTAACGCGTAACGCAAACCCACTGGATCAATCTGCCAGCCCCAATCGGACGCTTTAACGTGTGGGTTTTTCACCACGCCTTCAAAACCGGTAATCGGGTCATCAACGCCGCGGGCGTCGGTTTTCACCGCGTTGCTCATGTAATAGCTGAAGCCAACGTAGTCAGCACAGCCGTTACGCAGAGTTTCAGCATCGTCGGCTTCCATTTGAATCTCGTAGCCTTTGCGTGCCCACTCTTTCAGCGCATAGGCGGGATAATAACCGCGCATCTGCACATCGCTGAAGACATAACGTTGATGCATTGCTTCCTGCGCCATTACCACATCATCAGGATGACAGGAGAAAGGATAAACCGGCACCATCGCAATCATGCAGCCAATCTGGAAGTCTGGGTTGATGTCATGGCCTAACTTCACTACTTTCGCGCTGGCAACAAACTGGTGGTGCATCACTTGATACATCGCCTGTTCCGGCTTCTCATGGTCAGTAAAGATCACGCCTGAGCAGCAGTAACCAAACAGGGGATATTGCCAGTTACGCTGGTTATTGATCTCGTTGAAAGTCATCCAGTACTTCACTTTATTTTTGTATCGCTCTAATACCACTTCACTGAAGCGTACAAAAAAGTCGACCACTTTGCGGTTGTGCCAGCCGCCATACTCTTTCACCAAATGATAGGGCATTTCGAAGTGGGAAAGGGTAATCACCGGTTCGATGCCATATTTCAGCAGTTCGTCGAAAAGGTCATCATAAAATTGCAGGCCCGCTTCGTTGGGTTGCTGTTCATCGCCATTCGGGAAGATGCGGGTCCAGGCAATGGAGGTGCGGAAGCATTTGAAGCCCATTTCAGCAAACAGCGCGACGTCCTGTTTGTAGTGAGAATAAAAATCGACTGCCTGATGATTGGGGTAAAAATTGCCGGGCTGCACGCCGTCGGTGATCACGCGATTCACGCCGTGTGAGCCGCCGGTCAGTACGTCACAAATACTGACGCCTTTGCCATCCTGATCCCAGCCGCCTTCAACCTGATGTGCCGCGACCGCGCCGCCCCAAAGGAATCCTTTTGGTAACTGTAATGCTTCACTCATGTTTAGCCCTCAATATCAGACAGAGATAAAATAAATTGGCCTGAGTGTAGCAAAGCACTCTTTAAAGTCACGATATAACAACGTGTTAGAATGGTAATCTGTTACAGCTAAAAAACAGGATGTTTTATTTATTAAGCTGCCGACCAATCGCTTCCAGAATATAGATAACCGGCACTTGAGTGGTGATATCAAAATTATCTGCCATGCGAATAAGAGGCACGTGATAAGAGAGATTAAAGTCGCTGATTTTTGCCAGCGAACAGCTTTCATTATTGGTAATAGAGAGCGTTTTGCACTGATGCTGGCTGAACTGGCTGGCCAGTCGCAGGATCTCTTCCGTTTCGCCTGATACCGACAAAATAATCGCCACTGCATTTTCATTCAGACTTGGGCTAACCGGATAATAAGGATCGTCGATGGCGTGGCTGAATTTCCCGACGTTAGAGAAAAAACGCGCAGCATATTTAGCTAAGCTCCCGGAGGTTCCTACACCAATAAAAAATATATGCTCAGCCTGATTAATGATCTGCGCGGCCTGACTAATTAACTGCTCAAACTCTGCGTTATTAATACTTTTGAAAAAGCTCAGCATCTCATTCACGCCGGAGGTGTTCATCAGTGGCTGAGTTTTTTCATCTGCCAGACGCAGGCGAATGCGAAATTCTGACCAGCCGTCACAATGCATCTTGCGGCAAAAACGTAAAACAGTGGTGGTAGACACCTCGGCCTGTTCCGCCAGCTCGCGAATCGTCATATAGCTGACGCTTTCACGGTGTTTGATGATGAATTGGTAAACCTGAATTTCGAGGTCATTGAGACTGGCTAGATCGCGGTGCGAGAACATCAGAAAGTGCTCATTGTGCAGTGAACCGGCAGGCAGTTTATCAGATTCAGTCAGCGTGTGGATGGTTACAACGGTTCACAGATTAATTTTAGCGTACAAGTGTACACTGAAATCGTTCCCGGTTACTCTGGTGCGCAGATATTTGCAATCACTCTACCTGTCATACTTCCAGCTGCAGATGCGTTGGCTACGCTTGCTCGGCCCGGTCACTTACCCCAATAAGTTCTCGGGACTGGCTCCCTTGCCGACTGCCTGCAACGCGAATTAATGAGGGTATATACCTTTGAGGGCTCCCTTTTTTATGACCGAAAACCGCGTATTGCTACCGGGTTATTCATTGGCAGAGGAAATTGCCAACAGCATCAGTCATGGTTTGGGCTGCTTGTTCGGCATTGTAGGGCTGGTGTTACTGCTCAATCAGGCGATTGATATGGGCGCAGATGCCACCGCAATCACCAGCTACAGCTTGTATGGCGGCAGCATGATTTTGCTGTTTCTCGCCTCAACGCTTTATCACGCAATTCCCCATAAACGTGCCAAGCCTTGGCTAAAAAAGCTCGATCACTGCGCCATATACCTGCTGATTGCTGGAACCTACACGCCATTCCTGTTGGTGGGTTTGAAATCGCCGCTGGCGCATGGATTGATGGTCGTGATTTGGGGCCTGGCGCTGGCCGGCATTATTTTTAAACTGACCATCGCGCATCGCTTCAAGGTGCTGTCGCTAGTGACTTACATGAGTATGGGTTGGCTGTCGCTGGTTGTGATTTATCAACTGGCGATGAAACTCTCGTCCGGCGGGATTTGGCTACTGGCCGCAGGTGGCATTATTTATTCGCTGGGCGTGATTTTTTACGTGTCGCGCCGCATTCCTTATAACCACGCCATCTGGCACGGCTTTGTGTTGGGCGGCAGCGTGTGTCATTTCTGCGCAATCTACTTCTACGTAATGTAACTTTTTAGCCAACAAGAAAGGCGGGAGCCATTCCCGCCTCTTATCTGAGCATCAAACAGATCGATTAAAACCTAAAGCCCGTAAATGCGGATCAAAGCTTCGCGGCCAGCAGATCTTCCAGCTTCTGTTGATCCACTGCGAACTGACGGATCCCTTCTGCCAGCTTTTCTACCGCCATTGCATCCTGATTATGTTCCCAGCGAAAAGCCGCCTCTGTTAGCGGCGAAGGTGGATTCAGTACCGCAGTTGATGGCGTAAGTTTACGTTCAAGTGGCGCATCACTGGCTTCAAGTTCTTGCAGTAAATTAGGCGACAGCGTCAGGCGATCGCAGCCCGCCAGCGCCAGAATCTGTTCGATTTTACGGAAGCTGGCGCCCATGATAACCGTGTTGTAGCGATGGGATTTGTAATACTGATAAATGTTACGCACGGATACCACGCCAGGATCGTTTTCAGCGTCATAAATGCTTTGCGGCTCGCGGCTCTGATAGAAGTCGTAGATGCGGCCAACAAAAGGCGAAATCAGAAAAACGCCCGCTTCGGCGCAGGCGCGTGCCTGAGCAAAGGAAAACAGCAGCGTTAAATTACACTGAATACCGTTGCGTTCCAGCTCTTCGGCGGCGCGAATGCCTTCCCAGGTTGCGGCCAGTTTGATCAAAATTCGCGCGCGACTAATACCCTGATCTTCATACATGCGCACCAACTTTTCAGCCTTGGTCACGCACATGCCGCGATCAAAGGAGAGGCGAGCATCCACTTCCGTCGAGACGCGGCCCGGTACGCTTTTCAAAATTTCCAGTCCCAGATTCACCGCTACGCGATCGCTGGCATTGATAATTTGCGTTTGCTTGCTGCCGCCTTGGGTTTTGGCGTAATCAATTGCGTCGTCAATTAGGTGCTTATAGCCTTCAAGGCTGGCGGCTTTAAGGATCAACGACGGATTCGTGGTGGCATCCTGCGGATGATAATGCCGAATCGACTCGATATCGCCGCTGTCCGCGACCACGGTGGTGTACTGTTTTAACGCCTCTAGCTGGTTCATCATTTTACTCCGTAACGAGAGAACAGGGCGGCCACAGAAAGACGCGCGCACTTATCCCTGCGAAAGCGATGTCGCAATGGAATGAGCGAGAGCTGAAGACGCCTGAATCAGGCGAAACCGCAGGTAAATATCGGGTTTCGCCGGGTGAGAAAAGGGTGCTTATTTGCTCTGGCACGCCTGTTCGTAATACTCGATTTTTTCGACTTTAGCGGTTGAACCGCCACCTTCAAACTCTGACGCCATCCAGGCGTTGACGATATTTTTCGCCAGCTCTGAACCAATAACGCGCGCACCCATGGTCATGATCTGTGCATTGTTACTTTTACGTGCACGTTCAGCAGAGAAAGTGTCATGGCATTGCGCAGCACGCACGCCCGGCACTTTGTTCGCAACGATAGCCACGCCGATACCGGTTCCGCACAGCAGGATCCCACGATCGTGTTTGCCCTCTTTAACGGCATTAGCCAACGCAAAAGCGACATCCGGGTACATTGGGCGATCGTTTTGCGCATCGTTGCTGTAATCCAGCACGTCGTACTGCTTCTCTTCTAAATGACGTTTGATCAAATTCTTCAGTTCAATGGCCGCATCATCAGCGCCAATAGCGATTGTTTTCATCGTTTTCTCCAGCAGGTTACGCGGTTCAACCTGCATCAGATGCAGGCTAAAAGATGTTCATCACTAGCCTGCCACAAACTTGTTCATATGTTCAATATGCGTTCATTTGTTTTTGGCCGATTTTTCTGATCACCCCCTTTACTCCACGCCATGCTACGCCTGACCTGCGGCTGAAATGGTGACGTGAATCTGAAAATTGACCTATTTCAAATCATTTGAACGGGTTCACAGTTTTGGGAAGTGCGCTTGAGTGATGAGCAATTATACGTGTAGTGTTCATTTGTTCGCGCAGTGTTACCAATGTACAAGAAGACCCATCGAGGACTCGAACATGCGTTACCCAAACCCTACTCAATGCACCTGCATCGACAATGCGTACTGCGTATTGCCAACACCAACTTTCTCTTATCGCGCCCGTATCGGAGGTGCGTCATGACCCAGACAACCATGACGGCGATTGAACAATCCGCCATTCGTAAAATCTCCTGGCGACTGGTTCCGTTTGTCGCCTTGATGTTCTTTATTAACTTCCTGGACCGTACCGCAATCTCCTTCGCCGGCCCGAACGGCATGACCCAGGATCTCGGCCTGACTGCGGTGCAGTTTGGTTTGGCTTCAGGCGTGTTCTTTATTGGCTACATCCTGTTAGAAGTGCCGAGTAATTTGGCGCTACATCGCTTTGGCGCACGCCGCTGGCTGGCGCGCATTATGATCAGCTGGGGTATCGTCTCGCTGCTGTTTACCTGGGTGAGCAGTGTACAAGGGTTGTACGGCCTGCGTTTGCTGCTGGGTATTGCTGAAGCGGGCTTCTTCCCGGGTGCGATTCTTTACCTGAGCATGTGGGTTCCGGCACGCCATCGCAGCAAAATTCTGTCGCTGTTCTATCTCGCCCAACCGTTGACCGTGGTGTTCGGTGCGCCGCTGGCGGCAGCCTTTATTGAGCAACATGGTTTGTTTGGACTGGAAGGCTGGCGTGTGATGTTCCTGGGCGTCTCCATCCCGGCCATTCTGATTGGTTTCGTGGCGCTGTTCTGGCTAGTGGATTCACCGCGTCAGGCGAAATGGTTGACCAGTGAAGAGAAAACCTGGCTGACCAAAGAATTGGAAGCGGAAAACAACGCGAAACAGCAGAAAAGTCATCAGAGTGTGCGCACGGTGATGGGCAACGGTCGCGTATGGATGCTGTGCCTGATCTACTTCGGCTTCATTTACGGTTTGTATGCGCTGGCGTTCTTCTTGCCAACCATCATCGGCGGCTTCCAGCAGCAGTTCGGCACCACTTTTAACGTGATGCAAAAAGGAATGATTACTGGCGTGCCTTATCTGGTTGCTGCGGTGGTGATGTTCTTCTGGTCACGAGATGCTTCGCGTCGTGGTTGCAAAACCTGGCACATCGCTATCCCGGCGTTAACCGGCGCAATTAGCGTGCCGCTGGCGCTTTATATGGATTCACCGTTCACCACCATTTTGGTGATTGCGATTACCGCCAGCTCGATTTTCGCTGCCTTACCTAACTTCTGGACTTTGCCGACGCAGTTTCTGACCGGCGCCTCTGCCGCCGCGGCGATTGCCTTGATTAACACGCTGGGCAACGTGGCGGGATTCTCGGCAGGTTACATCACCGGTGCGCTACACGATGCGACCAACAGTTACACCATCCCGATGTTTGTGGTGGGTGGATTCATGCTGCTGTCAGCCGTGCTGATGCTGTTGTTGAACCGCCGCCGCCAGATTCAGCCGACCCCTTTAGCCAGGAGCACGAACAATGACCTACCTGTTTAACCAACCTTCAGCCTTTGCCTCCGAACTTATCGAAGGATTTGTCGCCGCGAATGCAGACAAAGTGCGGCAGGTACCTGGCGGCGTCGTACGCAGTACACGCAGCCAGGCGGGCAGCGTCGCGGTGATTGTCGGTGGTGGTTCAGGTCATTATCCCGCCTTCGCCGGATTAGTCGGACAAGGTCTGGCGCACGGTGCGGCGATGGGCAATCTGTTTGCCTCGCCTTCCGCGCAGCAAATCTACAACGTGGCGCGCGCCGCAGATAACGGTGGCGGCGTGCTGCTGATGTTTGGTAACTATGCGGGCGATGTGCTGCATTTTGGTCAGGCTTGCGAGCGTCTACGCAGCGAAGGCATTCCCTGCGAAGTGCTGGCGGTAACTGATGATATCTCCAGCGCCAGCGTTGATGAAATTGAAAAACGTCGTGGCGTAGCGGGCGATCTCACCGTGTTTAAAGTGGCCTGCGCCGCCGCGGAAGCGGGCTACGATTTAGCCCGCGTGCTCAACGTTTCACGCCACGCCAATGACCGCACGCGTTCTTTTGGCGTCGCGTTTTCAGGCTGTACCTTACCTGGCGCGTCTCATCCACTGTTTGAAGTGGAAAAAGGGCGCATGGCGTTAGGGCTGGGCATTCACGGCGAGCCGGGCATCAAAGAAACCGACGTGCCGACCGCCGACGAGCTGGCTGAGATTTTCGTTGATCGCTTGCTGAGCGAGCTGCCGCAAGGCATCAATACGGTAGAAGGTCAGCGGGTCGCGGTGATCCTCAATGGGCTAGGTACGGTGAAATACGAAGAGCTGTTTGTGGTTTACCGTCGCGTCGCGCAGTTGCTGGATGCCGCGAAGTTACACGTCGTTGAGCCTGATGTCGGCGAGTTCGTTAC
Source organism: Pantoea sp. T14 (assembly GCF_036663535.1). Taxonomy (NCBI): domain Bacteria; kingdom Pseudomonadati; phylum Pseudomonadota; class Gammaproteobacteria; order Enterobacterales; family Erwiniaceae; genus Pantoea; species Pantoea sp. T14. Next base: position 8,586 of record NZ_JAWUEB010000007.1, read on the forward strand.
CAGTTTCAATATGGCAGGCGCATCATTAACTCTGATGTGGCTTGACCAGGAGCTGGAAACCTTCTGGTGCGCACCCGCTAATGCTCCAGCCTATCGCAAAGGCAGCGTGATCGTTGCTGAAGCGCTAAGTCCAGCGGAATGTGTAGAGCAGACAGAGGAAACGTTACCGCAGGCAAGCGCAGAATCGCAGGAGAGCGCACAGCGCGTGCTGCAACTGCTGGAAGCCGTGGCGCAGATGCTGCAAGCCAACGCCGAGAAACTGGGTGATATTGATGCAGTGGCTGGCGATGGCGATCACGGTATTGGTATGGAGCGCGGCGTATTAGGCGCGGTAGAAAAAGCCCGTGAAGTGGCGGCGCGTGGCGCAGGCGCGGGAACGCTGCTGTGTCGTGCGGCCGATGCCTGGGCAGATAAAGCGGGCGGCACCTCGGGAGCATTATGGGGTGTTGCGCTGACCGCGCTGGGCACGGCGTTGGGCGATCAACATCAGCCTGATGCGCAGCGTGTTGCCAGCGGGGTACGTCACGCGCAAGAAGGCATTATGCACTTTGGTAAAGCCAAAGTGGGCGACAAAACCATGGTCGATGTGCTGGTGCCGTTTGCCGACAGCCTGAACGACGCTGTGGCGCAAGGCGCTTCATTAACTGATGCCTGGTTAACAGCGGCGCAGGTGGCGGATAACGCCGCACAAGCGACCGCCCAGTTATTGCCAAAGATGGGCCGTGCCCGTCCGCTGGCAGAAAAAAGTTTAGGAACACCCGATGCTGGCGCCATTTCGCTAGCGATGATCGTCAACACCGTGGGAAACCTGCTCAACGATAACGCGACCGCAGATCAAGGAGTTTAAGCATGTCTCAACCTGCCATCTGGCTGGGCGTCAGCCTGAAAATGTACTTCAGCTATCAGCAAACGCTGACATGGTGCCGTGACGTCGCCGAGCTGGCGCGTCGTCATCCAGCCATCCAGCAAGGTGAGGTTGGGCTGTTTGTGTTACCGGCTTATCCGGCTATTCCGGCGGTTGCCGAGATTTTTGCCGATACGCCTGTTCGCTTTGGCGGCCAGGATGTCTGCCAGGCAGAAAATGGCGCCTGGACCGGTGAAGTCAGCGCCAGCATGTTGCAGGAGTTGAGCTGTTCGCTGGCTGAGATTGGTCATGCTGAGCGCCGTCGTCATTTCCATGAAGACAAAACACAGATCGCGGCCAAAGTGGCGATGTCTTTACGCCACGGTTTAACGCCGGTGTTGTGCATCGGTGAAGAGCAAGAAGGCGAACCGGCGCAGGCGATTGCGCTGTGCCAACAGCAGCTTGCTGAGGCCCTGGCCAATGCCGGGCAGCAAGGTTTGCAGGGCAGCGTGTTCTTCGCTTACGAACCGCAATGGGCGATTGGCGCTCCGCAACCCGCGCCGGACAGCTACATTCGCGCGGTGTGTGCCGGTTTGCGTGACCTGCAAACACCCGATGGCATCGATTTGCAGGTGATTTACGGCGGCAGCGCCGGCCCCGGCCTGATTCAGCGCCTGGCGGGTGATGTCGATGGACTGTTTCTCGGGCGTTTCGCCCACGATCCCAAAGCGCTGGCGCAAATCGTTGATGAAGCCAGCGCGCTGCTTAAGGAGATCCGTTAATGAGCCGTATCGGACTCAGCACGTATGCTTTTTTCTGGCGCATGTCATCGCAAGTGCCGGAGCCGTTAACGTTGGCGCAGATGCTGGAGCAAACGGCCGCGCTTGATGTTTCTGTGTTTCAAATTTGTGATTATCCGGCGATCGAGAGTTGGCCCGATGCACAGCTACAGGCGTTGCGTCAGCAGGCCGATGCGCTGGGCATCACACTGGAACTGGGCACTCGCGGTCTGGGTACGGCCCATCTGCAACGTTATCTGCATATGGCCAATATTCTGGATGCCCACGTTGTTCGCTCCATGTTCTATACCGCCAGCCATCGTCCGTCATTGGAAGAGGCCGCGCAGTTGATCGGCGTCATTCTGCCGGACTATGAGCGCCAGCAGGTGATGCTGTGTTTGGAAACTTACGAGCAGGTCAAGACCGCCGACATGATGTCGGTGATCAATCAATTTCCGTCACCTTGGCTTGGCGTTTGCCTTGATCCCGCCAACTGCGTCGCTGGGTTGGAGCTACCGGAACAGGTTATCGCCAACACCGCTGCACGCGTCGGTAATCTGCACATCAAAGATTTTGCATTTTCCCGTCGTGACGGTTGGGTGGGATTCACCTACGCCGGTTGTCTGATGGGGGACGGCTTACTCGACTATGACCGGATGATTGCCAGCGTGCGCCCGGCAGAAAAAGGCATCAATCAAATCGTCGAACACTGGCTACCGTGGCAGGAAGATGCAGCGATCACCTGTCAGCGTGAAGCCGAGTGGACACTTCGCACCGTGGAATTCTTACGTAGTAAACAAGCTCAGGAGTCATAATAATGAACCAATTAAAAACCATCACCGTGATTGGCGCAGGCGGCAAAATGGGCATGCGCATTTCTGCCAACTTCCAGAAAAGTGATTACCAGGTCTTTTATTGCGAGAACTCACCCAAGGCGCAGGAGCAAGTTACCGCGCAGGGCCGTGAGCTTTCCGATGCAGCTTCCGTTGTCCCCTTGAGTGATGTTGTGATTCTGGCGGTGCCGGATATTGTCTTGGGTAAAGTGTCGGAAGGCGTTGTACCGCAGATGAAGAAAGATGCGGTGCTGTTAACCCTTGATCCCGCAGCGGCCTATGCCAACCTGATTGCACACCGCGATGACATTGATTACGCCGTGGCGCATCCCTGTCATCCCTCCGTGTTCCTGGAGCGTTATACCAAAGAGGAGCACGCCGACGCCTTTGGTGGCATTGCGGCTATTCAGCACGTTGCGGCCTCTTATGAAGCAGGCAGCGACGAGCAGAAAGCGGAACTGAGCAACGTCATCAGCGTGATGTATGGCCCGGTTGAGCAGGTACATTGGGTTACCGTTACCCAATTGGCTTACCTTGAGCCTACGCTGGTTGAAACCGTGGCCTGCATGGTGGGTGCCTTCATGAAAGAAGCGCTGGATGAAACCGTTAAGCACAGCGGCGTGCCGGAAGAAGCAGCTAAAGCGATGCTGTATGGCCATATTCAGATTGCCTTGGCTGTTGCATTCCGCGCTACCAACCCGTTCTCCGATGCCTGCATGATCGCCATGGAATATGGACGCGAGAAAATCGTTAAGCCAGACTGGAAACAGATCTTCGATCAGAAAGAACTCGATATCGTGATTGCCCGCATGCTGAAAATCGATGCTATTCGTCGCTAATCTGTGAAGTTGTCGCGGCTCATATTGCCTATGCCTGGCGATTTGAGCCGCATCAGTGATATAAATCCCCTCCTGAAACGCCTGTGCTTAGTCAGGTAACTCACTGCGAGACAGATAACGCATGGAAAAACACACGCTTTCTCAGGATTCAGAACTGCTGACGGAAATCGCGGTCGCCTATTATCAGGACGAAACTACCCAGGAAGAGATAGCGCGTAAGTTTGGCATTTCACGCATCAAAGTCGGAAGATTGCTGAAACGCGCCCGGGAAGAGGGCATTGTTGAAATTAATGTGCGTTACCATCCGGTGTTCAGTACCCGCCTCGAGCAACAACTTCTTGATCGTTTTCCCCAGTTACAACGTGCGCTGATTGCGCTGGATTTACAGGACAGCGATGAGCAACGTCGCCAACTGGCTGCGCTGGTATCGACCCATCTTGAGCAATCATTGAAAGAAAATTCAGTGGTTGCGGTAGGTCAAGGGCGCAACGTGGCGGCGATTGCCGATCATCCTGGCCAGGTGCCAACGCGTAATTGCCACTTTATCAGCGGTATTGGCGGTACACATCGGCCCGGCGATGCGATCAATGCCGACCATATCAGCCGTCGATTGGCGAAAAAATTTGGTGGTATTAGCGAAACGCTGTATGCCCCGGCGTACGTGGAAAATCGTGCGTTGAAAGAAGCTTTTATGCAGAACGGCACCATTAAAGAGACGCTGGATCGCGCGCGTAAAGCGGATATCGCGCTGGTCGGTATCGGTGACATGAATGAAAACAGTTATATGGTCAAATTGGGCTGGTTTAGTCCGCACGAAATCATTGATGCCAGCCTGAACCAGGGCGTGACCGGTGATATCGCGGGCTACGACTTTTTCAATTCGCAGGGTCAGCACGTTGACACGGTGATGAATGACCGGGTTATTGGCTTGAGCATTGATGAGTTACGCAAGATCCCCTGCGTGATTGCAATTGCTTCAGAGAACACCAAAGCCTTGGCGATTCTTGGTGCTTTGCGTACGGGTGCGATCGATATTATTGCCACTACCGCGCAGAATATCCGCACCATTTTGAATATGACGCAGTAGTCCTCTGCGCGTTGTCCCCCATCCCGGCCTTCCCCCATGAATGGGGGAAGGAGACGCTGCAACATGCAGCTTCACTACTCGCATGTGGCAGCATCTTCCTCCCCCACATGTGGGGGGGGAGTGAGGTGGGGGACAAACGACGCCTGTCTTTATTGGGTTGTGCTGGCTGTCCCCCATCCCGGCCTTCCCCCATGAATAGGGGAAGGGGACGCTGCAACATACAGCTTCGATGCTTACATCTGGCAGCATCTTCCTCCCCCACATGTGGGGGAGGACAGAGGTGGGGGACAAACGACGCCTGACTTTATTAGGTTGTGCTGGCTGTCCCCCATCCCGGCCTTCCCCCATGAATGGGGGAAGGAGATGCTGCCACATGCAGCTTCACTACTCGCATCTGGCAGCATCTTCCTCCCCCACATGTGGGGGAGGACAGAGGTGGGGGACAAGCGACGACTGACTTTATTGGGTTGTGCTGGCTGTTTTCCATCCCGACCTTCCCGCATAAATAGGGGAAGGAGACGCTGCCACATGCGGCTTGATTCGCAACCAGGCAGCGTTAACCCTCGGCTAATGAATAAGGCAGCGGCTGAATAGTCAGCTTGCCACCTTCATCACCTTCAACCCGCAACACGCTGTCTGGCTCAAGATCGTTGTTCATCACCACCTGCACCCAACATTCGCCATCATCCAACTGCACAGCGCTAAGCACGGTGCCGGTACGGCGCCAGCGCTCGCCCATTTGCAGTTCCAGTGAATCACTCGCCGCCGGGATATGGCTTGCCTGGCCTGCCAGCCAGTAAAGTGCACGCTTGTTAGCGCCGCGATATTTGGCGCGCGCCACCATTTCCTGCCCGGTGTAACAGCCTTTCTTAAAGCTGATGGCATCCAGCGCTTGCAGATTAGTCGCCTGCGGAATTAATTGCGCACTGGTTACGGCGTCAATCACCGGAATACCGGCTTCAATATCCAGCGCCAGCCATTGGGTGCTGTCATTTAACTGCGCATCATCTGCCAGTTTCTGTTTCAGCACTTCGGCCTGTTCCAGCGAAGTCACTACTAAGAAACGCTCCGCCGGATGCGCAAACCACAGCAGCGTGGTTTCGCCCTGCTGTACCACCGGCGTTTCACTGTCTGGCAGCGTGTCAAACAGATTGGCTAAGGCGGCGCGCGCCTGAAAACCCGCGACGCCCAGCAGCACGGCGTCATCATCAGCGGTTAGCGTCACTTTGGAGAACACCGCGTACTTTTTCAGCTCTGGCAACTGGGTGTCGCGCAACTCGCGTCGAACCAGATAAGCGTAACCTTCGCCGCGATGAAACAGACGCAGGTTGCTCCACATTTTGCCCTTGGCATCGCAGTGCGCCGCCAACGAGTGATGCGCGGCGTCCAGTCCAGCGACATCCAGCGTTAGCTGACCTTGTAGATAACTGGTGCTGTCAGCGCCATAAACAGAAACCAATGCCCAAGCCTCGAGCGAAATCAGCGTTAAAGGCAGACGTGACGACGCGGCAGGTTGGCGCGGCGGTAAGGTATAAGTAGGCATGGGGATATCCTGAGTTGAAAGGTTCATCCGAAACGGTGTTTATCACTGTAATGTCTTCAATGTTAAAAGAGCCGGGAGGCATTGCAACCTGTTTACCGAAAACGCCGCACAAATCGCGTGATAACCCTGAAAATCATAGTCATAAATTGCGGCCTGCTGCACAGCACTGTGTGGAGCGCCTGCAGCCCAACGGAATCCAGGTTACACTAGCCGTCATTGTTTGAACTGTGGAAATTGACGCATGGATATTCATGAAAAATCGCGCATTCACTGGGCTTGCCGTCGTGGCATGCTGGAGTTGGATATCGCTATTATGCCGTTCTTCAAGTACGAATTTGACTCGCTGTCGGACATCGACAAGCAGGTCTTTATCGCGTTATTAAAAAGTGACGATCCCGATCTGTTTAACTGGATGATGAATCACGGTGAACCCAGCGATCCTGAACTGAAGCGGATGGTAAATCTTATCCAGCAGCGTAATCGTGAACGTGGCCCAGTGGCAATGTAAGCTGCACCCTTCGCGCCGCGCACGCCATATTCAGTGGGTGCTGTTAAGCGGCGCGATGATATTTGTTGCGCTTATGCCTGCGGCTGAAAACGGGGTGCTCTTCAAGATGGCGTTGTTAGCATTAATGCTTTGGGAAGGGTGGCGCAATGATCGTCGCTTACGTCAAAGAGAGGGCTGGCTGCAACGGGAAAGCGCGCATTGCTGGTGCTGGCAAGGCATCCGCTGGCAGCTGCAACAGCCGCTGCGCTGGTTACCCAACGCGGTGCTGCTGGTGGGAAAGAGTGAGCAGGGAAAACAGCTGCGGATGTGGCTGATGCAAGACAACATGCAGCCCGCTGAATGGCGCGTCTTACGCGCCTGCTGTCTCAGCGAACCGGCTGCAACGGCTCCGTTAAAATAGCTCGGCAGTTTCGGTTAACACCTGCTCGCACCACTGTTCGACTCGCTCGTCGGTCACTTCAAACTGATTCACATCGTCGAGCGCCAAACCCACGAACTGTTTACCGTCAGCCGTAAGCGGTTTCGGGCTGGTAAATTCATAACCCTCTAGCGGCCAATAACCCACGAAGCGCACGCCCATTGGCTGCAATAAATCATGCAACATGCCTAGCGCATCAAGAAACCATTCGCTGTAGCCAATCTGATCGCCCATGCCGTACAGCGCGACAATTTTGTTTTGCAGGTTAAGCCCGGGTAATTGCGGCCAAATCGCTTCCCAGTCTTCCTGCAACTCGCCGAAATCCCAGGTCGGAATGCCCAGAATAAGCAGATCATACTGCTCCATTAGGCTGGGATCGTCGTCCCTTACGTTGTGCAGCGTGACCAACTCTTCACCAATAAAATCACGCATTTTCTCCGCTACGATTTCGGTGTAACAGGTACTGGAACCGTAAAAAAGACCGATCTTCATGCAGTTAATGCTCTGTTTAGGCTGACTTTGGCGCAATTGTATCAGAAGTGGATTTGAATCAGGCATAATGAGCACGATTTCACATCGAATGGCGGGGATAACGTGCAAGACAGCGAACTGACAGAACAGTTTCTTGATGCGCTCTGGATAGAGCGTAATCTGGCGCAAAATACCTTGTCATCTTACCGTCAGGATTTGCAAACGCTGACCAGCTGGCTTGGGCATCATAAGCTCACGCTGCTCAACGTCAGCGCACTCGATCTCCAGCAGTTTCTCTCTGAGCGCGTTGAAGGCGGCTACAAAGCCACCAGTTCAGCACGTCTGCTGAGCTGCATGCGGCGCATGTTTCAATATCTCTATCGTGAGAAGCTGCGTACGGATGATCCCAGCGCCATGCTTTCTGCGCCCAAATTACCGCAGCGGCTGCCAAAAGATCTCAGTGAAGCGCAGATTGAACGCCTGTTACAGGCACCCAACATTGATGTGCCGCTGGAACTGCGCGACAAAGCGATGCTGGAGCTGCTTTACGCCACCGGCCTGCGCGTTACCGAACTGGTTGGCTTGACCATGAGCGATATCAGCCTGCGTCAGGGCGTGGTACGCGTGATCGGTAAAGGGAATAAAGAGCGACTTGTGCCTTTAGGTGAAGAAGCGGTTTACTGGATCGAGCACTATCTGGATCACGGTCGGCCTTGGCTACTGAATGGGCAGACGCTGGATGTGATGTTTCCTAGCAATCGTGCGCAGCAAATGACGCGGCAAACCTTCTGGCATCGCATTAAGCACTATGCCACGCTAGCGGGCATTGACAGCGAAAAGCTGTCGCCACACGTGCTGCGCCATGCATTTGCGACCCATTTGCTGAACCACGGGGCCGATTTGCGTGTCGTACAAATGTTGCTGGGTCACAGCGATCTCTCGACCACTCAAATTTATACGCATGTCGCGACTGAGCGCCTGCGTCTGTTACACCAACAACATCATCCGCGTGCATAACCGGCGGAAATAAGGAAGACGATGAACAAGCATTTTGCCATGCTGGCCCTGTTGGCTGGCACCTTTTCCGGTCTGGCTCAGGCTGACGACGCCGCCATACAGCAATCGTTAAAAAAGATAGGTATCCAGCAAGCTGAAATTCAACCCGCGCCTGTGGCAGGGTTTAAAACGGTGCTCACCGAAAGCGGCGTGTTGTATGTGACCGACGATGGCAAACATATGGTCCAGGGTCCGCTGTATGACGTGAGCGGAGCGCAGCCTGTTAACGTAACCAACAAGCTGCTGGATAAAAAAGTGGAAGCGCTGGTTCCACAAATGATCATTTATAAAGCGCCGAAAGAGCAGCACGTCGTGACGATTTTTACCGACATTACCTGCGGATATTGCCGCAAGCTGCATGAGCAAATGGCGGATTACAACGCGCTGGGCATCACCGTACGTTATCTGGCGTTCCCGCGTGAAGGTGTGCAAGGGCAGGTTGAAACCGCCATGAAAGCGATTTGGTGCAGCGCCGATCGCAATAAAGCCTTTGATGAAGCCATGAAGGGCGATTCACCAAAAATGTCTGCACCCGACTCCTGTAATATCGATATCGAGCAGCACTACAAGCTGGGCATTCTGTTCGGAATTCAGGGAACCCCTGCGATTCTTACCGACAGCGGCATGATGATCCCTGGTTATCAAGGCCCGAAAGAGCTGAAGCAAGTACTGGATAGTCAAAAACGTGGTGGTTAACCGGTGTTGAATAAAGAAGTTGAATTGCGTCGCCGCGAGGTACAGATCGCGGACAATTTACCGGCGGATCTTCCGCCGCTCTTAAAGCGTCTTTATCTGCAGCGCGGCGTGTGCGATCCGGCCGATCTGGAACGCGGCGCAAAAAATTTGCTGCCCTTTCAGGCATTAACCGGCATCGATAAAGCGGTTGCGCTGCTGCATCAAGCTTTGCTGGATGGTCGCCGTATTATGGTAGTGGGTGACTTTGACGCCGATGGCGCAACCAGCACCGCGCTAACCGTATTGGCATTACGCAGCATGGGCGGCGGCAACGTGCAGTATCTGGTGCCAAACCGTTTTGAAGATGGTTATGGACTCAGCCCTGAAGTGGTCGAACAGGCGCGTACGCGTGGCGCTGAAATGATCCTGACGGTTGATAACGGCATCTCGTCACATGCGGGTGTGGAATATGCCCATCAGCATGGCATTCCTGTGCTGGTTACCGACCACCACTTGCCTGGTGAAACGCTGCCGGACGCTGATGCCATCGTTAATCCCAACCTGAATGATTGTGCATTCCCGTCGCGTTCGCTGGCGGGCGTTGGCGTAGCATTTTATCTAATGATGGCGCTGCGTGCGCATTTACGGTCACTTAACTGGTTCGGCGAGGCGCGAGCGGAGCCAAACCTGGCCGGTTTGCTGGATTTAGTCGCGCTCGGCACGGTGGCCGATGTCGTGCCGCTTGATGTGAATAACCGTATTTTGGTGTGGCAAGGTTTAAGCCGCATCCGCGCGGGGAAATGCCGTCCTGGCATTCGCGCACTGCTGGAAATTGCTAATCGTGAGGCACGCCAGCTGGTGGCCAGCGATTTGGGCTTCGCGCTCGGCCCGCGCCTGAATGCCGCAGGAAGGCTGGATGATATGTCAGTTGGCGTGGCGTTATTGCTCACCGACGATCTCAGCCAGGCACGCATGCTGGCCAGCGAACTCGATGCGCTTAATCAAACGCGGAAAGAGATTGAGCAGGGGATGCAAAGCGAGGCGTTGGCGCTGTGTCAGAAATTAGAGCGCGAACAAACCGATTTGCCGCTGGGGTTGGCTTTTTATCATCCTGAATGGCATCAGGGCGTGGTGGGGATTTTGGCCTCGCGGTTAAAAGAGCGCTTTCATCGTCCGGTCATTGCGTTTGCCCCTGCCGGAGACGGCACCTTGAAAGGCTCGGGCCGCTCGATTGCCGGTTTGCATCTGCGTGATGCGCTGGAGCGGCTGGACACGCTTTATCCTGGCATGATGTTGAAGTTTGGTGGCCACGCCATGGCAGCAGGATTGTCGCTGGAAGAGGCGCGTTACGACGAGTTTCAGCAGCGCTTTGCCGAGCTGGTAGGTGAGTGGCTGAAGGGGGAAGCTTTGCAGGGCATTATCTGGTCGGATGGTGCGCTGCATCCTTCGGATTTTTCGCTGCAAACCGCAGAAATGCTGCGTGAAGCGGGGCCTTGGGGACAAGCTTTCCCTGAACCCGCCTTTGACGGAAAATTCAAGCTACTGCAACAGCGTTTGGTTGGCGAGCGCCATTTGAAAGTGATGGTTGAGCCGCTGGATGGAGGGCCGCTGATTGATGGCATCGCGTTTAACGTTGATACCACCTTGTGGCCGGACAGCAGCGTGCGTCATGTCGAGTTGGCGTTCAAACTCGATATCAATGAGTATCGTGGCAACCGGACGGTTCAGCTGATTATTGATCACCTGTGGCCGCTGGGCTAAAAAAGAGCGCGCCCGCACGCCAAAAAGAAACAAGACAGATGAAATTCGACGTGCTCCGAGTGGCAGGGTACTAAAAACAGAGATATACACACTTCATCACCTGGAATGAAGTGTTTCATCCGTCCACGTGGTATTGGCTAAAAAGTCGTTCCGTGTTGAGGGCGGCATCCGTTGCTTACATGTTGAATTGACGATTGAAAACAGAAGATAAGAAAACCGTTTTTGACGCGTGTGGATGTTTTATTGGATCTTGCTGGGTATTATGGGTTTTTCATCGATAAAACGTAATTTGAAAACCCGATATTCATTTTTTATTTATTTTTCAGCCACTTTTTTTAGGTGGGTGTCATTTTAACCGTAAAAAATGCAGGCTTTTCTTGTGGCTTTTAGCATAACGCAGTCTGTGAAACAGGTTTTTCCTTAATTATCTGTAAAGCAACCCCTTTGATGTTTCCAGTAATTAAGCGCGAATTTTTTCCTGTTGTTTCGGTTTGCGAAATGCCTTCCCGTCGCAGACGGTCTCAGCGCTACAAACTGGCGTCGATTTCGGGTAAACTTATGCGTTAATTTCTCACCCATCGAACGCTAAAAAGACGCTAAAGCCATGTTTGAAATCAACCCGGTTAAAAACCGTATTCAAGACCTCACCGAGCGCAGCGACGTTCTTCGGGGGTATCTTTGACTACGATGCTAAGAAAGAACGCCTCGAAGAAGTAAACGCCGAGCTGGAGCAGCCAGATGTCTGGAACACGCCAGATCGTGCACAGGCGCTGGGAAAAGAGCGCTCCTCACTGGAAGCTATCGTTGAAACCCTCGACCAAATGACTCAAGGCCTGGAAGATGTACAGGGCTTGCTGGAATTGGCTGTAGAAGCGGACGACGAAGAAACGTTTAACGAAGCCGTTACCGAACTGGATGTGCTGGAAGGCAAGCTGGGCGAATTAGAATTCCGCCGCATGTTCTCTGGCGAATATGACAGCGCTGACTGCTATATCGATTTGCAAGCCGGTTCTGGTGGCACCGAAGCGCAGGACTGGGCCAGCATGCTGGCGCGTATGTATCTGCGTTGGGCTGAAGCCAAAGGCTTCAAAACTGAAATTATTGAAGAATCTGAAGGTGACGTAGCCGGAATTAAATCGGTCACGATTCGTGTTTCAGGTGATTATGCGTTTGGCTGGTTGCGTACTGAAACGGGCGTGCATCGCCTGGTGCGTAAAAGTCCGTTCGATTCGGGTGGTCGTCGTCATACCTCATTCAGCTCGGCCTTTATTTATCCGGAAGTGGATGACGATATTGATATCGAAATCAACCCAGCCGATCTGCGTATCGACGTTTACCGCGCATCGGGTGCGGGTGGTCAGCACGTTAACCGTACTGAATCCGCGGTGCGTATTACCCACCTTCCAACCAATACCGTGACGCAATGTCAGAACGACCGTTCTCAGCATAAAAACAAAGATCAAGCGATGAAGCAGATGAAGGCGAAGCTGTATGAGCTTGAGATGCAAAAGAAAAATGCCGAGAAGCAGGCGTTGGAAGACAACAAATCCGACATCGGTTGGGGTAGCCAGATCCGTTCTTACGTTCTCGATGATTCACGTATCAAAGATTTGCGTACCGGCGTTGAAACCCGCAACACCCAAGCGGTGCTGGACGGCGATCTGGATCGATTCATTGAAGCAAGTTTAAAAGCAGGGTTATAAGGAACCGACATGTCTGAACAACAACCGCAGAGCGCTGACGTCGCACTTGAGTTAAATAATGAACTGAAAGCACGTCGCGAGAAGCTTGGCGCGCTGCGTGAAACCGGCGTGGCGTTTCCTAACGATTTCCGTCGTGACACCACTTCTGATCTGCTGCACGCCAGCTACGATGAGAAGAGCAACGAAGAGCTGGAAGATCTCGGCATCGAGATCAGTGTCGCGGGTCGTATGATGACTCGCCGCATCATGGGTAAAGCCTCATTCGTTACCCTGCAAGATGTGGGTGGCCGTATCCAACTCTATGTATCGCGTGACGATTTGGCCGAAGGCATCTACAACGAGCAGTTCAAAAAATGGGACCTTGGCGATATCCTCGGTGCCCGCGGCAAGCTGTTCAAAACCAAAACCGGCGAGCTGTCGATTCACTGTTCTGAACTGCGCCTGCTGACCAAAGCACTGCGTCCGCTGCCAGACAAATTCCATGGCCTTGCCGATCAGGAAACGCGTTATCGCCAGCGCTACCTTGATCTCATCGCTAACGATGAATCACGTAACACGTTCAAAATTCGTTCGCAAATCATGGCAGGTATTCGCCAGTTCATGGTTGGCCGTGACTTTATGGAAGTGGAAACCCCAATGATGCAGGTGATCCCAGGCGGTGCTTCTGCGCGTCCTTTTATCACCCATCACAATGCGCTGGATATTGATATGTATCTGCGTATTGCGCCGGAGCTTTATCTGAAGCGTTTGGTGGTTGGCGGTTTTGATCGCGTGTTTGAGATCAACCGTAACTTCCGTAACGAAGGTATTTCGCCGCGTCATAACCCTGAGTTCACCATGATGGAACTCTACATGGCGTATGCGGATTATAAAGATTTGATCGAACTGACGGAAAGTTTGTTCCGCACGCTGGCACAAGATGTGCTGGGCACCACTGTGGTGCCTTACGGCGAACAAGAGTTCGACTTTGGTAAGCCGTTTGAAAAGCTGACCATGCGCGAAGCGATCAAAAAATACCGCCCGGAAACCGATTTGACCGACCTGGAAGATTTTGACAAAGCGGTCGCGATTGCGCAGTCAATCGGCATTAAAGTTGAGAAAAGCTGGGGCTTAGGCCGCGTAGTGACTGAGATCTTTGAAGAGACCGCAGAAGCGCATCTGATCCAGCCGACTTTCATCACCGAATATCCGGCTGAAGTGTCACCACTGGCGCGTCGCAATGACGACAACCCAGAAATCACTGACCGCTTTGAGTTCTTCATCGGTGGTCGTGAAATCGGTAACGGCTTCTCGGAGTTGAACGATGCGGAAGATCAGGCTGAACGTTTCCTGCAACAGGTTAATGCAAAAGATGCCGGTGACGACGAAGCGATGTTCTATGACGAAGATTACGTTACTGCGCTGGAACACGGTTTACCACCAACTGCCGGTTTAGGCATTGGTATCGACCGTATGGTGATGCTGTTTACCAACAGCCACACCATCCGCGACGTAATTCTGTTCCCAGCGCTGCGCCCAACCGGCAAGTAATTTTTGCTGAACCGCTGTTGATGAAGGCCGGGACGCTTCCCGGCCTTTTTTATGCGTGCGTTTTGCTGCTCTGAGCGCTGTCCTCCATCTGCCGGGGCAGGAGACGCTGCTCCATACAGTGCCATTACTCACCTGTGGCAGCATCCTTTCCCCTTTATGGCGGAGGATTGAGGTGGGGGACACATCAAACTAAATTCCTGATGACATTCCGGCGCGCTCTGTGCAGGATGAGACTTTTGTTTTTCAGGGATTTGTAATGAGCGCAAAACCGGCATCGTTAGAAGGCCGTATTCGACAACATTGGGATCAGCTTTCGCTGCATGAACAGCGACTGGCCGATACTTCGCCGGGCGTGCACGATACCTTTATGGCAGCGGGCGATGCACGTCGCTATGAATTGCTGGACTGCACAGAACCGCATCGCAATTGCCACCCGCACAATCTCTCCCTGTCTTGAGCAACATCCCATCATCTGCCAGGCTGAACACTTCAACTCTGGAGCCGATAAACATGAGCAAGCAGCGTCCCGACTTTATTCGCCACTGGCGTGAGCTGGAAGGCGAAGACAATGAGCACTATCCCGATAGCGAAGAGTTAATGTCGATTGGCGCACCGCTGGCGCGCCAGTTGGGGCTGACTCGTCTTGGTATCCATCATGAACGGCTGCTGCCAGGCCGCAGAATGTCCTATCCCCATGCCGAACGTCTCGAAGAAGAGTTCGTGTACGTTATTCAGGGATCGCCGGATGTCTGGATCAATGGTGAACTCTATCCACTCACGCCCGGCGACGCGGTGGCCTTTCCGGCAGGCACCGGCATCTGCCATACCTTTATCAACAACAGCGAAGCAGAAGCCCACTTTTTAGTGGTGGGTGAAGTAAACAAACCGGACAACCAGATCTGCTATCCCCTTAATCCCGTCTATGAAGCCACGCGTGAAGATCGCTGGCTAAATCCGCCGGAACAGAATATGGGCGATCATAACGGTTTGCCTGATAAGCAATAATCAGGATTTTACTGCCTGTTTCAGCCAGGTTTCAAAACGTGCATAGGGCACATACAGCGCCACATTTTTGTATAACGCCTTGCCGCTCTGGTTGTCATTGATGCGGTCGCTGTAGCCGACAATCACCCCCGCGAGCGTATCGTCGGAGGCGTTATACACCGCGCCGCCTGACATGCCTTTCACCACGCCCGCATTCGCGGCCACGACAACGCAAGCGGCTTTATTCCAGGTGTTAGCTAAGGTGGTATTAATCAGGTTCTGTCCGCTAGAGCTGACCGGCAGCGCCGAGATAAAGCTGTAGCCGTAAAGATTGACGCGATCGCCAATGTGGCTGTTACGGAAAATGGGCGGAAGATTGGCTTCGCTGTTTTTGTGGTAAACCACCGCCAGATCACATTCGGGATGCCAGGCTTTCACCCGGTAAAGCGAAAACTTAGCCACATGCGCAGCGGTCAGGCTGTAATCTGCCGTCAGCGGAATGGTGGTGCCGAGTGTGCCTAAGCCCAACACGGTTGGAATGCCGGTTATGGTCATATCGACGCGTTTCGCTGCTTCCTTACTGTACTCATAATGACCGACCGAGCAGCCAGTTAAGCCAAATACCATTAAGGCAATAAGCCGTTGCATTCTCTTTCCCCATGTCAGATTCACATTACATCACCTGGCAATCCATTAGGGGTATCGGCAACGCTATAACTTTATTGATTGATAACGCATGAAAAAGTGGCGATTGGTCGTAGCCAACTCGTTATCTAGCGTAGCGTGGAAACGCTAATCTGTCTTAGTCGACAGACATGAAGGCTTAATAAATCAGCTTTTATCGCGTTTGTTGCGTACCAGGCAAATGAGCTTTGCAGGCATCAGGGTGTATGAGAAGAGAAGGCTATGATTTAATACACACCGTGACGAAGATCAAATTTTAATAAGCGTCCATCGCACCACGTAAAATCTTGCGTGGATCGCCTGCGTTTTCAATTTTATTGGGAGAGTGTTATGCCTGTTGCTTTATTGGCGCTGGCGCTGAGTGCGTTCGCCATCGGCACCACTGAGTTCGTGATCATGGGCCTGCTACCGGAAGTGGCGGGCGATTTACAGGTGTCAATTCCGTCGGCGGGTTGGCTGATCAGCGGCTATGCCTTGGGCGTGGCGATCGGCGCGCCGATCATGGCGCTGTTAACCGCAAAACTGCCGCGTAAACGCACCTTGGTTTTGTTAATGGTGATTTTTATCATTGGCAACGTGCTGTGTGCGCTGGCTTACAGCTACAACCTGCTGATGATGGCGCGGGTGTTTACCGCATTGTGTCACGGTGCTTTCTTTGGCATCGGTTCGGTGGTGGCGGCCAGTTTGGTGGCACCGAGTAAGCAGGCTTCGGCGGTGGCGCTGATGTTTACCGGTTTAACCCTGGCTAACGTATTAGGTGTGCCGTTGGGAACCTGGTTCGGTCAACTGTTCGGCTGGCGTGCAACCTTTTGGGGCGTGGCCATCATCGGGATTCTGGCATTCATCGGACTGATTATCAGCTTACCCACCAATAAAGAGGAAAAACCGGTTCATCTGGCGAGTGAAATCGGTGCGCTGGCGAACGGCAAACTCTGGCTATCACTGCTGATGACGGTATTTTTCGCGGCAGCAATGTTTGCACTGTTTAGCTATATCGCTCCGCTGTTGCTGCAGGTGACGGGCATAACTAATCGCGGCGTCAGCTGGACACTTTTCTTGATTGGCGCAGGCTTAACCGTGGGGAATATTCTTGGCGGCAAACTGGCGGACTGGAAAGTTTCTTTCAGCCTGATCCTCAGTTTTTCACTGATTGCGCTGTTCTCGTTGTTGTTTAGCTGGACCAGTCATGCGCTGTGGCTGGCGGAAATTACCTTGTTCCTGTGGGCGATGGCAACATTTGCCACGGTGCCGGGATTGCAAATCAATGTCGTGCGCCACGGTAAAGAAGCGCCAAACCTGGTCTCAACCCTGAACATCTCAGCCTTTAACGTAGGTAACGCATTGGGTGCTTGGGTGGGTGGCGCGGTTATTGGTCGTGGTTACGGCTTAACGGCAGTGCCGGTCGCAGCGGCAGCGCTGGCGGCGGTTGGCCTGGTGATCTGTTTGATTACCTTCCGCAAATCGGGTGGCGCCGCTGCCACCGTACAGGCTTAAGTCAGCCGCGCAGCGATGCGTGCTGGAAAGTCGGCCACTTGCAATTGCAGGTGGCTGATAAAAGCATCCAGCAGCGCCGATGCCGGTCGATGACGCGGTTTTACCAGGCTAACGGTAAACGGCACCGCGATACTGAACTTGCGCATTACCACTCCGCTGTCGGCGTAATCCAGCGCCGTCAGCGGATTCACCACTGAAATTCCCACGCCCGCTTTTACCATTGCACATACCGATGCCGCACTGTGCGTTTCCAGCACCAACCGACGTTCTACGCCTTGCTCATGAAACAGCGTGTCGAGCAATTGCCGATAGCTGTCGGTACGTGACAGGCTGACATAATTCTCTCCGGCAAAATCTTGCGGCGTAAGGCAATCACGCTGACACAGCGGATGGGTTTTCGGCAATACACAGACTTCATCGCACGTTAGCAGCGCCAGACGCTCGGTACCCGCTGGCGCGTGTTGGGTTTCGGTCAAGCCAAGATCGTAGCGCTGAGCTGAAAGCCACTCTTCCAGCAGCGGCGATTCCTGCGGGATGATATTCATACTGACGTCGGGATAACGCTGTAGAAAGGGTTGGCACAACGGCGGCAGCAGCGATTGTGAAAACACCGGCAAGCAGGCAATCGATAACTCGCCTTGACGAAACTGCCGCAAACCTTCGGCGGTATCCATAATGCGATCCAGCCCATACCATGAGCGCTGCACTTCTTCGAACAGCCGCAGCCCTTGCACCGTGGGCTGTAAACGCCCGCGCACGCGTTCAAAAAGTTGCAATCCTAACTGCTGCTCAAGCCGTGCCAGTTCTCGGCTCACGGTGGGTTGAGACGTATTCAGCAGCGTGGCAGCTTGCGTTAAGTTGCCGCTGGTCATCACCGCGTGAAAAATTTCTATATGTCGCCAGTTAATCTTTGCCACACGCTTACCTATATCCATTCTGCATAGATGCTATTTAAACAGATATTTTTCGGCATGGTGCGATTCTGGCTTAATAAAAGAATAAGCCGCGCATAGCCAGCGAATTGCCACAGGAGAATTATCATGCCACGTCCGTTAGATAACACCGAAACCGCCTTAACCCGCGCAAATCTGCTGCCTCTGGCGCGTCAGTACAGCGGCCCTTTCTGGGCTTACGATGCGCAGGTTATCCTGGCGCGAATTGGACAGCTGCACGCGTTTGACGTGGTACGTTTTGCTCAGAAAGCGAGTTCAAATATTCATATTCTGCGTTTGATGCATTCAGCGGGTGTGAAGGTCGATTCGGTGTCGCTGGGCGAAATTGAGCGCGCACTGGCAGCCGGTTATCAAGCGGGCGGCGATGAAATTGTTTTTACTGCTGATGTCTTTGATACACCAACGCTGGCACGTATTGCGGAGCTGAAAGTACCCGTTAACGCGGGTTCAGTGGATATGTTGCATCAGCTGGGTAACGTGTCGCCAGGTCATGCGGTTTGGTTACGGGTTAACCCTGGCTTTGGTCACGGTCACAGCCAAAAAACCAATACCGGCGGTGAAAACAGCAAACACGGCATCTGGCATGCCGATTTGTCGCTGGCGCTGGCGGCCATCCAGCAATATGGCTTGCGTTTAGTTGGTATTCACATGCACATCGGCTCTGGCGTAGATTACGCACACCTGCAACAAGTGTGCGACGCGATGGTCAATCAGGTCGTTGAGTTTGGCCAAGATCTGGAAGCGATCTCAGCGGGCGGTGGCTTATCTATTCCTTATCGCTACGATGAAGAGGCGATTGATACCGCGCACTACTTTGGCTTGTGGGATGCCGCACGCCAGCGTATTGCTGCGCATTTAGGGCATCCGGTGAAACTGGAGATCGAGCCTGGCCGTTTTTTGGTGGCAGAATCCGGTGTATTGGTTTCTCAGGTACGCGCAGTGAAAGAGATGGGCAGCCGTCATTTCGTGCTGGTGGATGCCGGTTTCAGCGATTTAATGCGTCCTTCGATGTACGGCAGTTATCACCACATTTCACTGATGGCGGGCGACGATCGCCAGATCGATGAGCAGAATTGTGTTGAGTGCGTGGTGGCTGGCCCGCTGTGTGAATCCGGCGATGTATTTACTCAGCTAGAGGGCGGCAAAGTGGAAACCCGTGCGCTGCCTGCGGCGCAGGTCGGCGATTATCTGGTCTTCCACGATACCGGCGCTTACGGCGCGTCGATGTCCTCTAATTACAACAGCCGCCCGCTGATCCCGGAAGTGCTGTTTGAGCAGGGAAAACCACGCGAAATTCGCCGGGCGCAAACTATCCAGGAACTGTTGGCGCTGGAGCTGGGTTAACGCTGCATGGTAGCCTCGAGGCTCAGCTAAACATCTCTTTGCGCAGCATCACTAACTCTTCCGCCAGATCCCGACACAACATCGCATTCATTAAATGATCCTGGGCATGCACCAGGATCAACGTCACCGGCACTTTGCCACAACCTTCATCGACACCAATCAACTGCGTCTGAATATGATGAGCGCCCTTGGCGGCTTCTGACGAGGCTAACAGCGCTTCGTCTGCGGCTGCCCATTCACGCTTGCGCGCAAACTGGATCGCCATCATGGCTTGAGATCGCGCTTCCCCAGCATTGATCAGTAATTCCATCATGGTTTGTTCAAAATCCATACGATCCTCGCTTTTGGTATGCCAAATTGGTGCTTTTTATCTTACTGGAATGCCAAAAAGAGTTTCCGCGAGTTCGGTCACAGAAACGGATGAGATAAATCGTCATTTTGGTATGCCAATGACAGGGAAGATATCGACCAATACAGGAATGCTGATCTTTTATCTCTGAGGATGACCCATGTCTTTACAGGACCGTCTTATCGATTCTCTGGGAAGCTTTGCCACACGCTTCAACAGTTATCGCTACATCATGGCGATCAAAGCTTCCTTCATAACGTTAATGCCAGTGATCATCGTCGGCGCTTTCTCAGTGCTGATCTCCAACATGGTGCTCGACAGCAAAAATGGTTTAGCCAGCTTCGCCGCGCTGTCGTTTCTGGCGGATCTCAAACCGATTACCAGCAGTATCAATTACGCCACGCTCAGTTTCCTGAATATTGGCGCGGTGTTCTTGATCGGGATAGAACTGGGCCGCATCAATGGTGTGAAAACACTGTTTCCCGGTCTGCTGGCGATTATCTGTTTTATCTCGGTTACGCCAACCACCTTGCAGATGATGGTCAATGGCGAAATGCAGCTGGTCACAGATGTGCTGGCGAAACAGTTTTCGGACACGAAAAGTCTGTTTCTCGGCATGTTTATCGCCATCCTGTCGGTGGAGATTTATTGCCGACTGGAAAGGGTTGAACGTCTGAAAATCAAGATGCCGGACACCGTGCCGCCCAATGTCTCTGCCTCATTTTCAGCGCTGATTCCGTCAATATTCACCGTCACGCTGGTGGCAACTTTCGGCTTTATTTTCCACCGCATTACCGGGCTCTATCTGTATGACGCGGTCTACAAAGTGGTACAGCAACCGCTGGAATCGGTGGTACAGAGCCTGTGGGGCATCTTGATTCTAATGTTTGTCGCACAGCTGTTTTGGGTCATCGGTATTCACGGAAATCAGATGGTGAAACCGATCCGCGAGCCGCTGCTGTTAGGGGCGATTCTGGTCAATATGAACGCCTTTGAGCAAGGCATTGAAGCCCCGAATATCATCACTATGCCGTTCTGGGATGTCTATATGAGTATTGGCGGATCGGGCCTAACGATCGGCTTGTTAACCGCAGTCATGATTGCCACCAAGCGCAAAGAGATGCGTGAAATCGCCAAGCTGTCGTTTGGGCCAGGTATCTTCAACATCAATGAGCCGGTGATCTTTGGTATGCCGATAATGCTCAATCCGATCCTGGCCATTCCTTTCATTATTACACCGCTGGTCACCGGCTCAATTGGCTATTTCGCTACGGTGATGGGTTTTGCCGGAAAAGCCGTGGTGATGGTGCCGTGGACTACGCCGCCGATCATTAATGCGTGGCTGTCGACTGCCGGTTCAATGGGTGCGGTAGTGACGCAAATCGTCTGCATTTTGGTTTCGGTGCTGATTTATCTGCCGTTTGTCAAAGTGGCGTCGCGACGTGCAGAAGCTGCAGAAGCCAAAAACAGGCAGCCTGAACTGGCGCAAAACTCACAGGAGATGTCATGAGTAAGTTGACCCTTAAGGTGCCGCAAGATTTTATTCTGGGCGCGGCGGCTTCGGCCTGGCAAACCGAAGGCTGGAGCGGCAAAAAGCCTGGGCAGGATTCGTGGCTGGATGCCTGGTATCAGAACGATCGTGATGTCTGGCACAACGGTTATGGGCCAGCCGTCGCCACGGATTTTATCCATCGCTTTCGTGAAGATGTCGCGTTGATGAAGGCTACCGGACTGACGCATTATCGCACCTCAATCAACTGGTCGCGCTTTCTGACGGATTATGAAAACGTCACGGTGGATGAAGAATACGCTGCCTATTACGATCAATTGATAGATGAGATGCAGCGGCAGGGCGTTGAACTCATGTTGTGCCTTGAACACTATGAACTGCCAGCGATCTTGCTGGAGCAATATGGCGGCTGGCAGTCAAAACATGTGGTTGAGCTGTTTACTCGCTATGCCGAGCAGGTGTTTAAACGCTATGCCGGTAAGGTGACACGCTGGTTTGTATTCAATGAGCCGATTGTAGTGCAAACCCGCGTCTACCTTGATGCGCTGCGTTGGCCTTATGAACAGAACACCCACAAATGGATGCAGTGGAATCATCACAAAAATCTCGCCACGGCGAAGGTGGTAAAGCTGTTTCGCGAAAAAAGTTACAGCGGCAGCATTGGCACTATTTTGAATCCAGAAGTCACCTATCCACGCTCTTCTGCACCGCATGACGTAAAAGCAGCGAATATCTACGATCTCTTCTACAACCGGGTGTTTCTCGATCCGGCGCTTAAAGGGGAATACCCGGCGGAGCTGTTAGCGCTGCTGGACAAGCATCAAGTGAAGTGGGATGTGACGCAGGAAGAGCTGGCGATTATCGCTGCCAACACCGTCGATGAGGTTGGGCTGAATCTCTATTATCCGCATCGCGTTAAAGCGCCGTCGCACGCCTGGCATCCTGACACGCCGTTCCATCCTGCCTGTTACTACGAACATTTCGCGCTGCCGGGCCGACGCATGAACAGTTCACGCGGGTGGGAGATCCAGCCGCGCATCATCTGGGATATGGCGCTGCGGATGCGTGATGAGTATGGCAACGTGCCGTGGTTTGTTGCCGAGAACGGAATGGGAATTGAGAACGAAGCGCAGTTTAAAAATGCCGAAGGCGAAGTGCAGGATGATTACCGCATCGACTTTATCAGCGAGCATCTTTATCAGGCGATCCGCGCTCATGAAGCAGGGATCAACTGTCAGGGCTACATGCTGTGGGCATTTACTGACAACGTATCGCCGATGAATGCCTTTAAAAACCGCTACGGCTTGATTGAGATCGATTTGGATAATCAGCGCCAGCGCCGCATGAAAAAGTCCGCGCACTGGTTTCGCCAGTTACGCGACAGCCAGCAACTTACCTTGACCCTTGATGATCAGCCCAAATAACAGAAGGAACAGACGATGAAACGTATCGTATTGGCCTGCGCAGCAGGCATGTCGACCTCAATGGTGGTGACGCGCATGGAAAAAGAAGCCACCGCACGCGGTCTGGAATTTGAAATCTATGCGATTCCTGAACAGAACCTGCGAGAAGAACTACAAAATTACGGTAATGAAGTGGTGGCGGTGCTGCTGGGACCGCAAGTGCGCTTCAAGTTGGAAGAGAACAAAAAGCTTACTGACAGCTACCAGTTACCGATTGCGGTAATTGATACCGTCGCTTATGGCACCCTAAACGGTGCAAAGGTACTCGATCAGGCGCTGGCTTTGATACACTGAGCCTCAGTTTGTGAGCCTTCTCGCAGGGTTCGCTGATATTGCCGCACAAGGGAGGCGGCGATATCCTCAGCGCATTGATTGTTAAGGGTGACAGCGTGGATAAAGCCGTAGCGCCACAAGAAAAAAAACAGTATCAGGAAATTGGTCAGCATTTGCGTCAGCAAATCAGTGAAGGTCATTATCCCGTGGGATCGCGCTTGCCGCCCGAGCGTCAGCTGGCCGAAACCTGGGGCGTTAGCCGCACCATCGTCCGTGAAGCCTTGCTGATGTTGGAGCTGGAGGGCACCGTTGATATTCGCCAAAGTTCCGGCGTGTATGTGATGCGCATTCCCTCCGCCAGCGACGATGAAGAAGAGGCTTTTTTCCGCAGTGATGTCGGCCCCTTTGAAATGTTGCAGGCACGGCAACTGCTGGAAAGTAACATTGCTGCCTTTGCCGCCAAAATGGCCACCAAAGCGGATATTGAAAACCTGCGTCGCACATTGGAACAAGAGCAACGCGCTATCGCCGCCAACGACAGCAGCCAGGATAATGACAAGCTGTTTCATCTGCTGCTGGCGGGAGCCAGTCAAAATCAGATGCTGCTCGATACCGTAACCAGCATCTGGCGCCATCACGATAGCAGCCCGCTGTGGCAACAACTGCGCCCGCAATTCGAAACCCGCGCTTACCGTCTAAAATGGCTTGGCGATCACCAAACCATTCTTGCTGCGCTGCGCCGTCGTGACGTGATGGGTTCCTGGCAGGCAACCTGGCAGCATCTGGAAAATGTGAAAAACACTTTGCTGGAGCTCTCTGATGCCGATGCGCCAGACTTCGACGGTTTTCTGTTTGAATCAGTGCCGATTTTTCAAGGGAAGCTAATGTGATGGAAATCCTGCCACTCAGCGCAGTACCGCATTTTGCTGAACAGATTATTGAGTGGCAATGGCGCGCATTCGGTGAAGAGAACAGTCGGGATTTTTTTGCCAGCATTGTCGCCAGCAGCATGACGGGCGCAGAGTTTCCCATCACTTTCGTGGCGGTTGAGGCGGGAAAAGCGCTGGGTACGGCGGGGTTCTGGCGTTGCGATTTGATCAGTCGGCAAGATCTGTTTCCCTGGCTGGCAGCGTTGTATGTGGATGAACACGCACGCGGCAAAGGGTTAAGTGCAGCGTTACAACAACATGTCATTGAGTTCGCGCAGGCACGTGGCTATCCGCATTTATGGTTGTGGTCCACTTTTGGTGACTATTACGAACGCTTTGGCTGGATACCCGCGGGCGACGCGCTGGAATATCCGAATAAATCGGTGCGGCTATATACCCGCGCTTTGACTGGAGAATGAATTGCCAGCCACGAAGCCGCAGCTGGCAAATAAGCATTACGGTGCCGGATAAGTATAGCGGCGATGAATTATTTCTAACTCTTCTAACACGTCGGTACTCAGCGTCAGGTTGAAGCTGTCGATGTTGGTTTTCAACTGATCTAGCGTGGTGGCCCCCAACAAGGTGCTGGCCACAAATGGCTGCTGACGCACGTAAGCCAGCGCCATTTGGGAGGGATCCAGCTGGTGCTTTTTCGCCAGTTCCACATATTCCGCAATCGCTTTTTCCGACTGTTCACTGCTGTAGCGCGTAAAGCGGCTAAACAACGTATTACGTGCGCCTGCCGGTTTAGCACCGTTGAGGTATTTACCGCTCAATGTCCCGAACGCCAGGCTGGAGTAAGCCAAAAGCTCCACACCTTCATGCTGGCTGATTTCCGCCAAACCCACTTCAAAACTGCGGTTCAGCAAACTGTACGGGTTTTGTATGGAAACGATACGTGGCAGCTCATGCTTTTCAGCCAGTTGCAGATAGCGCATCACGCCCCATGCCGTTTCGTTTGATACCCCGATATAACGAATTTTACCGGCGCGCACCTGCTCCGTTAAAGCTTCAAGCGTCTCAAGCAGCGTTACCGATGCGGTGTTGTCGCTGTAGTGATAGCCGAGTTTGCCAAAATAGTTGGTTTGGCGCTGCGGCCAGTGCAGTTGATAAAGATCGAGGTAATCGGTATTCAGGCGTTTCAGGCTGGCTTCCAGCGCTTCACGGATGTTTTTACGATCCAGCGCCATATTCGGACGAATCGACGCATCATTGCCACGCGAAGGACCCGAAACTTTACTGGCCAGAATGATTTTGTCACGGCTGCCACGCTTTTTCAGCCAGCTGCCAATGTAGCTTTCGGTTAAACCCTGGGTTTCCGGGCGCGGCGGCACCGGGTACATCTCGGCGGTATCAATTAAGTTGATGCCGGAACTAACCGCCAAATCCAGCTGAGCATGGGCGTCGGCTTCGCTGTTTTGCTCACCAAACGTCATAGTTCCCAATCCCAACTGACTCACTTCCAGCGTGCTGTGGGGGATACGGTGATAATGCATTGCCGGCTTCCTTTTTCTTTATGGAATGGAATGTTGTGTCCTCAAGGACTATAGCGCGAGCAACAGCGGGGAAGGAAGGGGGGAAATTCGGGGAAATTGCCTGCCAGCGGGGAATTTGCGGCAGGCTACGTAATTTCGCACTTAACGCTCAATGATGGTCGAGACCTCATCACCGTTAATCTGCATATCATGTCCTGACTGATCGGTGTATTGCACCAGCCCGGTTTCTTTATCAATGGCCGGTTTGCCTTCGGTCATGATCATTCGACCATCTTTCGTCGCCATCACATAATCTGAACTGCATCCGCTTAATGTCGCTGCGGTTACCACCAAAAATAGTACGCCAACCAACCCTTTCATCACTCTTCGTCCTCACGCTAAATCAACAGCAAACAGTGTAGTAATAAATTGTTTTGCTGGCTGGGTTAATCGCATGAATCCGAAAAGCATTGGGCGAGCATGCTCGCCCTTGACAACGTTACGCCGTTTTTTTCTTGCTGCGCAATAAGTTCAGGCACTCTACCGCGATGGCAAAGAACATGGCGAAATAGATGTAACCTTTTGGTACATCGATGGCAAATCCTTCCAGAATCAGAGTAAAGCCCACCAAGAGTAGGAAGGAGAGTGCCAATATTTTTACCGAAGGATGTCGCGCCACAAACTCGCCAATAGTGCGCGCAGCAAACATCATCAGCAGTACAGAAATCACGACGGCGGCCATCATAATGAACAGATGATCGGAAAGGCCCACCGCGGTAATAACAGAATCAAGGCTCAAAATGATGTCAAGCATCATGATTTGTACAATCGCGCCAAAAAAGGAGTGCACATTTGTTTGCTGTTCTTCTTCACCACCTTCAATGGTTTCGTGAATCTCCTTGCTGGATTTCCACAGCAGAAACAGGCCACCAAACAATAAGATCAGATCACGCGCCGAGAAGGCGTGATTCATTATGCTGAAGAGGGGATGGGTGAGTTTTATGACCCAGGCGATACACGCAAGCAACAGCAGGCGCATCACCATGGCACCCACTAAACCGAGGCGACGTGCGCTGGCTTGCTGGTGTTGGGGCAGTTTTGCAACAACTAAAGAGAGAAAAATGATGTTATCAATTCCCAACACCACTTCCAAAATGGTCAAAGTTCCCAGAGCCAGCCAGGCATTGGGATCGGCAATCCACTCAAACATGCGTACATTCAATCCTAAACGAAAAGTAAACGGTAATTATACGCAATCACTTCAGGTGGCTCTTCGCCAAAATGTAACATTTCACTGGTAGGAACAGCACATTAAAGTAAAAAGTGGCGGGCCAGCAGCGGGCCGGTAAAACTTTTCTTGAGATAAAATCCACGCGGTAATGTCAGGATGGGCTGGCCGTGATCGCCAATGCCTTCGGTCAACGCTTTGCTGTTAGCTGCCTTAGGACGTATTTGTAGCCAGGCACCGTGACGAGCTGTGATGCGTTCGACCTGACCCAGCACAATCATATCCATCAATTCTTCCCAATCCTGACGCAGCATTTCATCTTCGTCAGGACTTGGGCTCCACAGTAGCGGAGCACCGACACGTCGTTCACTTAAGGGAATAGTCCGTTCGCCTTCAACCGGAATCCACAATACCCGCGCCAGCTTATGACGCACATGGCTGGTTAGCCAGGTGACGCCGCTGTTACCGGTAAGCGGTGCCACACAGACAAAAGTGGTTTCCAGCGGTTTGCCAGATGCATCAATGGGGATGGTTTTTAATTCGATACCAAGGTGAGCAAAATCCTGCTCCGCTTTACTTCCCGCGCTTGCCCCCAGATGCCTCTCCAATAGCATGCCAACCCATCCTTTGTCGCGCTTGAGGTTAGCGGGCATTGGCAAGTCTGCTTTTGCAGCAAGCGTTTCCAGCGTTAAACCGGCCAATCCCTGGGCGCGTTTCAACAAGGTCGCTTCGTCTTCAGGTGGTCCGGGAAGATGATTCATGTTAATAACTCGAATTGGTTAAAAAATGAGCAATTTTCCGTGGCAGTTTCTTTTCCACAAAAATTAGCTGCATTGGGTGCGCATAATAGCATGATAGATCGTGCTTTTTTGTTGCCCTCTATTTCTCCGTCTCAGGCTGCACGAAAGGTTATCCCAACTTGCTACCAACAATGAACAGGATCACAACCCTACTTATCCACAGAAAAATGGGATAACACCCCTTTAAAGCAAGCACTGGTTCCATTTACAGCCTTGACTTCTGCTTTTGTTAACAGATTTTGACCGGTTTGGCCTAAGGTTAAGCACTTATCTGTGGATAAAAAGGTATGCGGTGGATCTTTCACCAATTGTAAGAATTGACGGTTTTTACCCTGTAAATTTAAGGTGGATAAAGGGGGTTTTGACTTGCTTTTTATTTATATATCAAAGGAATGAGTGTTTGTTTAAGTGAGTGAGATAAGAATCGTCTCAACATGTTATTCAGTTAACTCCCGCGTTCTGCACAAAGCTATCCACAGAAAAGGTGAATAAGATCCTTTTTTCGACCCTTAATTGTTTATAACTTGGGGTCACGCTGTGAGTTATCCCTGTGTTATTCCGTTTCACCCCGCTAATCCAGTGGTTTACCGTCTGTAAGGAGTGTGAAACAATCAGGCTATTCAAATTTAGCTTTGAGGTAGTCCGGTGATCGATGATGATGGCTACCGCCCGAATGTTGGTATCGTAATTTGTAACAGGCAGGGACAAGTATTATGGGCCAGGCGCTTTGGACAGCACTCCTGGCAATTTCCTCAGGGAGGCATCAATCCTGGTGAAACCGCTGAACAGGCGATGTATCGCGAACTGTTCGAAGAAGTGGGGTTACACCGTAAAGATGTTCGAATACTTGCATCTACCCGTAACTGGTTGCGCTACAAGTTGCCAAAACGTTTGGTGCGTTGGGACACAAAGCCGGTATGTATCGGCCAGAAACAAAAGTGGTTTCTTCTGCAGTTGATGTGTAATGACGCGGATATTAATGTGCAACACAGCAGCACGCCGGAATTCGATGGTTGGCGCTGGGTGAGCTTTTGGTATCCGGTGCGTCAGGTTGTCTCCTTTAAGCGCGATGTTTATCGCCGCGTAATGAAGGAATTCGCTGGCGTGGTGATGTCTATGCAGGAGAGTGCAGGGCAGCGAAATAATCCTGCCCATCGACGTAAGAGAGGATAGGCCACGCCCTTTATGCTCACTCAGTTGCGCGAAATAGTAGAAAAAGTGGCGAGTGCACCGCGTCTGAATGAAGCACTCGACATTCTGGTCAATGAGATCTGTTTGGCGATGCAAACGGAAGTCTGTTCCGTTTACCTCGCCGATCACGATCGTCGCTGCTATTACATGATGGCTACGCGCGGACTCAAAAAACCGCGTGGCCTCACGGTGAAACTGGCTTTTGACGAAGGCATCGTTGGGCTGGTTGGCCGCTTAGCCGAACCGATCAACCTCGCGGATGCGCAAAGCCATCCCAGCTTCAAATTTATCCCCTCGGTAAAAGAAGAGCGCTATCGCTCTTTCCTCGGCGTACCGATTATCAGTCGTCGTCAGCTGCTTGGCGTGTTGGTCGTACAGCAGCGCGAACATCGTCAGTTCGACGAAAGCGAAGAATCTTTCCTTGTCACGCTAGCAACGCAAATGGCAGCGCTGCTGTCGCAGTCACAGCTGGGCCAGCTGTTTGGTCAATTTCGCCAAACGCGGATCAAAGCGATCGCCGCTGCGCCCGGCGTCGCCGTAGCGCCTGGTTGGGTGGATGAAACCCAGCCGCTGCTTGATCAAGTTTCTGCTGCCTCGACATTAGATACGCAGCGGGAACGCGAGCGCTTATCGCTGGCGATGAGTGAAGCCGCCAACGAATTCCGCCGTTTCAGTAAGCGCTTTAGCGCCAGCGTGCAAAAAGAGAGCGCCGCGATTTTCGATCTCTATTCGCATCTGTTGACCGATGCGCGGCTGAAAAAGGATCTCTTTGACGAGATTGAACGCGGTTCGGTCGCTGAGTGGGCCGTTAAAACGGTAATCGAGAAGTTCGCTGAGCAGTTCGCCAGTTTAACCGACAGCTATTTGCGCGAGCGGGCAGGCGATCTGCGCGTGTTAGGCCAACGATTGCTGTTTCACCTTGATGATTCATTGATTGGCGCCAATGCCTGGCCGGAACGTTTTGTATTGGTCGCGGATGAACTCACTGCAACGACGTTAGCTGAACTGCCGCAGGAGCGTATCGCTGGCGTAGTCGTACGTGATGGCGCGGCCAATTCTCACGCCGCCATATTGACGCGCGCGATGGGCATTCCAACGGTCATGGGCGCGGATATCCAACCGCATCAGCTCAATAAGCGTTTGCTGATCGTTGATGGCTATCGCGGCGAAATATTGATTGATCCTGAACCGGTGCTGGTGCAGGAATACCAACGCCTAATCAGCGAAGAAAACGCGCTGAGCAAGATGGCTGAAGGTGGCGTTGATCAGCCCGGTGAAATGAAAAGCGGCGAACGCGTGCAGGTCATGCTCAACGCCGGTTTAAGCGCCGAGCATGAACAAGCCCTAGGCAGCTGGGTTGATGGCATTGGTCTGTATCGCACCGAAATTCCGTTTATGTTGCAAAACGGCTTCCCTTCTGAAGAAGAGCAGGTCGCGCAATATCAAGGCATGTTGCAGCTGTTCCACAACAAACCCGTGACGCTGCGCACGTTGGACGTTGGCGCCGATAAACAGCTGCCGTACATGCCCATCAGCGAAGAGAACCCTTGCCTCGGCTGGCGCGGAATTCGCCTGACGCTCGATCAGCCCGAAATCTTCCTGGTACAGGTGCGGGCGATGCTGCGTGCCAACGCGGCGTCCGGTAATTTAAGTATCTTGCTGCCGATGATTAGCCATATCGACGAAATCGACGACGCAAAGCGCCTGATTGAGCGCGCCGGCCGTGAAGTCGAAGAGATGTTGGGTTACACCATTCCGAAACCGCGCATTGGTATCATGATTGAAGTGCCGTCGATGCTGTTTATGATTCCGCATCTGGCATCGCGTGTCGATTTCGTCTCTGTTGGTACCAATGATCTCACGCAATACCTGCTAGCGGTTGATCGCAATAATACCCGCGTCGCGAACCTTTATGATTCCTTGCATCCAGCGATGCTGCGAGCGCTGCAGACTATTGCGCAGGAAGCCCATTTAGCGAAGCTGGAGCTCTGCCTGTGTGGTGAAATGGCTGGCGATCCGATGTGCGTTGCGCTGCTGGTCGGGTTGGGTTATCACCATCTCAGCATGAACGGTAAAAATGTACCGCGAGTGAAGTATCTGCTGCGCCATCTTGATTATGAAGAAGTGCAGAAGCTGAGTGAGCAAGGATTGAAAGCGCATACCGCAACTGAGGTACGTCATTTGGTCTCAGCATTTATGGAGCGGCGTGGATTAGGTGGTCTGATCCGTGGCGGTCGCTGACCGATAATCCCGTTTACATTTGTGCGCCAATTCGCAAAACCGGCTGTGCTATTATGCGCAGCCTTTACTTTATGTGCCTGTCGCCCGCTTTTTAAGGGCTGAAAAATGAACGGTGAATGATGAATAACGGCTATATCGCATTTCCTCAATTTGATCCGGTGATCTTCTCGATCGGACCAGTTTCGCTTCACTGGTACGGTTTGATGTATCTGGTCGGTTTTATTTTCGCCATGTGGCTGGCGGTGCGTCGCGCCAATAAGCCAGGCAGCGGTTGGAAAAAAGAGGAAGTGGAAAATCTGCTCTATGCGGGTTTCCTGGGTGTGTTCCTCGGTGGCCGTATCGGTTACGTCTTGTTTTATAACCTGCCACTGTTTCTGGAAAATCCCCTTTATCTGTTTAAGGTCTGGGACGGCGGCATGTCGTTCCATGGCGGTTTGATTGGCGTTATCGTCGTGATGCTGTGGTTTGCGCGTCGTACTAAGCGCACTTTCTTCCAGGTTTCAGATTTTATTGCTCCGCTGATTCCTTTTGGATTGGGCGCAGGCCGTCTGGGTAACTTTATCAACGGTGAGTTGTGGGGACGTGTCGATCCCAGTTTCCCACTCGCGATGCTGTTCCCGGGTTCACGCAGCGAAGATGTCGCGCTGGCCGCAACCAACCCGCAATATCAGGCGCTGCTGAATACTTACGGTGTGCTGCCGCGTCATCCCTCGCAGCTTTACGAACTGATTCTTGAAGGCGTGGTGTTGTTCATCATCCTCAACCTGTTTATTCGCAAGCCGCGCCCGATGGGCAGCGTGTCTGGCTTGTTCCTGATCGGCTATGGTGCATTCCGCATTATTGTGGAGTTTTTCCGCCAGCCCGATTCACAGCTTGGCCTGTTCGACGGCGGCATCAGCATGGGGCAAATTCTCTCCATACCGATGATTGTCGCCGGGATTATTATGATGATTTGGGCGTATCGCCGTCGTCCACAGCAACAATTTCGTGAGGAAAAATGAAACAGTATCTGGACCTAATGCAACATGTGCTGAATGAAGGCACGCCGAAAGCTGACCGTACCGGCACCGGCACGTTATCAATTTTTGGTCACCAGATGCGTTTCAATCTGCAAGAAGGTTTTCCGCTGGTGACGACCAAAAAGTGTCATCTGCGCTCTATCATTCATGAACTGCTGTGGTTTCTGCAGGGTGATACCAACATTGGCTACCTTAAAGAAAACAAGGTCTCCATTTGGGATGAGTGGGCTGACGAGAATGGCGATTTAGGACCCGTTTACGGTAAGCAATGGCGCAGTTGGGGAACGGCTAAAGGTGAAGAGATTGATCAAATCACCAAGGTTGTTGAACAACTGAAAAGCGATCCCGATTCGCGTCGTATTATCGTTTCAGCGTGGAATGTTGGTGAGCTGGATCAAATGGCGCTGGCACCCTGCCATGCGTTTTTCCAGTTTTATGTGGCAGACGGCAAGCTCTCCTGCCAGCTGTATCAACGCTCTTGCGATATCTTCCTCGGCCTGCCGTTTAACATCGCCAGCTATGCGTTGTTGGTGCACATGGTGGCGCAGCAGTGCGATCTGGAAGTGGGTGATTTCGTTTGGACCGGTGGCGATACGCACCTGTATAGCAATCATCTGGAGCAGGCGCGTCTGCAGTTAACCCGCGAACCGCGTCCGCTGCCAAAGCTGGTAATTAAGCGTAAACCTGCTTCGCTGTTTGATTATCAGTTCGATGATTTCGAGATTGAAGGCTACGATCCGCATCCTGCAATTAAAGCGCCGGTCGCTATCTAAACGTTAATCTTCAAGATTCAAGCCTCGGCGTTGTTGACCACGCCGGGGCTTTTTTTATGGTTTTACTGCGCATTTTTTCGAGCTCGCTCGCAGTGTGGTGTCCCGTGTTGTAATCCCCTCGCTGAGGTTGAGAAACCTCATCCAGAACTCGACAGACACCCTTGTTTGACGGGTTAACAGCGAGCAAGCTGCCGCCATGAAAACAAAAATCCCCTACGGTTTTACACTGCCTGAACTGCTGTTTGTTATGGTGATCGCGGGCATTCTCAGCATCGGCGCATTGCAGGGCTGGCAACGTTGGCAGCAGCGCCAGCAATTACGTGACACTGCACAGCAGTTGCAGGGCTTTTTGCTGCGCTTGAGAGCGCAGGCCAACTGGCAGAACCGCAACCTGATTTTGTGGTCGCAAACGGCGATCCCTTGGTGCATTGGCAGCGGAGCCAGGCAACCCGAAGGCTGCGTTATGGGCAAGCGACTGCACTTCATCGTGCCTGACAACGGCGTAAAACTGATGGGGGTTCGCGGTGAGCCTGGTTTTTATGGCCGACGTAATGTGGCGAAGGCCGGCAGCATCGAAATCGGCAATGAAGCGGGTCGGTTGCGGCTCATCATTTCAGCCAGAGCCCGTATTCGCGTGTGTCAGGCTGGTGAAGAGGGGTGTGAATGAAGATGGCCGGATTCAGCCTGCTTGAGATGCTCATCGCCATGGCAATTAGCGCGGTAATGATGATCAGTGCCGGGCGGTTTCTGCCGCTGCTGCTGGGAGAAAATCTAAAGTTGCAGCAGCGAGTCCAGCTTCGGCAGGAGCTAATGCAAATGATCTCAACGCTGGAAAAAGCAGTGCGGCGTGCCGGTTATTGCAACGGCGAGTGCAGCGGCAATGGAATCAAGATCTCCAGCAATTGCTTGTTAGTACGTTGGGATGAGAACAGCAACGGTAAATGGGAGGCGATTAACCACAGTGAAAGCGATTATTACGGCTATCGTCTGCGGCATAATCAGCTTGAAATGCAACGTGGTGTTGATGCCTGCAATGGCAACGGCTGGGAACGACTTTCCGATCCCGCTTTTCTTACTGTGGAAACATTCAGCGTGGCGCAGGAAGGTAGGCTGATCAAAGTATTGCTGCAGGGCCGCGCCGGTCCCTGGCTTGAAACACGCGAAAGCTGGATTGAGGGCGAAAACTTGTGAATCAGCGCGGCAATAGTGCTCTGGGCATGGTGCTGATGATTCTACTCATGGGAAGTATCACGCTACATGCCAGCCGCGAAATGTTAGGGCAGGGGATGGGGCTGGTGGCAGATGAGCAGCATTTCATTCAGGATTTCTGGCGTGCTCAGTCTGCACTGCAATGGGGTATGACGCTGAACTGGCCCGCCTCGAAAGCGTTGCATTGCCAACAGGAAACCAACAACGGTTGGCGTAGCTGTATTATGCGAGGTGAAAATGGAGATGTCCTGCTCAAAGGTGAAGGCAGCGGCAGCGAGCTGGCGCTCTGGCATTGGGTATCGGCGCAGGAAAATCACATCAAGGCGCTACCGCATGGCTGGATTGATTATTGCCCGCTATCGAAACCTGAACTCTGTCCGTAATGCGGGTGGCTTCAGCCTGCCAGAAGCGTTATTTGCTCTGCTGTTAATGGCATTAAGCAGCAGCGCACTGTTGCAGTATCATCGGGCATTAAACCTCGGTTTTAGCCAGCAGTTGCAGCAGCGTGAAGCCTGGCGCGTTGCCGGACAACGTTTGATTGGGCGAGAAACAACAGGATGGC
The DNA here is from genome assembly GCF_036663535.1 of Pantoea sp. T14. NCBI lineage: Bacteria > Pseudomonadati > Pseudomonadota > Gammaproteobacteria > Enterobacterales > Erwiniaceae > Pantoea > Pantoea sp. T14. The sequence continues at coordinate 43,114 of NZ_JAWUEB010000007.1, forward strand.
AAAGCAGCTTACAGCGCAGCGGTGGACCAAACGGTTGTACGCTGGAGCGCGCTGAAGTCAGCGGACCGCATCAGCGTTCTGCAACCTTGTCACGGCTACGTTGTTAATCCAGTTAATATAGCGCTGATACTTCAAGCTACCCGCGCGTTGGCTGCGCTTGCCGTGACGCCGCCCACCTATCTGAGCCAGCTTCCGACGATAAGCGAGCTTACCCTCTTTCTGCAGCTCGCATTATTTAGGGTATCAGCAAGCAAATTGCCCCTTTTTATGGGCATCAATCCCGATACGCGGTAGAGTTATCCCGCCGCATTTGATGCGCTATTCGTACAGCACAACAGCAGTAATGCCTCGTTCCATCACCAGGAGTTTTCATGTTTCACGTTTATCACTCTAATCAGCTTGATGTTCTTAAGATTTTGGCGGCTGCGGTGATTAAACATGATCCTCTTGATGATCCTTTTGCTTCAGAGATGGTGCTGGTGCAAAGCCCGGGTATGGCGCAGTGGCTGCAAATGGAACTGGCGCAAACCTTTGGTATTGCGGCTAACATCGAATTCCCACTGCCAGCCAGCTTCATCTGGGAAATGTTTGTTTGCGTGCTGCCGGACATTCCGGTTGAAAGCGCTTTCAGCAAAGCCAGCATGAGCTGGAAGCTTATGCACCGTTTGCCGGTGTTATTGCAGCAGGATGAGTTTCTCTCGCTGCGGCACTACCTCACCGATGACGCCGATAAGCGTAAATTATTCCAGCTCAGTTCACGCGTAGCGGACCTGTTTGACCAGTATCTGGTGTATCGCGCCGACTGGCTTAACCGCTGGGAACGTGGCGAAGTGATTGAGGGATTAGGCGAGGCGCAGCAGTGGCAGGCAGCATTGTGGCGCGATTTGGTCGTCTATACGGACGCATTGGGCCAGCCGAAATGGCATCGTGCTAATCTCTATGCACGTTTTATTCAGACGCTGGAAACGGCCCAAAGTACGCCGGAAAATTTGCCAAAGCGCGTATTTATTTGCGGCATCTCGGCGTTGCCGCCGGTTTATCTTCAAGCGTTACAGGCGCTAAGCCGCCACGTCGATATTCATTTGCTGTTCACCAATCCATGTCGCGATTATTGGGGCGACATTCAGGATTATGCCTTTCTGGCAAAGCTGCAAAGCCGTCAGCGTCGTCGATATGATGCCGATGAGGCGCGTGGTTTATTCCGCGATGCGGCACAAGCACCGGCGCTGTTCAACGCCTCGGGCGAACAGCAGCTTACCAATCCGCTTTTGGCATCGTGGGGCAAGCTTGGCCGCGATAATCTTTTTCTGCTTAGCCAGATGGAATCAAACGACGACATTGATGCCTTTGTCGATGTTGAACAAGACAATGTACTGCACTGCATACAGCACGATCTTCTTAACCTGCAAGACAATGCCATTATTGGTTTGAATGCTGAGGAACTGGCCTACAGCGGTAATAAACGCTGCCTTGAGGCTGATGACCGTTCTATTTCGATACAGGTGTGTCACAGCGCTCAGCGAGAAGTGGAAGTGCTACAGGATCATTTGCTGTCGCTGATGGAGGCCGACCCGCACCTCAAAGCGCGTGAAATCATTGTGATGGTGGCGGACATCGACAGCTATGCGCCCTTCATCCAGGCGGTGTTTGCGAATGCACCGGCGGAACGTTATCTGCCGTTTGCTATTTCTGACCGCCGCGCCAGCCAGGCGCACCCGTCGATTGTCGCTTTCCTTCATTTACTGGCACTTCCCGACAGCCGCTTTGTTTCAGAAGATATTCTGGCGCTGCTGGATGTCCCCGCGCTGGCTAATCATTTTTCCATTGATGAAAGCGGATTACGGCTGTTGCGCCGTTGGGTTAGCGAGTCGGGCGTACGCTGGGGGCTGGATGATGCCAGTGTCGAAGCGCTTTCGCTGCCCATCACCGGTCAACATACCTGGCGCTTTGGTTTGCAACGCATGTTATTGGGCTATGCCATGGAGAGCCATAATGGCGACTGGGAAGGCATACTGCCCTATGACGAATCCAGCGGGCTGGTGGGTGAACTGGCAGGGCATCTGGCCGAATTGCTGGCACGACTGAATCACTGGCGCGAAATACTGGCGCAATCCCGTCCGTTAGATGAATGGTTGCCGCTGTGCCGTGAAATGATTAATGCCTTTTTCAGTGCGGATGCAGAAGCCGAAGCGGCATTGCTGTTGGTTGAAGAGCAGTGGAAGCAATTGATCGAGTATGGGATGAGTGCACGTTTTGATGAGGCGATTCCCGTGACGCTGCTGCGCGATGATCTGCGTGGACGCCTTGATCAACAACGGATTAGCCAGCGCTTTTTGGCAGGTCCAATTAATTTTTGTACGCTGATGCCAATGCGATCAATCCCCTTCAAAGTGGTTTGTTTGTTGGGAATGAATGATGGCGTTTATCCACGAACATTGGCACCGCTGGGTTTTGACCTGATGCAGCAGCAGTCGCGTAAAGGCGACCGCAGCCGACGTGACGACGACCGTTACCTGTTTCTTGAGGCGATGATTTCGGCTCAGCACCAGCTTTACATCAGCTACATTGGTCGGGCAATCCAGGATAATACGGAACGCTATCCCTCCGTGCTGGTCACAGAACTGTTGGAATATATCGGGCAAAGTTTTTATCTCGACGGCGATGAAGAGTGTGAGTTAGATGAGAGCGCCGAACGCGTGCGTGCACATCTGGAACATCTTCATACCCGGATGCCTTTCGCGGCAGAAAACTTTCAGCCCGATTCTCGCAGCCAGAGCTTTGCCCGTGAGTGGCTGCCCGCCGCTTTGGGTGAGGGTCAGCCCCAGCCAGACTTTGTTCAACCTTTGGATGTACCAACGCTGGAGTCACTGACGCTGGATGCCTTTTTACGTTTCTGGCGTCATCCGGTTCGGGCATGGTTTCATCAGCGACTGGGCGTAAATTTCTGGTTGGAAGATAGCGAGTTGCCGGATACCGAGCCGTTTGCGCTCGACAACCTGGAGCGCTATCAAATCAACGCTGAATTACTGAATGCGCTGGTTGAAGGTGACGATACCGAGCGACTTTATGCGCATCATCGCGCTGCGGGTAATCTGCCTTACGGCGCGTTTGGCGAACTGTTCTGGCAAGCGCAGCGTGAGGAGATGCAGGAAGTGGCGGCAGAAGTTTCCTCCCAGCGTAGCGACGGAGAAAACTGGGAGATAACACTGCAACCTGGAAATGTTCCCTTAACCGGTTGGCTGACGCAGGTGCAAAGCGATGGTCTGTTGCGCTGGCGCCCTGGCGTGCTCAATATGAACGATGGTTTGTTATTGTGGTTGGAGCACTTGGTCTACTGCGCATTGGGCGGAACAGGCACTAGCCGGATGTATGGACGTAATCACAGTCGCTGGCGTTTCCCCGCCATTACCGCAGACGCCGCGTTAGAAGCGCTGGCGCATTACGTTGAAGGTTTCCGCCACGGCATGAGTCAGCCGTTGATGTTGCTTAACAAAAGCGGAGGCGCCTGGTTAGAGGCAAGCTACGACAAAAAAAGCCAGCAGTTGATGACGGACGAAGCCACGCAACTCAAAGCCCGTAACCGGTTACTGCAAGCGTGGGTGGGCGGTTATCAAGTCGAGGGAGAAGGTGGTGATCCTTATTTGCAACGCCTGTGTCGGGTATTAGATGAGACACAGTTACAACAAATAACTGAGGCCGCAACACAGTGGTATCTGCCCGTGTTGCAGGCGCATCAGGATGATGATTAGCAGGTCAGAGAGCGCATGCGCTTAATGGCAAAACAGTAAGTTTGCTGTACTTCAGCTATGCGTGTTTGGCGCGCTAGCTTCTTGGGTAAAGTAAGGGGTTTACATGCGTACACACGCACGCTGGATAGCAGTGCTTCTGTTGAGCTTTGCGGCTTTGCAAGCATTAGCACAGACAGAATCGGGCTGGCAGCCAATCAATGACACCATTCATAAAAGTGAGCACGATCCGCGTCAGTATCAAGCGATAACGCTCGACAATGGCATGACCGTTTTACTGGTTTCAGATAACGAAGCCCCAAAATCGCTGGCGGCATTGACCTTACCCATTGGTTCTTTGGATGATCCCAATCAGCAATTGGGTTTAGCCCACTACCTTGAGCATATGGTCTTGATGGGGTCAAAACGCTATCCCCAGCCTGATAACCTTGCTGAGTTTCTTAAGAAACACGGTGGCAGCCACAACGCCAGTACTGCGTCCTATCGCACCGCTTTTTACCTGGAAGTTGAAAACGATTCGCTTGAGCCAGCGGTGGATCGCCTGGCGGATGCGGTGGCTGAGCCGTTGCTCGATCCCGTGAATGCCGATCGCGAGCGGCACGCGGTCAATGCGGAACTGACCATGGCGCGTTCGCGTGATGGATTGCGCATGGCACAGGTCGGTGCAGAAACCCTGAATCCGGCGCACCCGAGTTCGCGCTTTTCCGGCGGTAACCTTGAGACACTGAAAGATAAGCCGGACAGCAAACTGCATCAAACGCTGACGGATTTCTATCATACCCACTATTCTGCCAACCTGATGAAGGCAGTGATTTACAGCAATAAACCGCTGACGGAAATGGCAGCGATTGCAGCCAAAACGTTTGGGCGTGTAACCAATCACAATGCCACCGTTCCAGCGATTAATATGCCGGTGGTCACTGATGCGCAGCAAGGCATCATCATTCACTACGTGCCTGCGCAGCCGCGTAAACAGCTTAAAATTGAATTTCGCATCCCGAATAACAGCGAACGTTTCCGAAGCAAAACGGACACGCTGATCAGTTATTTACTGAGCAATCGCAGCAAAAATACCTTAACAGACTGGCTGCAAAAACAAGGGTTAGCTGACGGCGTTAACGCAGGTGCAGATCCAATGACTGACCGTAATAGCGGCGTGTTTGCGATTACTGTGTCGTTAACCGACAAAGGTTTGGCACAGCGTGACGAAGTGGTGGCGGCTATTTTTAGCTATCTTAATATGCTGCGTGAGCAGGGCGTTGATAAACGCTACTTCGACGAAGTGTCACATGTGCTGGCGCTGGATTTCCGTTACCCCTCAATTACGCGTGACATGGATTACATTGAGTGGCTGGCCGATACCATGTTGCGTGTGCCGATAGAGCACACATTAGATGCACCTTATTTAGCCGATCAATTTGATCAAGCTGCGATCAAAGCACGCCTTGATGAGATGACGCCAGAAAAAGCACGCATCTGGTACATCAGCCCGCAGGAGCCGCATAACAAGCAAGCCTACTTTGTGAATGCGCCTTATCAGGTGGATCACATTGATAAGCAAACATTTGACAACTGGCAGCAGCGCGCCAGCAAAATTCAGCTCTCACTGCCGACTCTCAATCCTTATATTCCCGATGATTTCGCCTTAATTACGCCTACTGACAAGGCTTACAGCCATCCGGTGAAGCTGGAAAATGATTACGGCATGCGAATTTACTGGATGCCGAGCCAGTTTTACGCCAGTGAACCCAAAGCCACCATCACCCTGGCGCTGCGCAATAAGCAATCTATCAGCGATGCCCGGCAACAAGTGCTATTCGGTTTGAACGACTATCTTTCCAGCCTGGCGTTGGATGAGTTGAGCTCGCAGGCTTCCGTCGGCGGCATTAGCTTCTCTACTGGCGAAGATGATGGTTTGGTGTTTAGCGCCAGCGGCTTTACTCAGCGCTTACCCACATTGCTGAAGAAGCTGGTGGAAGGCTATTCAACCTTCCAGCCAACGGCGCAGGAACTTGAGCAGGCAAAATCCTGGTATCTGGAGCGCCTGGAAGCGGCAGAGAAAGGCAAAGCGTTTGAGCAGGCGATTCAGCCGATGCAGATGCTGTCGCAGTTGCCTTATACTCAACGCGAAACGCGTCGTAAATTGGTCAGCGCGATTACGTTAAAAGATGTAGTGACCTATCGCGACAAGTTGATCCGAAATGCCAGACCCGAAATGTTGGTAGTGGGTAATTTGAGTGCAGACAGCGTGACGCAGCTAGGCCGCGATCTAAAACAGCAGATGCAAAATGATGGTACGCATTACTGGCACAGCAAATATGTGGCATTTGAAAAACCGATCAAAGCTAACCTGCAACAAACAGGCAGCAGCACCGATTCAGCCTTGGCCGCGCTCTATATACCGCTGGGTTACGGCGAATATCAGAGTATGGCTAATAGCTCAATGTTGAGCCAAATTGTTCAGCCGTGGTTCTATAACCAACTGCGTACCGAAGAACAACTCGGTTACGCCGTTTTTGCCTTTCAAATGCCGGTAGGACGCCAGTGGGGAATCGGATTCTTACTGCAAAGTAACAGCAAACAGCCCGCCTATTTGTTGCAGCGTTATCAGGCTTTCTACCCGCAGGCAGAGCGGCGGCTGCGCGAGATGAATAAGGCCGATTTTTCTCAGTATCAACAGGCAATGATTAACGAACTGAAGCAGCGACCACAAACGCTGGACGAGGAAGCCACACGTTATAGCCGTGACTTCGATCGCCAGAACTACGCATTTGATACACGTCAAAAAGTCATAGAGCAGATTCAGCTGATCACGGCCTCCAGCCTTGCGGACTTTTTCCATCAAGCGGTAGTCCGTAAAAATGGCATGGCGATGACATCGCAAATTGCAGGTAGCGGCGTCGGTAAAATGGAGTTTGCTCAGCTGCCAGCGTGGAAAACCTGGAATGAAGTTGCGAAATTGCAGCAATCGCTGCCGGTGAAGAGTGAGACCCAATGACGCAGTCACGCCCCGAATCATTGAATCCACTGACGCTGCCGCTACGAGGCGAGCGGCTGATTGAGGCGTCAGCGGGAACCGGAAAAACGTTTACCATTGGATTACTCTATCTGCGCTTGTTGCTGGGCTTGGGTGAAGAAAATGCTTACAGCCGCCCGCTCTCAGTAGAAGAAATATTGGTGGTGACGTTTACCGAGGCCGCCACGGCTGAGCTGCGTGGGCGTATCCGCGATAACATCCATCAGCTGCGACTGGCATGTGTGCGCGGCAAAAGCAGTAATCCCATGCTGCAAACGCTGCTGGGGCAGATCCCCGATTTGCCCCAAGCCGCCTCACAGCTATTGGCGGCCGAACGGCAAATGGACGAAGCGGCCATTTTTACTATTCACGGCTTTTGCCAGCGCATGCTTAATTTAAATGCCTTTGAGTCAGGCATGCTGTTTGAGCAGGAGTTGATTGAAGATGAACAGGCACTACTGAAACAGTCGACTGCCGATTTCTGGCGTCGCCACTGTTATCCTTTGTCGCTTGATGTTGCGCGCGTTATCGCGGCTGAATGGAGCGGTCCAGACAACTTGTTGCTCACGCTGCGTCCGTGGTTGCAGGGTGAATCGCCCAGGCTTAAGCGGCCGCCAACAGCCGAAGAGACGCTGGCAACCCGTCATGCCAGAAATCAGGCGCGCATAGCGGAAATCAAGCAGCGATGGCAGGCGCTGAGCAGTGAAGTTGAAAGCATCATCACGCAATCAGGTGTTGATAAACGCAGCTACAGCAGCAAACATCTGCCTAATTGGATCAGTAAAGTAACGCAGTGGGCGGGCAGTGAAACACTGGATTACCAATTGCCCAAAGAGCTTGAGCGTTTCGGGCAACAGGTGCTTTTTGAAAAAACCAAGAAAGGTGAAGCGCCGCAGCATCCACTTTTCGAGGCGATAGATGCGTTTCTCGCGGAGCCTCTGTCGCTGCGTGATGTCATCATTTCTCGGGCATTGATTGAAGTGCGTGATGCTGTGCAGCGCGAAAAGCGTTTGCGTGCATTGCTGGGTTTCGACGACCTGTTGAGCAAGCTGGATGAGGCACTGCAGCAACCCGGCGGTGTTTTATTGGCTGAAACTATTCGCGCCCGTTTTCCCGTGGCGCTGATCGATGAATTTCAGGACACCGATCCGCAGCAATATCGCATTTTCCGCGCACTTTATATTAATCAACCTGAGCAGGCGTTACTGCTGATAGGCGATCCCAAGCAGGCCATTTACGCTTTCCGTGGCGCAGATATTTTTACTTATCTGCGCGCACGAAACGAGGTTAGTGCTCACTATACGCTTGATACCAACTGGCGCTCATCGCCGGAAATGGTCGATGCCGTTAACCGGTTGTTTTCGCAACTGGAAGCCCCGTTTCTGTTTTCAGCAATTCCTTTTTTACCGGTTAATCCCGCCCCGTCGAATCAGGCGTTGAAACTGCTATTCGACGAGCAGTTACAACCGGCGCTGCGCTTTTGGCTTCAGCCGGGTGAAGGTGTTGGCGTCAGCGATTACCAACAGTTTATGGCGCAGCAGTGCGCCTCTGATATTAGCCGTTGGCTGCTTGCTGGGCAGCAAGGTCGCGCGCTGCTGGGTAAAGGAGAGACGCTGCGCAAGGTGCAAGCCTCTGACATCACCGTGCTGGTGCGCAGCCGTAACGAAGCAAATCTGATTCGCGATGCGCTGAATGCGTTATCGATTCCTTCGGTCTACCTTTCCAGTCGCGACAGCGTGTACACCACGCCTGAAGCGCGTGAACTGCTGTGGTTACTGCAAGCTGTACAAGCGCCTGAACAGGAACGACTGTTACGCAGCGCACTGGCGACCTCTATCTTTGCGATTGATGCCGCTACGCTCGACGCGTTCGGTCAGAACGAGCGTGACTGGGATGCACTGGTTGAGCAGTTTGCCGCATGGCAACAGCTGTGGCATCAGCGCGGCATTTTGCCGATGCTTCGTGATGTGATGATCAAGCGTCAGCTGGCAGAAAACATGCTGGCTTCTGACAATGGTGAGCGCAGGCTAACGGATTTGATGCACCTTGGCGAACTGTTGCAGGAAGCGGCGATTCAACTCGACAGCCCGCATGCGCTGGTGCGTTTTCTCGCACAGCAGATTGCGCGGCCTAACAGCCAGGCGGTGAATCAGCAGCTGCGTCTGGAAAGTGATCGACATCTGGTACAGATTGTCACCATCCATAAGTCCAAAGGGTTGCAATATCCGTTGGTTTGGCTGCCCTTTGCCGCCGGATTCCGTGAAGCAGCCAGCGCGCTTTATCACGATCGCGAAAGCTTTGCCGCGTTACTGGACGTGCAGGGCGATGAGCAGAGTATGGCGCTGGCAGAGGAAGAGCGGTTGGCAGAAGATCTACGCCTGCTTTATGTGGCGCTAACGCGATCGGTTCACCATTGCAGCATTGGCATTGCGCCACTGATTAAAGGTACGCGTAAAAAAGAAGGTGACAGCGATCTGCATAAAAGCGCATTGGGCTATCTGGTGCAGCGCGGCGAAGCAGCGGATTCTACGCAGTTAAGTCAGCAGCTGCAGGCATTAAATGGCGCAGGTATTGAGGTGGTCGCAGGCGAGTTACAAGCTGGCGAAGCCTGGCAAGAGGGTCTGGCTGCCGATGAAGCGCTAAGCAGCCGCAATGTGACGCGAGGACTCGCCGATGGCTGGCGCGTGACCAGCTATTCAGGATTACAGCAGCACAGCAGTTCACCGTTACTGGATGTCATGCCAAGTTTTGATATTGATGCGGCGGGTGAAGAAGGCAGTGATGAAGAGATGACGCTGACGCCACATCACTTCCCACGCGGCGCAGCACCGGGTACCTTTTTGCATGGCTTATTCGAATCTATCGACTTTGCCGAAACACCCGATGATATCTGGCTGGAAGATCAGTTGCTGCAAAGCGGCTATTCGCTGGACTGGCTACCAGTGGTTAAAGCGTGGATAACGCGCGTTCTGCATACGCCACTTAATGCTGATGGCGTGATGCTGAGTAAAATCAGCATGAATCAACGGCTGATTGAGATGGAGTTTTACCTGCCTATCAGTAACCTGCTCACCGCCACGGATCTGGATGCGCTACTGCGTCGTCACGATGATTTATCGCAACGTGCGCCGGCGCTCGATTTTCGACAGGTACAAGGTATGTTGAAGGGATTTATTGATCTGGTTTTCCGCTGGCAGGGTAAATATTACCTGTTGGATTACAAATCTAACTGGCTGGGTAACAGTCATGTCGATTATACGCCGCAGGCAATGGAACAGGCCATGATCGATCACCGCTACGATTTGCAGTATCAGCTTTATACGCTGGCGCTGCATCGCTACCTTCAGCATCGTCTGCGCGATTACGATTATCAGCGCGATTTTGGTGGGGTATTTTATCTGTTTCTGCGCGGCATGGATGGCACTTCACCAGACAATGGTATTTTTTTCACCCGTCCCAGCGAAGCATTTGTTGAAGAGATCGACATGTTATTTGGCAAGACCGAGGAGATGTCATGAGTGAAATGATGTCACTTTTAATGCAGGCGATGGAAAAGCGTCTGTTGCGTCCTTTAGATATCCAGTTTGCCCGGCTGCTGGCCGATGAATCGCAACCCGCTTTATTACTGGCGGCAGCTTGCGTGAGTGCAGAGGCAGGAGAAGGGCATGTCTGCCTGCCGCTGGAAAACCTGAGTGAGGCGCGACTGTTTGCCGGACGCCAGCCCGCCTTGGCGCAGGCATTATGGCAAGCAGCGGGCGCACCTGAAAACTGGACAGAACGTTTAGCCGGTTGGTCAGCGTTGAGCGACGGGAGCCTCGTCACACCCTTGGTGCTGAATAATCAGCGACTTTATCTGCATCGTTTGTGGCAGAGCGAAGGAGAGATCGCGACGTTCTTCTCACTTCAGGATCACAGCGCTAAGTTTGATGCGCATAAAGCCAGCGAAGTGCTTAATCACTTATTCGGTAACGAACCGGATAACTGGCAAAAAATTGCTGCGGCCGTCGCGCTTACGCGAAAAACCGCAGTGATTTCAGGTGGGCCCGGCACCGGTAAAACCACCACGGTAGCAAAATTATTGGCGGCGATGATTCGCCTGAATGATGGCGCGTTACGCATCCAGCTCGCGGCACCTACCGGGAAAGCCGCGGCGCGCTTGACGGAGTCGCTGGGTAAAGCGTTGCAGGGTCTGTCCGTTAGCGAAGAGGAGCGGGCACGTTTCCCCGCCGAAGCCACCACGTTACATCGCCTGTTAGGCGCGCAGCCCGATACGCAGCGTTTGCGTTATCACGCCAGTAATCGCCTGCATCTCGACGTGCTGGTGGTGGATGAAGCGTCGATGGTTGACCTTTCGATGATGGCGAAATTGATTTCAGCGCTGCCTGCGCATGCTCGCGTTATTTTCCTGGGCGATCGCGATCAGTTGGCTTCAGTCGAAGCGGGCGCTGTGCTGGGCGATATTTGTCGCTGTAGCGAAAGCGGTTACAGCTTAGCGCGTGCGGAACAGTTGGCGTTACTAACCGGCTGCTCGCTGGAAGGGTTAGATCATCATCAAGCGCCTGTAGTACGCGACAGCATTTGCCTGCTGAAAAAGAGCTATCGCTTTGATGCGACGTCAGGCATTGGTCAGCTGGCAAGTGCCATAAATCTGGGCGACACGCGCCAGGTTGAAAAGGTGTTTGCTGCCGCATTTAACGATATTCACTATCAATCGCTCGACAGCGGCGAAGCCTATCAGCTGATGTTGGACGACGTGGCGCAAGGTTATCGCCCCTTCCTGAAACTGATTAAGCAAAACGCGCCGCCTGCGGAGATCATCGCTGCTTTTGGTCGTTATCAACTGCTGTGTGCATTACGCGAAGGGCCTTTTGGCGTGCAGGGGTTGAATCAGCGTGTTGAGCAGCGATTAATGCAGCTGCAACGCATTCGTCGTCCCGGCATGGGCAGCCGCTGGTATTTGGGCCGTCCGGTGATGATTACCCGTAATGACAGCGCGCTTGGGCTGTTTAATGGCGATATTGGGATTACGCTGCGAGATGCAGAGGGCCAGCTAAAGGTCTTTTTCCCGCTGCCGGATGGCTCGATCAAAGCCGTTCAGCCGAGTCGTTTGCCTTCGCATGAAACAGCTTGGGTGATGACAGTGCATAAATCCCAAGGATCGGAATTTGATCACACGGCATTTGTCATGCCAGCTCAATTCTTGCCGGTATTAACCCGCGAGCTGGTTTACACCGCGATCACGCGCGCGCGTAATAAGCTAACGCTTTACAGCGATCTTGGCGTTTTTCAGCGGGCGGTTGCGCTGCAAACGCAGCGACGCAGTGGATTAGTTGAACGTCTGGCTGAATTAGGTTAGTTACAGCCGGTCAGGAGAGAAAGAGGCGGCATAATTGCCGCCCGAAAAATGTTACGTCAAATCGGCCATCAACACTTTGGAACGGCGCTGATAGTTGTACATCTCTTTTTTACTTTCCGGCAGCGATTCGATGTCTACTGGCGTAAAGCCACGTTCCTGGAACCAGTGAATGCTGCGCGTGGTGAGCACGAACAGTTTCTGCAACCCCATCTGGCGAGCCTGCAAGGCGACACGTTCCAGCAGCATTTCGCCGCGTGATGAGCTGCGATAATCAGGATGTACTGCAACGCAGGCCATTTCGCCGATTTTCTCATCCATGAAAGGATAGAGTGCGGCGCAGGCAATGGTCAGGCTGTCGCGTTGAATGATGGTGAATTTGTCGATTTCCATCTCCAGCTGTTCACGCGAGCGGCGTACCAAAATGCCTTGCTGTTCCAGTGGACGAATCAACTCCAGAATGCCACCGATATCGTTGATATTGGCGCGCCGGATCTGTTCAGCCGACTCCATCACAATCTGCGTACCAATACCGTCGCGCGAGAACAGTTCCTGTAGCAGCGCACCATTTTCCTGATAGCTGATCAAATGGCTACGGCGCACGCCGCTGCGGCATGCTTTCACTGCGCCACGCAGGAAGCGAACCGTACCAGAAAGGTAATCACCTTCGCGCTCGAACTCTTCAATACGCGCCTGCGCATCGTTAGGGAACAGTTCGGAGACAATATTGCCTTCGCTGTTGATCACGCCTTGCTCAGAGCAAAAACCAATCATCTTTTCCGCTTTGAGTTTAATGGCCAACTGCGTCGCAACTTCTTCTGAAGTCAGGTTAAAGCTTTCGCCAGTGACTGAAACCGCAACCGGACCCAGCAGCACAATCGCATCGTTGTCGAGCTGGCGATGAATCGCTTCTTCATCAATACGACGAATACGGCCGGAGTGACAATAATCTACGCCATCATCCACGCCTAGTGGCTGAGCGATGATGAAGTTGCCGCTAACAACATTGATATGTGCGCCTTGCAGCGGCGTGTTGTTAAGGCTCATTGAGAGGCGAGCAGTGATATCTAGCTGAAGACGACCGGCAGCTTGTTTCACTAATTCCAGCGATTGCGCGTCGGTAACCCGGGTAAACTTATGATAAACCGGTTCTAGCTGGTGCGCGGCCAGGTTGGCATCGATCTGAGGACGTGCGCCGTAAACCACCACCAAACGTATGCCAAGGCTGTGCAACAGGCCAATGTCATTAATGATGGTGGAGAAGTTCTCATGCTCAATGGCTTCACCGCCCAGCATGATGACAAACGTTTTATCCCGATGCGCATTGATATAGGGAACGGTATGGCGAAAACCCTGAACCAGTTCAGTACTACGTTCCTTCACGGCCAACCCTCAGTGAATGATTATTCGAATTTTTTGTATTTTTATTCTTTTATGGCTGTTTTTGCAAGCGCTAATCCTGACGTTAATTTACGATTTTCCGCATGCCAAAGCCGCTAACAGCCTGCATTATTTGGGGTTTCCGGGGTGACATCGCATTCTGGATTGGATAAAGTTTTCGCCACCTAATTATTAACTGGCGTTTTTTTAGACATTACACTGTAGTTGGAGCGGCATGTCCGAAGTTAATTCCCTTTTCTCACGTAGACGATTCTTGCAGAGTACCGGCGCATTGCTGCTGTTGAGTGTCAGCCGTGTTGGCATGGCTGCTAGCAGCCATATCGTCGCGGTACGCATCTGGCCTTCCTCAACCTATTCCCGTATGACGCTGGAATCGAATGTCCCGCTCAAATACAAACAGTTTGCGCTGAGTCATCCTGAGCGCCTCGTTATCGATATTGAGGGCCTGCATCTCAACACGGTTCTTAAGGGCGTCAATAAACTGGTTCGCGTGGACGATCCCTTTATCAAAAATGCGCGAGTAGGGCAGTTTGATACCCATACGGTACGTATCGTGCTGGAGTTAAAGCGTAATGTGTCGCCAAAAATCTTTAGCCTTCCGCCTGTCGCCACGATCAAAAACCGGCTGGTTGTGGATCTCTATCCAAGCCAGGATCGCATCGAAGATGATCCGCTGCTGGCGTTATTAAAAGATTATAACCAAGGCGATCTTGAGAAAAATGAGCAGGTGCAAGCACCGCTGCCGGGCAAGGCTGGGCGCGATCGACCGATTATCATCATGATCGATCCCGGACATGGCGGTGAAGATCCGGGTGCGCACGGTAAATATAAAACGCGCGAAAAAGATATCGTGCTGAAAATTGGGCGCCGCCTGAAAGCGCTGATCGACAAACAGCCGAACATGAAAGCCTACATGACGCGCAATGAAGATGTCTTTATTCCACTGCGCGTGCGGGTCGCTAAGGCGCGTAAGCAGCGGGCCGATCTGTTTGTCTCAATCCATGCCGATGCGTTTACCAGCCGTGCCGCGCGCGGTTCATCTGTGTTTGCGCTTTCAACCAGCGGAGCAACCTCTGCAGCCGCACGGTTTTTAGCACAAACGCAGAATGAAGCGGATTTGATTGGTGGCGTCAGCATGAGCGGCGACCGTTATCTTGACCATACGATGTTCGACATGGTGCAGCGGCAAACTATCCATGACAGTTTGAAGTTCGGTAAAGAAGTGCTGAGTCGGATGGGGCACATCAATCATCTGCATAAACGGACTGTTGATCAGGCTGGCTTTGCCGTATTAAAAGCGCCGGATATTCCGTCGATTTTGGTCGAAACCGCTTTCATCAGTAACGTTGAAGAGGAGCGAAAACTGCGAACGACGCGCTACCAACAACAAGTGGCCGATGCCATTTTTCACGGTATCAAGGCGTACTTTGAGAAGGGTGCGGCGCTTGCACATCGCTAGAAATAAAAACGGGTAGCTGAAGCTATCCGTTTTGTTATTCAAGAAAGCTTTTATTTCTATGATAGAAATTGCGTCTTAAATTTTTAGCTTTTTTGTTAACCGCTTAATAAGAAAGGAGGTTATGCAAAAGATAAGGCTAAGCGGGGATAATCGAGGCGTTAACAAAGGCCAGATACAAAAAAACACCCTTTCAGGTGTTTAAATGTTGGTTGCGGGGGCCGGATTTGAACCGACGACCTTCGGGTTATGAGCCCGACGAGCTACCAGGCTGCTCCACCCCGCG
>NZ_JAWUEB010000008.1:0-94682 GCF_036663535.1 Pantoea sp. T14
TCTGCGCCTGCATCTTTAAAGGCGTAGTAAGGTGCGGCCAGCTCTTCCAGCCAAAAGCCGGTCTGGCGGCCGGTGTCACCCAGTTTGTCGTGTGAGGTTAAGACCATAAGAATTTTCATGATTACTCTCCTGCATTTCAGATTGATAGTTTAATTAGACCGGTCGTCTATTAAGTTCTTAAATAAAAATGTTATTACCCGTGCCTAATATTCCGGCCAGCTCTGCGTGCTGTTTCGTTCTACCGGAACGGCTGTCGTGCTATGTCACTCGGTCGCCGTTGGCATGTGTATAAGCTAGCAACTAATAGACCGGTCGTCTATAGATAATTAAAAAACTTTTTTCATCTTTTATGTGCCAAGCACCTTCTCATAGCGGGTGCCTGTCACGATGAGTTAAGCCGTTAATTTTAATACTTATTCAACTGCGTTTTTCATGTGTCTATGATCCACTTAGTCGACTTTCTTTGCCCAAACTGCCTGAGCATTTGTGAATTCACGCAGGCCAAAGTGCGAGAGTTCGCGACCATATCCACTCTTTTTTACACCGCCAACCGGGATGCGTGCATTAGTGGCAGAAAATCCGTTGATGAATACGCCTCCTGTTTCTAAGCGCCGCGCGATTCGCTGGGCACGAGAAACATCGCTGGTCCAAAGGTTGCCCCCTAAGCCGTAATCGCTGGTATTTGCCAGCTCAATGGCATGCTCAACGTCATCTGCGATAGTGAGAGCGGCAACAGGACCGAAGGTTTCCTCATCAAATGCAGCCATTCCCGGACCTACATCGCCCAATACGGTAGGCTCATAAAAGTTGCCACTGCCCGCGATTTTATTCCCCCCAAGAAGTAGTGTCGCGCCTGCTGCGAGAGTTCGTTCTACTTGATTATGTAATTCATCACGCAAATCTTTTCGTGCCATTGGCCCGATTCTATTTTGCGGGTCCAGCGGATCGCCAACCTTCAACAGTCTGACGGCCGCGATGAATTTTTGTGTGAATTCCTCCGCGATGGGTTTTTCCAAAATAAACCGTTTCGCGGCTAAGCACACCTGGCCAGCATTTTGGAATCGCGCTTCAACAGCAGCTGTAACAGCCAAATCAATATTGGCGTCAGCTAGCACAATAAATGCGTCTGAGCCACCTAGCTCAAGCAAGCTTTTTTTCAATGCCTTGCCTGCAATCGCCGATACGGCAGACCCCGCCCGCATACTCCCTGTCAATGTCACTGCTGCAATGCGATCATCCTCAATAACTTCTGCAACAGTTTCGTTATCAGCAATAAGATTGGCGAATAAACCTTTAGGGAAGCCTGCTCTCTCATAAGCATCCTGCAAAGCATAGGCAGAGCCCATAACATTGGGCGCATGCTTGAGGATAAAACCGTTACCCGACAGCATAATCGGGCCCGAAGCGCGAATGACCTGCCATAAAGGAAAGTTCCAGGGCATTACGGCCAAAATAGAGCCAATCGGCAGATATGAAACATGTACCTGATCGTCATTTTCGACTGAAACAGGTTCATCTGCGAGGATTGCTGGGCCATTGCTGGCAATCCAATCAATAGTAGCTGCACACTTCTCAACTTCTGCGCGGGCTGCTGCTAGTGTTTTCCCCATTTCAGCAGTGATGATCCCTGCCAAAATTTCTGAGCGCTCGCGCAGAATCGCTGATAAACGACGATAAGCTTCTACGCGTGTCGACATGGGAGTAGCACGCCACAGGCGAAAAGCCGCGTTATTATCTGCCAGCATGCCTTCTACTTGATCTGCAGTTTGAAATTCATAAGTCGCGATCAACTCGTCCGTCGTAGGATTACGTGAAGTCGCGACATCAAGAGACAGCGTATTCTGTGTAACATGTTGAGATGACATAGTTTTTGCCTCATAAACGGTTTAAGAGAAGCACGTTGTGTGCTTCGATAAAATCCAGTTTATGCAGGTCTAATCATCCCTGGAAGGCATCTTGTTATCCTATGACTGGGAGTCATAGGCAACGTGTCGAGGAATATAGGTCACCAGAGAGAGGTCGGGTCTCCCCTCTGGCGTGAGTGCGACGTAGGTAAATTCAATATGTCCAGAAGTGGGATGCATAAGCCGCTTGCTCCCCTCTCCCATGCCTTTAACTTCCGTATCCTGCCACCATGCTTTGAATTCCGGGCTTTTTTCAGAGAGTTCTTCAATGAGATAGTCAAAAGGCTTTTTGTCCTGAGCATGGGCGCGTGATGCGCGGAAAACGGAGATCATCCCTCGTGCCATCTGCTCCCAATCCAGGATCTGCGTGCGATACGGACGATAAAGAAACAGCAGTCGCAACGTATTACGCTCATGAGGTTGCAGCGAACCATAATCGATAAACAAATCAGCAATAGCATCATTCCAGGCGAGAATATCAAGTCGGGCATTTCTCACATATGACGGAATGGGATCGATAGCGCGCACTAAACTTTTCAGGCCATCACTCACTCCATCCTCGAGGGGATGTGGTAACGGCTCTTCGCGCGGTGAAAGGGCAAAAAGATGGGATGATTCAATTCTGTTAAGTTTAAGAACTTTGGCTATACGTTGGAGTGCATCTGCCGAAGGTTTAATCTCTCTCCCCTGCTCCAGCCAGGTATACCAACTCACACTGACTCCAGCCAGCACAGCAACTTCCTCGCGACGTAAACCGGGCGTGCGGCGAGTGCCCTGATGCATGCCAAAGTCCTGAGGATTTAGCCGTGCGCGCCGGCTTACAAGGAAAGCACCGAGTTCACGACGCTGCTCTGAAGTGGTTTTTTTAACCATAATAGTTTGCCTATAAATGTGCCTGTTTGGCCAACGCTTCATCAAAATGCTGATGAATCTCTTCTTTTTTCATCTGAACCCTATGCTCAACAGCATAATTTATGCACAAAAATCCTTCACTTCCGTGGCTAACGTTGGTTGCCACGGGCGTAGAAAACTGTGTCCGACTGGAATTGCCTTCCTATCAACGAGGCAAGGATGCATCGGTTCTGCACCTTTATGTATTCATCTTTTTAAATCAACTTACTAAAGAACGTCCCAAAAGGGTCTCAACTCAGCAAATTATTTATATTTCATTGAGGAAGTAACTGTTAATGCCGGTCGCCAGTGCGCGGGCCATATTCTTCTGAAAGTCAGGTTCGCCAAGCATTTTCTCTTCGTGCTTGTTGGTAATAAATGATTTTTGCGCCAGCACCGAGAGAACTCGCGGCGATTTCAACACCGCAAATCCCGCCTGCTCAGGGGTAGTAAGTGATAGCCTGCAGCATATTGATGTCCGCTATACTCGTTGCCTCGGCCAACGTATCAGGAATCCATTGATGCAGTAACAGCACAGCGCCGTGGGCTTCGGCCTGTTCTGGTCATTGGGATACCAATTCTCACCGCGATTGGCAGATGCCGGTGATGCTGTTTTCTGGCGAGCAGTGTGCTGCCGCCCTCTCCCCTACCTACCGCGCAAACCCCACCATACCCTGCCAGACGCCGTTGAAGCAGCGACCTATCAGGCGCACAGAAGCCAGGCGGTCGCAGACAAAAGAAAGCACCCGCGACACCGCTAACAGCAACCCCGAAGCAAGTAGTTACACCATTCATTAATCAACAACTCCATTACCGGCCCTCCGGGCCGGGCGGCGAGGGCTGTTCAGTGGGGGCAACTGGTCTTCAAGCCGGCGCTGGTTTTTCGTGGAGAGGGGCATGGGGTTTCAGGTCCGGCTCGGACGAAAGGTTAAACGGAAATATTAACGGATGATGTAACTAGTACACTTTACCCACCGCCAGTCGGCGGGTGCTACTTCAGATTCTGAGTAGCGCGGCCGCTGGAGGCGAAGGCATTGAATTTATCCTCGAAAAATACGGGAGAACAGTGAGGGGGTAAGTAATTTAAGCTATTACTTTATCTGATTACTGCTGCCTCAGGAGGTAAGGGCTGACAGACTTGTCCACCGGTTGATGCAGCAAAACATCTCCGTTTCCACAGCAGAACCATTCAGCCCCTCAGATAGCGTGCCGCGCGCTATTCGCCTCGCTCTTGGCACAGCCACAATTAACCAGCTAAGCGAGGCATTCACTACGATTAAAGAGACTATTGAGTAGGAAAGAGATTTCTGAGCTGATGTCCGCTTTTCGCTCGTAGAAGACTGTGCCCTCTCGCCTCGTCCGTAACTGAGAACACCACTTAATTTGGACTCAGGACATTGACCATTTTCCCTTTTTTCGGCCTCATTTGAGGCCAGCCTGCGCAGTCAGCAGCAGGAACGTGCTTTACCGTTGCCATCAGACCCCAGCCGCCAGGCCCGGAACACATCTTTTCGCGGTCCGGCGGAGCTTACCGGCTATGACGGATGGCTGAGTGTCGCTGTCGACCAGTATCGGAGCCGGATGGAGCCATAAATCTGCTGTCGCTTCAGCAGGTAAAACGCATTATTCAGAACCGTCGGCAGCACCGTAAAAGCCCCGGTATGGTGGGGATAAGCATCAGTAAATAAGAAAAGAGCAGGAGGCAGCGACTGGGAGGGAAAAAGCGCAGGCAACAGGTTATGATATCTGCCTTTTGTACCAGAGTAGTTACCTGTGCCCGCATTTATGCCTTTATCCTGTTAACCAGTACTTTGTGAACCGACCGATTCGTAATGTCTGTCCTTCGCCTCACACTTGTAAAACCAGTATCAGAAGCTGACTTTCTAATTAAAATTAACCCTGCCAGCGGGACTGCCGAATGACATTACAGAAATTCAGCGGAGAAAAATCCGGCTCTTTCTCTCTGATCACGTCGGCTTTGACGTTTCCAAAAGTAGTCTGCGGTTTGTGTCTGATACCCTCATAAAAAGCCTGAATAATTTCCTCTTTGAACGCCGCAGGACGCGGATAGATTTCAGTCACCGCACCGGTTTCTGCCTCAGTGAAATTCTCAAAGCCGATACCCAGCACGTCCATTTCCACCCCGGCGGTCACGAGAGCAATTTCAGGTGCCATGAATTCTGGGATACCTGGCGTGGTATGCAGCGCAATGGCTGTCCAGACTTTATCAATGTCAGCAGGAGCTATTCCATATCCTTCAAGAAAAGCACGCGCGGCATTAGCGCCATCCACTTCGAAACGTTTGTCGCAGCTGCAATGTTCATGGGTCAGGCCAATGTCATGGAACATACAACCGATGTATAACAACTCCCTGTCTACGCTGAGTCCACGCTGCTGACCGGCAAGCGCCCCCCAGTAATAAACCCGGCTGGAATGATTAAACAGCAGATCTGATTCAGTATCACGAATGAACTCTGTTGCTTCACGCGCCATTTTGCTGTCCGGAATGCGAATACCCGTAATTTCAAAGCTCATGATGTGTCTCCTGTTGGTTGTCTTTTTTGAGCATATAGCGCACCCTCTATGTCTTAAAGTGCCTTTTAAAGACGTTTAAAGACATTGCGACTTTTTACGACATGGAGAAATCAATGAGCCATGAGATAGCCGTTCTGGCGGTGCCCGGCGTACAGCTACTGGACGTCTGTGGACCGCTGGATGTTTTTGCAGAAGCGAACCGCCTTCTTAAGCGTCAGGTTTACACGTCTAAGGTTATTTCTGTGGGCGGACTCGTCGTTCACGCTTCGTCAGGCGTCAGGCTGGCAGCGGACATGGTGCTTACTGAGACGGCAGACTATACGCCGCATACGTTTTTGATAGCCGGCGCACCGGGAATCGACAGCTTTGTTCCGGATGCTGCAACTCTTGATTCTCTTACCGGCTTATGTGAGCGCAGTAAACGGTTCGGCTCTGTTTGTAGTGGCGCACTGCTGCTTGCACGCACCGGCATGCTAGCAGGAAAGCGAGTCACCACTCACTGGGCATGCGCCGGTGCTCTGGCAGCTCTCTATCCCACGATTACGTTAGATGCGGATGCGTTATGTATCACTGATGGTCGGGTCCGCACCGCCGCTGGCGTGACCTCAGGGCTTGACCTGGCGCTGCGACTGGTTGAAGAAGACCTGGGACGAGAGATTGCTGCAGATATTGCGGCTCAGCTTGTCATGTTTTTTCGCCGCCCGGTCAGCCAGGCTCACTTTGTCCGCAGCAACAGGCTGTCGCTTAACGGGCGCTCGGCATTACAAGAGTTACAGCGATGGGTTATTGCCCATATTGATGTGGTCAGAACGGTAGCGGAGATGGCAGAACATATGAATATCAGCGAAAGACATCTGAGCCGCCTGTTCCGTCAGGAGGCCGGCATAACACCCGGTCAGTGGCTTGAGCGTGAGCGCGTCGCGAAAGTTAAACAGCTGCTGGAGCAAAAAGCTCAGCCTGCAAAAACACTGGCGATGCAGTGTGGATTTTCCGGCGCAGATGTTATGCGCCGCGTTTTCAGCCGGGTGACAGGCATGACGCCCGCAGCTTATGGCAAGCTTAATCGCGCTAAGGAAAGAAATGAAAACAATTAACTGATCATTAGCTTAATCCTGCCGCGGCTTGTTTTAAGGATTCGGCCCTCTCGTTAAGTGCAAATTATTTGCGTTTTTTTGTCCTCAGACCCCAGCCGCAATGCTTTTCCCGAAACTTTTCACGGTCCGCTGGTCCTGTCGGTTAGCGAAGTGGGGCTGACGACCCGGCAACGCCGGGGAGCCGGAGGGGGCCATCAGGATAGTGATACTGATGTCTGCTTTGTGCCAGGAGCGGACATTGTGAGAGCCTGAAAGTCCTTATCTGGCTGGAAAGGATTAATACTTTTGGGATGGTTTTACTTACAATGCCTGCCTGAAAGGGCTTAAAAAGTCAGGTGATCAATTGCATTCCAACATGATTGAATATCTAAATATTTTCATACAGGTTGTTGAGCAGGGTAGCTTCACAAAGGCCGCTGACATTCTTCAAATACATCGTCCAACTGTGAGCAAAGCGATACAGCAAATAGAAGACGATCTGGGCGTAAAACTCATTCATCGCACAACCCGAAAGCTGAGTATTACAGCTGAAGGGGATGAGTTCTATCATCATGCCAGACACGTTCTGGCCGAAGTTAATGACATGATGGCCAGTTTTTCACCGACTCTGCCACCGCGAGGGCGCCTCAGGTTGGATGTTCCGCTGGCGCTGGCTCATGCCATATTGATTCCAAACCTCAAAGATTTCCAGGCACAGCATCCCGGCATTGAAGTTGTGTTGGTCTCATCGGATAAAAAAACTGATTTGATAACAGAAGGCGTAGATTGTCTTGTTCGACTGGGCGCGCTTCAGAATTCAAGTTTTATCTCCAGGCGCATTGGTGATATCAGGATGGTCACCTGCGCAGCTCCGTCTTATCTGCAACAGCACGGTCGGCCAGAGACACTGGCAGATTTGAAGCAACATCAGGCGGTTAACTTTTTTAGTGATCACAGTCGTGACGTTATGGAATGGAAGTTTATTGAGGACGGGAGCGTCGTGTCGCTGCGTCCTACCAGCAGCGTGCTGGTAGATAATTCCGACATTCTGCTCTCCTGTGGCCTTGCCGGTCTGGGCATTATCCAAGCCACCTGCGATGCCCTTGCCCCCCATATCGCTTCCGGTGCTCTTGAAGAGGTTCTGACACAATACCCTTCGGTATCAAAGCCCGTATCAGTGATGTATCCGGACAGGCGCTACCTTTCTCCAAAAGTCCGGGTCTTTATCGACTGGTTCAGTGATGTTCTGGCCATGCAACTCCGCTGAAACAGCTGGATTGTTAATGGATAATTAACACTGAAGTTCCATGGCGGCTATTTTTCGTGCATCCATAACAACGTAGATTGCTCTCAAACAATTTGGGTACGTCTTCAGCATTATTATGAAGATATGCCGCTAACTGACGAGAGCTGAACATGTCTAAAGTTGTTACCTTTAACCGCACCGGCGGTCCGGAAGTACTGGAAATTACTGATGTAGAGGTGCCCGCGCCAGCAGCGGGTGAAGTACAGATTCGCGTACATGCGGTTGGTCTTAACCGTGCAGAAATTATGTACCGCAACGGCCAGTATGTCATTGAGCCAGAATTTCCAGCACGTCTTGGTTATGAAGCGGCTGGCGTCGTGCAGGCTGTTGGTGAGAACGTTGAAGAATTTGCCAGTGGAGACCGGGTGAGCGTGATACCTTCATTCATGTTTAATGAATACGGCATGTACGGCGAACTGGTCAATGCACCGGTGCACGCTGTCGTGAAGCATCCTGAAAATCTTTCATTCGAGGAAGCTGCTGCAAGCTGGATGATGTATGTCACCGCCTATGGTGCGCTGGTTGAATATGGCAACCTTCAGGCCGGTCAGAACGTGGTGATCCGCGCAGCATCAAGCAGCGTGGGCTTGGCTGCCATACAGATAGCTAATATGTTGGGTGCAAAACCCATCGCGCTTACGCGTACCTCTGAAAAAAGCGAAATGCTCCTGAAAGCCGGTGCCGCCGCCGTCATTGCTACTGCGGAGCAGGATATGGTTGCTGAAATCAGTCGTGCAACAGATGGCGCGGGCGCTCATATTGTTTTTGATCCCGTCGGCGGCCCTGACGTGGCAAAACTAACTAAGGTAATGGCTCCGCAAGGCATGTTCTTCCAGTATGGCGCGCTCGACAGCCGTGACATGCTTGTGCCTGTATTTGATATTCTCGGTAAGCATCTGACTTTACGTGGATATGAGCTGTTTGAAATCACAATGAATCCTGAAAAAATGACTCGCGCAAAAGCCTTTGTCACGGAGGGTTTACGCTCGGGCAAACTGAAGCCGGTCATTGATAAAACGTTCCCGCTTGAAGAAATTGCTAACGCCCAGCGTTATATGGAAGCAAATGGTCAGGTAGGAAAAATCATCGTGGTCGTTGAGTGATTTTTACCTCAACCTTTTAAAAAATGAGTTTGGTGAAGCCTGGAAATCATCCGGGCTTTTTATCATCTTTAATTTCGATCCGATGGCTCAATAACTGTTTTACCGCAAACTGACATTGATATTCACTGCTTCCTAATTAAATGTCCGCTCCTGGCACAGAGCGGACATGCGCACGCTGCACAAACAGGGGCATTCAGCCGAAGTACGCTTACGTTGAGTAGCTTTATATCAGTCTTGTAATGGATTAGAGAAACATACATCCATTTCCCGGCCTATGTATGGTCCGTAATTCTCAATGCGGATGTAGCCATTTTTTTTATAAAACTGTACAGCCCTGTGGTTAACAAGCCGGGTTTCAAGCCAGAGCTCGGTATACCCATTCTCTTCGCGGAAGTTTCGAGGAAAGTAAGTAAAGCATTACCCGGAGAGCTCCGGTCTGAAAACATCCTTTTAAATTTGCTCACAAAATCAATTTTACGTGAGGCACAACTGCTCGTTATCATGCCGCCGGGTGCAAAAAGCATATTCTGAGCCCCTGAAAGCGGTCAGCCTGTAGATACCGGTTACCGACCCGCCTGATACAGCCAGGCTGGCTGAGAATAAAATAGACGGTAACCGGATTAATCCTGCGCCTCTAACATTGCGTCCTGTTCAGGCAAATGCGTGTGCCATTTTACGCCACCAGCGCCACTGCCCGGATTGGCGAAGCCGATGCCCCTTTAATCCTGAGCGGCAATGCCATGAAAATAAATTCGGAAGGCAAGGCTTGCAGGTTTGCCAGATTCTCAATGATCAGGCAATCAGAGCCGAGAACGGCAAGATGAGCCGGGTGTGCTTCATTACTGTATCTGTCCAGCGACATGGCATCTGTACCGAAAACAGTAACGCCTTTTTCAATCAGATAATGTGCACCTTCGCCTGACAAACCCGGCCAGTTTTGCAAAAATGGCGCCTGGTTTGGACGACAGCGCCACTTCTGATCATAACCCGTTCGAAATATCACAATATCTCCTGCAATGATTTTCCCTTTATCAGCTTCCCATGACTGGATCATTTCTACAGTGATGTCACTGTTCTCTGCCAGATGTGACATATCCAGGCAGCGTCCCCGTCCGGTGAGCTGGCGCACATCGACCTGTTCAATCGTTTTTCCACCTTCAATGAAATGAACAGGCGCATCCACATGAGTACCGCAATGATCGCCGAGGCTGAGCTGACAGTTATAGTTGCCATCACCAGCAATGTAGTCTTCGGCACGGCTGCAGAAGAATTTTCCATGCGTTGGCCAAACGGGCATGAACTCTTCATAGAGATGGTTTAGCTCAATAAGTTTATGGTGACGTAATAACGTGATCAGATCGCTGGTCATATCAGGCCTTTTTTAACGTTACGGTTTCTTTAATGAACCAAAGTGGAATACAAGAGAGGAGTAACACCGCGACAATCACCAGATAGTGCACGGTGAAACCGTAGCTGTGGATAATCCAACCGCTAACGGGCGCGACCAGAATACCGGCGATGCCAACCGCGAGGCCGATCATTAATCCCATGCTTGACGCGGCAGCACGAGGAGATGAGTCGATAAGCAAAGCATAAGCCACGGGATAAGGTGAGTTGCGAAACAGGCCCCAAAAGATAAGAATGGCCCAGCCAAGCGTAGCGGAATGGATGAACATGCACAGCGCCGCTGCCAGAACCCAGCCCGTAATAATGATACCCAACGAGCGCTTACGCCCTTTCACATCAGAGAAGCTGCCCCACAGAATCTGTCCAATCCAGCCGGTCAATCCCGATGCACCAGAGATGATTGCTGCGGTCGAGAGATCGAGTCCAACTTCACGCGTCAGTTGCAGCGTCAGAAAGTTAGCTATCCCCATCTCTGCCCATGTAAAACCAAAAATCAGCAGAATAGCCATTTGGCAGTTACGATTTTTCAAACAGGAAGCGGCATTAGCCCATACAGAACGCTTCTCAACGGTGTTCTGCAAGGATTCGGTAACGGGCGGCGTCAGCTTGTTATCAACGATCCAGTCATTAACCTTCTGGTGATTTTTACGTGTGCCAATGATGAGTTGTGCCACCAAAATAACTAAGCCAATCAGCGGAATAAACAAAAAGGCTTCACGCCAGGTCGCAAAAGCCAGAATAGCGGCGATTAGGATAGGACCGATAAATTGCCCCAGCGGAAATCCGGTGTGATGCACCCCAATAGCAAATCCACGGTTCTCTTTCTGCCACCACTCGCCGAGCAGAGCGACGTTAATCGGTTCCGACCCACCAGTTCCCATGCCCATCGTGACACGCAGCACCTGAAACGCTCCCAGCGTTTTACAAAAAGCAGTCGCCACACCTGAGATAATTTCCACCAGCACCGTCACGCACCAGCTGTAACAGCGCTTATGTCCGGCACCTAACCAGTCTGAGAACAAACCGAAAATCACTGCGCCGGCTAAGGTTCCAACAAAGCTAAGTGAATTGAGCCAACCCGCCTGAACTTCTGTCAGGTTAAATGACTGCATAATTGCCGGAAGCAGAGTAGGAAGAATAATCCGGTCAATTGAGTTCATCAGGATCGCAAGCGTCGTAATGACCAGCATCCACCAGGAGAGAGGGTGCGCTCTGGGCAGAAAGCGATACAGCCCGCTGCGTGGAACGTGTTCAGCGGCAGTAGCGGTCTCTTTTGTCGGTTGTTGTGTCAGTTCAGATGAGGGAGGTGTCATATCCAGTGCCTTAGAAAAATCATCATAGTCTGCAGCCTTACCCTGATGCTATTGGCCAGGCCACGCCCTGTTTTGTCGTTATTCTTGTAATGTTTAAAATTTAATCAGCAGAGCAAAAATTAAACACGCTGATAACATAATTATCAAGACTACTACCATACAAGTGGGCATCGATTGATACTGGACCTTGATCACAGTTAATCGATAGTTGGATAAAAAAAGCACAAGAGAGATCACATTGTTTAGGCAGAGCGGTGAGGTGTCCTGATCGGTTTACTCGTTTTTTTATAAAAATTTAACCGTTTGCAGGGTTATGCCCGCAAACGAATGCCTGGATTTTTCACGGCATTAACCCGCAAGATGATTCAGCGATGACCCGCAAGCTAAGCAGGGCTATGCACCCTCTTCTGGCGGAGCTGTTTTCCTGTTGGAGATGCGCTAATATTTTTCGGGCGTTAATTAACTCAATGCGAAAGGGCGTCAGTGCATAGGCAATGAGCGAGGTCGCGCTCCCAGGAACAGACACAACCCTGCCTGCAGTTAAGTCATCCCTTTTGCATATCCTCCCAGCTTAAATCAAAACGCATGAGGTATTTACGCAATCGGTCCGCATCGTTTGGCTGTTTTTTCTGTTGGCGGGAGATGGCGAAGAGCCTGCGGCCAGCCTCTGAAAGCGAGGCTGAGCGCCGGCAAACGTCAATAACCGTTTCCAGCTGCTTTTGATCAAACAGATCGATCTCATTATCGACTGGTAATGCCACCAAAGATTTCTCTTCTGTATACCAGTTTGCCTGCAAACGGATGATCTCTTCATCCACCAGCGCGACTGTAATGCGTCCGTTTTCTGCCAGCGTTGCCATACGCGCTACGCTGGCACCGAGTTCACGAAAATTGCCACGCCAGACGGCGTCATCTGAGTTCGCAAAACGCAGGTAATGGCCACGCGCGTCCTTATCGAAGCGTACCTGACTCTGCTGGTCGCGCATGAAGCGCTGAAGTTCGTACTCGATGTTAGGTTCAATGTCTTCACGGCGTTCGGCAAGGCCCGGCAGGCTGAATGTCCACATATTGATGCGTGCGTACAAATCTTCACGAAAGCGCCCTTCTCTTATCCATTGCCGCATATCCCGATGCGTGCCCGCGATCAGCTGGAAATCGCTGCTGACTTCACGGTCTGCACCAAACGGGAAGAAGCGCTTCTCTTCGATCGCACGCAACAGCATGGCTTGTTCATCGAGCCCTAACTCTGCGATTTCATCCAGGAAAAGGATGCCGCCATCAGCCTCACGCAGTAATCCCATGCGCGCAGCCAGTGCGCCGGTAAATGCCCCTTTGACATGGCCAAACAGCGTCGACATGGCGTTATCGCCACGTAGCGTAGCGCAGTTTACTGCCACAAATTTCCCTTTAACCTGATGACGGGACTGCCGCAACCGGAAGATACGCTCTGCCAGAAAAGATTTCCCTGCCCCCGTTGGTCCCGTTAAAAGAATAGGTGCACTTGATCGCTGCGCCACACGTTCGATTTGTTCGATAAGCACGTTAAACGTGGGGTTGCGGGTTTCAATACCTGATTTAAGAAATGAAACTGAGCTCTGCTGCTCATGCTGAAAGCGACTGGTTAATGTGGCATAACGACTCAAATCCAGATCAATGATCGAGTACACGCCTTCTGGCGTTACTTCGCCCTTTAGGCCCGGTCCGGTCTGCAACAGGCTGGCTGGCAGGTAATGCGCTTCTGTCAGCAGGAACCAGCAAATCTGCGCCACGTGAGTCCCTGTGGTGATGTGCACCAGATACTCTTCGTTCTCAGTATCGAAGTGATAACGGCTGGCGAAATCAAGAAATGCACTGTAGACCTCTTCGAAATCCCATGGGTCAGCAAGACTGACTGCATGCGGTACGACCTGCGTCTGCGGCGAGACCTCTCCAATATCTTCTGCCAGTCGTTCCGCCAAACTGATGTCACCCGGCTGGTGTAACAACTCGAAGCGGTCAATGGGTAAATCCGCGTGCTGGCACAGCGCCACGCTGGGACGCCATTTGGTCCAGCGATGCTGACGTTTGCCGCGCCTGTCAAGTTGAGTGCCCAGAACGCCAATCACGACTCGTCGCTTCATGCCTTATCCTCTAAGATAAATTCTTATTTAATAAGATAAGAATATCTCTCCAAATTATCCAAGACAAATCTGCTCATTTAAATAAAAAACATTAAAATCAGTAATTTATTCATATTTTTTCATGAATATAATTTCTGGCACGTTATTCGCTATGTATAGAGTCACTGATACTGCAAAAGAAAAAGAAAATGAAACCTCAATTTGAAGTACTCAATTCTGTCTCGGGTGCGCCGATAAAAATGTGGACACAGGGCGTGCCGGTAGAGCCTGAAGCCAGACAGCAGCTGCTTAACACGGCCAGCATGCCCTTTATTTTTAAACATATGGCAGTCATGCCCGATGTACATCTGGGCAAAGGCTCAACAATTGGCAGTGTAATACCGACACGTGGCGCCATCATCCCGGCGGCAGTAGGCGTAGATATTGGCTGTGGCATGATTGCCGTGCGCACCTCACTGGTTGCAGCCGATCTGCCCGACAACCTGTTGGGACTGCGCAGCGCCATCGAACAAGCCGTACCCCATGGTCGCACCAGCACCCGAAGCAAGCGGGATAAAGGTGCCTGGCACGACACGCCAGCCGACGTTGATGCGCACTGGGCAAAACTGGCGTCCCGGTTTAAGCATCTGACGGACAGGTATCCACAGCTGCTGAAAACCAATAACCATCAGCATCTGGGTACGCTTGGCACAGGCAATCACTTTATCGAGATCTGCCTTGATCAGGCTGACCGGGTATGGGTAATGCTGCACAGCGGCTCGCGCGGGGTGGGTAATGCCATTGGCACACTGTTCATCGCACTGGCACAGAAAGACATGCAGCAGCACATCGCTAATCTTCCGGATCGTAACCTCGCCTATTTCAGTGAAGGGAGTCGTCATTATGAGGATTACCTGGAAGCGGTGGGTTGGGCACAGGATTATGCGCATCACAACCGCGAGGTCATGATGAATCGCGTACTGGCTGCCATGTCCGCCTGCATAACTAAACCGTTTGCCACGCATCAGGAAGCGGTGAACTGCCATCATAACTACGTGCAGCAGGAGCAACACTTTGATGAGCAGGTGCTGGTTACGCGTAAGGGTGCGGTGTCCGCGCAAAAGGGACAGATGGGTATCATTCCTGGTTCGATGGGTGCAAAAAGTTTTATCGTGCGCGGCCTGGGAAATGAAGAGAGCTTTTGCTCCTGTAGCCACGGCGCAGGACGCACCATGAGCCGTACTGCCGCTAAAAACCGCTTTACCCTTGACGATCAAATACGTGCTACAGCCCATGTGGAGTGCCGTAAAGATCGTGACGTGATAGATGAAATACCTATGGCCTACAAAGACATTGATGCCGTCATGGCAGCGCAATCCTCACTGGTAGAGATCGTTCATACGTTGCGTCAGGTGGTGTGTGTAAAAGGATAAAAGGATAAAAGGGAGAACAGGATGAATATAAAAACAGGATTACACGGCGTTGATGAAACCATGCGCGAGCGCGTTCGCGGCGTCCTGCAACAGATAGAGGCCGAGTACGACGTACGTGTGCTGTTCGCCTGTGAATCAGGCAGTCGTGGCTGGGGATTTGCGTCACCGGACAGTGATTATGATGTGCGTTTTCTCTACGTGCACAAACCGGAGTGGTACTTGCGTGTTGAATCGCCGCGAGACGTTATCGAAAAACCGATAGATACCGAACTCGACGTCTGCGGCTGGGAGTGGCGAAAAGCGTTGGGTCTTCTGAAGCGTGCCAACCCGACCCTTATCGACTGGCTGGATTCACCTGTTATATACCGGCAGAACGACGATGTAATGGCTCGTGTGAATGCAGTTAGCGATCGTTTCTTTTCACCGGAGCGCGCGCGCTGGCACTACCGGTCTATGGCGCACAAAAATTTTCGTCACTATCTGCAGGGTGATGAAGTCAGGCTGAAAAAGTATTTTTATGTCCTGCGCCCTCTGCTAGCCGTGCGCTGGATTGAAGCGGGTAAAGGTGCACCACCCATGCGCTTCGATCGACTGCTGAAGGAAACAGTGCATGAAGGACCGTTGCTGCAGGAAATTGCTGAGTTGCTTACCGCGAAACAGCGCGCCGGGGAAGCGCAATATGGACCCCGCCGGCCCATTCTGCACGCTTTCATCGAAGCTGAGCTGGCACGAACTGAAGCAACACTTGCCCCGTCACCTGGCAAGCGCGATGACGCATTGCTGGACGCACTGCTGTTTGAAACAGTTCTGGGACATCACGCATAACAGGGAAGGGATATGAACAGCTGGCTTAACCGGTTTCTGGGGAAAAAAACACAACATACCTTCCCGCTGGTGTGGGATACACAATTGGCATCGATCTATGCACGTCTTGAACAGGCCTGTAATCAGCCACAACCACTGGCATGGGATAACAGCGTTTTAGAGAACCAGCCGTTAGGTGATTCAGATGAAGCGTTTTGGGCACCGGGTGCGCTTGAAGGCACGATGATTTATCACTTCGGTGTAGGAAGTGAAGGCCCAAGTGCAGAGGACATTCTCTCTGCGTTGCAACAGGTGCTTGCAAAACCGGACTTAACGGCAATGCAGGGGCTGTATGACCTGATAAATCATGACTCACCGCTGCATTACATTGATGACCTGTTGAAAGCCATCTCAGATTCTCGTGATCTGCGAGCGGATAAGCTCAATGAGCTGGTGTTATTACTCTGCACCCAGAGCCCGGATTGTAATGCGGTAAAGTTTGCCATGGCGGTTTTGGCCTTCTTTCCACATCCGCGCAGTGTTGAAGTATTGCAGGTGCTGGCAAGCCATGATGAGTTTACGCTGTATGGTATTGTCGCGCTGCGCGTTATGGTCGAGCCAGAGCAGTATGCTGATATCTGGTTTGACATGGCGCTACGTGTCAACGGCTGGGGACGTATTCATCTGATGGAGCGTATGCCAGACACAATGGATAAAACGATTTGTGACTGGCTATTGCGCGAGGGCTTCGCCAATTCAGTCATGAACGAGTACACCGCGGTGAACAGTGCGGTACGCGGAGGGCTGGCGGATGCGCTGGCAACGGAACACGACGATGCCCTTCTGTTGGGTGCAGCGGAGATGATTTATGCGCTGTTAAACGAAGGTCCGGTTCCCGGTATGTCAGTTTACGATGATGGTGCTAAGGTCTGCCTGCTCTATTTGCACCATGTTATTGCCTATCAGCCCGCTCATCCCCTGCACTATCTCACTGCCAGCCGGATCGGGGAGTGGGCACAGAGTGAGGAATCAATGGAGACAGACCTTTCCTCGCAATTAGTGGCAATAAGCGCCGGAGTACTGGCGTTAACGATTTGGGATAAGGTGATTAAACTGGCTCTGGCAGGCGACGAAGATTACGCATTCAATCTTGCTATTGAAGTGTGCCGCGCTCGTCAAGAGGATCCCTTCCCTGCTCTGTTTGCACGCCAGCGCGATAATCCTGAGTCAACCCTCTGGTACCAATTGATGCAAACAGAGGACGCAGGCCAGGCCAGCCGCGTATGCAGTCTGGCAGAAGCACAGTTTGATCTTAAGGCGATTGCGAGTGGGCCGACGCTGAGCAGCGGCATGGGCCCGAAATGGAATTCTCAACGTCATCTGGATTCGGTATTACAGGAAATGAAGCGCTTCCCAGAAATGGGATGGCCTTTACTTGCAGCTGCACTGCGGAGCCCGGTGATCAGAAACCGTCAGATGGCAATTAACGCTCTCGAAGTGTGGCCCTCTGACAGCCTGTCGGTTCATCGTAAGTACATTGTAGAATGCGCTAACGGTGAGCCTCATGAAGAGGTGCAGCAGCGTCTGAAAAGTTTGCAGGAACGGTTCAATTAAATCCGCCTCAAAAATGGAAAACCCGCTTTTTAGCGGGTTTTCGCTTTATCTGAAAAAGCCATCCACTGCTTCATTACACTCTTGATTTTCTGTTATTAGCGGTCAGCAAAAAGCTACTCCAGCAGCATCCGATTCTGCCGTCGAAATGAGCCTTAGCTGTAGCGATTTCCGCAAAAAGGAACTGGGAATTTCAGTGTGAAATAAATTATAAAAAGTGATTTAAAACAAAAGCTTATCATAGAAAACCTGCAGGGATTTTTTTAATCTTTAGAGATACAAAAATTGTCTCCAGATTTAAATCATTCAACTATCCGCGATAACGTGCAAAGGGTAGGGGGCTTGAATAGACACTAAACTAAGTTCGTTTTAATTCAGCTGCCAGTTAAACGTTGCAGCTAAAGACAGATACTCGAGATAATAAATGAGATGCACTAAGGTTCTGACGTGCTCTCCATTGATTAATACCTCACGATGTCAGTAATGTCTTTATCAGTAACATGAGGACCTCTCCGTGAAGAAGCGTTTTTACAACGAACAGTGCATCCAGATTCTCCGCAAAGCCGAAACCCCGATTTCCGTCCGTAATCACACCATCTCAGAATCGTGCGGTCACTAAGTTATCCTGCAACGATAAGAACCGATCAGAGTCCTGAATTTACATGTCGGACACTGGATCAATCGGCTTATAAACATGCCTTGACGCTGCGGTTAAGTCAGTCTGGTAAGCCAATACAGAATGGGTTCAGCGACAGCATTCACATCAGGAAATGATTAAAGACTGGCGGCAGGACAATAACGTATGCAGGCCACATTCAGCACTGATTTTCAGACGCCATCAGAGTTTGTAGTGGGCTGGCGAAACGGAGAATTTGAAAGTAAACACACTACCATGAGTAACTGGCGGCTCTGTCTAATACCAAGAGCAGGCAGAACCTTCATGCCCGCGCTAAAAACAGTGTGTTAAGTATGGATTGATTACATGAAGTAAATCGAGCGAGCCTTGGAGCCAGGCAACGAATTCCTCATTCCAGCTCCCACTGACTGCAAGGCACAAGATACGTTGAATGAAAGCTCCATCACTGCGGTTTTCAGGTGACATGGGACTAAATGTAAAAAATACGTTTTAGTAAAACTGCATTCAGACGCTTCTTTCAATCTTTTAATGATTAGTTGTAGGTTCTGACGTGCTGATACATATCGATTGCGTATCCGCGGCTTCCCGCATCCTTCCTGTGAGTCTGCTTTTTACTTATCCCCGTTATCAACAGGATAGATCCAGTAATACGATCTTAATACGATCTAATATCGATCCAAAAAAGCCTAAACGATCCCCGCACCTCTGCAGCCCTTGCTGTGTCTGGCTTAAATGGCAATTGAGGTTATCCGTCATATGCAAAAAATTATCAGTTGTATGCATTTGGTTACTGTTCGTATGCTTTAGGTTATCGGTTATATGCTCTTTGATTTCCATTGGTATGCTGATAAGGTTATCCGTCGTATGCAGCGTAGAATTCACCTGTTGATAAACGGAAGTTGTTTATGACCAAAAAAGTCAATGACTTAGATAGCATGACTGATGAAGTGAATAAAAAGACGGGTGAACTTGTCCACCTCAATCCTACGGCTAACGCAACGGTTCAGCCGGTCGCCTTAATGCGCCTTGGGCTTTTTGTTCCCAATACCGACCATGCAAAATCTAAATCCTCAGTAAGCACGGTTAAATCGACCGTGGATGCATTTGAGGATCTTTACCATCTGGAAGTGGTTAAGCGGGAAGGCTACAAGGATATCTCTATTCGTTCCGAACGGCTTGATATGGCCACTGACTTTCGGGTGTGGTTAGGGATCATACGTTCCATCTACGATAATGGCAGTTTCGCAGGTAAGCTGAAACTGCCATTCACAAAGTTTCTACAGAACTGCGGGTTCGATTCGAAGCGCTCTAACAAAGACATGAAGAAGCGTATAGATGAATCCCTTATGCGTTTACGTGGCGTGACGATACAGTTTCGTAATGAGACCGGCTCTCTTACAACAGGTCTTGTAAACAGCGCGCATTACAGCATGACAAAAAATGAAGTCGAGATAGAAGGCGATCCTCGTCTTACTGACCTCTATCAGATGGACTATAAGGTTTATCTCCGTCTTAAGGCAATTGACCACCTTCCCCGTAAAGAATCTGCCCAGGCGCTTTACACGTTCATTGAGAGCCTACCGAAAAATCCGGCTCCGGTTTCAATGAAACGCCTTCGGGAAAGATTACGCCTGAAATCGCGCATTGCTTATCAGAATCATATTGTGCGTAAAGCCCTGGCTGAATTGAAGGAAATCAATTATCTGGAGTACAGCGAGTTTAAGCGCGGGAGATCGGTATATTTCAATATCACAAAGAGAAATCCGAGCTTAGTGCCTGATAAAGCCTTAAAAATGAATGATACCTATGCTGCTGAACCTCAAATTCTTGATGAGGCAATGATATCTAAAATCAGTAAGCTCAAGGATTCAGGTTTTACAGAGGAAGAGATTGCAAAAATCCTGATCACCCTCGATAGCAAATGACCAGTAACCAGCGTTAGCATACGACTGCCAACCTTTCCAAAATAATGAGCTTATTCAAATGATTATGAATCAGCTCATCAGCATAATTTCATTTCTCATGAGTGCTTGGCTGGCTTTCGGCTCGTTCCAGGTCCCTTTTTAAACAGACGCCCGCATACGACCGATAACCTTTAACGTAATCTCTTATGTTAGAGCATACGACGGGAAACCTTTGCGGATTCAGTCATACCTCAGACAGCATGAAAACGTTGCTGATTACAATTTTATCTCATATAAAAAACAGTTTAAGTTATTGAATTTAAATAATTATAATTTAAATTTTATGTAAAAAGATGACCACAGCGCTGTGGCTTAGGGCTTAGCAATATGTTTTTGAAATTGCATATGGCTGATAACCCTCGCGCATACGACTGATAACCTTCTCTCAATCCTCGCCAGTCAGATACTTCATAGCCCCGCCTGAATAACAGGAATATGCATACGACCGATAACTTTCTGCATGCGAACGATAACTACCAGCATATTACCGATAACTTTCCCAGATACCCTTTTTAAGGATAATCCACCCTACTAACACCCTTCATTAAAGCCTTCTCAAGCATATAAGTGATAACTTCTGCATACGACTGGAAACTTTTTTTGCGGGAGATAAGCCTATTTCGAGTCCTTTGTTACAGCAGCAGATTATGACCAGAGAGTTTCTTACCTAAGCAGTGTTTTTCATTGGTAGGGCAGGGCTATTACACCGTAATTAGCATACGACTGATAACGTTTGGGCCAATCGTCAACGTTCGTTGTTGGCATCAGAAGTTAGAGGGTTGGCGCTCTGCGCTTTTCCAGCCTGAGCGGAGCATACGAATGGAAACCTATGTATTACGCAAAACTTACTTACCAGGGAGTAGACCAAATGATTTTTATAAAAATAGTATTAAGTTAATGATTTATATAAAAAATATTCAACAGGAACACATCATTGAGGCATTAAAATCTAATCAAGAACAGACGACCACGGTAAAAAAGAGATGCTTAGCCTGAACCTCTAGCATATGACCGATAATCTTTAACCCTTTTCCGTGGCCATGCTTACTCAGCAACTCAACAAAGATCAATCTTAGGAGCCCGGTACAGGTGATAAGCCAGGCTAAACCCTAAGCTGACGGTGACAAAACTTATTGCTATGTACAACTTTTTCCTGAATATCGAAATTTATTGCACATAACAATACTGTGTGTACACTTACGGAAAATTTGCCAATGGAGTAGCGGGATGAAAAGCAATTACGGTGGCGTAGACGAGACGGCTCGCAGGGCAAATGCCATGCTGCGCAGCATGAGCGACGACATTATCGATAAACGCCAGGAATTTGGCCTTGATCGGTACTATCAGACTTTCACTCGTAACTCTGTGGCAAATATGCCTAAGCTCAGTCGTCGAGCCGTTGAGCAGGCTATAGAAGAGATGGAAGCGAAGGGGCATTTGTTCGGTAAAAAGGATGCGGGCAATGCCAAGCATTACGCGCTGACCGTGCAGGATGTGGTCGATATTTATGCGCATCGTAAGGTGCCGAAATATCGTGACCTGCATGAAGGGGAAGGCCCGTTTGTGATTTTCGTGGTTAACCTGAAAGGCGGGGTATCGAAAACCGTGAGTACGGTAACCCTTGCCCACGGGCTTCGCGTTCATCCAGATTTGTTACAGTATGACCTACGTAACCTTGTGATTGACCTGGATCCACAGGCATCCAGCACGATGTTTTTGAATCATACCAACAGCATCGGTTCAATCATGGAGACCGCAGCGCAGGCCATGCTTAATGACCTGGATGCTGAACAACTTCATAAAGATATTATCCAGCCGACTATCATTCCGGGTGTCGATATCATTCCCGCCTCCATTGATGATGGCTTCGTGGCCAGCCAATGGAACGACCTTGTTCATGAGCATCTATCTGGCGTGCTGCCCTCAGAGGTTCTGCGGCGTAATATCATTGATCGGGTCGGTAAAGATTATGATTTTATCTTTATCGATACCGGGCCGCATCTCGACGCCTTTATGCTTAATGCCATTGCCGCCAGCGATCTGCTTTTAACGCCAACGCCGCCAGCTCAGGTCGATTTCCACTCCACTCTTAAATACCTCACTCGTTTGCCAGAGATGCTCGAGCAGCTGGAAGAGGAGGGCATTAATCCTCGAATTAAGGGCAACATCGGCTTTATGTCGAAGATGACCTCCAAGCGCGACCATGAAATGACGCATGGCCTGGCTCGGGATGTTTTCACTTCTTATATTCTGGACGCCACACTACCCCGCTTAGACGGATTTGAGCGCTGTGGAGAGACTTTTGACACTATCGTCAGCGCCGATCCGCAATCCTACCCAGGGAGCGCGGAGGCACTGAAAAATGCAAAACGTGAAGCTGAACGGTTTACACAAGCGGTGTTCAAGAGAATTGAGTTCGTAAGGGGTATCAAATGACAAAAGTAATGAAAAAGATGGGCCGTACGCTGGGCAATTCAAATTTCTCGAAAATGCTGAGTGAGACGGAAGGCGCTCGGGTATTCGTACTGAAATCAGGTGCCGAAGCACGCTTCGTTCTCACAAAAATATTGCATGATGATATTGAAGCCCAGACCTATGTAGATGCCTCAGTTAACGGTCGGGACCAGTCGTTACTTACGCCTGAATCCGTTAGTGACATTGCCCGTACCATTAAGCTGCAACAGTTTTTTCCTGCAATTGGCCGGGAGATTGATGGTCGTATTGAGGTACTGGACGGTTCTCGCCGCCGCGCAGCGTGTCTCTATAATGGTACTCCTTTTGAAGTGCTGGTAACCAAAGATGATCTTGATTTAGCCGATGCGCGCCAGTTAGCGAAAGATATCCAGACAGCTAAAGAACACACGCTGCGAGAGCTGGGAAAGCGCCTTCAACTGATGTATCCGGAAGGTATGAATCAGTCGGATATTGCCAAAGCCGAAGGACTTTCCGCTGCAAAAATAACCCGCGCTTTTCAGGCTGCAGCGGTGCCTGATGAAATGATTGCCGTGTTTCCCTCAGTAAGTGAGCTTTCCATTACCGATTATCAGGCATTACTCGATATTGCAGACAAAGCTAGCGTTCAAAATATTGAAATAGGGGAGTTGGTTGACAGCGTACGTAACCGAATTGAAAACGGGATCGCACTCGATTTCGACGATCCAACAAATAAAACCAAAATTATCGGCTATTTTCGCGTGGCAAGTGCTGGCAGGAAAGCCACGAAAGTAGATAAAAAGATTGTCACTGAGAAGATGGGAGAATTTGCTGATAAAAAGCAATTTGCCCGTAAGAAAGTTGATGTTGAAAAGCGATTAGTCACCTACGAGTTCTCACGCTTACCGGCTGCTTTTCAGACTGAGCTTGATGTGGCTGTTAAAAAAGTGATTGAGAAAATGCAGTTACAGGAGAAATAAAAGCTTTAATCTTTTAAATCTCATACATGATGGGCCACAAAGCTGCGCTTGCAGTTGAAGTGGTCCTTTTTCTATACCATGTGGCAAAGTCATATCCGCTGAAAACATTTCCCAATGATTTTTTCATCTAACAGTATGTTTTTGAAGATTAAAGTGTTCATATTTCAGTCTGAAATTCCCTCGGATTTCAAAAGCATTGAACCTGACGGCAACAGATTAATGTTAATTGAAAGCCAATAAAAACAACCTTTATCAACGCATGTTTGATATGAGATTGACTCATTGGCGTTCATAGAATTAACACGGCTTTACCAAGAAACGGTATTAGGACATGTTTTCACTCGTAACAATCCTCAAATCAACATTGCCATCTGAATAGGTATCAGGTTTATAACCTTGTTCAAGATGCCTGAGCATAATATGTATGGCTGAGGTAGCATGATGATGAGCATTTTGATCAAGCGTATAGTCAAGTTGATCACTTTCTAATAATTGACGCGTTACTGATGAAAGTTCATGGGTAATATAAAGGCATGATTTATCTAAGTGATAATGGCGTAGTATTTTGCTTATATCACTATTTCCCGTACCAGTATTATATAAGCCAATAATATTATCGTTCCGTTTCAAAACCGTATTTAAAAGTGATCGAATTTTGTCAGGCTCATCCTGCCCAGCAAGCACCTCATGAAGTGCCAGATGTGGAGCGCGTTGTTCAATCATATCTCGAAAGCCTGCAACACGCTGAATATGAGCATGAAAATCAACACGCCCGCTGACCATGATTATGGTACCTGGCGTGGTGCGGCTCTTACTCATCAATAATCCCGCAGTTCGACCGGCCTGGTATTGATTGATACCTACATGGCAAAGCCTGTTGGCATTGGGTAGATCGGTCGCGAGTGTAATCACCGGCACACCTTTTTCCATGCAGTATGTGAGCGCTTCGTAAATTATCGGATAGTTATGTCCAAAAACGATTATTCCATCACGGATGTGACTGCTTTGTTTGATTTTTTTGGCAAGCTTATCGGGCTCAGATTCTGGGACTAAGGTACGATGAAGTGTTATTTTACGATAGCCAAGGTTATTCGCGACCAAAGCAAATTCTTTTGCTAACTGGCGAAAGAAAAAGGATTCAAGGCTGCTCAAAAACACTTCAATTTGCCAGGGATGACTGTTTTCTTCAGGTAATAAGCGCTGAAGGCCGGCAGCACGAGCCGCTATTAACACTTTACGAACAGTTTCAGGTTTTACTCCGCCGCGCTCATTTAACACCCTGTCAACCGTGGCGATTCCAACACCCGCTTTTTCAGCCAGCATTTCCAGGGTCACTTTTTTCATTTTTTCTCCACAACGGTGCAAAAGGAATCAGGAATTGATTTTTAAATGTACAGAGCAAAGCTTATTATTATCCTAAGCACAAACACTCAAATAAGTGAATAGATGCCGCCAAGACACCGAGTATTTTTTCAGAGCGTTCATATATTACTCATGATGGAAAACCATCAAGAAACTCCTTTGAAACTTAAGGGGAAGTCCTTAGCATTGCGCCGCTGTTAAATTTTCTTTAAGAAAACTTTCGAAAATGTAAACAATAAAAATATATAAGTCGGAAGTTTAGAATTAAAAATACCTCATGGAAATGTTCCGCTTTCAGCGGTTCCCTAATCAATTTTGGCAATTTGTGTTTGTTCTTTTAATTAGTCCATTTTGATGTGGCCAATTCAATAGCAGGGATAATATGAAACGCAGAGAATTTCTCACTTCCATGACGGCGCTGGGAGTGGCCTCTTCTATACCTACAGTTGCTAAAGCTGATGTGATTAATGGCGGCCAGCCCTGGCAGCCAGGTCAAGTAAATACCCCGCCTCCACCTCCAAGACAAGGAGGATTGCAATATTTAACACCCCATGAATTTGCAACCGTTGGTGCTATTTCTGAGCGCTTTATTCCTGCTGATGAAATGAGTATCAGTGGTAAGGATGCGGGCTGTGCGATCTTCATTGATAGACAACTTGCAGGCGATTATGGCAATGCCGTAGCCGTGTACCGTCTAGGGAAGTTTGTGAAAGGCACACCAGAGCAGGGGCCGCAGTCTGCGCTGACGCCTGCTCAGCGCTACCGACTTGGCATTGCCGCATTGGATCAGGCTACCCAAAAACAATACGGCAAAGCCTTTGTTGATTTATCGGGTGATCAACAGGACAACGTTTTAACAGCAATGGAAACGAATCATATCAATTTGGGTGAGGAAGTTGAGACCAAGGTATTTTTCGAATTACTGCTTCAAAACGTCCGCGAAGGGTTCCTGTCCGATCCTATTTATGGCGGAAATAAAGATATGGCTAGCTGGAAAATGATTGGTTTTCCCGGCGCGCGTTATGACTTCCGCGACTTGCTCGCTAAGAAAGGGAAAAAGCTCAAAATCATCCCAACCAGCCTGATTGATAACACCCTTTAATTCACCGACGCTATTGTTGCGCAAGTACGAGTTTTAAAATGAAAAATATTCGACCAAAAGCTGACGTTGCCATCGTCGGCCTGGGATGGTGTGGCTCTTTAATCGCCGAAGAGTTAACACGTGCTGGTTTAAATGTCGTCGCTATTGAGCGCGGCCCATGGTTTGAAACCGCAACTGATTTTCCCCCTTCGATTGATACTGACGAACTGCGCTGGGATACCCGCCGCAGCATGCTACTGCCACCCGCAGTTGAAACCACAACGTTTCGCAATAACACAACGCAAACCGCACTGCCTTCCCGTGACTGGAACCTGAATGAGCTGGGATATAACGTTGGCGGTTCTGGAACACACTGGGCGGGCATGGCATGGCGCTTTACGCCTTTCGACTTTGAGCCCTACAGCCAAACTGTAAAGCGCTACGGTAAAAAGCAGATTGCTAAAGGCATCATTCTTCAGGACTGGGGAGTGACCTATGACGAGCTTGAACCATTCTATGATCGCTTTGAACGTATCGCAGGCGTTTCAGGTAAAGCGGGAAAACTCAACGGTGAAATTGTTCCAGACGGCAACCCATTTGAGGGCAACCGTAGCACTGAATATCCTTTGCCGCCGCTTGAAGGCATGCGCTTAACCGATATTTTTCGTGACGCGTCAAAATCTCTGGGCCTGAATCCCTTTATGGTTCCTGCAGGCCAGGCTTCACGCGCTTATGTGAACCCATTGGGTGTCAGGATGGGACCTTGTACCTATTGCGGTTATTGCCTCTACTATGGCTGCGGTAACTTCTCAAAATCCAGCCCTAATGCCTGTGTTATTCCGGCTTTAATGCAGCGTGAAAACTTCACCGTACTGACTGATTCCGCTGTAGTGCGTGTTAATAAATCTGCTGACGGCAAGACTGCTACTGGCGTGACTTATCTTGATAAAAATAAAAAAGAGTGGGATCAACCCGCTGACATCGTCATCCTTTCTGCCTTCCAGATGCAGAACGTCCGCCTGTTGCTTCTTTCTAAAATTGGTAAACCTTACGACCCTGTAAGCAAAACGGGTGTAGTAGGGCGAGCGTACAGCTTCCAGACGGTATCTGGTGCCAGCTTATTCTTCGAAGATGAAAACTTAAATCAGTACATCGGTGCTGGGGCACTTTCACAGCAAGTTGATGACTGGAACGGCGATAATTTCGATCACACCGGGATGGACTTCATTGGTGGTGCCGGCATTTTGGTTGTTGCACGTGGTGCCAGGCCCATAGGCAATGCTGATGTTCTTCCTCCGGGTACGCCGCGTTGGGGTAAAGAGTGGAAAAAGGCTTATACCCACGCGTTCCAGAATGGCACGTTCATCTTTGGGCAGGGCACCAGTTTCTCTCATGAGGATTACTACCTCGATCTCGACCCAGAATACAAAGATGATAACGGCAATCCGCTGCTGCGTGTCACTTTTGACTACAACGATAATGATCGTCTTTCCGCAAAGTTTATCGAAGAGAAAAGTGTCGAAATTGGTAAAGCGATGGGCGCAAAAATTGTTATTGGTACCAATTCCGCGTCAGGCCATTACTCACCGTATAACTTCGCAAGTGACCACACTATCGGCGGTGCAGTAATGGGCGTTGATCCTGAAACCAGCGTACTCAACCGCTATCAGCAAAGCTGGGATATGCACAACCTGTTTGTTCTGGGTGCCTCTTCTTTTCCAAACAATGCCGGATATAACCCGACGGGCACGATTGGCGCACTGAGCCTGTGGACGGCGAAAGCCATTATCGAACAGTACATGAAGAATCCCGGCCCGTTGGTAAAGGTGTGATATGAAAAAGACAACGATTGTCGCTGGGGTTGCTGTTGTAGCTGCCACCGTTGCTGCTGCTCTATTGTGGGAAAATGGTGATACGTCATCAGATAATGTTGCCAGCACTGACGTTTTAACCAGCCAGCCTCCCTCCGCCTCTGATGGCGAGTCAGTGGCGCGTGGTCGCTATGTGGCTGTTGCGGGAGATTGTATCGCCTGCCACACCGCGCCCGAAAGCAAGCAGCCATTTTCCGGTGGTTACTCAATCAGTACACCCTTTGGCGGTATCTATGCCAGCAACATCACCCCTGATGCAGAGACCGGCATTGGCAAGTGGACCGAACGCGATTTCTACCGTGCCGTTCGTCATGGCAAAGGTAAGGAAGGTGAAAACCTCTATCCAGCCATGCCTTATAATGCGTATGTAAAAATCAGCGATAAAGATATGCACGATCTCTGGATGTACATGCGGTCAGTCAAGCCAGTGAATTATAAAGTGCCAGAGACTAACCTGAGTTTTCCTTATAACATCCGTCTGGCAATGATGGGGTGGAACCTGCTGTTCTTCAAAAATCAGGGTTTTCAAATTGATACTGCAAAGTCCCAGATCTGGAACCGAGGCGCCTATTTAGTTGAAGGTCTGGAGCACTGTGCTGCATGCCATACAGCCAAAAATATCATTGGTGGTGATACCAGCGACTATCTACAAGGAAGTAACCTGGCCGAGTGGCATGCTCCCGACATCACCCCTAACACGTATACAGGCATTGGCCGCTGGAGCCAGGATCAAATCATCGATTACCTGAAGCTTGGCAGTAACCACGTTGCGGTAGCCTCTGGTCCTATGGCTGAAGCGGTAACAAATTCCACCCAACACCTGACAGATGAAGACCTGCGTGCGATTGCTGTCTATTTGAAAGCTGTTCCAGCTTCAAAGAATAAAGCGCCAGCGGCGTTATCAGTCAGTAATGCCCAAATGAAAATGGGTGAAAACGTTTATTCAGCTAACTGTACTGCCTGCCATAATAGTGATGGTAAAGGCATTCCAAACCTTGCAGCGAGCCTGGCAGGTAACTCAGGGTTGATGGCTGAAGATGCATCTTCCATTATCACAACGATTCTACAGGGTGGGCGTGGCGCGGTGACTGTCGGCAATCCTACCAGCGGTGCTATGCCAGCCTTTGACTGGAAATTATCAGATGAGCAGGTTGCAGCTGTCGCAACCTATCTGAGAAACAGTTGGGGTAATGCGGCAACGGCTGTCCCGGTAGAAGATGTTACCGAAAGCCGGAAGTTACTGAAGTTAAAACCGCAGGTGGCAGCGCATTAAGGTGACATGATGTCCTCAGATCAGGACGACGGATAAAGCCTGACTGGTTTGATAGGCTGAGGATTTTAAAGGGTTCATTCTGTTCATGAACCCTTTTTTAATACGCAAATTTAAGTGCGGACCCTGTTCCAATGAGCATTAAAAATGATATGGCGAGACCACGATAACCGCGGCCACGCCGTAAAGCCGAGTCATACTCTAATCAGGCATAAAAAGCAGGTTTCGGCGGCATCTTAACAGGCAGAATTTCACCTGAGTTCTGGGCTGCGACACAGGCATCTGCAGCAACAGCTGCGGCATAACCATCCCATGCCGAGGGTCCGGTCATTTCACCTGAAGCCACGTTATCAATGAAGTCCTGCAGCTCTACATCGTAGGCATCAATAAAGCGTTTTTTCC
Source organism: Pantoea sp. T14 (assembly GCF_036663535.1). Lineage (NCBI taxonomy): Bacteria > Pseudomonadati > Pseudomonadota > Gammaproteobacteria > Enterobacterales > Erwiniaceae > Pantoea > Pantoea sp. T14. The sequence continues at coordinate 29,480 of NZ_JAWUEB010000008.1, forward strand.
AGTCAGTGAGAATGGCTGTTGACAATTTTGCTGCGCTACGCGTTTGAACGGAGACGGGTTCTGGTAGGCGTGCAATACCTAATTCGCCAACAACTTCACACTGGATATCATAGCCATAATCGCAGTTCACGAAGATTTCGACATCAATGCGGGTTCCCCGGGTTGTTTCAAGCAGCACGATTTGTGGATCGCGTAAGTGTGATGAAGCATTGCGTGTTTTACGCGGGAAAATAACCTGCGCACTGACGTAATCGTCATTCAGTAGCCAACGCAGGACGTCAAGCTCATGGATTAAGGTATCGGTAATGGCCATGTCCGTGGTGTAAGCGTCACCAACGCTGGGATTACGATGCGCACAATGCAGCATTAATGGCTCACCAATATCTCCACGGGTGATTACCTCTTTCAGGGCACGGTATCCGCTGTCATAGGGGCGCATGAAGCCCACCTGTACCAACTTTTTACCTGCATTAATTTCAGCTTCAACGATGTTCAGACAACCTTGTGCCGTCACAGCAAGTGGCTTTTCACAGAATACTGGCTTACCTGCTTTGATACAGGCCAGCACAAACTCTTCATGGGTGGGCCCCCAGGATGTCACCAAGATAGCCTGGACAGCAGTATCGTTAATGAGATCATGCGCGTTGTCGTAAATTTGCGCATCAAGTCCTAATTCATTAATCACCTGTTCGCAGTTGCTGCGGTTTATATCGTTTAATGCCACTACGCGCGAGTTTTGAAGAACCTGACTGCAACGACGGATATGTTCACGTCCAATTGCGCCGGTTCCGATAACACCAATATTAATCGTCATAAGTTTATTTCCTGTCGTTGCTATATCAATTTATTGATTCAAGAAAAGAATGCTGTTCTTAATTTCACGAGCAATATCTTCTTCAGTCCATGAGTCCATAACAGATGAGAACGGTTCAAATGCGTAAATACCGCGATAGCCCATCTGCTCAAGCCTGTTTACCTGCTCTTTGGATTTAAGAAGATCGCCTTCACTAAGCATGATGCGTTCTTCATCAGTCAGGAGGTGAGTCGCACGCGTGTCAGTCACGCCAGACAGATGCACCAGGCCAATTTGGGTAATATCAATATCCTGCTCGAAGTCATTCTCAGCATCTTCGAAGAGATGATGATGGAAGGTATCTAAAACGAGTTTAAAGGGTACACCGGCTTGTTTAATCAGGGACTGGGCAACAGTGGCAGATCGTAAAGAGCTTTGAGGAAAGCCCAGCGGCTCAACCAATCCCTGAATGCCATATTCCGCAAACAAAGGCGCGAGCGTTTTCAATGCGGAAATCGTTTCGTCATCTGAGATCTGGGTACCGTCATTAAGCGGGCACAGCACCAGGGATTCGGCACCCACGTCACGTGCATCACTCAATAACTGACGAGTCCGACTCAGAACGTCATCATTCAACTGATTAAAGGGATACACTGCGTTGATCGTGATGATTTTTATGGCAGCTTTGTCGGCCATGTTCCTTACCGCATCGCCACCTTTACCGTCAGTCACGCTTCCGCCGTTCATATCGTTGCGAAGCTCAACTTTATTCAAACCAAGCTCTTTCACCAGCTCGAAAAAACGTTCAATACTGATGGACGGTGCTATTTTTCGGTTAATGCAGAAACGGTCATTAGTAATGTTGATAGACATAAGATATTCCTGAATGTTAATTCTTCAATAGAGGGCTAGTTTTGTATTTATCAATAATTTAAAACGCTAAGGTGTGTTTTTTTATCAGCATTTCGCAGGCTTGAGGCTAATTAAAAAATATATGCTTAACGCAGGGTTATATTTTATTCAGAGCAGGCTTTTTATGGTTATAAAGCTCATAGAAATAATGCTCCACTTGCTCAAGACTTCTTCCTTTTGTTTCTGGAATAAATCGTATGACGAAAACGCTACCTGCAATCCCAATAACAGCGAAAATTAAAAACGCGCCGGCAAGGCCGAATGCGGCTAGCAGCAAAGGAAACGCCATCGAAATAGCAAAGTTGGCGATCCAGAGTGAGAACACTGCGCCTCCCATGCATATTCCACGCATTCTGGCTGGGAATATCTCTGAAAGAAGTAACCAGGTAACGGGTGAAAGCGCACCCTGCTGGAAGCAGAGAAAAATTAGCATGCCAGTGAGCACCAGATAAGCACGAAGTAAGTTAACCTCGCCAAGATGATATTCAGGCATAAAGAAGCAAATGGCACCGATGAAGAACAGGCTACAGGTACAGCCAATCTGACCAATCAGCACGAGGGGACGCCGCCCAACCTTTCCAATTAGCCAGATACCCACCAGCGTCATAACAACCGATATGACACCATTGGAGATCGTAGCAAACAGAGCGGCATCATTACTCAGCCCAGCCGCGGTAAGCATGGTTGGAGCGTAATACATAATGGTGTTCACACCAGTAAGCTGCTGTATGGCGGCAATACCGACGCCGAGAAAGAATATCTTCATCAACCATGGCGTGGCTAAATCACGAAGACGACCTTTACCCTGTTGTCGGTTTTCCTCGATAGTCTCTTCTATTTCTTCCAGTTCCCACTCAACATCTTCAGCAGCACGCGTTTTTTCAAGTACCTTGCGTGCTTCATTTGAGTTCCCTTTCATTACGTGCCAGCGTGGACTCTCGGGCATAAAAATCATGCCGAGCCATAACAGAACGGCCGGTACGGTAGAAAGGGCGAGCATCCAACGCCAGGTATTTTCCCCACCCCATATATCATTGAATGTTGCGTTTGAGATGTAGGCGAGCAACTGCCCTGAAACGATCATCAACTCCTGAAGGGTAACAAGCTGGCCGCGTTTATTTGCCGGGGCAATTTCAGCGATGTAGACAGGCACGGTGGCGGCAGCACCACCCACGGCGAAGCCTAAAAATAGTCTTGAGGCAATCATCCATTGCACGTCTGGCGCAAAGGCTGAACCGACTGCACCCACCGCAAAAATAATCGCAAGAATGATGATGATACGTCTTCTTCCTACGCTGTCGGAAAAATGACCCGCAGCCAGCGCGCCAAACGCGGCTCCAAATAACAGGGAGCTCGTAACCAGGCCAGTTGTGAAGGGGGTGAGTTCTAAATCACCACGCATGAAAAGTAGAGCGCCGGAAACAACACCGGTATCGTAACCAAATAGCAGTCCGCCCAACGTGGCGACGATAGCGATGATCTTAACAAACGGCTCAGTACGGGTAGCGCTGTTAGGGCCAGATGCAGGATTCGACGAGATGTAGAGTTCTTTATCCATGAAACCTCCTGGTAAAAACGGCTAAGAAACATTTAAGAATGTTAAGTGGCGCTCACCCTACCGGTATTTATATTCCGAGTTAAATATTATATGAAATTTTACTTTCATTTTGTGAGCTCAAGCATTTCATAAACTTTATTTTGATGGGTTCACATCAATCACAAGTGTTGTCCGTGAATTGTTACCTTTCACTTATTATTGATATAGGCTTGCCGAGTTTTTATGAGGTATCCGGTTTTAATGAGCCAGATAGAAGCTACTTAAAATATTCAGATAAAGAGTGATGCGATCATGCATTTTTGATTAATTTAAAAAGTCCTCTAAAAAATCATCTATACACGCTTGATTGTTTTGATTTAACGATCTTCCGACAAAGATATTTGATACCAATTTTATGTGAATGCAAGAGTGTTAAATATAGTGTCTTAATTTTATAAGGTTCGGTTAATTCTACTGCGTTGCCGAAAGAAAGTAATTCCCATTGAGATCTTATAACTGGCAATAATATGTAAATCAGCGCATTCATAACACGATAATAAATATCATTCTTTAAATTTACGTTAAGCACTGTTCTCGGAGGTATAAATCACAAAATCTACTTTGCCCTCCGCGTAGGTATCCGGTTTCTCGCCTCCTTCCAGATGACGCAGCATGAGCTCTAGTGCCAGTTGAGCATGTTGCCGGGTATTTTGATCCAGTGTTAGCGCGATACTTTGCTGAGCCAGCAAAAATTCAGTATGACGCAGGAGCAACGCAATCTCGCTGGATCCCGGCCTCCTGAACAGAGGCTGCCCTACTGCAGCTAATCATTGAATTATGCGTTGTACTTCAGTACGCAATTTGAGATCAGCGATCTGTTTAGTGCGCGTGCGCTTGATACAATCATTGGCTGTGGTGTTGCAATAACGGCACCACGTGCGGCTTTCCACCAAGTTAATGCTGAAATCAGATATACGATCAGCGTCGCACAGTATTTAACCATTTCATTGGCGCAAGACAATAGCGCATCTTCGGATTCCCTCAATGCCAGGCGAAACCTGCATCACCATACTATTGTTTTACAATAAGTTACTGATGCTGAAATCGATGCAGTCAGGCAGCGACAGCATGAGTCCCTTCCCATTTTGACGGCCGTTAGTGCAACAGAAAAACGGGTCTGGAAACTGTAAGTTCATGCCGGGTTATTCTTGCAGAAAAAATGCATGGTAATGACGTTCTTAAGACTCCCCGCGACTACATACAGACTGCGCAGTGGCTGGAGAAGCTGCATCGACAGCGCGAAGCGGAAAATATCCCTGCAAAATAAGCAGGACTGAGATGAGTTACGCGACATCAAGCGACCCGATGACTCTGCGTGCTCATGGCAGTAGGCAAAGCGAGCGTAACGGAATGAACAGAATATCTGCATTGGCGGGTGCGGCAGCATTGGTAACTTATTTCAGGTTCATTATCAGAAGGCAAGCTGCGTTCATTTGTTGATGACCCCCCTATATAAATAAGGGGGTAAAAAGCCGATGTTGATGCAAGCGTTTTACTGAAGCATTGTATGTACCAACGTCACACGCATGCCATAAAACAGGGAACACGCTTGTACCCGGAAATAGAGCATGTGTTACTCGTGTATTTTGTCGGCAGGAGCAATGGACAGAAATCGCTGTTCGCATCAGGCCAGTGATTTAATCGAACCTCTAAAACCATCTTTGTTTGCATTATCGATGATGTTTAAACTGGCAAATCTGCTGCGCCAGCGAGCGTTTCCACCTGCTACTCTTTATGGCTGAATGCCACATAGTAGGCTTTTAACTTTCCTCACGTAAATCTGGTCCTGCAAAAGCCAGCAGTTTGCCCGCTTCTGTGTCACTGTATTGCTTAAAGTTATCAACAAAAAGCTGCGCCAGCTTGTTGGCTGCTTCCAGCCATTCCTTTTCCGAGTCCCAGCTGTTACGCGGATCGAGCAGGTTATTATCAACGCCCGGTATGTTGTCTGGTACAGAAAGATTAAAGACAGGAATTTCTTTATAAAGTGTATTGCTGACAGAACCGTTAAGGATGGCACTGATAATGTTGCGGGTGTTGGTGAGAGATAAACGCTCGCCTTTGCTGTTCCAGCCCGTGTTAACCAGCCAGGCTTGTGCGCTGGTGTCAGCCATTCTGGCTTCAAGCACGCTGGCATATTGTGTCGGATGAAGCAGCAGAAAGGCGGCGCCATAACAGGCTGAGAACGTTGGAGTAGGATGCGTAATACCTCTTTCTGTACCCGCCAATTTTGAGGTAAAGCCGGAAAGGAAATGGTACTGCATTTGCTCGCGGTTCAGACGCGATACCGGGGGTAATACGCCGAATGCATCGGCCGTCAAAAATATGATGTGCGCCGGGTGGCCTGCGTGTGAAACCGGACGGACAATATTGTCAATGTGCGAAAGTGGATAGGAAACGCGCGTATTTTCCGTTTTACGACCATCAGCGTAGTCCACGCTGCCGTCTTCTCTCACAACAACATTTTCCAGTAATGCTTCGTGACGAATGGCTTTATAAATTTCAGGCTCAGCTTGCTCGCTTAAATTAATCGTTTTTGCATAGCAGCCACCTTCGAAATTGAAGATTCCGTCATCATCCCAACCATGCTCATCATCACCGATAAGCTGACGTTCGGGATCGGTAGATAACGTCGTTTTCCCCGTTCCTGACAGACCAAAGAAAAGGGCCACATCGCCATTGGCACCTCGGTTGGCAGAACAGTGCATTGATGCAATGCCACGTTGGGGAAGAAGGTAATTCATAACGGAGAAAAGGCCTTTTTTCATTTCTCCGCCGTACCAGGTGCCGCCAATCAACTGGATCTTCTCTGACAGGTTAAAAGCGACAAAGTTTTCGGAGTTGAGGCCCTGAGCCTGCCAGTTTGCATTGGTACATTTGGAACCGTTTATTACCATGAAATCGGGGGTAAATTGCTCAATTTCTTCGGCATCAGGAGTAATAAACATATTTTTTACGAAATGGGCCTGCCAGGCAACTTCGGTAACAAAGCGCACAGCCAGTCGCGTAGCAGCACTCGCCCCGCACCACGCATCAATCACATACAGTTTTTTGCCTGAAAGTTGAGAGGCGACGAGCGATTTGAGTTCTGCCCAGACTTCAGGTGACAGCGGTTTATTGTCATTACGTCCCGTTCCGGAGTTAGCCCACCACAGGCTATCGCGCGTTGTATCATCCAGGACGATATATTTATCTTTAGGCGAGCGTCCGGTGAATTCGCCAGTGTCCACAGCAACTGCACCGGAAGTGGTCATCACTCCGCGCTCGTAGCCCTCCAGTTCTGCTGAAGTCTCATGCTCTATAAGAAGATCATAATTAGGGTTATAAATCACTTCTGCTGTTTCATTTATCCCAACTGACAAAAGTGTTTTTTCAACAGCCTGCTGAATATTCATATAATTTCTGTCCCATATACAGATGACGTCTTACTAAGATTTTTTTAAACAGAAGAATCACGTCCTATCAATTCTTTGCCGATCTTCTTGCTACTTGCTCGATTAACGAGAAATCCGATGACCAGAGTATGAGAAACCCTAATTCCACGAATAAGCTGAGCCATAAGAGCGGCTTCACTTATCGGTTATTCAACGTTTGCGACAGGGCCGGAATTTCACCAAGTCCTGCGCCTTTTACCTTCATGGATAGTTGAATATTGCGATGGAAAACGATGCTGATCGCGGCAAGCAGCGCGGGCAGGGCAAGAATAAAAAAGATGGCTGACTGGCCCGGGAAAGCCCCCATCAACAGACCACCCAGTGATGAGCTGAGGATAGCGCCAATACGACCTATCCCGTGCATCCAGCTTACGCCCGTCGCACGGATCTCGGTTGGGTAGTATGCAGGCGAGTAAACCTGCAGCCCATTTTGCGCGCCGTTAATGCACATGCCGGTGATAAAAATAATCACACCCAGCGCCACGCCACTCAGTCCAAAAAGACCTTGCGTAATGAGACAGACACAGCCGATTAAATACACCACGCCAATAACCCATTTCGCGCGCAGTTTATCCATCAGCGCACCAACAATGATGCCTCCCACCGGGCCACCTAGCTGGAACAAACCGGCAATAATGGCGGCTTGCTCCAGTGAAATACCGCCGGAACGCATGATGGTTGGCAACCAGCCATTCAGCAGATAAATAACGAACAGCCCCATAAAATAGGTCAGCCAGAGAATGATGGTGCCGCGCGCAAAGCCGTGACGAAACAACTCTGCAATGGTGCTGTTGCGCTTAATACTGGGAGAGTTAAGGATAAAGGCACTCTCATCAGTGAAATGTCCGCCCATACGGTTCAGCAGCGCGGCAATTTGCGCACGCGGAGCCTTGCGTACCACCAGATTCAGCGCCGATTCCGGTAACAGCCAGGCAATAACCGGCAGCATGATCAGCGGCAGCGCGCCACCGAAAATCAGCACGGCAGGCCAGTGATAATGAGCCAGTAGCCCGGCGGCGATAAATCCGCCCAGCCCCGAACCAATGTTAAAACCGCTGAACATCAACGTGATCATGATCCCTTTACGACGCTCGGGCATGTACTCCGACAATAGAGTCACGCAGTTCGGCATCACTGCGCCTAATCCTAATCCGGCAATAAAGCGCAACAGGGCCATTTGTGTGGGCGAAGCGGCATACGCACAGGCCAGGCTGAAAGCGGAGAAGATCAGCACCGACAGTAAAATGACCCGCTTCCGGCCATAGCGATCGGACATTGGCCCGGCAATCAGTGCACCCAGTGCCACGCCAAACATTGCCGCACCGAGAATCGGCCCCATTGCTGAGCGACTGATACCCCAGTGTTCAATCAGCGCCGGGGCAATAAAGCCCATTACGGCAGCGTCATAGCCGTCAAACATAATGATAATCAGGCACAGCACCAGTACGCGCCACTGAAAGGACGAGATGGGACGTACATCAATCCACTCTTTTACATTAACCAGGTTATTCGCTGTCATCGGGTACGCTCTCTTCTGTGCTACCTACGGCAGCTATCGTTGTGGTGAGAGAAAGGCAACAATCGAATAACACGTTAAGCGGGGTAAACAGCCATGTCTGTCAAAAAAGGCTTTTAGAGATATGAGTTAGCTTTATATTGTGATGCGTTTAACATTGTCGTTAGGTCATTAAAATGGCGCAAATGGGCATAAATATTGAAGCCTTGCGCCTGATACGTTTAGTGGATGTATGAGTTTCGTTTAGGTTGTGCGAGTCAGCGTCTCATCGATGCAGTCTAAGAGCGCTTTTGCCGCAGGAGAATGCAACGCCCCGCGACGAAAAGTCAGACCAATTTCACGGCGTGTGTCAGGCAGATTAAGCGCCAGAGGGGTAAGGATTTTAGCGCGTAATTCATACTCAAGCTGATGCGAAGAAACGGCTGCCACCATATCGGAATCAAGAAGTAGCCCGCGCACTATCGCCAAATCTCCGCTTTCCACTACCGGTTGTGGGGCAGACATGCCTAACGTTTTAAAGGCACGGTCCAGTAAATGTCGTGCGGGTGAGTTATCGCGCGGCAGGATCCACTGTGTCAGCTTCAGGTTATCTGGGGTTAAGGGTCGGCCAGCCAGCGGATGCTGCGGCCGTGCCAGTAAAATAAGTTCTTCATCGAATAAAAGCTGATTTTGAATATCCGGCACCGCGTCGTGCTGACGCAGTGCGCCAAGAATAAAATCAATATCGCCAGCGCGTAATTCAGTGATCAGCGCGCTAAAGGCGCTTTCATTGGTCACTATTTTGATACCGGGATAGCGCGTCACTAGTCGGGTAATGGCCAGAGGCAACACGCTGCTGCGGCAAAGCGGCAGCGCGCCGACATGTACTGTGCCGGTAAGGATCCCTTGCTGAGCAGCGAGATCTTCAGGTATATGCCGCATCTCGTTCAATGCGCGACTGATAAACGGGGCGATTTCTCGTCCGGCGGGCGTAGGCATCATGCCTTTGGGCGTGCGCTGAAACAGCGTTAATCCTGCTCCTTTTTCCAGTACTTTCAATGCTGCGCTGACAGCCGGCTGGCTAATACCGATTGATGTTGCCACGCTCTGAGTGTGATGGAGCTTGAACAGTTCAAGAAAAATTTGTAGCCGTCTCAGATTGAATAGCCAGATCGGCTCAGCCTCTTCACGACCGTTGTCACGCTGTTTCAATTTGCTGAGTACCGAGGGGATCAGGTGCAATTCCTGTATAGCGCGCTTGGCTCTCGGCAGAACACATTTTCCCATTTCCGTCAGCATCATGCCGCTTGCGTGACGCTCGAATAACGGCGTGTTTAAAGTGTGTTCAAGGTCACGAATTGATCGGGTGATTGCCGACTGGGTACGAAATAATTTGTTCGCAGCCTCGGATACAGTTCCACGTTCAGCGATCATACAAAAAGAGCGTATTTGCATGATTTTTAACTGATTTTCTTCATTAGCCTTTTTCATTTTTATCGCCGAGAGTTTGAGGTCTGAATCACAACATAAATAAAAGTCATAACTGACGCAATGAAAGGCATTACCCGCACGTTAGACCGCATGTCAGGATGAAAAAAACAGCAAAATGCAGGATGACATGATGGAAAAGATCGCAAAAAAGAGTGCTTTAGTCGTCAGTGCCCACTCCGCTGATTTCGTCTGGCGTGCAGGTGGCGCGATTGCGTTGCATGCCTCTCAGGGTTACGACGTGCATGTGGTATGCCTTTCCTATGGTGAGCGCGGCGAATCAGCAAAGTTGTGGCGCAAAGGCAATATGACTGAAGCAATCGTGAAGCAGAGTCGACAAGAAGAAGCCGAAGCTGCGGCCAAGATTCTCGGGGCAAGCATTGAATTCTTTGATCTTGGCGATTATCCACTACGTGCAGATAAAGAAACGCTGTTCCGCCTTGCAGACGTGTTCCGTAAAGTCCAACCGCACTTTGTTCTGACTCATTCAGTGAATGACCCCTATAACTACGATCATCCGCTGGCCGCTAACCTGACTCAGGAAGCCCGCATCATTGCGCAGGCCGAAGGTTATCGTCCCGGTGAAACCATTATCGGTGCACCTCCGGTTTACTGCTTTGAGCCACACCAGCCGGAGCAGTGCAACTGGAAACCCGATGTTCTCCTGGATATTACGTCGGTCTGGGATAAAAAATATGCCGCCATCCAGTGCATGGCGGGGCAGGAGCACCTCTGGGAATACTATACGCGCGTGGCATTACAACGTGGTGTACAGGCTAAGCGTAACGTAGGGATCACCTCATCTAAAGTGATTAGCCACGGCGAGGGCTATCAGAGCCTGTTTCCGCGCGTAACGGAGGATTTGTCATGAGCATCGTGAATAAAAAAGGTGTAGTCGTGAGAAATATTGAGCGCGCCGAGTCCGAGCTGGTCGCACAATTTGCACGCTATGGCGTGGCGACTACACATGAAGCGCAGGGACGAAGTGGCCTGCTTGATGTTCGTGTGCGCCCGGTTCAGCAAAACCGCACGGTCGCGGGCAGCGCCGTGACCGTGCTGGTCTCACCCGGTGATAACTGGATGTTCCACGTTGCAGTAGAACAGTGTCAGCCGGGCGATATTTTACTGGTAGCGCCGACCTCAGATTGTCATGACGGTTTTTTTGGCGATTTGCTGGCAACGTCATTGCAGGCGCGTGGTGTGGTCGCTCTGGTAGGCGATATCGGTATCCGTGACAGCCAGACGTTGCGTGACATGAATTTTCCCGTCTGGTCGCGAGCTGTTTATGCGCAGGGTACGGTGAAAGAGACATTAGGCTCGGTAAATGTGCCGGTAGTCTGTGCCGGGCAACTGGTCAGTCCGGGCGACATCGTGGTGGCCGATGATGATGGCGTGGTCATTGTGCCGCGTGAGCAGGCTGAGGCAGTTAGTGCTGCGGCACAAAAACGCGTTGATGCGGAAGAAGGCAAACGTCAGCGACTCGCCGCCGGTGAGTTGGGTCTGGATATTTATCAGATGCGGCCAGCGTTAGCTGAGAAAGGGCTGCGCTATGTGAATTCCCTTGATGAACTGAAGAAGGGCTGACGATGAAACAGACCTTGCTCCCTTGCGTCCTAATGCGTGGCGGCACCTCTAAAGCGGCCTGCTTTCTGGCATCAGATCTGCCCGCCGATAACGCCACGCGCGATCGCGTGTTACTGGCCGTCATGGGTTCACCCGACACGCGCCAGATTGATGGTATCGGCGGCGCCGATCCGCTGACCAGCAAAGTTGCGATTGTTTCAGCCTCAACGCGTCCCGACGCGGATGTTGATTACCTGTTCGCGCAGGTTAACGTGAATAAAGCCGTAGTAGATTACGGGCAAAACTGCGGCAACATTCTCGCTGCGGTCGGGCCGTTCGCAATTGAAAAAGGGCTGGTGGCGGCGCAGGGAGAGGTCACACGGGTGCGCATTTTTATGGTGAACACCGGGCAAATCGCAGAAGCATGTATCGCCACGCCTGAGGGAGCTGTGGAGTATGAAGGCGATGCGCAGATTGACGGTGTGCCGGGTTACGCAGCTGAGCAGATACTGAATTTCCAGGATATTGCTGGCTCCAGCTGTGGTGCGTTGCTGCCGACGGGGAATGCACGCGACAGCTTTGACGGAATTGATGTGACCTGTATTGATAATGGCATGCCTGTGGTGTTGTTACGCGCAGCCGATCTGCAACGAAGCGGGCTGGAAACGCGCGAACAGTTGGACAATGACGACGAGCTGAAAGCGCGGCTGGAGTCGATCCGCCTACAGGCTGGCCCACGAATGAACCTTGGCGATGTGGCACAGCGTACGGTGCCAAAAATGACGCTGATTGCCGCTCCGGAACAAGGCGGTGCCCTGACTACACGCACCTTTATTCCGCACCGCTGTCATGCATCCATTGGCGTATTAGGCGCGGTGAGCGTGGCAACCGCCTGTCTGATCCCCGGCTCTGTTACGGAAGGGCTTGCTGAGGTCAGCACTGCCCATGAACAGAGACTGGCTGTTGAACATCCCACTGGCGAGTTCAGCGTAATACTGACACGTGATGCGGCGGGCAACGTTATTAATAGCGGACTGATTCGCACGGCACGCCTGCTATTTGAGGGTCGAGTAGCCATTCCGGGAACACTCTGGTCAGGCAACTGAGGAGTACACATGACAGGTATTGCGATTATCGGTTTTGGTGAAGCCGGACAGGTTTATGCTCAGGATTTAGCGGGTATTGCAAACGTGCGTGTCTGGGACAAAAAGTTTCTCAGCCAGCACGCTGAGCATTTGCGCGGGCTGGCGGGGCAAATCGCCGTTCAACCAGCAGGTTCACTGAATGAGGCGCTGGACGGCGCAGATTTAGTGTTTTCCCTGGTAACAGCATCCAGCGCGCTGGACGTCGCAAAACAGGCAGCGCCGCTGCTGCGTGCCGGCCAGATTTTTCTGGACTTTAATTCCGTTGCACCGGAAACCAAGCGTGCTGCCGCTGAGGTAATAGCAACAGGGGCAGGAGCGTATCTGGATGTTGCGGTCATGGCACCGGTGCCGCCAAAGCGGCTTGCTACACCGCTGCTGATTGGCGGGTTTGCAGCGTCTCTCGCTGCGGACACGTTAAGTGCGCTGGGTTGCAACGCGCGCGCTGCCAGTGAGCATATTGGTGACGTGTCGGCGATCAAGATGTGTCGCAGCGTAATGATTAAAGGTCTGGAAGCCTTAACCACCGAATGTCTCAGTGCGGCGCGGCAGTATGGTGTAGAAGAAGCCGTTTTAGCCTCTCTGCATGCCAGTTTCCCGTCGCTGGGATGGAACGATCAATTGCCGCATTATCTTATCAGCCGGGTTGCGGAACATGGCGTCAGGCGCGCGGAAGAGATGGGCGAAGTGGTGAAAACCTTGCAGGATGTCGGCGTGGCGGGGGTAATGAGTCAGGCGACACAGCAGGTGCAGGCCGGATTGCCGGCAAGAATGGCGGAGCAGTGCGTTCGCTACAGTGATTTTACGCCATTCGTCTGGCAGGAAGCGTTAGATCGTTTGAGGTAATTGATCATGAGAGCGTCTACAAGCTACTGAGTCGTTGCTTAAAACCCGGCCTCAGATTTTCATTGCAGAGAAGATGAATAAAGGCCGCTTTATTCATTAACTCTTCTTCTGTCTGCTCATGCGCTAAAGGCCATAACAACCGAGCTTTTGCTGAGAATGTGGCAGAGCTGGCGGTAAAAAAGGTGCCGGCTTTAGTCAGCGCCTTTTTGCGTGGCGTGATTAACACGGTAACAGGGTGCTATTTCCGCCGCCAGCTCGGCCAGCAATGAATCATTCGCACCATACGGCCTGCGCCTACTACTTCACCGTTGAACCAGGTAAAACATATTTCCTTACGCTGCTTATCTAAATGCTGACTTTCTCCACGAAAAGATTTCGCAGTGAAAATATGCAATAAATTTATACTTGCCACACACGGTATTACCTCAGGGAACCTTATGAAGAACAAGCTTTTTTACGGTCTGCAGTTGCTGTCACTGCTGGCCGTTTTTTTAATATTGCCGGAAGCACATGCAGCCAATCTGGCAATGATGAAACCCGCGGTCAGCTGTGACAGCCTGAAATCTACTGACCTGACAGAGATCGGTGGTAAAGGCAGTCAGGTTAACAGCACCTCGGTTATCAAACTGAACAATGCTCAGTGGTGCAAAGTAGAAGGGACGCTGGCTCCGGAAATTAGTTTTCGTCTTTTATTACCCGCAGACAGCTGGAATCAACGATATATGCAGGTAGGCTGTGGCGGCTTATGTGGCTCCATTACGCTGCAGCCCGGCGCAGCGGCAGGATGCGCACCGCTCAACAGTAACGGCTTTGCTGTGGCGGCGACAAATATGGGGCATCGTGAAGAGGAAGCGGACTGGGGAAATGACAGCCAGAAACGCAGCGATTTTGCATGGCGGGGACAACATTTGACTGCGCTGGCCGCTAAAAAACTCATCGCCGCGTTCTATCAAAAACCGGCAGCATTTGCTTACTTCAACGGCTGCTCCGACGGTGGGCGCGAAGCGCTGATGGAAGCGCAGCGTTTCCCGCATGATTTCAACGGCATCATTGCGGGTGCGGCAGCCATGAATTTCCAGGTGCAGAACGCGATGTATCATGCCTGGCAGGTAGTCAGCAACCGGGACAAAGACGGCAACGCACTACTGACGTCAAAAGACCTGCCGTTGATACATCAGGCTGTGCTGAATCAGTGTGATGCGCTCGACGGACAGAAAGATGGCCTGATTGCCGCGCCGGAAGCCTGTCATCCCAACCTGGATGTGCTTCGCTGTAAAGCGGGTCAGCAGGACGGTAAATGCTTGAGCAACGTACAACTTACCGCGCTGAAGAAACTCTACGACGGGCCACGCGATGCAAAAACCGGTCGTAAATTGATTGTCGGCGGGCCGCAGTATGGCTCTGAACTTGCCTGGCAGGGCGTGTTTATTCCTGAAGAAAAGAGCCAGCCAGTGATGAGCTCAATGATTTCGCTCTCTTCGCTGCGTTACGTTAATTTTGTCACTAACCCGGCACCGTCTTTTACACTTAATGAGCTGAAATTTGATCAGAAAACTTTCGATGAGCTCAGTAAGTTGCACAGCCTCTATGATGCCACCAATCCTGATTTGCGCGCGTTCGCTAAGGCAGGCGGCAAGCTGATCATCTGGCACGGCTGGGCCGATCCGCATATTTCTCCTCTCAATTCAATTGCATACCACAATGCGCTGGGCAAAGAGATGGGCGCATCACAGCGCCAGGCCTTTGAACGTCTGTATTTGCTGCCCGGTGTTTACCATTGTTCGAATGGAGAAGGCCCGAGTCTGGTCGATTTCCTGACGCCCGTGATGAACTGGGTGGAAAAGGGCCAGGCACCTGACGCTGTCACTACCTGGCAGGCCTCACCGCAGCAGAAAAACAGCTTTGGTCAGCCTGTCGGCGCGGATGGTAAGCTGCCTTTGAAAGCCAGCCCGATGCAGGGAGGAAAACCTCCAGTGATGGAACGTCCAGATATGAAACTGGAAACCATCCCGTCTAACGCAGCATCGCGTCCTGTTTATCCTTACCCGCAATATGCGGTGTGGAACGGCAAAGATAATGTAATGCAGGCGGCGTCCTATGTGCCGAAAACGTTACCTGTAATCAACAAGCATTACGATTGGGCAGGATCGCATTTTTATCAGCCTTATCAATTTAGTCATTAAAATCAGTTAAAATGTAAATATAAAAAGCGTCGAGATTGCGGCGTTTTTTATTTTAGCGCGTTAGAAGTTTGATGGTATCTATTAATTCAGAGTGTTTTTTATTTTTAGAATTGACGCCTTTATAAGCATGTTGGTTGTAAAAAAATAACTACTTTTAATTAATATTTATAAGGATGAAGGAAGAACGTATCTGTAGCGAGTAAATAGGTGTGTTGGTTTATTTATAAATAAAAATCATGGCTGGATAAATATTAGTGATTGGCTTTTTTCTTGCGCTTTAATAATGGATTGAGTGTTGTTTTTGATATTGTAATTTTACCGCGGCAGCGATCACAAAAAACTATAAAGGTGCTGTTATCAATCCTTATTTTAACCTACTTCTGTATGTCGTTAAACGATAATAATGAGCCTTACCTGAAAAGGTGGCGAGCTATTTTTTTGTAGCCAACGGCGGGTGGAAAATGAAAACAGGATGGTACGGTGAACTCACCAGAAATGAAAAGAAAACCTGGTGGGCCTGTCTGGGCGGGTTTACTCTCGACTCGATGGATAGCACTATTTATTCGCTAGTCATGCCAATATTATTAAGTCTGGCAATACTGACTAAATCCGAAGCTGGAATATTAGGATCGGCATCCTTAATAGGTAGTGCTTTGGGGGGCTGGAGCGCTGGCATGCTGGCCGATCGCTGGGGGCGTATTCGCGTCATGCAGTTAACGGTGTTATGGGTGGCCTGCTTTACAGCACTGACTGCACTGTGTGGCGAGTTCTGGCAGTTTCTGATCGTACGTTTTTTACAGGGCCTTGGTTACGGCGGCGAAGTTGTCGTTGGTGGTGTCTTAATCAGCGAAGTGATCCGGGCGAGTTATCGTGGTCGTGTTGGAGCATCAATTCAGAGCGGATACGCACTCGGTTATGCCATTTCATTGGCCGTACTGCCGGTGTTACTGAATTTTTTCCCGCAGGAAATTGCCTGGAAATTATTTTTCCTTATCGGCATTGTTCCGGCTGTTCTGGTGTGGTTTATTCGTCGCTTAGTGCCGGAGTCACCCGTTTTTTCAAATACGCCGCAAAATAAACAACCTAAAAAGATAACGGAGATCTTTCAGGCAAAGCACCGGCGTATTACCGTGACCGCAACTTTATTGGCCAGCGGAATATTTGGTGGTGCTTATATAATGATTACCTGGTTGCCAACCTATCTGCGTATGGAACTGGGATTGCCGGTAGTATCAATGTCAGGCTATTTAGCGATAAATATTTTGGGTTCGCTGATAGGTCCCTTTCTCTATGGCCGTTTAAGCGATAAGTTTGGCCGATGGAAAACCATTATTCTGTTTCTGTTGTGTCAAATGATTGTTGTCAGTATTTATATGTTCGCTAACGTCAGTCTGAATATGACGCTTGGATTGGGTTTTTTTCTTGGGGCATTACAGGGTGGTTTGGCTTCAGGTTTAACCCCCGCCTTTTCTGAATTATATCCTACACACATTCGCGGTAGTGGGGCAGGATTTTGCGCCAGTTTTGGACGCGGCTTCGGTTCGCTAATGCCTGCCCTGGTAGGTATTGTCTCGAGTCAGGTTCATTTAGGATATGCAATGGGAAGTCTGGCGATTGCTTCTTATTGTATAGGGATCATTGCCGCTCTGTGCCTGCCAAATGCAACGGGCGTTAATCTCGCTGAAGTTAATTAAAGCGAATTCTTTTTAATTCTCGTCAGCAAAACATTTTTAGCGCAGTGAATGGTGAAACGGATGCGGCTTATACAGCGCACTACACCTGTAAACTGACAGGGGCGGTCGGTGATGTTGAGACGCAACCATCAGTCGCGTGACCAGCAGGGGAACCGCAGCGGCTATTGCACGTTAATCTGTTTCGGTTATGTAAAATTCCTTTCGACTGATCCCTGTGATCATGCAACCTGTTTGCGTATATAAACGTGGGGTTGCCGCTTCTTTACCCAGCCTGTCGTGTTACCGCTGTCACATTATAAAAGAAACTCATACCTGCAAAGGTAAAACCAACTCTCTTGTTGGGTGAAAGGCGGATAACTTACCTCTTAATTAAACAGAGAACATTGGTACGCCTACACAAGAAAGGAGGTCCTTATGACAAATCAAATGACGGAGCCCTGTCATGATATTGCCCATCTGGCACATGTCGAGATTTACACTGACAAATTTGAAGAGAGCCTTAATTTCTTCGTCAACGTCTATGGCCTTACCGTCTCGGCGCAGGATGAAAAGCATGCATGGCTGCGTGCCTGGGATGACTATGAATTTCATACCCTGAAGCTGACGCGTCATCATACGACTGGAGTAGGGCACATCGCTTATCGTGCCAGCTCGGAAGCAGCGCTGATGCGACGTGTGGCCGTCATTGAGGCCAGCGATTATGAAATAATTGGCTGGGTGAATGACGATCAGGGACACGGTCGCGCCTTCCGCTTTGCCGATCCTTTCGGTCATGTTTTTGAAATTTATTATGAAACCGTACGCTATCAGGCTGAAGTAGGTGAGAGCCCGTCACTGAAAAATCTTGCGCAGCGTTACCATGGACGTGGTGCTTGTCCTCGCCGCCTCGATCATCTTAATTTGCTTGCAGCGGACGTAAGTGAGTTTAAACGCTTTATGGAAACCTGCCTCGGCTCGCGGGTTACAGAAATGATTCAGCTTGATAATGGCCGGATTGGTGGCTGCTGGTTCACCATCAACAATAAAACTTATGACCTGGCATGCACGGAAGAGCATGGCGGCGGCAGAGCACGTCTGCACCACGTGACTTATGCCACAGACACCCGAGAGGATATTCTGCGCGCAGCCGATATCTTTCTCGAAAACGGCGTGCATATTGAGACGGGCCCGCATAAGCATGCGATTCAGGGGACCTTTTTCCTTTACGTCTGGGAGCCGGCGGGGAATCGCGTTGAGCTGGCAAATTCCGGCGCTCGCCTGATACTCGCCCCGGACTGGCAGACTGTGGTATGGACAGAGACCGAGCGTAAAAAAGGGCAGGCGTGGGGATTAAAGACTATTGAGACTTTCCATACGCACGGCACACCACCGATGCCAAAGGAAATGAAAGAGTAATTTCATAACCAAAGACTTTTTTAAAAAGAATATAAGGCTTGATTATCTTAGTAAGCGTTCAGCGGCAAGGTGCGTGACCAGCCGCTGGCCGGTAATGTGCTAAATAACATTCAGCCGGTTAACTTCGTTCAAGGTAAAAAACCGCAGCAAAGGCCGCATCACAAGCTCCTCACCCGAACACCCGAAGCGGCAATGTCAGCTTAGCTCCTCACAATGTATGTTAAGCACTTTTAAGCCTACTAACGGTAGATTTTATCCTTTTTTCCTTAGCTATTCTGGCTTTACGGAATTCCTACATGTATGGCCAGACTTAACTACGTCAAAGCCATGCCGATCCGGCGGCGCACTCTCTTTCAATCTTATTTAGTCCTTTTTCAAACGTAATGAAACAACCCTAGAACACGCGCCTCTCTGCTCCAAACTGATCTCTATCTCTTTTTGTTCAAGCTCATTTTGTTCAGGAAAATGTGCTGTGTTACGCGTTTTGGTTAAAGCCTGTTGCATTTTACTATCGTAAGATATATAAGTTTGTATCTTACGACACAGTCGTAAGACACATTTAATCAGGAGAGACCTATGTTTAGAGATATGTTTAATGAACGCCGTGGCGGCTGTGGTCGAAAACACACGCACCGCAATGAATTTGCTGATCAGGTTGAAAGCCGTACAGAGAAGCCAGAAACAAACGTTAACCAGTGGCATCAGGCGATGCGCGGTGAACGTCATCATAGACGTTTTGCCGGTCCACATGGCGGACGTGACGGGGGTCATCGCGGGCATCGCCGTGGGGGTGGTGATTCCGGTCATCGCGATCGTCCCTCTTTCCTTCGTGGCCGTAAATTTGGTGCGGATGAGTTACAGATTTTATTACTGACGTTGTTGAAAGAGCAGGCCAGCTACGGCTATGAGCTGATCAAAACTCTGTCAGAGAAAAGCGGCGGTTTTTATAAACCAAGCCCGGGCGTGATTTATCCCGCCCTGACTTACCTTGAAGATGTGGGTCATGTCACTGTGCACCAGGAAGGTAACCGCAAACGCTATGCAATCAATGAGCAGGGAGAAAGCTGGCTGACCGACAATCAGGCAATAGCGGATGCGTTGCTTGCTAAACTGGCGTTGTTCGCTCAGCAGAGCGAAACCGTGAATCAGGCAATGTCTGAGCAGCGTCAGCCGTTTGAACCGTCATTAATGCAGGCGCTTCATGAACTACGAAGCCAGTTACATAGCTATCATGGCAGTGATGAAGAGACGCAGCGACAGGTTGCCGCCATTTTGCAACAAACGCTTGCACAGCTTAAATCTGTAGAATCTTAATTTGTATCAAGCTCGCACTAACGCATTATAAAATAATAACTTTCCTTCACATGCTGATCCTGCCAGTACGGACAGCATCATAAAAAAGGTATTGAGTGATCCCTCACTTAATACCTTTTTCGCTTTGCTGAGCGCTGCAACTTCAACGTTTTTTAACCTTCATCCTGAATTGTGCGCTTGATCTCCAATTCATCGCAAACAATGAGATATATCTATTAACACGATATATCTAAATTATCGCTTCCTCGTAACTGAAGTCAGTCGTAGTGGCGGGGGCAAAAGCGGGCCGGTTATGTCATTGCTGGCTCACATAACAATACTGACAATCGCTTCGTCTGAAAGAGAGAACATGCCCATGCCACAGATTGATGAGTTGGTTTTGGAACCCCCCTTTAATGTAACGCGTGCCAGCCACGTCGTGCTTAACGTCCGCGACCTTAATGCCAGCCGGCATTTCTATACCGAGCTGGTCGGGCTAGTGGTGAGTGATGAAGATGATTCGGCTGTCTATTTACGCGGCCTCGAAGAGCGCGGGCACCACAGTTTAGTGCTGCGTAAATCATCTGAAGCGACATGTGCATGTATCGGAATGCGCGTACGTAATGAAGACGATATCTATAAAGCACAGGACTATTTTGCCGAACAGGGCAAAACGGCGACGCTGGCTGATGTGCCTTATCAGGGGCTCACGCTGCGCGTCAGAGACAATGTGGGTGTGCCACTCGAATTTTGCGCATCAATGGAACCGCGTGAACGGATGCTGAAACAGTATCAGCATTATCGCGGGGCCAGCGCGCAGCGACTTGATCACTATCAGCTGCAGGTCAGCGATGTTCGCCAGACGTGGGGTTTTTATCAGGCGCTCGGATTTCGCGTCAGTGAATATACCTATTCGAATATTAGTGAGATGCAACATTTATGGGGCGTCTGGCTGCAACGGAAAGGCAATCCGCACGATATCGTTTTCACCCAAGGGCCAGGCCCGCGCCTGCATCACTTTGCTTATACCCTGCCAGATTCCAACGACATGATCCGCGCCTGTGATGTTGCCGGTGCGTTAGGTTATGCGCCCAATCTGGAGCGTGGCCCTGGCCGGCACGGTATCAGTGGTGCACTGTTTACTTATTTCCGCGATCCTGACGGGCATCGCATCGAATTGTTCAATACGCATTATCAGCACATCGATCTGGAACCCGCGCTCGGCTGGGATTTAGCTGATCCTAAACGCGCCGATCAGTGGGGACTTCCCGCCCAGAACAAGTGGTTTACCGAAGCCACGTCCTTTACTGAAACTGTTCTCACTCAACCGGAAATCCGTGTCGATCCTCCTACGCTGGAACGTTTTCTTGCCTTGGCTAACGATGGTTAACCGTTCTGCAGTAACGCTGTAATACGCGTGGCGCAAAGCCCGCTATCCCACTGTTTCTGCATCAGCAGACTGTGATATCAGCTTTAGGGAGACAGGATCGTGAGTACATTCATTCAAAATCCACTTGTCAGAATTCTCGTTGCCTACGCCCTCGGCGTAATGGCTGCAATGACCGTTAGCGAAGCCGTAACTGAATTAGGTTCTATTGCTAAAGAGTTTCACGTATTCGACCACAGCCAGATGGGCCTCATTATGTCCCTGCCTTCGCTGATGGTTGCGTTAGGTGCACTGTTGGCCGGGTACATTGTTGATCGTGCCGGGGACCGTATTGTTCTGTTAGTCGGTGCCGTCGTTATTGTCATTGGTGATGTTTGTGTTGTTGCCGCCCCCACATTCAACTTACTTTTAGCCGGGCGAATCGTGACAGGCATAGGTTACGTCATGACGGCCGTTGCCGCTGTAACGCTGTTAATTCGTATTACGACCGGCAAACAACGCAATATGGCGATGGCATTATGGTCAACCTTTGTTCCCGCCAGTTTTCTGCTGCCCTTTCTCTCTGCCGGTCTTGCGGACCACTTCAGTAACTGGCGCGCTGCGTTTATTGCGCATTCGCTACTGACGCTGCTGCTGGCATTCATCGCCATGATTAGCCTGCCGCGTCGGAGTGCAGAAGAGAAAGCGCAGTTTTCACGCACGCGTGGTCTGCGCGCTGTTCTGAGAAGCCCGCTGATCTATCTGCTCGGTATTTCATTTGGTGCCGACGCCTTTTTGCAAACCGGCATTATTTCCACACTTGCACCTTATTTATCGAAACGCTACAGCGTACCGCTAGTGGAAGTGGCGCACTGGAATGTGGTGGCGATGATATGTAACGGCATTGGCTGCCTGATGGTAGGTGCAATGCTTAACCGGGGAGTAAAGGCCGCCGCGATTGGATTCGTTGGGCTTATCCTTACCGGCATTCCAGCCCTCGCAATTTACATGTTGCCACTCGGTTTCATGCTCTCGGTGGGCGCGTCATGGCTGTTTATGTTTGGCAGCGGCCTGCTGGTGGGCATGTGGGCACTGGCACCAGTCGTCGCGCCAGCACGTGAAAGCATTGGCGCCACCAGCGGCTTGATCACACAACTGACGCTGGTTGGCGTGTTCTTGGGTCCTCCACTGTTTATCGCGGCACAACACAGTGGAAGCATGCAGTCGCTGGCAGTGTTGGTCATCGGTGGGCTGGTTGTTTGTCTGGCAGGCGTACCGATCTGGCTGCGCGATGTCAATCATCAGCCCGGACGCGACGCCCATGCTGGAGACCGTAGCACCCTGAAAAGCCATATCTGAATTTCCTGAACGCTGAGCTTAAAAATTCATAAACAAGAGGACGTCACTATGTTGGATATCGTCATCATCGGTGCGGGCCCGGCTGGCCTTGCCGCTGCCCTGCGCCTGCATCAACAGGGTTTTCGCCCGCGGCTGTTTGAAGCCGTTGCAGAGATAAAACCGCTGGGTGTCGGCGTTGACATCAAACCCTATGCAGTCAGGGAAATTACCGAGCTGGGTTTATACGACGCGTTTGTCGACATTTCGGTTGAAGCGAAAGAATCGATCTTTTACACCGGCCACGGACAGCAAATTTTTGCAGAACAGTGCGGCCGTCATATGGGCTACGACCATGACCAGCGATTTGTTCATCGGGGTCGTCTGCAAATGATGCTCTACAAAGCGGTACAGGAAAGGTTGGGTCAGGATGCCATTACGCTGGGCTGTCGTTGCAGCGGAATTGAACAGGATGAAAACGGCGTTACCGTACATTTCGATAACCATCTGAATCCCGATGCGCCACAGAGCGTCCACGCCGATGTGGTCATTGGCGTAGACGGTATTCGTTCTGTGATCCGCAGCAAACTGCTGCCCGAATCGGCACGCAGTCATTTCTCCGGTTTGACGCTTTACCGCGGTGTCACAGTGATGCCGCCATTCAAAACCGGTGGCAGCATTTTGCATATTGGCGATCCGATTCGTCAGGGCACGCTGATCGTTTACCCGATACAGGACAACGTAGATGGCAACGGTAACCAGTTGGTCAACTGGGTTATCGAGCAGAACGAAAAGCCGCAGAGCGAAGAAGACTGGAATCAGAAAACCGGTGTGAAAGAAATTGAACATGTATTTGACGACTGCAAGCTCGATTTTCTTGATGTCAGCGAAATGATCCGTAATGCCAGCGAATGCTACCTGTTTCCGCTTATCGACCACGATCCGTTACCGCAATGGTCGTTTGGTCGTATTACGTTGCTGGGCGATGCCGCGCATGCCATGTATCCCCGCGGCGGTAACAGCGTGTGCCAGGCGTTTGTGGATGCGCGAGTGATCGCCGAAAAACTGGCGTCTGTTGCCGATCCGGTGGAAGCACTCAGAGCTTATGAAAATGAGCGTCGCGAGAAGGTGAACTGGCTGGTTGTTGCCTCACGAGGTGAAGGGCCGGAAGTCGTGCGCCGTATTGTAGAAGAACGCAGTGGGGGCAAACCGTTTGAAGATATAGAAGCTATCTTCCCCCACGAAGAAGCCTTGTCGATTTTCAGCGAATACCACGCCAAAGCGGGTATGCGTATACCAACAGAGAAAGAGACAGACCAGCCGGCTAAATACAAGTCGGTCTTTGCCACACAAAAATAACGTGAAGCAATCTTAACGTAGACAGAAAGGAACGGATTATGAGCAAGATTATTGATTCCAACATGCACTGGCTGCCGGGTGAACTTTTCTCCGACAAGAAACTTCTTAACTCTTTCCTCGACTGCGTACCCAAACAATACGGTGTGCATACGCGGGTGGAAAAAATTGAAGGAACGGCGCTGAGCCAGTTGATCATTGAGCAACCTAAAGGCTATGTGAATCTCAACTATGCCGAGGGTCAGTACACGCTGGAAAGCCAGCTCGCCGACATGGAAAAAGCTGGCGTGGATCACGCTATTTTCCGTCTGCCAGTGTGGCAGGAATGGCTCGATTTAGAGACCTGTAAAGAGGTCAACACTCGCATGGCAGAGTATGTGAACCGCAGCGAGGGCCGGATGTCGGCGTTGGCAGTGGTGCCGCCATGGGGAACCGATGATTGCCTGCGTGAAGTGGATCGCTGCCTGAATCAGCTCGGTTTTCGGGGTGCACAGATCGTGGCGCACTATGGTCAGATCTATCTTGATGATGCGGCGTTTCGCCCCTACCTAAAATTCCTCAATGACCTGAATGTGCCGGTTGTGGTGCATCACACACCGCTGCCGGTCGATTTCAATTCGGTACTGCCTTATACCAATCAGCGTCGTCAGTTTGGACGCTGCGTTGATCAGGCTACTGCAGTAGGACGTGAACTGTTCAGCGGCATGTTCGATGAGCTGCCGAACCTGCGTTTTATCCATTCAATGCTGGGGGGTGCATTTTATGCCTTCGCCGACATGCTGGTGCCACCACAACATCAGTTTAACGATGCGGTCGACCGTTTCCAGACCGGAACCGGAAACCTGCGCGCGCAACTGAGCAATAACATTTTCTTCGACACGTCAGGCGCACCGCAGTGGGGTAAAGCGCAGCTCGAAGCGGCAGTGAAAGTCATTGGCGGCAAAAATATTCTCTACGGCAGCTCATATCCGATCCGTAAAGACTGGTTCTTCAAGGGCATTGAAACTATTCGGAGTCTGGACATCAGCGAAGAGGATAAAGCCAGTATCCTGGGCGGGAATGCCGCGCGTATTTTCAAACTGGAGTAACGCGTTTCGGCGCTGCGTCAACGCCGTAAAACCCTCTGTGTCTTATTTACTGCTCAGCCACCATGCTGGGAGCGGCGGGCTTCTGTTCGCCGCTTTTTTGTCCGGCAGGACGAAATAAAGGAGATTTCCATTGGAACCGATCAGATTTGTCAGTTTCTCCACGCTTGATGGACGGGTTAAAGGTTATGGTCTGATAAAGGGACAGGGTGTGATTGACCTCAGTAAACGCGTTGGCGATCGCTGGCCAACACTTGATGCGATCATTGCCGATAATGCCCTGCAAACATTGTCCGCCGACGCGGAAAACCTGCCCGTTGACTATGCGCTAAGCGAGATTCAGTTTGAAGTGCCGCTCACTCATCCCGGTAAGATTTTATGTGTGGGGGTTAATTATCCCAACCGTAATGCCGAGTACAAAGATAATCAGGTCGCGGCTGATTACCCTTCTCTGTTTGTCCGTTTTCCAGAGTCACTCACCGGACATCTTCAGCCTTTGCTGCGTCCTGCCGAAAGTGAACAGCTTGATTATGAAGGCGAGATTGTGATCGTTATAGGTAAAGCGGGCCGCCGCATTGCCCAGAACGACGCAATGGATCATATTGCGGCCATTACGCTGGGCAACGAAGGCACGGTGCGTGACTGGGTCCGCCACAGCAAATTCAACGTCACTCAGGGTAAAAATTTTTATCATTCCGGCGCGATCGGTCCCTGGCTGGTGCCCTTTACCCATGCCGCTCAGCTGAATGATATCCATCTGGCTACTTACGTGAACGGTGAGCTTCGCCAAAACGACCGTACCAGTAATATGACCTTCTCTTTCGCCTGGATCATCGCTTACGTTTCGACTTTTATTCCGCTGAATCCCGGCGATATCATTTTTACCGGTACGCCTACCGGTGCGGGTGCGCGCTTTGAGCCTCCCATCTGGCTCAAGCCTGGTGATGTGATTGAAGTACAGGCGGAAGGGATTGGGACGCTGCGCAACGTTGTTCGCGATGAGGGGTGAATCATGCTTAGCCAGTCAGATATTTTGAGTGTGGCTGAAGCACTCGATAACGCAGAAAAATCACGTCAGCAAATTGGATTAGTCTCCCTTCTACATCCCACCATGACGCTGGATGAGGCCTATGCCGTTCAACGTGCGTGGGTGAAACAAAAAAAAGAGACGGGGCGTAAGGTTATTGGCTGGAAGATTGGTCTGACATCAAAAGCGATGCAGTATGCGCTCAATATTTCCACACCAGATTCAGGCGTGCTGTTTGATGACATGCTGTTTGAAGATGGCGACACGATCACGGCAGATCGCTTTATTCAACCGCGTATCGAAGCTGAACTGGCATTTATTATGAAAGCGCCGCTCAATGGCGAGAATGTTAGCGTCAGCGATGTCTTAAACGCCACCGCGTATATCGTGCCTGCGCTGGAAATACTGGATACGCGCATTGTGCGAAGCGATCCCGCCAGTGGTAAATCGCGCACCATTATTGATACCGTTTCTGATAATGCCGCTAATGCCGGCATTGTATTGGGCAGCCAGCTTTTTGCGCCTGATCAGATTGATTTGCGCTGGACAGGGGCCATTGTGTCGCGCAATGCAACGGTGGAAGAAACCGGTTTAGGTGCGGGGGTGCTTAATCATCCGGCACGTGGCATCGCCTGGTTGGCAAACCGGCTGTCACAATATGGCGATTACATTGAAGCCGGGCAGATCGTGCTGGCGGGCTCTTTTATTCGCCCGGTTGAAGCCCGTCATGGGGACACTATTCATGCTGATTTTGGGCCACAGGGTTCAGTCAGCTGCTATTTTGAGTGAGGTCAAAATGCCTGCACCCGTAAATCATTTTAAACAAGCGCTACTCAGAAAAGAGCCGCAAATTGGACTCTGGCTGGCGCTTGCCAATCCTTATGCAGCAGAGATCTGCGCCGGTGCCGGGTTCGACTGGTTGCTGCTTGATGGTGAACATGCGCCGAATGATGTGCCGCTATTGATGAGCCAGCTTCAGGCACTCTCTGTTGCGTCGGGACATGCCGTTGTTCGCGCGCCGATGGACGCACCGTGGCTGATAAAGCAACTGTTAGATATTGGCGCCCAGACATTATTAATTCCCATGGTCGAGAACGCAGAACAGGCACAGGCTCTGGTGAAAGCCGTTCGCTATCCACCGCAGGGCATTCGTGGGGTCGGCGCAGCACTGGCCCGTGCATCCGCTTTTAATCGTATCGCAGATTATCTGACATCCGCGAATGAACAAATCTGCTTGCTGGTACAGATTGAAAGTCGCGCCGGTCTGGAGCAGTTGGATGCAATAGCCGCCACTGAAGGTGTAGACGGGGTGTTTATTGGTCCCGCCGATCTCGCTGCGGATATGGGATATCTTGGCCAGCCAGCCGCAGAAGAAGTCCAGCAAGCTGTCGAGCAAGCATTAAAACGAATTCAGTCACATGGCAAAGCGGCAGGTATTTTAAGCGCCGATCCCTTACTTTGCGCCCGATATCTTGAGCTGGGCGCGACGTTTGTTGCGGTAGGCAGCGATGTGGGATTGCTGGTGAAATCCACCAGCGTGCTGGCAGCAGATTTCCACGCCAGGTTAAAAGAGTAAGCCATAAAAATGCAGACGAAACGGATCCTGTCTGCATTTTACTTCATTACATTAAACAGACTGCCAGGTTACATCCAGCTTTTCACGTACTGCCGCTTCTTCCAGATGACGCACTAAAATGTGCTGCATCTCCTGAAGATTTTCTGCGTTAAGCGCGGTTAAGCTCACGCGGAAAATGCCTTCCAGTGCCTCCATGCGCACTTCGCCCATACTCATGCGAAAATGGCCGCTGCTCTCATCGGTCACAACGGGTGTTCGGTGTTGAAAATGGCTACAAAGGCGGCGTAAATAACGTTCGCCATTTGGGGTTGCGATATCAGCAACGCATTTTTCTGCGCCCTCGCTTAACACCGGCAGGTTGAACAACGCTTCAATTTGATTTGCTGCGACATGAATAATATCGCCTATACGCGCAATCACTTCGTCGGCAACCGGCTCCATTTTAATGCGCAAACTCAGTGCGCGTTTCAGGTGATCCATCGCCTCTACGATTGCCTGTGGCGATTTGCCATGCGCTTTCGGCACGACACGTGCCATCAGCATATCGGTCACGCTTTTATTCGCACTGAGAAATGCTTTACCTTCATCGGTAATACTGTAGCGTTTACGCCCGCCCTTTTCTAAATCGATTTCAGTGTAGCCGCGATCGTAAAGCCAGGTTAAAGCCGGATAGATAACACCCGGGCTGGGCTTATACGTGCCGCCCAGGCGCTCTTTTACTTCGTGGATCAGTTCGTAGCCGTGGCTGGGTTGTTTGGCGATCATTGCCAATAACAGCAGGCGCAGTTCACCATAGTCGAAGGCGCGCGTGCGCCGGCCTGGTTTACCGCCGACCTGTGTTACAGCACTGTCGGCTTGCCCGGTGCTGAGATTATCTGCAATCTCATCCGAACGGCGATTCTGGACCATTATTACCCCGTTCAATAACCACACTATATAACTGGATTTTAAATATATCGGAAATGTTGTAACTGACCAAGCCAACACGCGACTTGATAAGATTTTCCAATCAGGTTCGTTGGACTGAGTCGCAAAAATGCGCTTAATTTTTTACTGTCAGATGCACAGGCAATATAGATAAACAGGCGGGCAGACACAAATGCTGCCCGCAATTTTCATTCTCCCAGCACAGCAGTAAAATCGCACTGAATGAGCGTATTGCCGGTGAAATTACCCTCTAATGCATGACGGGCAGGGCGGGCGTTGGCGTCAGGAAAGGCTTTCTCCCAGTGACGGTTCACCGTTTCGCGTTGAGATTTATCCTGCATCCACAACGTCATTTTAATCACATCCTCAAGCGTTCCCCCTGCGGCTTCTACAATGCTGCGCACATGCATAAACATCAGTTCACACTGTTGTTCCAAATCTTCGGGTACCTGCTGCGTATGCGGATCGCGACCATAGATAACGCCAGAACAGAGCATTGGCCCGATGCGGCAGGCTGCCGGAATGGGATTAGCATGGGGAAAACCATCAATATAAATACTTTGCCGTTTAGCCATAACCTTCTCCTGAAGTCAGTCAGAATTAATAGTCGTCATCCGCCATCTTTGCGCCAAAGCGATACACCAACCGCAAGCGTTCGGCGTGATAATTACCGGTGACTTCTGAAGGGGAATGCACGTAATCCAACTCAAATTCCAGATGCAGGCGCGGAGTGACGTTATAACCAAGGATCATAAAGGCTGCGTTGATGTTCTCAGCAGGCAGCGGATAATAGATGCCGGTAGAGTCTTTCAACTCCAGACGCGTTACGCCTAATACGCCTAACCAAGTTTCATCATGATAGGCGTAGCGCAGTGCAAACGCGTTACCAGGTTGGTTGGTGGTGACCATAGAAACCAGCGGCTGTCCGCTCTCCAGCGGCGTATGGTCATAAATGCCATAACTGTAAGGTGCAAAGAAGCCACCGCTCAGGAAAGCATCCTCTTTGGATGGCACATAGGTGGCAGCAAAATAGATGTCGTGATTGCGCGAACGCATGCCGATGCGTCCTGAATAGAGATCGGTATCAACGTTGCGATACGGCGAGGCTTGATCGCTGGCATCCCACTCATGCAGATATTGTGCGCCCCAGTAAGGCGTCCAGTTGCCGAACTTTAGCCCAGCGACAGGAATTTCCGCGCCACCATAAGCGAGTTGTGCGCGTTTATCAAAATTGTAATACCAGGCTTCTGCGGTGGTGTTCCAGCGCCGGCCATAACGTAAACCCAACGTGGTAAAACCATCGCTGTCAACCGAGGGAACGCTGGTATCTTCTATTTCCGGATTGCCCGCATCACCCTTTTCAAAATGCTCTGAACTCAGCGGTTTGAAACGATAGATACGGTAAGCATTGAGTTTGAAATCGCCTTTCTGATTTAGCGCGTATGTACCGCCAAAGCCCTGATATAGGGCAGGGACCATTGTCCAACCTTCGCCCTCGTTCGCAAAAGGGGTATCGATGCCAAAACGACCAGCCTGAAGATCAAGCCCATATCCCTGATAGCGCAGAAAAGCTTTTCCGAGCACCGTCGTGTTATCGGATGGCAGATAGATTTCAGTTTTCTCAACGTCAGAAGGATTCATTCCCAGGTTATAAGCACCATAAGCGCCCAGCCCAACGCTGAATCCACCGATTTCCGGACTGCGATACTGAATATCACCGCCCAGCGAACTGGTGCGCTTGTTCGGTAACGTACCGCTGAACTCTTTGAAAAAAGTCATGGTCTTCAGCTCGCCAGATATATTTCCCTGAGCGAGCCAGTCGTTGAAGCTGTCTGATTCAGTAGCCGGTAATGCTTCGGCGTAACACGCACTGCAAAACAGTGCCAGAGGCACGACGGTTAAAGCAGTTGTTTTAAATTTTTGGACACGCATTGCCTGATAACCTCGTTTTATAAATATGTAGGGTTAATGTCTATTAGGGTTTTTAGGCGCAGCGAAGCCTTCCGCTTCATCAGGAAGCAGTCAACAAACGCTGTGGATTACCCGGGCAAAACGACGTCACCCGGTACGACGGAAATTCAGGCTTTGCAGCCTGTTATTGCTTCTGATATTGCATCAGCAAGGCCTTGCCGTAATCGTTACCGTTCGGGATGCGGGTGATGGTATGAATATGAAAGCGTGCTGGCTCTTCATTGGTAAGCCACATGCCGCTGTGATGATCGAATTCCAGTAATACCACTGGGCTTTGAATGCGGTAATAAAACACGTCGTCATTGCCGCAACCGCCGATCCAGCTCCACCAGGTTGACTCCAGGTGCTGCTCAATCTGTTTGAGACGAGCCTCACGCGGTCCGTCAGGTAAAAAATCGAGAAAAACGCGAATGGTTTCCATCAAACTGGCGCGCTGTGATGCGTTAAATTCTGCTACGCAAATGCCCTCCAGCGGTATAACGCGATTATCCTGGAATGCGCCGCCCAAGTGTCGCTGATCGGCAAAGTTGAAACGCTCTGGAGGCATCAGCGGATCTTCCATCTGCTGATAAAGGGTTGCTCGCGCCTGCTGATCCGGGTTGAGGGATTGCATCAATGCCAGACCACGCTGCTCCTCTTCGGTGAACAGCACGCAGTCAGTGTCATCACCGCGCGCAATGACGTTTGGCTCTACACCCATAAATGTGGGGGCGATAACCAGTTGCCGCCCTATGATAAAGCAGCAAAACGCCACATGATGGCCATAGATACTCCAGCCCCAGGGCTGCGTAGCAGACGGTTCCCCGAAGAGCATGAAGTGAAAACTCCAGCGGTTCATGATATTGGTGAGGTCGTAAAGTTCGCCCAGAAAATGATTAGCATCCATCAGCTGCTGCACTTTGATAAAACCCCGTTCACTGGTGCAACTGCGTAACAGCTTCAGGAAGGCTTCACGGGTTGCTGTTGAGGTTTCTTCAAGCCGTACGCCGTAATCATTAAACGGGATTTCAGGATTGTACCAGGCGCGCCACTGTTTGGCCTCTATAGGGTAACACGCCTCTATCTGCACCTGAGGCGCCAGGGTTTGTAAAAGAGCCTGGGCGGCGGCAACAGCATTTTCAACGGCAAAGCCCTCATCCTGCAGGCGATAAAGATCGGGTTGGATTTCACCGTTGCTGGTAATGCCGCGAAAGGTTTCATCCAGCATCGCCTGCCAGTGTGCTTTCAATTTTTGCGCTTTATCGGTTGCAAGCATGCGTTCGCCATAAGTATGCACGTCGACGCCACGAGCAAGACCAATACGATGCGCATCCGCTGGCATTAAGTAATCACGAAAGTTTCGGCTGGTCATAACATCCTCCGGCGATTAAGAGTGAGCGGCTTCTGCCACCACACGATTTTCTATATGGCCCAGGCCTTCTATCTCCAGCCGCATGACATCGCCGGGTTGCAGGAAGCGGCCTGTTGGTGCGCCAATGCCCGAAGGTGTGCCGGTAGCAAGAATATCGCCCGGCTCAAGCGTCATCACCGTTGAGAGGTATTCTATTTGCGCATAGATGTCGTAAATCATGTCGCCGCTGCCGGAATGCTGACGCAGCTCTCCGTTCACATAGAGTTTCATATCCAGATTAAGCGGATCGGGAATTTCGTCTGCGGTTGTGAGCCAGGGGCCTGTTGGGCCATGAGTATCGAAGGATTTACCCAAGGTGAAGGTGGGTGATTTGTGTAACCAGTCTCGGGCTGAAACATCATTCACGATAAGGTAACCCGCAATGACTGCAGCCGCATCGCTGGCTTTGACGTGACGACAGCGTTTACCAATCACAACGCCCAGCTCAATTTCATAATCCATTTTATCGCTGACATCAGGCTTTACGACTGGCGAAAATGGACCGTTTATGCAGGATACCTGCTTGTTGAACCACATCTGACTTTCAGGGATCGTTATGCCAGCCAGTCGGGCTTCATCCGCATGTTTACGGTAATTCATGCCAATCCCGAGAAATTTCTGCGCATCCTGTACTGGCGCTTCTAACTGAACCTCTGACAGTGGAAAAGCCGGTTCGCTGGTTTCTTCAAGCACTCTCCTCAGCTGCGGCAAATCAGTAATCAGCTGTCGCATTGATTCAGACACGCCCGACACAGCGGAGAGATCGATTACCCGATCGTTAATGACTTTGCCAATACGCGTATAACCCTGCTCCGTAAAACGTACCAGTTTCATGCTGTTCTCCTTTATTGAATAAGTAGCCTTTACGTCTGATAAGGGGTCAGTTGAGAGAGAACGATCTGCCAGCCCTGCGGCATACGTCGCAGTACCAGTGTGGAGAAGCCAAACCGTACTTTTTCCTCGCCCGTTTCCAGCAGCCGAACGGTGTTACGTGTATTGCCGGTGAGGATGGCAATATTGCCCTCCAGACGAATTTCAGGGGTAGCGCGTGAAATGGCGATAAAGCCACCCATGCGTTCAATATGTGTCAAAAGTTGCTGCTTGTTATGGACCATGCCGGTGCTGTGAATGTGGACAAGATCCTCTGCCAGTAAACGTTCCAGTAAAACCAGGTCGGGCCGCGTTAAGGCCTGCTGGCGCTGCTGTTCGAATTCAAGCAGCTCGCTAAATTGCGGTTTCATTATCTACATCACCTCCATTAAATCAGGCCGTCGTAAGAACCACCGTCGAGTTGCAGATTCTGGCCCGAGATAAAAGAGGCTTGCTGACTGCATAAAAAAGCGCAGGCGGCACCAAATTCTTGCGGCGAGCCATAACGCCTTGCGGCAATAGATTGCACATTGCGCAAGCGAGCCTCTTCACGACTGATACCCTCTTTCGCGATTAAACGCTGAAGCATAAATTCCTGCCGGGGCGTATCAATCCGCTCAGGTAACAGGTTGTTAATCGTGACATTGTCTTTCGCCACGTCCTGACTGATGGCTTTACATATTGCCGTTAGTGCGGTGCGCGCTGAGGTTGATAACCCCATCATGTAATGGGGCGATTTCACCATGGCGGAGGTGATGTTAACGATGCGGCCAAAGCCCCGGGCCTGCATACCCGGAAGCCAGGCACGTATCAGCTGAACGGCGGGAATAAAATTGGCTTCCATTGCATTGCGTAAGGCATCCTCGCTCCAGTCAGATAACGCACCAGGCTGAGGCCCGGCATTATTCGTGACCAGAATGTCTACTTGCTGTAACGAAGAAATGATTTTTTCCCTTCCCAAGGATGTCGTTAGATCCGCAGCTATATAACTGACGACCGTTTTTGGATCATTAAGGCGAAGCCGTTGCACAACGCTTTGCAGTTTGCTTTCATCACGCCCGTTTAAAATGATGTGTACGTTTTCTGCCGCTAATGCCTGAGCACAGGCCAGTCCCAGCCCCTGCGATGAAGCACAGACAAATGCGATCTTGTTTTCTATGCCTAAGTCCATGATTACTCCGTTATTTATCGAATTCTTCAGGGTTATATCAATCACTGAACTTTTTGGTGTGCAGCCCTATTCAGCTTGGCGTTACTTGATATTAGATATATCTGTTATTGCGATATGTCTAGATATTGCGCCTCTCTGAGAGCGAAAACTCAGAAGTCGGTCACGGATCGTTAACAGGAAAAATAGGGGTGATCAGACGTTGTTTTGAAGGGGCGTTAGGCAGTCTCAGGGAAAAAGGGTCTGGATAGCAAAAACAGCTATTTAGACAGGTAGGGTGAAGTTATCAGCGTTGCGAGGGGGTGATGCGCCTACCGCTTCTCAGCGGTAAGCGTGGGGACGAACCAGCGAAACTTTCGCGTGACAGCGTCAGAATACGGAGCCGGAAAGCTTCAGGATGCCGGTTGTTAGCTGGCTGACCACGTTTTCGCGTCGCGACTCCGGCTGCACCTTCTCAGCCCTGGAAGATATCCGTATCTCCGAACACGACATTATTGCTGTGGGCTGAGAATCAAAGTATGCGTAATGTCATTTATAAAAAATAACTGATCAGTATGACCATGCTCAGGCCTACAACTGAATTTATTAGCTCCAGTAAACCCCAGGTTTTAAATGTGTCTTTCATCGATATACCAAAGGTTTCTTTAAATAACAGAAAGCCACCGTCATACATCAACGTAATAGTATTACTGCCACAGGCTACAGCCAGAGCCATTAACGCTGGATTAAGATTAAAGGCGCCAATCATCGGTGCAACAATGCCTGCTGATGTAATTGCTGCAACAGCACCTTGTCCGGTAAGAATTCGAATAACAGCGGTAATTAACCACGCAATAATAAAAGGTGAAAATGGAACATGACTCATAACATGAACGATGCTGTCACCTACATCTGAATCAATAATCACTTGTTTGAGAATTCCACCGGCGCTGATGACAAACAACACGTTGGCAATCTGAGCGATCGCCACACTGACTTTTTTCGTGATCGCTTCTGATGTTAATCCCCGCTTAACGCCCAGTACCCAAATCGCTGCGCAAGTCGCCAATAACATGCTGATTTCTGCGCTGCCCAGTAATTCACAAATGTGTGTGAGTTCAGAATCCTTACCCGCGAGCGGTTTTATCACTGAAGCCAGAATCATCAATACCGCCGGTATCAGTGGAATCATGACACTGGTTCTGAAAGAGGGTAAATTATGCGTATCCAGTTCTTCAATGGGCTTAATCATTGAATTAAGCGGGATGTTATTAATGCCTGGCAGCAACTTTGGCAACAGAATTCCTGCACAAAATAAAGCAGGAATAATCACTAATACACCATAAAAATAAACCTGAACGATGTCTGCACCAAATGCACTAATTAATGCAACAGGGCCTGGCTGCGGTGGAAATAGACTGTGCCCCATCGTTGCACCCACTACGGTAGGTATAACCAGTTTCATATAAGGAATGTTGGCTTTCTTCGCAATATTCATAACCAGCGGCATAGCGATAAGAAATGCGACTTCATAAAACATCGCGATGCCAAATATCACACCGATAAAG
This sequence comes from Pantoea sp. T14, assembly GCF_036663535.1. Taxonomy (NCBI): domain Bacteria; kingdom Pseudomonadati; phylum Pseudomonadota; class Gammaproteobacteria; order Enterobacterales; family Erwiniaceae; genus Pantoea; species Pantoea sp. T14. Next base: position 64,930 of record NZ_JAWUEB010000008.1, read on the forward strand.
ATCAGGCCAACAGAAAGAAAACGCGTGCCGCAGTGGCGGATAACCGTATCCGCTATCTGCTGACTGGCCCCTGACTCCGTCATGAACTTGCCGATGATCGCACCAAATATAATGATCAGCGCCAGGTGCCCCATAATACTGCCAATACCTTGCTGTACCGTGGAGACTATTTTGTCTAACGGAATGCCTACTGCGACAGCAACAAATATCCCGGCAATAAGCAGCGAGAAAATATTATGAAATTTATATTTAATATTGAGCACGACCAGCAACGCAATACCTGCCAGCACCCAAAAAAGTGATAAGAAAGGTGACATGATGATCCTTAACTATTTTGTAGGCGTTTTTATAATGAGGTAAAACAAGACAGCGGGAGCATGTCCCGCTGTGAGGGGTTATTTTTGACTGACGGCTTCCCATAATCCGAGAATATAAGTCACACCCAGCGCACGGTCATAAAGACCGTAACCGGGTCTGCCTGTTTCTCCCCAAATAAAACGTCCGTGGTCAGGCCTGATATATCCATCAAAACCATTATCGTGCAGGGATTTAATGACGCGAAGCATATCTAATGAACCATATTGCGTCGGATGAGCTGACTCGTAAAAATCTTTATCTTTTATAATTTTAATGTTTCTGACATGGGCAAAGTGAATGCGCTTGCGGCGTGAAAACTCGCCAAGAATGGCATAAACATCATTTTCCGGATCTTCGGCGATGGAGCCGGTGCACAACGTCAGGCCATTGGCTTCTGAATCAACAACGTTGCAAATCCAGTCCAGATCGTCACGGTTTTTGACTACGCGAGGTAAGCCAAAAATTGAATAAGGCGGATCGTCTGGATGGATTGCCATCTTGATGCCGACTTCTTCACAGACAGGAATAATTTCTTTCAAAAAGTAAGCCAGATTTTCCCGCAGTAGCGCATCGTCAACGTCTTTGTATTTTGCAAACAACTCCTGCACTTTTGCCAGGCGTTCAGGTTCCCATCCCGGTAAGGCAAAGCCGTTTGAATTTCCCAGAACTTCTTTGACAACGTCATCCAGACTTTTATCGATACCGGCTTTTTCAAATGCCATCGTCAGCGAGCCATCAGGCAGAACATAGTTCATGTCTGTTTTCATCCAGTCAAAGACGGGCATGAAGTTATAGCAAATAACTTTTACACCGAACCCGGCCAGGTTACGGAGAGTTTGCTTGTAGTTGGAAATATAGCGATCGCGGGAAGGTAAACCAATCTTGATATCGTCGTGAATGTTAACACTCTCGATGACTTCCATTGTCAGACCCGCAGCATGAGCCTGTTCAACGAGTTTCTTAATCTTTTCCTGGGGCCAGACTTCACCGACGGGCACATCATAAAGCGCACCGACTACGCCTGTCACGCCTGGTACTTGCCGTATATGTTCCAGCGGAATTTTATCTTCTTCTGGTCCAAACCAACGCATCGTCATCTGCATATGAATTACTCACCGTATAAAATGTATGTGTCTATCTACCATTCTAGTATGTGTTAAGAAGATGTTTTTTAAGTTGACCGCACTCACATTATGAACACGCTGGGACGCAGTTTGAGACGGTTTTTAAGACAGATGCCAGCAGCGACAAGTCTCTCCCGGCCGCTGCTGGTATGGCTGTAAAGAGGATACTGATGCTTATCACTTTCAAGGAAGTGAGTCATTTTGGTCCTCGCGGCAACGCGTATTACCCCTGGCGAGCACATGCGTTAACTCAGTCACAATTTTTTAACTTCACTCTTCCATCTCTTGACTGTTAACCGCTCTGTCGTAAAACTCGTAAAAAGTAAAACGTTTTACTTTTCCACTCAGGCGTCGCGGTATATATGCATTTTCCGTGATATTTCCGGGGGTTATAACTCTACTGGGATACATCATGAAACACGTAGAAGAGTACGATAATTCACTGGTCGGCATTGATGTTGTGCCGGATCATCCTCAGCCAGAAATATCATCACTGGCGAGTGGCGCGATTAAAAAAGCCCGGATGCGCTTAATGCCGCTGATCCTGATGATGTATCTGCTGGCGTTTATTGATCGTTCTAATATTGGCATGGCGGCATTAACCATGAACCAGTCTTTAGGGTTAACGCCTGAGCATTTTGGCTTCGCTGTAGGCATCTTCTCTTTTGGCTACATCCTGTTTGAAATTCCCAGTAATGTTCTGCTGGAACGTTATGGCGCACGCTTTTGGTTAGCCAGGATCATGATCACCTGGGGCGTTATTTCGATGGCGATGGCGTTCGCACAAGGTGTGGTGAGTCTCAGCATCCTACGATTTTTATTAGGTGTAGCTGAAGCGGGCCTCGCACCTGGTATTGTTTTTTATCTCACCACATGGTTCCCCAAGAAAGAGCTGGCCAGGGTTTTTTCCATTTACTATTTAGGTGTTCCGCTGGCCGCTATTATTGCCAATCCTTTATCGGGATATATTCTCGACAATTTCCATAATGTAGGTGGGCTGGAAAGTTGGCAGTGGCTGTTTTTAATCGAAGGATGTCCGCCGGTGATTTTGTCGGTGATCGTTTTTCTTTACCTCACGGATAAACCGGCTAAAGCCTCCTGGCTTAAGCCTGAGGAACGTCAGGCCTATCAGGAGCTGATGGAAAAAGAGCAACAAGCAACATTAGCGGTGGGGCACTCGGGTTTGAAAGCGATGTTCAAAGACCGCCGAGTGTGGATCTTAGGCCTGGCTTACTTCTTTACAGTCATTGGCTTAACCGGTCTCGGTTTCTGGATGCCGCAGTTTATTAAACGCTTTGACTATTCAGACACTGTGGTAGGACTGCTTGGCACTATTCCCTATATCGTTGGTGCCGTAGTGATGTGCTGGTGGTCAAATCATTCTGACAAAACGAACGAGCGCACCTGGCATTTCATTCTGCCTTCGCTGGTGTTTTCTGCTGGTTTCGTGGTCGCAGCCATAAGTGATTCTCCCGTTATATCAATGCTGGGACTGACGCTTTCGACTGTTGGCATGCTGGCATGTGTTCCGACGTTTTATACTCTGCCCGCCTCCTTCCTAACCAGCCAGGGTTCTGCGGGTGGCCTGGCGCTCATCAACTCTATTGGGAATATTGGCGGTTTCTTTGGCCCTTTCCTGGTGGGTCTCACTATTTCCCTTACCGGTAAATCACAAAACGGCCTTTATCTGTTATCGATTCTGGTGCTGTTCTCGCCGTTACTGATTTATCTCCTGAGTAAAAGTCGCCGTCAGGCCGCTGGCTGGCGTTAAACCCCACGCATCAAACCCTGTCAAGGAGTAGAAAATGAACTTAGCAGCACTGTTAGCTGAGCGTGCCTGTGCCGTGAATTCAGGTACAGCACAACCGGTCCGAGTTGGCATCATTGGCGCAGGTAAATTTGGATCGATGGTTCTTGCCCAACTGCGCCATCTGAACGGTTTGCAGGTGGTGGCCATTGCCGATCTCGACGTGAGTAAAGCCCGTGCAGCCCTGGCGCGAGTGGGCTGGCCTGAATCTCAGTATCAGGCACAAACTATCGATGCTGCGTTGCGCGAAGGGTCAACCTGTGTGGTTGAGGACGCGGAAAAATTGTTCCGCTGCGAGCAGATCGATTGCATTGTTGAAGCCACAGGCCATCCGCTGGCGGGAACCCGTCATGCACTCCATGCTGTTGAACATGGCAAGCATGTGGTGATGGTAAACGTTGAGGCCGATGTGCTGTGCGGCCCCTTAATCGCTGAGCGTGCGCGTCAAAATGGTGTGATTTACAGCATGGCGTACGGGGATCAACCCGCCATTATTTGTGAACTGGTGGATTGGGCCAAAGCCTGCGGATTTGAAATTGTTGCGGCCGGTAAAGGCATGAACTTTGAACCACGCTATCGCTATTCTACTCCGGATACAGTATGGGGTTTTTTTGGCTGGAGCGAAGAAGAAGTGGCGGCCGGAGACTTCAATCCTAAGATGTATAATTCCTTCACTGACGGCACCAAAGCGGCAATTGAAATGGCGGCAGTGGCCAACGCGACCGGACTGGATTGTCCTGATAACGGACTGGCTTTTCCTCCAGCCGGTGTGCATGACCTGGCGCGGGTCTTTTCACCTGAGTCTGACGGTGGACGACTGAGCCGTAGCGGTCTGGTGGATATTGCTGCCAGCCAGGAGCCTGATGGACGGGAGGTGCTGAACAACATTCGCTATGGCGTATTTGTCACGTTTAAAGCCCGGGATGAATACAGCCGCGCCTGTTTTAAACAGTACGGACTGCTGACCGATCCCAGTGGTTGGTATGCCTCTATGTGGCGTCCTTTCCATCTCATCGGCCTTGAAACCAGCATCAGTATTCTCTCTGCGGTACTCCGTAATGAAGCCACCGGTTCGGCTTTAAGCTTCCGGGGTGATGCTGTCGCAACGGCTAAACGAGACCTCAAAGCGGGCGAAATGTTGGATGGCGAAGGTGGGTTTACCGTCTGGGCCAATGCACTGCCAGCCAACATCAGCGTGGCGCAGGATCTGTTACCCATGGGATTAGCGCATCACGTTCGTCTGGTTAAAGATGTCGCTAAAGACAAAGCGGTACGTTTTTCTGATGTTCAGTTTGATAACAATCTGGATATCGTAGAGTTGCGTAAGCAGATGGTCAGTCTGGCGGGATTATAAACAGTGATATTACCCGCTATTGCCGTTGCAGTAGCGGGTAATGTCTGGAGAAACAACATGGCTTCAGAAACACGTATTGGATTGGCTGGCGCCGGATTAATGGGACAGCCAGTGGCACGGCGCTTAGCCGCTGCCGGCTATTCCGTTGCGGTGTGGAATCGTTCTAAAGATAAAGCGCATGCTCTGGAAAAGTACGGTGTTACGGCTGTAGACACTCCCGCCCAGTTAATGGCAGGCAGTGATGTCATCATTTGTTTATTGAGCGATGCGCAAGCCTGTAACGATGTCCTTTTTAATGATAACGCGCTGAAGCACATCAGGAAAAAAGCCGTCATCATTATGATGAGTACCCTTTCGCCACAGATTGTGATTGAGCAGCAACACAAGGCGAACGCAGCACAGGCGGACTATCTCGATATGCCGGTATCAGGTGGCACGACGGGGGCAGAAAACGGCACATTGTCATTGATGGCCGGTGGTAATGCAGAAACTATTGACCGGTTACGCCCGCTGCTGTCTCACCTGGGTAAAGTCACGCGTGTGGGAGAGGTGGGCGCTGGCCAACTGACTAAACTCGCCAATCAGATAATTGTCGCAGGCACGCTGAGTTTGTTGTCGGAAGCCTTTACCCTTGCCCAGCGCGGCGGAGCCGATCCGGCAAAAGTGCGTGAAGCATTGCTGGGTGGTTTTGCTGACTCAACCCTGTTGCAACAGCAAGGTGAACGTATGGTAAACGAAGACTTTAAGGCCCGCGGCGCGGCAAAGTGGCAGCTTAAAGACACGCGCAGCAGTGTGGCGCTGGCTGAGCAATTTGGTCTGACATTACCGCTGACTGAGACGGTGAACCAGCTTTTCAGCCAAATGATTGACGCTGGGGATGGCGACTTAGATCACTGCGCCATTATCAGGCAAATTCAGCGTTTAAACGGCATGCCTATTTAACCCGGGCCACGCTCTCACGCTTGATTAACGTGCTGTTTAGTTCACAGGGCTTCTGCCACTCACCGGAGAGACTTAAGAGTGCCTTATCGGCCAACTCTTCAAGAGGGTGTTTGATAACGCTAATTGACGGGCTCAGGAGTCGGCTCCAGTGGCTGTCATGGTAAACAATCAGCGAGAGGTCTTCAGGAACAGAGAGCTTCAACTGCCGGATGCGCGACATAATCATCGGTGCAATCGACGTATTTCCAATAATGATTGCAGTCGGTGGTTCCTGAAGCGATAACAACTCATCAAGCGCCTGGCTGGCTAGCGGATCACGAAAGTTCTTCACTACCGCATACTGTTTTTCCCAGTCAATTCCATAGGCTTTCAATCCTTGTTTATAACCCTTCAGCCTTTGCAAAGAGGTCGAGGTATTCAGCGGCCCGCTTATCCAGCCAATACGGCGATGGCCTTGCTGAGCAAGATAACGGGTAGCCTCGCAGGCGGAAGCTTCATTGTTAAAGCCAATGACACTGGCATGTGTCACCTCGCTAAGGTAGCGATCGATGAAAACGATAGCGATGCCCATTTCGCTAATGGATTGCCACATATCGCTATTCGCGCTGGTGGGCGTTGCTATGATGGCTTTAACCCGTTTTTGCATTAACATGCTCAAGCTTTCCCGCTCCAGCAGCGGATCTTCCTGCGTAGTAACCAAAATGACGTTCATGGCCATTTCTCTGGCGCGACGGACAATGAGATCGGAGATCTCAGAAAAAAAATCGTTTGCGATGTCTGCTACAACCAGGCCAATCGTGTTGTTCATACTGGTTTTAAGCTCACGAGCGGCACTCTGAGGGGTATAATTCAGCGTTTGCATTGCCTCCAGAATACGCTGACGGGTGCGTTCAGATACTGAACCTGAACCGGGGTTCAATACCCGAGAAACCACACCGATCGACACCTCTGCTAAGGCCGCCACCTCTTTGATGGTACTTTTCTTTTTATCTGTCAACGCAACACTCAGCCTCATCATCAGGTTAGCTAAGTTCATGTTAGATTAATCACTTCACAAGATAAACGTTCTTCAGTGATCGGCCTTCTTTAGTCTGCGTGAGGCTGCATTTCTCTGCTTTAGAGGGTGTGGTGTTGGCAGGAGATTGTTAAGGCTGTTTTGAGATGTCCGGGTTTTAGCCAAACTGAAATATCCGTCAGATCTTGCCGCTGTGATGTAAGCGAGGTAGTAAGCCGTCCTCAGCCAAGAAATCCTGGATAAAGGACGATAATGCGGACATCTCACTATAGCTGCCATAAGCTAAAGTACGCATAATGTAATTTATGTTAAATTTATAATTAGATCATGCAATTGGCCGAAGACCCAGTGAAAAACACAACGGGTCGTCCCGGCGAAGGATTTGCGGTAAATCCCTAAAGAGGTACTGACAGAGAAAAGACGGCCATAAATAATTGCTTCTTTGAAACGAACGAATGATTAATGTCAAAAGGAGCATGTCTGGCATGCTCCTTTTTTACAGGAAGGTAACAAAGAGACAGTAATTTTAGACAGGCAGCTTTTGTTGCAGGATTTTTAGACAAAGCATTCAAAACCCGCCGTCTGGCTCAAATCGTTCAATTAAAATGATTCCCAGCTTCCCTCTGTAGCGGCCGTTTTGCCAGGTAGTCGTGGTGCCTGACGGACAGTGCTAAATTGCTGCTGAGTGGCGACCGAGACAGGAACGCTGACCGTTTGCGTACGGTTTATAGTGCTTCCTTCATTTAAGCGAAACATGCTCACAATCTCCTGCAACACTTGGGTTTGTTCCTGCATGGAGGCTGCAGCAGCCGCAGACTGTTCTACCAGAGCAGCATTTTGCTGAGTAGTCGTATCGATTTGCTCCATGGCGCAATTGATTTGCTCAATGCCATCATTCTGTTCCCGGCTGGCTTGAGCAATTTCGTTAATCAGTTGTTCCATGCTCTGCACGTTTCTAACGATGCTCGTCATGCCCTTATCAGCCTTGTCCACTAATGTGGTGCCTGCGTTAATGCGCGATACAGATTCATCTATCAGCGTTTTGATTTCACGTGCAGCGGAAGCACTGCGTTGGGCCAGTGTGCGTACTTCACCGGCGACCACAGCAAACCCTCGGCCAGATTCACCCGCGCGAGCAGCTTCCACAGCCGCATTGAGGGCCAGTATGTTGGTCTGGAAAGCAATGCCATCGATGACAGAAATAATACTGGACATTCTGGAGGAGGATTCATAAATCTCCTTCATCCGGGTGGACACATCATTCATCAGCTCGCCATTCTCTTTTACAATGCCAGCGGTTTCAGAAACAAACTGACGTGCCTGCGCCGTGTTTGCTGCGGTATTGCTGATGGTGGCGGTCAGTTCCTCGAGTGTTGCCGCTGTTTCTTCCACGCTCGCTGCCTGTTCTTCAGTGCGGGATGAGAGATCCTCGTTACCGGTGGCAATTTCATCAGCAGCCGAGGCTATGCTGTCTGATCCTGCACGCACTTTTTGCACAGTCTTACGTAGACTTTCAGTCATTTCACGCAGGGCGGCCATCAACTGCCCTAACTGATCATGAGAGTCTACCCGCACATCGACGGTCAGATTACCGGCTGCCACTTCGCGCGCTATACCCACAGCAGATATCAGTGGGCGCGTAATGCTACGCGTGATAAGCAATGCAAGAAGCGAGCCCATAATTAACGCAACAATACCTACCGCCACCAGTGTCCAAACGGCAGATGTACCTGCACTCTGGATATGACCACCATTCTCATTAATGAGCCTTTGCTGGTTGTTAGCCACAGCACGAACAGCATCGGAATAAGCGCGCATAGCAGGTAGCAACTGGCTACGAATAACTTCAGCGGTCGCGTTCACATCTCCCTGAGCACTGAGTTTCAGGGCAACATTGCGCGCTGCGGTATTCCCTTTACGTGCCTCACCCACTCCCTTCATTAATTCTTTGCCGTGATCAGACGTGATCATATTTTCCAGCTTTTTTTGTACCGCGCTGGCTCGCTCAGAGTTCTTCTTCATTTCCTCTGAAGCATATTGTTTAATACTTTCAGCGGGTGAGGTCATTACGACAAGGGCCAGAGCGGCGTTAGTGTCAATGATGGATAACCATTCGGTCGATAAGCGCTCCCGCACTAAATAATCATGCGTAACACTTTTTGTGGCCTGCATCATGCCGCGCAGATGCCATCCTCCAGTAATGACCATCGCAATCATCAGAATAAGTACCAGTGAAAACCCTGCACCCAGACGGGTTCCAATTCCCAGGTTATTTATTTTCATTATTTATCTCATCTAAGCCAGTTTCGTGATAATGAAGCTGATAGCCATAAAGAGTTTAGGTAGCCACAGCGGCTCATTTAGCGCCGGACGACATCCAGTAATAATTCTGATAACGCTATGTCCGATTATTGTTATCGGTTTATGCATGGATAAGTTTATGGTTGAAGTAGAAATAGACACTTTTGAGCAGGGGTTTGCTCGAGTTGCGCTGAATATTAGAGAGGGCTTCTCAATAAAGGAATTGGGATTGGTCAGCTGCCAGCAAACGACGCACTGATATAAGCGAAGCAGTCGAAAATATGTCGCTATTACGAATTAAGCTAATTGCCAGTTCGCTGTTACGGAACTTTTAGCGATGGCGGAGCAACTATGTGCATTAACATAAGCGCAGTTGAAAATGTTCAAATTATTGACAGGTAACACCTGTCAATAATAATAGAAAATATCGAGGTTAAACGGCCATTTCGCTATAACGCTCCCGGTACTCTTTCGGTGTAAAAGCGTAGACTTTTTTAAAGACCGAATAAAAGTACTGCAAAGAGGGATAGCCGCACACCTGCGATATTTCATTGATCGAAAGCGATGTTGAAACCAGCAGCGATCGTGCTTTTTCTAGCTTTTCTGTATGAATTACCGCGTGGATGGTTTCTCCTGTTTCATCCTTAAAGCGTTTCTCCAGGTTAGAGCGCGACATACCCACGGCATCCAGCACTTGCTCTACCTTGATTCCTTTGCAGGCATTGTAGCGAATAAAGTGCATCGCCTGGATTACCGCCGGATCAAGTAGAGAACGATAATCTGTTGAGCGTCGTTCAATAACCTTCACAGGCGGAACCAGCACGCGCTGAAGAGGAAGTTGGCGTTGGCCCAGCAGGCGATGCAGCAGTTTAGCCGCCTGATATCCCATCTGACGCGAGCCTTGAGCCACGGATGACAGCGCTACCCGCGAAAGAAAGCGCGTCAGCTCTTCATTATCTATACCGATCACGCAGAGCTTTTCCGGCACCGGAATATTGAGGTGTTCACATACCTGTAACAGATGGCGCGCTCGGGCATCAGTAACGGCAATAATCCCGGTTTGTGGGGGTAATGTTTGTACCCAATCGGCCAGCCGATTTTGTGCGTGCTGCCAGTTATCTGGCGCAGTTTCCATTCCCTGATAAACCACGCCCTGATAACGCTCTTCAGCGACCAATTGTCGAAAAGCGTACTCGCGTTCCTGTGCCCAACGTTTGCCGCTGGAAACGGGCAAGCCGTAAAAGGCAAAACGGTGCACACCTTTTTCTTTCAAGTGTAAGAAGGCACTTTTAACCAGCGCGTGGTTGTCGGTAGCGATGTAATGCACTGCCGGATAATCTTCTTCCCGGTGATACGAGCCGCCGACACCGACGATAGGTACTTCAACATTTTTCAGTAACTGTTCGATCTCCCTGTCGTCAAAATCAGCAATCACACCATCGCCCAGCCACTCTTTGATATTGTCGATACGGCAACGAAAATCTTCTTCGATAAAAATATCCCAGTCGCTTTGCGAAGCTTGCAAATATTCGCCCACGCCTTCGACGACCTGTCGGTCATAAACCTTATTCGCATTGAAGAGCAGAGTGATCCGATAACGTTTCTCAAACATGGCTGTTTCCCACTGTTTATTCTGCTTTTTGAATAGCACAGTGCGCTTGTCACCAGGAATAAATTCGTCGGACATGTGATCCTCTACACGCGACGCTTGGTGGCAGAGTCCATCCAGACTGCCAACAGCAGTATCGTGCCTTTAACGATGTACTGCCAAAAGGTGGGGACATCCATCATGCTCATACCGTTATCCAGCGAAGCCATAATAAAGGCGCCCATTACCGCACCGGCCACACTCCCTATTCCACCCGCGAGACTGGTTCCCCCGATAACGCATGCAGCGATAGCATCCAGTTCTGCAATATTACCCGCCGATGGCGAACCTGCACCCAACCGTGAACTGAGAATTAACCCGGCAATGGCTACCATTAATCCGTTAATCGCAAAGACCGCTAGCTTGGTTCGCGCCACGTTAATGCCGGAAAGCCTTGCGGCATCAATGTTGCCGCCGATAGCGTAAATGCGGCGACCGAAAGCAGTACGTGTGGCAATAAACAGCCCGCCCAGCATCAGTAATGTCAAAATCAATACTGGCGTAGGCACGCCACGGTAATCGTTGAGCATCCAGATGGCACCGAGCACAATGACAGCGGTCAACGCCTGGCGTATCAGCGTGCCGGAAGCAGCAGGAAGCGATAAGCCAAGTTTTTGCCGGCGCTGACGAAGTCGCCATTGCCAAAGAACGAACAGCACCAGCCCTACCACACCAAAACCGAAGCCGATGCCTGATGGCAAATAGCTTTGCCCAATTTGCGACATTCCCGGACTGATAGGTGACACCGTTGTACCATTAGTGATGCCGACCAGAATGCCGCGGAAGGCCAGCATTCCGGCCAGAGTAACAATAAAAGAGGGAACCTTACGATAGGCGACCCACCAGCCATTCCATGCACCCAGTAACAGCCCCATCACCAGCGTTACCGCAATGGTCAAGGGCAAAGGCCAGCCGAACCAGACATCAAAAATAGCCGCCGCGCCGCCCAACAGCCCCATCATGGAACCAACGGAAAGATCGATCTCCGCAGAGATAATGACAAACACCATGCCCACCGCCAGGATGCCGGTAATTGCTGTTTGTCTCAGCAGGTTTGAAATATTGCGTGCGCTAAGGTAAGAGCCGTCAGTGGTCCAGGTGAAAAAAGCCACAATTAACACGATGGCGAGAATCATCACGCCAACTTGTAGATTAAGCCGCGCACCCGCCCATTTTCGCGTAGGCAACGGCGTAGCGGGTTGTGTTGAATCGGTTTTAAGCATGATGTTCACTCCTGAGTGCCGCTTCCATAATTTTTTCCTGGGTCAGGTCCTGGTTTAAAAGGTCAGCTTTAATCTGCCCCTGATGCATCACCAGAACGCGATCGCTAAGGCCTAACACTTCGGGAAGTTCGGATGAGATCACAATGATGGCAATCCCTTGTTGCGCCAGTTGATTGATCAGCTTGTAGATTTCATATTTTGCGCCGATATCAATACCGCGCGTTGGTTCATCAAGGATGAGAATGCGTGGGTTGAGCAACAGACATTTTGCCAGTACAGCCTTTTGCTGGTTACCGCCACTTAGCCGACCAATGGCCAACTCGGGTGAGGCGGTTTTGACCTTAAGGCGAGCCAGCGCATCCTTAATGACCTGTTGTTCTTGCGCTTCATCCAGCACTGAAAACACGCTACTGAATTGAGCCAGCGACGCGAGAGTGATGTTTTTTCCAACGCCCATCACCGGCACGATGCCATCCCTTTTACGATCTTCCGGTACCATCGCAATACCGTGCGCAATGGCCTGCTGGCAGTCATTGAGGCTGACGGATTTTCCATCAATCCAGACTTTACCTTCCCAGCGGCCTGGCCAGACACCAAACAGACACTGAACCGCTTCGGTGCGCCCGGCGCCGACTAAGCCAGCAATGCCAAGAATTTCCCCGCGCCGCAGGCTAAAAGACAGGTTATCCACCCGTTTGATGCTGCGATTGATCGGATGCCAGGCTGTCAGGTTCTCTACCCGTAAGATCTCGTCGCCGACCGGATGCGGTTCGACAGGATAAAGCGAGGTCAACTCGCGGCCTACCATCATGGTAATGATGTCATCCTCACTCATCGCATCCGCGCGGCGTGTGCCAATATGTTGCCCGTCACGGATCACGCAGATGGTGTCAGAAATATCCTTTACTTCGTTGAGCTTGTGCGAGATGTAGACGCAGGCGATACCGTGATTGCGCAGATTACGGATAATATCCAGCAGTACCTCCGTTTCCTGTTCGGTTAACGAAGAGGTAGGTTCATCCAGAATCAGTAGGCGAACCTGCTTGTTTAGCGCCCGGGCTATCTCAACTAACTGTTGCTGACCCAGCCCCAGTTCACCCACGCGTGTCTCTGGCGAGACGTTGAGCCGCACCTGTTGCAACAGTGTCTGGCAGCGCAGCGTCATGCTGTCTACATCTAAAACGCCGCGTTGTGTCAGTTCGCTGCCGAGAAAGATGTTCTCCATTACCGTCATCTGCCGCACCAGTGCCAATTCCTGATGAATGATGACAATGCCTTTGCGTTCGGTGTCGCGGATATTAGTCGCACGCAGTTCTTCTCCGGCAAAAAAGATATGACCCTGATATTCACCGGCGGGATAAAGGCCACACAGCACTTTCATTAAGGTTGATTTGCCAGAGCCATTTTCACCACATAGCGAAATCACTTCGCCTGGCTCCAGCGTCAGCGAAATGTTATCAACGGCCTTCACAGCGCCGAAAAGTTTGGTGATGTTTTTCATTTCAAGCAGTTTGGTCATGACATCTCTCCAGGCTGCCCTGAGGAAAATCCGCCGTGTTTACGGCGGTTAACAGGATCAGAGCTCGCTCTTTTTATGGAAGCCGTCTGCGACCACCGTGCTTTCAATATTGGCTTTATCAACGGCAATTGGCTCAAGTAGCCAGGCAGGAACCTCTTTGGTGCCGTTGTTCAGCGTTGCATTGGACTTTGGTTGCTTCCCTTCTCCCAACTCCACAGCGATATTCGCCGCATTATCAGCGAGTTTGCTGATCGGTTTATAAACCGTCATGGTTTGCGTACCGTTATTAATACGCTTGATGGCGGCGAGATCAGCATCCTGACCAGAAATTGCGACTTTACCGGCCAGTCCTTGCGCGCTTAGTGCCTGTATTGCACCGCCTGCGGTGGCATCATTTGAAGCGACAACGGCATCTATTTTATTGCCGTTGGCGGTCAGGGCATTTTCCATGATTTTCAACGCGTTTTCTGGCAGCCAGGCATCAACCCATTGATCACCCACAACCTTGATTTTTTTGCTATCGATCAGCGGTTTCAGCACCTTCATTTGCCCATCACGGAACAGACGTGCGTTATTATCGACCGGTGAACCACCCATCAAAAAATAATTACCTTGCGGCACGCGCTTAACCAAGCTTTGCGCCTGCATTTCACCCACTTTTTCATTATCAAATGAGATATAAAAATCGATATCAGCATTATTTATCATGCGGTCATAGGCCAGCACTTTAATTCCTTCACGTTTAGCCTCAGCAATAACATTGCTTAATACCTGACCGTTGTAGGGAATAATAACTAAAACATCTACGCCGCGATTAATCATATTTTCAATCTGCGCCATTTGCGTTTCTTCATTGCCATTAGCGGACTGAACAAAAACTTTCGCACCAAGCGATTCCGCTTTCTTGACGAATATATCGCGATCTTTCTGCCAGCGTTCGAGACGTAAATCATCAATCGCCATGCCAATCTTCACCTCTTTTGCGAAGCCAGCATGGCTGAACAGACTGAGTGCGGCACACATCGCCAGTATGGTTTTTTTCATTTTTTATGGCCCTGTAGGTTGAAGTAAGGGTAAAACCTGCCAATGCGCTAATAGGCTGATGAATTGTTATCTTTCAGTTTCATATCAGCAATTATAGATTTTCGTCTTTCTATTATGTTTTTTGGTTTATTTAAGAAAGTATGAAGTGGATCGTATTTTTCCCTTTTTCAGGCAAATTACGTCTTTTATTTTTTCGAGGCGAATCAGAAAGTGAAAAGGTATTTTCTGCCTGTATTTTGCGAGCTGACGCACATTTAATAATTATCTCAATGGCAGTGTTAAATAACGTAATTGAGCGTCAGGGATTCACTCATCACAATCATCTTCACATACCGCTGAGTATTCAGCTGTCCTATGGGTAAGGTTAAAGGAGTTACACATGCAATCCTGGTTCGATCAGCTCGATCGCGTCCGCTATGAAGGAACGCAAAGCACTAATCCTCTGGCTTTCCGCCATTACAATCCCGAGGAACTTATTCACGGAAAACGCATGGAAGATCACCTGCGTTTCGCGGCCTGCTATTGGCATACTTTCTGCTGGAACGGGGCTGATATGTTTGGCAGTGGGGCTTTTAACCGCCCATGGCAGGGGCCGGGAGATGTGCTGGAGCAGGCGAAGCGCAAGGCCGATATTGCCTTTGAGTTTTTTCACAAGCTGAATGTGCCGTGGTACTGCTTTCATGACGTTGATGTCTCACCCGAAGGCGATTCGCTGAAAAGCTATATCGATAACTTTTCGACCATGACCGATGTGCTGGAAGAGAAGCAGGCACAGAGCGGCGTCAAACTGTTATGGGGCACCGCTAATTGTTTTACCCACCCACGCTATGCTGCTGGGGCAGCGACTAATCCCGATCCAGAGATTTTTGCCTGGGCCGCCACGCAGGTTTTTACCGCCATGAATGCGACACATCGGCTTGGCGGCGAGAACTATGTGCTATGGGGCGGACGGGAAGGCTATGAAACCTTGCTCAACACCGACCTGCGCCAGGAGCGTGAGCAGATTGGCCGCTTTATGCAGATGGTCGTGGAGCATAAACACAAGATTGGCTTCCGGGGCACGCTGTTGATTGAGCCCAAACCGCAGGAGCCAACTAAACATCAGTATGATTACGATGTTGCTACGGTATACGGCTTCCTGAAGCAGTATGGCCTTGAAAAAGAGATCAAAGTTAACGTTGAGGCAAATCATGCCACGCTGGCTGGCCACTCTTTTCATCATGAGATCGCCAGTGCTATTGCTCTGGGTATTTTTGGCTCAGTCGATGCTAACCGTGGTGATCCACAGCTCGGTTGGGATACTGATCAGTTCCCTAACAGCGTGGAAGAAAATGCGCTGGTGATGTATGAAATTCTTAAGGCGGGCGGCTTCACGACAGGCGGATTGAATTTTGATGCGAAGATTCGTCGTCAGAGCATTGATAAGTATGATCTCTTTTACGGTCATATTGGTGCTATGGATACGATGGCGTTAGCACTTAAGGTGGCTGCTCGCATGATTGACGATGGCGAACTGGACCGCCGCGTAGCTCGCCGATACAGCGGCTGGAATGATGAGGTGGGCCAGAAAATCTTAAAAGGCGAGTTTTCACTCGCTTCGCTGGCGCAATTTGCTTCGGAACATAGCCTGAATCCGCAACCGCAAAGTGGTCGTCAGGAACAACTGGAAAATTTGGTCAATAACTATCTTTTTGCACAATAACGGAGTCGCCATCATGTACATCGGGATAGATTTAGGCACTTCAGGCGTCAAGGCCGTGCTGCTGGATAACGCTGGGCAACTGATCGGCAGCCAAAGCCAGAAGCTCACTGTTTCACGGCCAAAGCCGCTGTGGAGTGAACAGGATCCCGAAAGCTGGTGGCAGGCAACCGATAGCGTTATGCGCGCACTGGCGAGTCAATATGATTTAAGCCAGGTGCGCGCCATTGGCCTCAGCGGGCAAATGCATGGTGCTACGCTGCTCGACAATGTGTGTGATGTGTTGCGCCCCGCCATCCTTTGGAACGATGGGCGCAGTGCAGAGCAGTGCCAACTACTGGAAAAGCGGGTTCCTGATTCGCGAGCTATCACTGGCAACCTGATGATGCCGGGCTTTACTGCACCGAAGCTGTTATGGGTCAAACAGCATGAGCCTGAAATTTTTGCTCAGATTAGCAAAGTGTTGCTACCCAAAGATTATTTGCGCTGGCGAATGAATGGCGCCTTCGCCACTGATATGTCCGACGCGGCGGGTACGATGTGGCTGGATGTGGCAAAGCGAGACTGGAATGATGAACTTCTCTCCGCTTGCGGATTGACGCGCCAGCAGATGCCGCAACTGTATGAAGGCAATCAGTTCACCGGCACCGTACATCCGGAAATTGCGGCGGGCTGGGGACTTAAAGATGTGCAGGTCGTGGCGGGCGGCGGTGATAATGCGGCGGGCGCAGTCGGCGTCGGTATGGTTAATGTCGGACAAGGCATGCTCTCACTCGGTACTTCTGGCGTTTATTTTCTGGTGAGTAACGGCTTTATGGCAAATCCAACCTCGGCGGTTCATAGTTTTTGTCACGCATTGCCACAACGCTGGCACTTGATGTCAGTGATGTTGAGTGCGGCTTCCTGTCTTGATTGGGCGGCAAAACTGACCGGCTGTAATGACGTTCAGCATCTTCTCGACGAAGCAGAACTGGCGCAGAAGGATCTGCCACCCGTCTGGTTTTTGCCTTATCTTTCTGGTGAGCGTACCCCGCATAATAATCCTGAAGCAAAGGGCGTATTTTTTGGTTTGACCCACCAGCATGGTCGCGCAGAACTGGCAAAATCGGTGCTGGAGGGAGTCGGCTATGCTTTGGCGCAAGGTATGGACGCGGTACACAATTGTGGCATTGCGCCGCAGAGCATTATGCTGATTGGCGGCGGCGCCCGCAGTGCCAGGTGGCGACAAATGTTGGCAGATATCAGCGGACAGACGCTCGACTTCTGCTCAGGCGGTGATGTCGGCCCCGCGTTGGGCGCGGCGCGCCTGGCGATGTTAGCGATGTCACCCGAGCGCGATGTGGCAGAGCTTTTACCCACATTGCCACTTGAAAAACGCCATGAACCGAATGCCGCGCAACATGATGCATATCGCCTAAAACGAGAGGTATTCGCGGAATTATATAGACGACTCGTACCGATGATGGGGCGCAGTTAAAAGAGCCACTATTTTAACGTTAACCGCTGGAGCCAGCGCATGGCAGAGCTCGATTCTCATGTTGTGGCCGCCAGCTACTTCGATAACGTGCTGCTGGCATTTATTTGCCACTTCCTGCCGCGCCTGCTTAAAGAACAGGCGGTCTGCAAAGACATCTACCAGCGCCCAGAACTCGTCGCGCGCGCGACCGGGATAGGTTTTCAATACAAGTTAATTAATGCGATGCGTCGTAAAGACGCCGCTCAGGTTGAAAACACCATGCGCCAGCATAGGCAGTACGCAGAGGAGGCAATGCTGAAGCTGGAAGCCTCGATCGAAGAGTTTTTTATGAACGAGTAAATACAGAATAACGACTGCGAAATAAAATAATCGATTGATTTTGATGCCGTTGTGCTGGCTAATTTTGAATTTACTTATTATTTTAAACAAGGTGTCTGATTACACACCTCGTACTGAATTATGTTTTAACCTGCCTGTACTCTTCTTTTATAACGAAACATCCTTCACCCGTTGGATTAACAAAGATAATGACTCATCTATAAGTCATTAACCTCCTTTATGACTCATACAAAAGCCATGCGTACAGCCAAACCTTAGCACCTTCGCTATAGTGAGTTATCTATAATACATAAAGCATCCTAACGGCCTTTAAGGCGGTCAAAACGGCCAGACCATTACAGAGAGTATATTCAATTGGTGTATAGGAAAAATAAAATCCAGATAATGCGATTAAAGTTATGGATGCGAGCACAATGTCTAAATAAGAATATTCCTCAATGAATCGTCCCAAGCTTGATCCAAGTTGTGGTTTATTATTTGGTTTCTCTAGTTGTAATTCATCGAGTATTATATTCCCATCCAATACTTTAACAAAATCTGTCATAATATACTCTCTTAAATTTAGTTGTTAGCGCGCACTCTTAAATTTCCCAAGTTGAATGAATAACACCTGAAAATAATTATCGCTAATTACCCTGAGGAGAAAACTCATATTTTTCTCCCGCTTCATTTTGCAAGGTGAGTGTTATCCAACCTTATCTAATTACATTTATACAAGCCCAGCCCCCTTCCTACCGATTAAATCACTAACTTCGTATAATTATACTTATACGAAGTTAGGACAAAGGCAGGCTCGTTGCGATAAGATGGGCGCATTCAGGCGGCGCAGAAAACCGGCAGCGCTACGTGAATTCTGGCGGGTTATCCCCCGTCTTTCTTTCCAGAATTCACGTAGCGCGATCAACAACAGTTTCGTTCATTAAACAGGCAAACATGACAAAAATGACTCAGCTGGCGGCGCTCAGTGCCACCGGCGATGCTGACATCCGGGAGCGGTTAAGGGAGTTTGTTCAGGACAGGGAGGCGTTTTCGCCCAATACCTGGCGACAGCTGCTGAGCGTCATGCGCACCTGCAACCGGTGGGCGGATGATAACCAGAGGACCTTTTTGCCGATGTCTTCCGCCGATCTGCGCGATTACCTGACGTTCCTGCAGGCAAGCGGGCGGGCTTCATCAACCGTTAATGCACATGCCGCGCTGATTTCGATGTTACACCGTAACGCCGGACTGACGCCGCCTAACTCTTCGCCGCTGGTTTTCCGCACGATAAAGAAGATAAATCGTACGGCCGTCATCGCGGGCGAGCGCGCCGGGCAGGCCGTTCCCTTCCGCCTGCCCGATCTGCTGGCGCTGGATGCGCAGTGGTCAGGCTCAGCACGGCTGCAGGAAGTCCGCGACCTGGCGTTCCTGCATGTGGCTTACGCCACGCTTCTGCGTATCAGCGAGCTGTCGCGCCTGCGCGTGAGGGATGTTACGCGGGCGCCGGACGGTCGCATCATTCTAGATGTGGCGTGGACCAAAACCATCGTACAGACCGGCGGACTGATCAAGGCGCTGAGTACCCTGCCTACGCAGCGGCTGGCAGAGTGGATCAGCGCGTCTGGCCTGGCGGCCGAGCCGGATGCGTTTTTATTCAGTCGTGTGCACCGTTCAAACCGGGCGCAGCTTTCATCTGAGGCACCGTTAAGCACGCGCGCCCTTGAAGATATCTTTGCTCGGGCCTGGCGCACGTCGGGTTTAGCCGAGCAGTTCAGAGCGAACAACAAGAATCGCTACAGCGGCTGGAGCGGACACAGCGCACGCGTCGGCGCCGCACAGGACATGGCCGGACAGGGCTATCCGGTTGCGCAGATCATGCAGGAAGGAACGTGGAAAAAGCCGGAGACCCTGATGCGCTACATCCGCCATGTTGACGCGCACAAAGGCGCCATGGTGGACTTCATGGAAAAGCACTCAGGCTAAATGTATAGCAATGGCATTCTGAAGCGCTAAACCGACTCGCTTAACGACCCGACTTATCCACAGAAAAAGTGGACAGCCTGTGTACAGACATGTACAGATTCTGCTCATCACTTATCTGTCAGCATACCGTCCTTCCTCTGGCGTCTGTATAAATCCAGCCCTCGTGCTTTTTATCGCCCGGCAGTGTAAATCCCTATTAATGTGCCATGATTAATTTGTCAGCCAGCTTATTACACTTAAGCATGGCTTAAGTCTGGCTGTTTATATCAGTTGGTCACACAGGTGAGCGGGCAATTATGAGCAATCAGCCTTCAGGCGAGTTACCAGAGAAAAATGACGAGGTTACTTTCAGCCTTGCGGAAGAAGAACTTCAGGTTACGCGGGAGCAGTCTGTAAAAAGCCGGGTCAAGGTGACGCGCTCAACTTCAGTGCATGACGAAACGGTAAGCATGCTGTTACGGCGCGAAAAGGTGAAGGTTACTCATGTTGCTAAAAATCAGCGCGTTAGTGCTGTACCTGAAATCAGGGAGGAAAATGGCGTGCTCATCGTGCCGGTTGTGGAAGAAGAGGTTGAGATTATACGAAGGCTGGTGCTCAAAGAGGAACTTCATATTCACAAAGCTGAGGAGGAAATTCCCTTTGAAGAAACCGTTTCCCTTCGCCGTCAACAGGTAAGTGTCCAGCGGGAAGATGGTGACGTTACAAATCCGGAAAAAACCGAGGAATAATCCATGGCACATGAAAAAATCGTAACAATGTTCAGTAATACTGCTGATGCAGAAGGTGCAAAACGAAGCCTGCTTAAGGCTGGCTTTGATGACAATGATATTGATGTGATTTCAGGTGACAGGCTCAATAAAGAGGAACACGAAGCTCGCCATCCCGGACTCTGGCAGCGTTTGTTTGGCGATACGGTCGATGAAGAGCAGGCTGAAGTTTATGAAGATGCACTGCGTACCGGTGGTGTGGTGCTGACGCTCAGAGCAGATGAAGAACAGCTTCCACGTGCCTTAAGCATTATTGACGCACATGACTCAGGAAATATGCAGCAGTATGGCGAACCGGGCCTGAGAAACGATACTGATATTCAGTCATCCGCCGGCGTGCCCACTGACGAACTTTATACCGGCGAGGTTCAGCCGACTGGCGTCACGCCTGTCAGGACTTCCCTGACCGGAGATGAAACCGAAGAGGAAGTGCTCCGCCTGGCTGAAGAAAGGCTTGAAGTCGGTAAGCGTCTGGTCAGTGAAGGATCGACGCGTGTAAGGCGTTATACCGTTACTGACGATGTGTCAAAAGAAGTCTCCCTGCATGAACAACATGCAGATATTTTTCGCCGTCCACTGACTCAGCACGCTTCCCCGGATGATGTGGACTGGTCTGAAAAAACAGTCGAAGTCGCTGAAACTCATGAGTTACCCGTGATAAATAAAACCGTACAGGTGAAAGAAGAAGTCGTGGTCCGTACAGACCAGAGCGAGCGGGTGGAAACGGTCAATGATTCGGTTCGCCGTCAGGAAGTCGATATTGACCATGCCGGAGCTGTAAAAGAAGGAGAGGAAAGTCCCCTGCCAGACACAGTCTCAA
The DNA here is from genome assembly GCF_036663535.1 of Pantoea sp. T14. Classification (NCBI taxonomy): domain Bacteria; kingdom Pseudomonadati; phylum Pseudomonadota; class Gammaproteobacteria; order Enterobacterales; family Erwiniaceae; genus Pantoea; species Pantoea sp. T14. The sequence continues at coordinate 86,328 of NZ_JAWUEB010000008.1, forward strand.
CACCGGTCAGCCCGACTAAAGACGCCGAGCAAAATAAAGTACAGACAATTAAGCCCGGTGACGAACTGACCATTCAGAAAAACAAGTTCGATGAGAAGTTTTAGCAACGAAAAGCTCTGCCCTGTCGGCCAGGGTACGGCTCGGCAGAGCGTTTATCGGCCTCGGTTTATAAAAATACGGATACGACTTCTGCACAACGCGTAAGAAAAAATGCTGTTTAGCAGGTCGATAAGGACATTCAGGAAGGCACATATGCATGTTTGAAGCACACTCATGGGTGGGCTAATGGAAGACAATACTGGCCGGACTGACCCGCTTCTTTTTAGCTGCGTTGTCAGTCCGTATGCGGATCAGTCGCGAAGAAGCTCAACGTACCGGCTGTAAACGTAGCTCCTGTGTCGCGCCCTGCCTGACGTTTCAACAAGTACACCGGCTTCTACCAGACTTTTGACGGCGTTGTTCGCTGTCGGATAGGTTACCTCCAGCAGCTCAACGGCACGCTCAACTGTCAGCTTTGGCATCGTCGGCAGGAATTCAAACAGACGGATGGTGTGTACCGACGTTGAGCTCATTGAGAGGATTTTTTTTCTGTCGTCGGCAAACAAGGTCGCAATCCTAATTATCCCCTGCTGCGCCTCTTCTGCTGAAAAAGTGACCGCTTCAAGGAAAAATGCCACCCACTGTTCCCAGTCACCCTTTGATCGGATATCAGTTAAGCACTGATAGTAGTACCTCTGATGCTGTTTCAGGTACCCGGAAACGTAAAGCAGGGGTTCTTTCAGCAGCTGCCATTCTTCCAGCAGCATGGCTATAAGCAGACGACCGATGCGCCCGTTTCCATCCAGGAAAGGGTGAATGGTTTCGAACTGCGCATGTACCAGTGCGATACGTACCAGAGGTGGCAGCGAGGGTTGCGGCTCATGTATGAATTTTTCCAGATCGGACAGTAGCTCACCTACCTCTTCCGGCGGGGGCGGTACATAGGAGGCGTTGCCCGGTCTCGTCCCGCCAATCCAGTTCTGTGTCGATCTCACTTCGCCCGGTTGTTTTACGGCGCCGCGGGCACCGGATAAAAGCACCTGATGCGCATTTTTCAGCAGGCGTACGCAGACCGGAAGGCCTGAGGGAGAGTTCATCTGATCGTGCACGAATTTATAAGCCCGCAGATAGTTAGTTACTTCCTCCACATCTTCAACGTTCGTCACTGAAAGCCCCGCTTCTTCATCGAAGATATCTGTTAACGTTGCCTGGGTTCCCTCCAGCTGTGAGGTGAGCAATGCTTCCTTTCGGATAGCACTGTAAACAAGCCATTCGCTTGAAGAGACCAGGCCTGACATACCGGACAATCGGGCAAGCGACTTTTCCGCCTTTTCATTGAGTTCCTGATAAGAGACAGGGTCGAGAACGGGTGCAGCAGGAGGCAAAGGTGCAGGTATAAATGCACGAACCGTTTCATCATAGCTGGCGGTTTCGGTAAATTGTCCTGACACACGTTTCATTAAAAAATCCCTTGATTACTACAGGTGTTATTAAAAATTATTTTAATTATGCCACGCCTTATTAAAGGATTCTTTAATAACGGCGAAGCTAAGGTAAATTTCTTTTAATACGATCACGGCTGTGGAGGTGGCCTGTAAGCGGGGTTCGGGAACCAATGGAACGAAAACGTACGCTAAGCATCATGGCCTTCATTACCCAGTTTAAGCAGGTATGACAGGCAGTATTGAGCGAAAGGCGAACATAAAAGATTTGGCTTATGCTGCTGCCCTTACTGGCAGAATTTTGACCCGAGATGCTCGAAAGTTGGCCTTTAGGACATAGTCGGGTTACCCGATAATCACTACAATTTATTATCGGGCCATAGTTGCCGTGGCTCTTACCGATTTTAAGAGCATTCGGGAGGACACGCTGTTCGATTCTGGCACATAGCGGCCCCCTATTTAACTACTGAAAAAAGCACGTTACTGAGGGCCTGCTAATATTGTTGAATACCTAAGGCTCAGAATTCTTGACGAGTCGGACGTAGAACGATTTCATTAATATCAACATCTGCCGGTTGTTCAATGGCAAAAGCGATTGCGCGGGCAACAGAAGCTGCAGGTATAGCCTGTTTATAAAACTCCAGGACAGTTTCTGATGCCGTACCGGACGTTGAATACTTCAGATCACTTTCTACTGCGCCTGGCTCGATTGACGTCACGCGCACTTTATCTCCAACCTCTTGCCTTAAACCTTCTGAAATTGCCCTCACGGCAAATTTGGTGCCCGAATAGACCGTACCGCCGGGTGCAAATACCTTAATACCTGCGACTGAACTCAGATTAATGATGTGCCCACTCTCTTGTGCCAGGAAGCGAGGCAACACGGCAGCGATACCATAAAGTGTGCCTTTCAAGTTGACATCAATCATGGCGTCCCATTCGTCAGTATTGACCTCTGACATAGGGCGGATTGGCATCAGACCTGCATTGTTAATAAGAACGTCAAGTCTTCCAAAATCTCTTATAACGGCTGAAACTACGGACTCAACTTGATGCTTATCAGTAACATCGAGCGAATAACCTCTAACATCCCCACCGGCGCGGGTAATTTCCTCAATTACTTGCTCTGTTTTTGATTGTCTGCGTGCTGCGATTGCAACCTTAGCACCACGACTGGCAAGGAGTCGAGCAACCTCAGCACCGATCCCTGTATTACCGCCGGTGATTAAAATAACTTTATTTTCAATTCCATTGTTCATGATATGCCCCTTAAATTTTTTAACGCTGCGCGTTGTAAATCGGATAATCAGTAAAACCTTCACCCGCCCCGCCATACAGCGTGGTGGCGTTAAGATTGTTAAATGCCCAACCATTCGCAATGCGTTTAGGGAGATCAGGGTTGGCGATAAATGGACGACCAAATGCTATGAGATCAGCCAACTGTTCCTCGACCATCCGGGCACCACGTTCTGCTGTGTATCGACCGGCATAGATGATGCGTCCACTAAATATCGTGCGGATCTCACGGCGGAACGCTTCGGGCAAGTCCGGAGCATTTTCCCAGTCGGCTTCGGCTATAGACACATAGGCAACACCGGCGTTTTCCAGGATTTTTACAGCTTCTACGTAGGTCTTATGCGGATCACTTTCAACCAAGCCGATATAGACGCGGTCTTCATCTGTGCTGGAAAATAAAGGCGTGAAGCGAACGCCCAGACGGTCTGCCCCTATTGCATTAGTGATAGCCTGAACAATTTCATCCAGAAACCGCAGTCGATTTTCAATAGAACCGCCGTATTCATCCTTACGCTGGTTTGCATGCTCTGAAATGAACTGATTAACCAAATAGCCATTCGCAGCATGGATCTCGACCCCGTCAAAACCTGCACTGATGGCATTTTTCGCCGCCTGGGCATATAAATTCACGAGATCTTTAATTTCTGACCGAGTCAGTTCGCGGGGAATCGAAGGGATAACCAACGTGCCCGTACCTGGCCCTGTCTCAATAAAAGCCTTTGCTTGTTCAGCCTGAATCGCTGAAGGAGCAACGGGGGCACTTTCTTCTGGTTGCAGTGCAGAATGGGAAACGCGTCCCACATGCCAAAGTTGTGCAAAAATAATCCCCCCTTCGGCATGGACCGCGCGGGTCACTTTTTTCCAACCCTCAATTTGTTGCTCAGTATAAATTCCCGGTGTCCAGGCATAACCTTGTCCACGGGGCTCAATCTGAGTGCCTTCAGTGATCATGAAACCTGCACCCGCGCGTTGACGGTAATATTCGGCCATGAGGTCGGTGGGTACATTACCGGGTTGTTCACTTCTTTGGCGCGTCAGCGGTGGAAATACAATGCGATTTTTAAGGGTATAAGGACCAAGCTTGGTTGGCTCGAATAAGGCTTTATGATTCATAAGGATTTTCCATGAGTGAGCAGCGTAAGAGGTGACAGGTGGGCATCCTGTCACCTTAACTTCGTCAACAGTTATGCACCCAGCTGCTTAAGCAGCTGAGCCGCCGTCGCCGCCGAGGACGTTGGGTTTTGCCCGGTGATCAGCAGGCCGTCACTGACCACATAAGAACTCCAGTCCACCCCTTTCGAGTAAATCCCGCCTTTGGCAATCAGCTCGTCTTCTACCAAGAAAGGCACAATCTGCGTCAGGCCCACGGCTTCCTCTTCGCTGTTGGTAAAACCTGTGACCTTACGGCCTTCTACCAGCGGTTTTCCCTCCGGGGTTTTGACGTGGCGCAGCACGCCAGGCGCATGGCAGACCAGAGCAACGTGCTTGTCTGCCGCCAGGAATGCTTCGATAAGGGCGATGGAGTTTTTATCTTCGGCCAGGTCCCACAGAGGTCCGTGACCACCCGGATAAAAAACGGCGTCGTAATCAGCTTGTGAAACGCTGTCGAGGCGAACCGTTGAAGCCAGGTGTGCTGTTGCTCCGGCGTCTGCCTCGAAGCGGTGGGTCTGCGCGGTCTGGAAGTCAGGCTCATTACTTTTTGGGTCTAACGGCGGGTTACCGCCTTTCGGTGAAGCCAGCGTAATTTCTGCGCCTGCATCTTTAAAGGCGTAGTAAGGTGCGGCCAGCTCTTCCAGCCAAAAGCCGGTCTGGCGGCCGGTGTCGCCCAGTTTGTCGTGTGAGGTTAAGACCATAAGAATTTTCATGATTACTCTCCTGCATTTCAGATTAATAGTTTAATTAGACCGGTCGTCTATTAATTGCGGGCAATATTAGACCGGTCGTCTATAGAGTGGGTGCAAAAAACGGCTCTATACTGATTACCCCCTTGCTAGGGGGTAATATGAATAATTTTTCTTGTCGTGATCAGCGCTGAATCAAACGGGCCAGTATTTCGAACAATCTTGACCATTACGCTTGCACCAACCCAAAGCTGGTAGAGGCTTTCTGCCACAGTACGAGGTGTATCTTCAATCGTGAGAGACCCCTCGGCTACGCCCGTTTCTAACGCTTCGGCCAGACGCGAGATTATCCCTGAAGTGCCTGCCTCTAGCGTTAAGCGCATCGTGTCCGAAAGATCGGCAACTTCAGCACCTAGTTTCACGGCAAGACACTTACCCTGACACTCAGAGAAAGACTGAGATTCTCGCCACTGCTGCCAGTAGTTCATCAGTCGCTGAGCCATATTGAGACCAGGCTGGCTCAGTGTCCTGTCGATATCGGCTAGATAATCATCAAAATAGTGTGCCAGCATATCTACGCCAAAAGCTTCTTTCGAACTAAAGTAGTGATAGAAAGAGCCTTTAGGCACACCAGCATCTTTGAGTATTTCATTCAATCCGACCGCAGAAAATCCTTTACCAGCCATAATACGCTGACCTGTTGCAAGAATGTGCTCGCGGATTTCATTGTTATGTAGTTGAGATGTAGTATTCATATGTTTAATCTACCAAGAACTAGACCAGTCGTCTATAGGTAAGTTAAAAGCATTCCATTTTGCTAAAGCTTATTTGTAGATTTCAGCAGTACCGTACAGATGGTTATCGCCACCGGCCGAAATAATACGGTATGACGTTGCACCATGTTCAGTCGCTTTCGCCGCCAGTTTGTCCTGCAGGTCGCTCAAATTAGTTCCGACAGCTGAAGCGTTGATCACCCCTATACTTTGCCCCTTCACAGGTACAGCGTTGACTTCGGTCGCGGCAACAGTGGCAAAAGAAGCGGCAGTTAGTACGATTACGGCAAAGGCTTTAGTTACGTTTTTCATGGTTATATCCTCATTAAATTATTTTTAAGCACACTTTAAGCGTGGGTAAGTGGGTATATTTTTAGGCACTGAATTTTTTTTTAAAAATTCGTTCAAGACCTGGAAAAACGGGTGTAAATGGGGCCTTGTATGTCCCTTATCGCTTTACTCTTCAATGAATCGCAGCAGGTCTTCATTAATCGTCCCGGCTTGGGTGATTGTCATTCCGTGGCCAAATCCTGCATAGACCTTGAGCTGCGCATCTTTGACAAGTTGCGCGGACAGAATGGCCGAGTCGGCCAGCGGAACGATCTGATCGTCATCACCGTGCATGATCAGGGTTGGCACATCGATTTTCTTAAGGTCATCAGTGAAATCAACCTCAGAGAACTGTTTGATACAGTCATATTGACCTTTGATCCCACCCTGCATACCCTGAAGCCAGAAGCTTTCTCTCACACCATCAGAAGGCGTCTCTGACGAACGGTTATAGTTGAAAAACGGCGTGGTCAGATCCTTGTAGAACTGAGAACGGTCTTTTTCGACCGCAGCACGGATGCCATCAAACACTTCCATAGGCAGACCGCCAGGGTTTTTCTCACTTTGCAGCATAATCGGAGGTACTGCGCCGATAAGTACTGCTTTGCTGACGCGTGCCGAGCCATACGTACCGATATAGCGTGCGACTTCCCCACCGCCAGTAGAGTGTCCAATCAGAACAACATCGTTGAGATCTAACTGTTCGATGAGTGATGATAAATCTTCAGCGTAGGTATCCATATCATTGCCGTCCCACGTCTGACTCGAGTTGCCATGGCTGCGGCGATCGTGAGCTATTACACGGAACCCCTGCTGACCGAAGAACAACATTTGCGCATCCCATGCATCACTTGATAATGGCCAGCCGTGGGAGAAAATAATGGTTTGTCCCTTGCCAAAGTCTTTATATGCAATCTTAGAACCGTCTTTTACCTGAATAGTTTTCATCTCTTTATTCTCTTTTCTGTTGGCGACGCCTCATGGGCGGAGCATTTGATTTAGAAGTCTTTTTTTTCTTATATTTGCTTTTACACTTGGCAATCATTCAAAGAATGACTGGCCAATAAAGCATTTAACTAATGTTTACTGAGATAAACTTTGCGCCGCTTTTTCGATCAGGGTCGCAATTTTTTCCGGCTGCGATGCGTAAATGGCATGGTTGCCTTTCAATTCAGTGATGGTGCTGTGCGCGCGTTTAGCCATGAAGCGCTCCAATTCTGGATTAATAGCACGATCCTGCGTCGCCACTACGGCCCAGCTTGGCTTCGTTTTCCATGCCGGAACGCCTGCCGGGGCAGTGAATGCTGCTACTGCAGGCATGAGTTGAGATTGTGCCAACAGATTTGTTTCTTTGACTGGCAAGTCAGCTGCAAAGTCCGCGTGGAAATTTTCCGGTTTGATATAAAGGAAGTGATCTGGCGTTTCAGTAATTGACTGAGCAGCTGGCGGATATTTTTTGGCCAAACTTAGCAATGAGTCACCTTGCTCTGGCTGGAACGCTGCGATGTAAACCAGACCGGCAACAGAGGGATCATTTCCCGCGTCACTGATGATCATTCCGGCGTAGCTATGGCCAACCAGTAATGATTTACCACTTTGTAACGCGAGAGCGCGCCGAGTCGCAGCGACATCATCCGCCAGCGAGGTTTGAGGTTCCTGAACAATCGACACTTTGTAGCCTGCTTTATTCAGAATGCGAGCCACTGGATTCCAACCTGAGCCATCAACAAAAGCGCCATGTACCAGAACTATGTTTTTTACCGGCGCAGCCATTGAAGACTGAGCATAAACTGACAGAACCAGGCTTAAAGCCAGAGTAGTAAATGATTTTTTAAACATGATTAATTTCCTTCAATTGTCATTTTTTAAGTTAACACCCATGACATCTTGGCTCCCTGACTTACATGAAAGCGGACGGACATTCAGGTGTGTGATGTTGTCTAGATTTACTAAGTGGGAAGTGCTTAAAGAACTCCCTCCCCACGTGATTAACAGTTATGCACCCAGCTGCTTAAGCAGCTGAGCCGCCGTCGCCGCCGAGGACGTTGGGTTTTGCCCGGTGATCAGCAGGCCGTCGCTGACCACATAAGAACTCCAGTCCGCCCCTTTCGAGTAAATCCCGCCTTTGGCAATCAGCTCGTCTTCTACCAGGAAAGGCACAATCTGCGTCAGGCCCACGGCTTCCTCTTCGCTGTTGGTAAAACCTGTGACCTTACGGCCTTCTACCAGCGGTTTTCCCTCCGGGGTTTTGACGTGGCGCAGCACGCCAGGCGCATGGCAGACCAGAGCGACGTGCTTGTCTGCCGCCAGGAATGCTTCGATAAGGGCGATGGAGTTTTTATCTTCGGCCAGGTCCCACAGAGGTCCGTGGCCACCCGGATAAAAAACGGCGTCGTAATCAGCTTGTGAAACGCTGTCGAGGCGAACCGTTGAAGCCAGGTGTGCTGTTGCTCCGGCGTCTGCCTCGAAGCGGTGGGTCTGCGCGGTCTGGAAGTCAGGCTCATTACTCTTTGGGTCTAACGGCGGGTTACCGCCTTTCGGTGAAGCCAGCGTAATTTCTGCGCCTGCATCTTTAAAGGCGTAGTAAGGTGCGGCCAGCTCTTCCAGCCAAAAGCCGGTCTGGCGGCCGGTGTC
>NZ_JAWUEB010000009.1:0-25633 GCF_036663535.1 Pantoea sp. T14
ATTCGTGTTGCAGCAAGGCGGCAAGCGTGTGAGTCCCCGGGAGCTTACGCCGGTAAGTGACCGGGGTGAGCACGTGCGGCCAACGCAGCTGCAGCGCGAAGTATGACGGGCATGACGGGTAAAAATGACAAAGCCTCCCGCAGGAGGCTTTAATCAGACAGACAAAGCAGCAGCGTTACACGCTTTTAGCTTTGCAACCTTTTGACATTAATTCCATTGCCAACGCATATAAACGACGATCTTCCTGATCACAGGGCTCATCTTCCGCATAACAGCCGATCATTGAAGCAATCTTATCAGCTGATAAGCTTTCCCCATGAACGTGCAGCGTCAACACGGCGCGGCCCACTATTTTAAGTACATCTTCATGTGATCCCTGGAGACTATTACTCAATGAAAAACCCTCTAACGGTCGTTGTAATAGATGTATGGCGCGCTAAATATAAAGCAATTGTCTTAAGATTTTTATCGGCAACTTAAGGGTAATTTTTTAATGATTAATTGTATTACTGGAGTAAATAAAAAGGATTTATCTGATTAACATAGGAATAAACTTTTCAAATCGGCATGTTATAAAGTTATTTATGGCCTTATTTTTTCTTCGCTCCAGACCATTATCGAAATTTAACGCTTAACTGATTAAAATTTACCAACCATTTTCGAAAAACTTCAGGTTATTCCTAATGCCCTGCAAGTTAAAAGATTCACAGCCTTAACCTACGAGGTTGCCGTTGCTGTTGGACGCGCTTTCTGCCAGACTTGCGCGCGCAATAATGCCCTACTTTTTTAGCCTCAGAGGCCGCGCCGTGACTGCTTTTTCAACCCTCAATTCGCTTCCCGAAAGCCAACTCGATAACCTGCGCGAGATGGGCTACACCAGCATGACGCCGGTTCAGGCCGCCACGCTGCCCGCCATTTTGCAGGGTCGCGACGTGCGTGCGCAGGCGAAAACCGGCAGCGGTAAAACCGCAGCCTTTGGCATTGGTTTGCTACAACATATCGACAGCGCACAGTTCCAAACGCAGGCGCTGATTCTGTGCCCAACGCGTGAATTAGCGGATCAGGTTAGCAATGTGTTGCGTCAACTGGCGCGCTTCACGCGTAATATCAAAATTTTGACGCTGTGCGGTGGCCAGCCGATGAGCGCTCAGCGCGATTCATTGATTCACGCTCCGCATATTGTGGTCGGCACGCCGGGCCGTATTCTTGATCACCTCAAACGTGAAACGTTAAAGCTTGAGAATCTGCGCACGCTGGTGTTGGATGAAGCGGATCGTATGCTGGAAATGGGTTTTCGTGATGATATGGAAACCATCATTAAAGCTACACCAGCATCGCGTCAAACGCTGCTGTTCTCTGCGACCTGGCCTGAAGGAATCGCCGCCATTAGCACCCGGTTTCAGCGCGATGCTCTGAGCGTGGTAACAGAAGAAGTCAGTGAACTGCCCTCCATTGATCAACAGTTTATTGAAGCCAGCCACAACGAAAAGCTATCACTGCTGATTGCGCTACTCAGCGAACGCCAACCCTCATCCTGTGTGGTCTTTTGTAACACCAAACGCGAATGCGATGATGTTGCGGCAGCCCTTAACGATCGTGACATCAGCGCCTTGCCGCTGCATGGCGATCTGGAACAGCGCGACCGTGAACGCGTACTCATCCGCTTCTCCAACGGCAGCGGACGCGTGTTGGTTGCTACTGACGTAGCAGCGCGTGGCCTGGATATTAAGTCGCTGGCGCTGGTAGTGAATTACCAACTGGCGTGGGATCCCGAAGTGCATTTACACCGCATTGGCCGTACCGCACGTGCGGGTGAAGAAGGTGCTGCTGTGAGTTTTGTCGCCGCCGATGAAATGGCTCGCGCGCACGCGCTGGAAGATTTTTTACAGAAGTCGCTGCCGTGGGTCTCTGCCAGCACGCTGAAAAAAGGCAGCAGCAAAGCGTTACCCGCCGCAATGATGACGTTGTGCATTGATGGCGGCCGCAAAGCCAAAATTCGTCCGGGAGATATACTGGGGGCATTAACGGGTGAAGCGGGCTACCGCGCTGACCAAATTGGTAAGATCGATCTGACCCCAACGCACGCTTATGTCGCTATTGAAGCGGCTCAGGCGAAATCGGCATTGGTCAAACTCAAGCAAGGCAAAATCAAAGGCAAAACCTGCCGCGCGATCCTGTTGAAAGATTGATTTACTAACGCATCCAGGCATGCTGGGCGAGGCGAAACCTCGCCCAATCACTGTTAAGGTTCTTCAATTTCTGTGGCGTGCAATGTGGTATTTTCACCTTTACCGTGCACTCTACCGCTGATGCGAACCTGATCGTCCGCAGCATACTTCTTACCTTTGAACGCTTTTTCCGGTGCCACAATAGTGATGGTTCCGGTGCTGTCGCGGAACTGATAGTTATCGCCCTGCTCTTTCTTCAGAATATAACCCTCAAGCGTGACGTAACCGTCCTGCCGAAAATCACGAATCTGATTGATGTGCGTCTGCCCGGTATCCTCAGAACCTTTATAACCTGCATCCTGCTTCGATTGAGGTTGTGGCGCTTCGCCGCCCTCAAAGCCGCCCTTTTCAGCGTAAACACCCGAACTCAACATAACTAACAGTGTCGTTAAAATGACTTTTTTCATTACGCGCTCCTTATTCAGAAAGGTTATCCATTTTTTCAATTCACTGTTAATCCTGGCACAATTATCAGACCGCGTTTTATTTCGCCTCTCTTGCCCTCACCTTTTTCACGTCGCTGCCGATAACTTCATCACACCCCTTTCCTTACCTGCGCTGATGCAGAGGCAACAATGGATAATTTTCAAAAAGAGATAGATGAGAGAGCGAACCTCGCGTTATCGAATAAATTTGAGCTGCTGCTGTTTCGCTTAGGCTCAGATCAGCTAAAAGGAAAATCCGAGCTGTTCGGGATTAACGTTTTTAAGCTGCGCGAAATCGTGCCGATGCCGACAATTACCAAAGCAGCAGGTATGAAATCGCCGCTGCTTGGCATGGCCAGTATTCGCGGTCAGTTTATTCCGGTTATCGATTTACCTGCGGTAGCGGGTTGCGTACCGGAAACGGGACTGAATCTGCTGCTGGTGACGGAATATGCGCGTAATACGCAAGCGTTCGCGGTGGAGTCAGTCGATAACATCGTGCGTCTCGACTGGAGTCAAGTGCATACCGCAGAAGCGGGCATCGGCGGACGTAATATCACCAGTATCGCCTCGCTGGATAATGACAAGCAAAGCAATAACCTGGCGATGGTGCTGGATGTTGAGCAAATTTTGTATGACATCATTCCGTCAGTGCGCGGCGTAGAGCCGGAAGCCGCCAGACCGCGTGCATTTAAATATCAGCCGGGTGCAGTGGCGATTGTTGCTGAAGATTCTAAAGTGGCGCGCCAGCTGCTGGAACAAGGGCTGAAAAGCATGGGCATTCCGGCGCTGATGTACAACACCGGTCTGGATGCATGGGAAAAAATCAAGCAGATGAGTCAAGAGGCGCAAGCGGCAGGGGAATCGATCCACGATAAAATCGCGCTGGTGCTGACCGACCTTGAAATGCCTGAAATGGATGGCTTCACCCTGACGCGTAACATCAAACGTGACCCAATCCTCAAGCATCTTCCGGTAGTGATTCACTCTTCACTTTCCGGTAGCGCCAATGAAGATCACGTGCGCAAAGTTGGCGCAGACGGTTATGTGGCCAAGTTCGAGCTGAATGAATTATCAGACGTGATCTTCAACGTGCTGGAAGCTGCTCGTTAAGGTAAATCAAAGCAGCGGAAGGCGATTTAAGTATCGAATAGCCAGTGTCGCTTGATTCAGACTCAGCACTTTTTTGCCGCTGTTTGGCGGCTTCTTTTTTACCAACCTTGGAAAAAAATTATGCGCAGCGAAACGTTACCTGTTCAGCAATCAAGTGGTTTCCTTCGTGGTCGTTTACGTCAGCTTAGCTGGCTGGCGATCATTGCCTTTAGCGCGCTCTTTTGGGGCAGCCTGCTGGTTTTCATTTTCTAATTTGTTTGTTATCTAGCTGCTTGCGAGGTCGCCAACAACGTTTGACGACCCGCTTTGTCACGTCTACGGGTTAACCTTTTAAAAAATCATTAGCACTGTGCATTAATCCTTTTTCCCTGCCTGCTTCCGCTTGAATTCCATCAAAAATATTAAAGTTAACGTTTTTAACTCCGATAACTGTGTGCGCTGGATCACCATTTCACCTTGCACCTGTAAAGCTACGCGCAATGTCGGGCTGTGAGCGGAGAAGCAGTAAATATTAACTGTTGGAATAACTGTATTTTAATAAGAAAAACGGGGAAAGAAGACATGTTCAGTATTAAGAATATGAAGGTTGGCATCCGGCTCGCCGCCGCCTTTGGCATTGTCGTCGCGCTATTGATTGTGATTTGCGTGACATCTATCACAAAAATTAACAGCATTAAAAGTGGCATCGCCTCGATCGTCGACGATCGTTATGTGAAAGTGCGCCTGGCATTTGATGTGCGCGATGGCGTCAACGATCAGATCAAATACCTGCGCGGCATGGTGATCGATACGACCCATCCTGACTATAACGTTAAGCGCTATGGTCAACTGGATGAAGCGACCCAGCGTACCAATGTCGCCATGAAGAAAATTGCTGACATTCAAGTTACTGAGATTGGTAAAAAGAAAATTGCTGGCCTGCTCGCCTCTGCCGAAGCATTTGAAAAAGTGAAAGGTGATTTGATCGCCTTGATAAAAGCCGGTGATTTTGAAGCTGCCAGCACATATGCACTCAAATCCATGACGCCGACGCAGAATAAGTTTCTCGACGACGCGATAAAGTTTGCCAATTCACAAGATGGACAGCTGCGTGCTGAAGGACAAAGTATTGTCGAAAATGGCTCTTCGGCGATTACCATCACCTTGATCTTCTCAGCGCTGGCCATAGTGGCCGCGATTCTGCTCGGCTTTTTCCTTACTCGCTCAATTGTACGTCCTTTGGTTGCGGCCGTTAGCGTAGCGGAAAGTGTTGCAGCAGGCGATCTTAGTTCGAAAATTCAGGTGACTACGCGTGATGAAACTGGCGTGCTGATGCAGGCGCTGCAGCGCATGAATGACAATCTGCTTTCCATCGTTACCGAAGTTCGTACCGGCTCTGACACCATTGCCGTCGCTTCAAATCAAATTTCCAGCGGGAACCTTGATCTTTCGACGCGTACCGAGCAACAGGCCAGTTCGCTGGAAGAAACCGCTTCAGCGATGGAGCAAATAACCTCCACCGTCAAACACAATGCCGAAAACGCGCGTGAAGCCAATCAGCTGGTTGCGTCCACTTCAAGCGTGGCGCGCGAAGGCGGCGAAGTGATGGGGCAAGTTATCGAAAAAATGGAAGCGATTGCGCTGTCGTCCAAAAAGATTGTCGACATCATCAGCGTGATTGATTCCATCGCCTTCCAGACCAATATTCTGTCGCTGAATGCCGCCGTGGAAGCGGCTCGCGCTGGTGAACAGGGACGCGGTTTTGCCGTAGTTGCTACAGAAGTACGTAATCTGGCGCAGCGTTCTGCTTCTGCCGCTAAAGAGATTAAAGTTCTGATCGAAGACTCAGTGGCGAAAGTTGATGAGGGCAGCAAGTTGGTGACGCATGCCGGATCAACCATCGGCGAAGTGGTCAACAGCGTGAAGAGCGTGGCGAATATCATGAGTGAAATTACGATTGCCAGCAGCGAGCAAAGCAGCGGTATCAGCGAAATCAATCTGGCGATTACCCAGATGGAAGCAGTAACGCAGCAGAATGCCGCGCTGGTGCAGGAAGCTTCTGCCGCATCGCAGGCGCTGCAAGATCAGGCTGAGCGGATGGCACAAGCGATGAGCGTATTTAAAGTAGGAAAGATGTCGTTAAATTAATTCCACTACGCTTTCTTTTTTCCCGGCAGGTCGAACTTGCCGGGATATTTTTTACTTCTAACGCGTATCACTTACAAACTACCTTCTACGCCTGACGTTCTATTCCACTTCACTCATCCACATCGTGCTTTCTGGCACGACTTTGCTCTGTTTTGTCAGTCAACATCGCATTATTAATATCACCTCACGTGATAACTAAAATAATAAATGGCGATTAGTCTTATAACTCTGCAACTGCCATTATCGTTCCCACGATTTAACTGCTTTCTTATGAGCAGATTACCCACTACAGCAGAGAATTATTTAATGAAAATGCATGCGATTAACTGGCCAGATGGCTTTTTACCCGGTTTTACCGACAATTTTTGCTCTAATGAAATGATCGTAGCAAATCTGACAACTCAGGATATTTGGCCGCTGTTGAGCAAGCCTGCTGTATGGCCGACTTATTATCAAAACTCAGCAAATGCGCGTTTTTATGACGATAAAGGCCCCGAACTGGAACAAGATGTCCGCTTCTATTTTGAAACCTTTGGTTTTCCAGTTGAGGCTCGCGTCACAGAATATGTCGCGCCTGCACAGGGCGAAGCTGCTCGTATTTCCTGGCATGGTTGGGCGGGAGAAGAAGGCAGTGATGAACGTTTAGATGTGTTGCACGCCTGGCTAATTGAGGATTTACCTGGCAATCGCGTACGTATCCTGACGCAGGAAACCCAAAAGGGTAAACCAGCAGTAGCGTTAGCGAAAACAAAGCCGAATCCGATGATCAATGGACATCAGGATTGGTTGGATGGACTGGTTAATGCAGCTCTAGCGAATCGCGTGTTATAAAATCCAAAAACTAAAAAGGCCGCCAATCGGCAGCCTTTCAAATTATCGTTTATGCAACAACGCTATAAAGCTCACTTAGCCTTTCTCAGAGGGCGTAAGGCCTGCTCTGATATGCAATCCTTGCCGTGTTAATTTGAACAACGACAGATTTGCAGAAAATGCATTTCGCTCCATGCGGGTTGGCTCTCGTCACATCAAAGTGTGATGTGCGGTACTGTGAGCCATTACAGTGTAGACATTTAAAACGAGTAATTTTAAGTCCTTAGAGACCAACAACGTTTGCAGCAGATGGGCCTTTAGCGCCATTTTCTACTGTAAACTCAACTTGTTGACCTTCATCCAGTGAACGGAAATCAGTACCCTGGATAGCAGAGAAATGGACGAATACGTCCTTGCTGCCGTCTGCTGGAGAGATGAAACCGAAACCTTTCTCTGCGTTGAACCATTTTACGGTGCCGCGGATTTTGTTAGACATGTTTAATTCCTTAATATTTGAGCCTTCCGGCGTAAATGGCCTGAGAACAGATTTTAATCAGAACGTAAGAGAAGACTCAAAAAGAAGGGATGTCTCACGACAAACTTAGAGATGAGAACTGCTTTGGGTACTTACTTTGATAGTGTCTGTCAATCAAACCGACGGATGCATTAGCTCATATTGAGCGAGGTGATGCAAGCGCTTTCTTAACTTAAATCTATTGTCTGAAAAACCGAGGCGTGAATCGCACCCTCATAAAAAGAGTCAATTCGGCGGCAAAAAAAGAGGTTTCTCTCAAACGACTCGATAAAAAAAGGCAATAAAACTCAGGCTGCCGAGCACAGTTCAGCGTTTTTGTCATACAGGTTTCAGTGACGGTATAGAAGAAAGGGAATGCATTACGCTTCGCCTGACCTTTCCTTTTGAGGGGATCGTTGATGTGGCTGAGCGCTCTGGCACATTTATGATGTGCTTAATCTACTGCTCACCCTCTTTACTGTGGTGTTTGGCGCTGTCAGATAAAAACCCACCTTAGCTAGCTTGCTAAATAGATGTGCCCTGCTCTTTTTTGATTTCTATAAGAGTAAACAGGCAACAAATTATTATCCTGCACTTTAATTAAAAATAATGAAAACCCTTGTCATTTGCATTATTAAAGACAGCGAAATACCTAATGAATGACTGCACCAGAGGCGGATCGGCAGTGTATTCATTCTCTACTCTGACATTGACAAGATCGAGACTCTGACATTGACAAGATCGAGTTAACTTGCAGATAAAAAGCCTTATTAAATAGTATGTTACTAAAAAATAAGTAATGCACAAATTAAATAATGACACACAAGTGGTTACGATACTGACATTAAAATAAACATCCCTACCAAAATAAGAAAATAATTAAACCCATGAAAAATTGAATGTGTAATGAATAACGTCTAATGATTCTGTCAACCCACTAAATAATAACTTATAAAAGCGAAAAAAAAATAAATAAGGAAGGATGTGTATCGACAATCCAATATTGCATGATCAATACGGAAGGATAAAACGTGGTGCCGGAAACAGGAATCGAACCTGCGACCTTCGCGTTACGAGTGCGCTGCTCTACCAACTGAGCTATACCGGCATTGTGGTGGGATACTGCGGGGCGTTACGTTAGAAAAAATCACAAATTGAGTCAAGACCGAAACAGCGCGAGTGCCGTTTTTATCGCCATTTGCAAGGGATTTTGCCTGGAAAGCCTTGTTCTATATGACGAAAGTCCTTTCGTTAGTGTTTGGGATTTCCCTCTCAGGCCACATCAAGCGCACAAAGCAAAAAAGGCGAGGCCGCAGCCTCGCCAAAAACGTGCCGATCATCAATCGTAGTAAGCGACCTTGCGGTCAACGCCGTTGATATTGACCAACACAAAGCCCGTTGGCGTCGTTTTATTCGTCGGTGTACCCGTGGTCGTCGCGAGCGTAAGTACACCTTTCTCATTGGCACCAATACCGGCCAATCCATTATGCAAACCGAAGCGTGCCGCCGGTTTCAACGTGCCCATTGTAGTGGTATCGGTCACTACAGAAAGATCAGACTGGAACAGCGAGCAGGAGCCCGTATCAAAGCGCGTCGGCCCCGTATTTTTGAGGTTAAACATGGTGTCACCGCTGTTGGCTTTCAGCTTCACCCATACCACTGCATACGTTGTTCCAACCCGGCCATAGCGGATATCCTGCACTGCTGGCTGCCCCATGTGGCAAGCATCAGCCCACACGGTTTCCAGTCGTTGCAAATTAATCCAGGTTTTACCAGTACCGGAGAGATTCACCGGCGATCCTGCAGTGCCTGAAGGCGTAGTGGCATCCGCTTTACCAATCAGCTCTATCACCCATTGCTGATTTGCGTTGGGGAAAAAGAACTGGCCGAGTCGATACCAGTTATCCGTCGCGGTGTTATTCGTGACTTTATAGCCACTGAAATACCCTGCACGCAGCGAACCCGTCATATAGCTGCCGAAGCTTTCATCGCGGCGGAAACCATATTCAAAGGTGGATAACCATTTACCGGCGACCAGGTCATTGCTGACTTTTGCACCGGATTGCAGGTTAATCTGACGCATCACAACACGCGCATTGTTGAGGTTGAAAGCAGAGCTACAGTCCTCAATGTTTAACGTATCGATCGTCCAGCCGCCATCAGAGAGATCGCCCGGGTTACGCGTATGTTCAATCCACACATTGCGCATAATCCCCTGCGTGACGCGCGGCATATACAGCGTGGCGTCACCATAACCGGTCTGGAAATTGGCATTGCTTAATTCAATCGCGGTTGAGTGATCCCAAACACCGTTCGGCGAGTTTGACCAGCCCACATCAAAAACGCGCGAATAGGTATTCAGCGAATAGATCTGGTCAAACTTACTGTCGAGCGTATCGAGAATTTTGATGACGGTGCCGCCGGTACCCTGCGCGCGGAAACAGCTGATATTGACCGTCTCTCCTTCTATACAGGTATTTTCGAAGAACGGTTGCACGTTGCTGCACATCTCGGCGGTGATGGTGCTTTTGTTGGTAGTAATATCTGCGCTGGCCTGCCCATTCCAGGTAATGCCTTTGATGGCGGTGCGGCGCGCCTTTACCTTGAACACTGGACTGGCACTTTTATTTGAAACAATAGTCGTGCGCGGAAGCGATCCCAACTCCAGGTCATCACCCAACAAGCCAAAAAAGGCAATTTCTGCGGCACTGAGATCAATGGGCGAAATTAAAAACTTACCACCAGGAAAACGAACCGGGAGATCCTTTATATTGGTGTTGTATGTCTGCGTCCAGGTCAACATACGGTTAAAGGCGTCGGTATCATCCGTTGTCCCATCGCCTTTGGCACCAAAGTGTAGAATGTTCACTTCCGTAGGATCGTTAATTGCACGCTTCCAGTAGAAACCGCTTCCCACTGCCACCGTGCCGCCATCATCTTTCAATGTGGTGGTGCCGGTAAAGCCGACGAAATCGCCGCCGCCACGGAAAGTGGAGTCTTTGTCGTAGTAACGTTTTAAAATCGCTACATCACCAGATTTGGTCGGAGCCGTGGTACGCAGTTCTGCAAAAGAGTTAACTTCGATCATGGTATCCTCCTCAGGATGTTTTAGATTAAACGCTGTTTATCAGCGAGTTACTTCGATTTGGCCGCTTGGCCGCATAAGGTGTCCCACATGTCGTTGTGGGTATTGATGGCGCGTACGGTTCGGATGTCTATTTTCTGAGCATCGTCACCGTGGGTATGAATGGGGGAAAAAAGCACGCAGGCAGAGTCGGTGATGGCCACCGGCTCAGGGTTGGTTGTATTTCGACTGCTGCAACTTGTCGCGAGCAGCAGCGTCATCAAGGTTACTGTTTTCAGTTTCCACACGGTTCGCCTCCTCACGGTTCTGTTGTTGTTGATGGGCAATATCTGCCACGCGCTCGGCTTCTTTATGCGCGCTGTCGACATCGGATTTTGCTTTTTGCTGCACCTTGCCGATTTTCTTACCGCCAAAATAGCTGGCACCTAGCGCAGCGATAATCGCGCCCAGCGCAGCTAACCAGTGCCAACCGCCGCCCAGCAATGTGGAAAGAAAAGTCATGATTTGATCCCCTCCACCTGACGCTTCTCATTCAGCAATGTTTTTTGACGAACAAATTGCGCAATAACCCCCATCGCCACCATGAAAGCGCCGATAAGACCGAGATAGTTATGGGGAAGAATCGACTTAACGTCTTCCGGCAAGGTGTTCCATGCATCCAGCGCCGATGACGGAAAAGATTGCACCCAGGCACTGAGCATTGAGCCAAGCGAAGCCAGCCAAACCGACCAGGTTTTAAATAACAGCCGTGCATGTGAAACAAACTGAAGGGTGGTAAAACGTTGTAAAAGCAAGACGATGATGATGACTGAGAGCACGGCGATAAGAAAAAGTAACCATTTCATAGCAGCCCCCTGTAGACGTCATAAGTGCCGGTACGCATCACTTCAGCATGACGACGTGCGCGTCCTGGAGTTTGACGTGCCCACAAGCTGGTAAGCATGGCGTTAGCCGCCTCAGCAAAGTTCTCTTCAGCAATGGCGTTAAGCATATTTTTGAACTGACTGACGCCATCTACCCCCAATTGATACGCCATGCTTAGCAACACATCTGTTCGCGCCTCGTTGCAATTTGCTAAAGCGCGCTTGATCGGCTCACGTGCCTGCATTTCCTGAATTTTGTTTTCCAGGATGCACTGCTTCCACACATCACCTACGCGGCGCGGCACACGAAACGCATAGTTACTGAGTGACGCACCTTTTGGCCCGATGCGAATTCCCCCGGCGACAGTCGGAAAACCGAGCGTGTCGAAATAAGGGGTATCCACGTAGCCTTCCTCAAAATTCAGCACTGCAATAATCTGACTCATAAAAATTCCTCAATGACGGTACAGGCAACTCAAGCCCTGCGAAACTAAACACATAACGCCCACTGATCAGTACCAAAGTAAGCGCAGCAGCAGATAGTGCTGAAGCTGCAGAGGAACTGAAGAGTAGGGAAAAAAATTGCGTCCAGCGAAAACTGGAAAATGGCAGGAGCCGGGTGTTCAAAGGATGAGATTTTTACTGCTCAGCGTACGGCGTAGAGATGAACGTGCGGCAGGCAGCAATTATCAAAAGAAGGTGTTTCTTGGTTTTGCGAACGCGGCGCAGTGATTGCGCGGTCCACGCGAGGTGTAACCTGACGCTGACATATCTGTTCTGCGCGTCGAAGGGAAAGGGTTTCAGGTTCGTAATTCAGCGCCTGGTCGATACTCTGCTTCAGACGGCTGAGAGGTTGGCGTCGCCGATGGCGACGAGTGCGTGCATTGCCCGTAAAAACGCTTTTGCCATAGTGGATAATCGCCATAACTCCTCCTGTGAATGAGTCTTTGGCGATGGGGTGGCAGGCGCGAGCTTTCGGCGTACCGAACGGGCCCGAATACCGCTGTTAACGCTCACACGCTTACCACCTGACTGAATAAACAGTCAGGTGGAAGGCAAGGTAAGGGAAACAGACGGCATCTGACGACGCTGCATTTTGCGCATCCACCCCATCCCAAAGTTCACTGACTTTTGGGTGGTATGATTCGCGCTTGTGCAGCGCCTCAATTGTTTAAGAGCGGCTCATCCCTGAGAAAACAACTTCGTTCGTCCATGCTCAAATTATTAACAGGTTCTTATGCTTTATCAAACACTGACAGTTAATTTTTTATTTACTATTGGTTAAATTTTTGAATTTATGTCGATTATTTTTTTCGACGTCTTATTGGAAAAGCGGGTTTGAGAGTCTGGCTAACCCAAAATTTGATATTGCCTTGCCTGACTCATGATGACTTTTGCCAACACTTTTAAGCTTTCGACTTCGTCACGGTTGAGATACCAAGTCTCGTAGCGCTTATTGTCTGAAATAACAGCAATTTTGCGATGCTGTAGCTGAAGCCTTTTCAGGTACAGCTGGTCATCCAACGTAAAAATGTAGATACCATCACCGTCGAACCTGCGCACGCTGATATCAACAAACAGCTGATCGCGCGGGGCAAAGGTATCCGCCATTGAGTCGTTATTAACAGCGATCAGCCGAATATTCTCAGCTGGGCGCCCATTGAATAACACCCGCGCCTCATCCTGACCGTATTCGATCGCGTGAATTGTCTCGACAAATTCATCCCGGGCCTGAATACCTGCCGCCGTTTTTTGACCAATATCGAGGCTGTCTACTCGGAAAACATTTTTATGGCTAGCCCACGCGCTTAACGACGGCGGTTCAGGCGCCTGTTCCATGCCAAACTGTAACCACTCAACCCTGACCCCAAGCAGACGGCTGAGTGCCAGCAAATTGCCGTTATCCGGCACTGACTGCGCGTTAAACCACTTCCACACCCCCGGCGTTGATATTTGACAGCCCTGCTCTTTTAACGCCTTAGCAACCTGTTTGTTTCGTCCGTGTCCGACAATGCCAGCGCTTTCGCAAGCGGCGATGAGCCTGGCGGTGAAAGCTTGTCTCGTACTTTCTTTTTTAACCATCAGTTAATAATCAGCCATTGAAGAGGTACTGGATGTTATTTTCATTATTGCTACCAGTTCATTTTATATTACCGTCCGTTTACTACCTAACCGGTTTCTCAAGCATTTCTAATTATCATTATCTCCTTCACCTTTGAGCGCGCCAAAAAATATCACTTAACAGCCGCTACCACCGGGGCTTTCAAGAATGTTCCGTAAGGAATTGCGTAAAATTCATCCGCTGTTCATCCCTCACTGGACGCGCTTAATCGATAAAATAATTTTTAGTCACTAAAGCTCTACAAATAGCTGGATCGAAAATGAAGGCATAAAAAAAACGGGAGCCTGAAAAGACTCCCGTTTTGTTAAGAAAAATGGATGTTAGGCACGCAGCGTGTCGTCGCCCCAGGCAATCCATTTATAGGTGGTTAATGCTTCTAAACCCATCGGTCCGCGAGCGTGCAGTTTCTGTGTGCTAACCGCAACTTCTGCGCCAAGTCCAAACTGTCCGCCATCGGTGAATCGGGTGCTGGCGTTAACGTACACCGCTGAGGAATCCACCTGCTTCACAAAGCGTGTCGCGTTTTTAGTACTGCGCGTCAGAATGGCGTCGGAGTGCTGCGTGCCGTGAGTGCGGATGTGATCAATCGCTTCATCCATATCAGCCACCAGCTTGACGTTCAAATCCAGTGATAACCATTCATCATCATAATTGCCTGGCTGAATCGTTGTGACGCGCGCCGGACCTTGCTGTAATTGCGCAAACACGTTTTCATCAGCGTGCAGTGGGACATCTTCTTGCGCCATGCGGGCAGTGAATACAGGCAAGAAGCGATCGGCAATCGCGCGATCCACCAACAGCGTTTCCAGTGAATTACAGGCGCTTGGCCGCTGCTTTTTGGCATTAACAATCACGTCAAGCGCTGGCTCAATCTCCATGGTTTCATCAATATAAATATGACAAACGCCAATGCCGCCCGTAATCACCGGGATAGTGGAGTTTTCACGACACAGTTTATGCAAGCCCGCTCCGCCGCGTGGAATCAGCATGTCTACATAGCGATCCAGCTTCAGTAGCTGATTAACCAACTCACGATCAGGATTTTCGATCGCCTGGACTGCTGCAGCCGGTAAACCGTGCTGCTGCAACGCGTTTTGGATTACGCGAACCGTGGCAGCATTAGTACGCCAGGTTTCTTTCCCGCCGCGCAGAATCGCTGCATTGCCGGTTTTTAAACAGAGGCTGGCCACATCTACCGTCACGTTCGGACGCGCTTCATATATCACGCCCACCACGCCTAACGGCACGCGGCGACGTTCAATGCGCAAGCCGCTGTCAAGTTGACCGCCATCCATCAGCTGCCCTACCGGATCGGCTAGCTGGCACACCTGGCGTACATCATTTGCAATGCTGTTCAGACGCTGAGGATTAAGCGTCAGGCGATCAAGCAGCGCGGCGCTCATGCCATTCTGGCGAGCATCGGCCAGATCAGATTCATTGGCTGCCAGAATGTCAGCGCTTTCCGCTTCCAGACGATCCGCGATGGTCATCAGCACCTGATTTTTTTCAGCGGTCGACAGATCGGCCAGCTTATAAGCTGCGGCACGCGCCGCTTTTCCCATTTCTTCTAGCATTGTCCGCTCCTTAACTGACAATCATATCGTCGCGGTGAACCGCCACCGGGCCATATTCATAACCCAGAATTTCACTGATCTGCTGGCTGTGATGCCCGGCAATCATACGTATCGCATCGCTGTTGTAGCGCGAAACGCCATGTGCGATATCGCGCCCCTGCAGGCTGCGAATGCGGATCACTTCGCCACGTGAAAAGTTACCCTGAATGTCACGAATGCCCTTAGGCAATAGGGAACTGCCGCGCTCAAGAATAGCGGAGAGCGCACCATCATCCACGGTGATTTCACCAGCAGGCGGCGCACCAAAGATCCAGCGCTTACGGTTTTCCAACGGAGATTGTTGGGCATGGAACAGGGTACCGACCGGCTTGCCATCTATCACATCAGCGATGACACCGCTGCGGCTGCCAGCGGCGATGATCACATCAATCCCCGCGCGACAGGCAACGTCAGCAGCCTGAAGCTTGGTCGACATTCCGCCCGTTCCTAACCCCGACACGCTGCCACCGGCCAGCGAACGCAGTGCATCATCAATAACATGCACATCGCTGATCAATTCAGCCTGCGGATTATTGCGCGGATCGGCCGTGAACAATCCTTCTTGATCGGTCAACAGCAGCAGTTTATCTGCGCCGCCCAGCATCGCCGCCAGCGCAGACAAATTATCGTTATCGCCCACTTTGATTTCTGTGGTGGCGACCGCGTCGTTTTCATTGATGACCGGCACGATATGGTTATCCAGCAGTGCGCGCAACATATCGCGAGCATTAAGAAAACGCTCACGATCTTCCATGTCCGCGCGAGTCAGCAACATCTGACCAATATGGATGCCATAAATAGAGAACAGCTGTTCCCACAGTTGAATCAAACGGCTCTGCCCCACCGCAGCCAGCAGCTGCTTTGAGGCGATGGTAGGCGGCAGGTCGGGATAACCAAGATGTTCACGTCCGGCAGCCATCGCGCCAGAAGTGACAATCACAATGCGGTGGCCCGCTGCGTGCTGCTGCGCACACTGACGAACCAATTCCACCATGTGCGCTCGATTCAACCGGCGCGATCCGCCGGTAAGAACGCTGGTTCCCAATTTGACCACGAGGGTCTGACTACCACTCATATTTCCTGCCGTAGTGAAAAATTTATGCGAAAGGACGTTTTAACAGGAGTCGTTGAGGAAGCCAACAGCCAGTGGGGGAAAAGCACAAATATCCCCGGGCAATGGCGTAGACCACTTGTTCGTGATTAACAAGAAAACCGGAAAAGTGTCATAAAACTTTCATCACTTATCGGTAAAAAGTCCCTGTTTTACAAAACCTTTCACAGCAAGAAAATTTTAATAACCGGGATTGATAGCAAAATGAAGAAAAGTACACTGGCACTGATCGTCTCTGCTCTGGCTCTCTCTTTTACCGCACAGGCCGCTGAGGTTTTTAATAAGTCAGGTAACAAACTGGATTTCTACGGCAAGGTTAAAGCCGAACACTATATGAGCGATAACGACAGCTCAAACGGCGATAAATCCTATGTGCGTATTGGTTTTAAAGGACAAACGCAGATCAACGATCTGATGACCGGTTATGGCCAGTGGGAATACCAATACAACGTTAATAACTCAGAAGGCAGCGATGCCAACAGCGGCAACAAAACACGACTGGGTTTTGCTGGTCTGAAATTCGCTGATTACGGCTCGGTTGATTATGGCCGCAACTATGGCGTGCTCTATGACGTTGAAGCCTGGACCGATGTGTTCCCCGAATTTGGGGGTGACGGAACCGCGCGTTCCGATAACTTCCTGACTCAACGCGCCACTGGCGTAGCGACTTACCGTAACAACAACTTCTTTGGTTTGGTTGATGGTCTGCGCTTCGCCCTGCAATATCAGGGTAAAAATGATGCTGGCAGCGCGAACGCGCGCGGTAGCGCAACAGATACGGCTCGCCAGAATGGCGACGGCTACGGGGCTTCGTTGGGTTATTCGCTGGGCGACAGTGGCGTGAGCTTAATGAGTGCCATCACCTCATCCGACCGCACTAACCAACAGCAAGCCCGCGCTTACGGCAGTGGTGATAAAGCAGATTCATGGGGCGCTGGCGTTAAATATGATGCCAACAGCGTTTACCTCGCCGCTATTTACACCGAAACCCGTAACATGACGCCCATTAGCGGAACGAACCGTGATACCGGTTTATCGGTTGCGGGTGCCGCAAACAAAGCGCAAAACATTGAATTGGTGGCGCAGTATCAGTTTGATTTCGGCCTGCGTCCTTCCATTGGTTACGTGCAAACCAAAGGCAAAGAGATTGAAAACGGCATCGGTGATGTCGATTTAGTGAAATATATCGATGTGGGCGCAACCTACTATTTCAATAAAAACATGTCAGCTTTTGTTGATTATAAAATCAACCAACTGGATGACGATAACGCGCTCTCCATCAACAATGACGACATCGTTGCCGTGGGTGTGACTTACCAATTCTAAGCTTTTGTCGAAGCCGATGCCTTGGGCTGTTATGCACCCCGCGTAGTGTGAAAATGGCATAAAAAAAGGGCGAGCTATTCAGCTCGCCCTTCTCTCATTCATCCCGCATCAGGCACTTAATTTCACGGGTTTCTCATCAAAACCGCTGGCCGGTTCCAGACCCAACTCGTGGTCTTTCAACATCGCTTTCAGGCGAGTGTGGAAATTACGCAAAGTTTCTTCCACTCGTTGCGTGTTTTCTTTGCCTTTAATCGTCGTCACAGACCAGTCACCTTCTTTATCGAACAGGCCGATATGATAGACATAGGTAAAGTGATCGGCGTGGGCTTCTAATTCCATCCACCAGCCCCAAAATTCACGCAGTTCCGGTGCCGGTTTCACATTGACGCAGGCAGCCAGGCAGTCGAAAAAGAAACGCGTTTCTTCGCATTTTCCTTCGCGGATGTACGGTCCCAGCTCGGTAAAACGCTTAAGCAGGCGACTGCGGGGATGACCACTCGGTAACGTCATGCTAAATCTCCATTAGTTTTGACCGCTAGTAGTTGTAGCAAATACTGTAAATTTTGCCAGTTACCTTTTTAACCGCTTCTCCAGCCAGTCGCAAATTTCATTAAGCGCGCGATCAAAGCTGGCCATCATCGGCGTGACGGGAATCAACATCGCTTTTCCATCAGAAGATGAATTCGCGATCAATTTTGCCTCCTCTTCTGGGCTGAAGAGATCTTTTGACCAGTAACCTGCCAGCATTGGCGTAGGTGTGCGTCGGCCCAGTAAGCCTTGGGTTTTCAGCGAATAGCGGTTCAGTTCAGTGCGCAGCGCGCTATCAGATGTGGATGACATCCCCAGGCGACTGGCGAGCATATCCATGTACATGTCTGGTACTTCATTTTGCAGCGCCGGCTGCGTAAATAAACTGTGCACTATGGGTCCAAGACACGCTACCGCACGCAACCGCGATGCTTCGAGATACGCCAGCCGCACCGCCACATTGGCACCAAAGCGATATCCAAAAGCCGCTACGCGGGTATGATCAACCCAAGGCACGTTTTGCAGCTCGCGCAGCACTTGCTGGTGCAAAAAGCTGGTGTCCTGATTCAGCGTCCATTTCACCGAATACCCCACCGATGGCACATCAATGGTCAACATCGCAATGCCACGTGGGGCGAGATAATCATGAAACAGGCGATAGTGATCGCTTTGCAGTGAATCCAGCGCGCCACAAAACAGCACAGTCGGATACGGTGCCTGAACACCAGGCGGCATGTGCAGAAAGCCGTTCACCGGGCTGCCACCACTTATTGGAAATGTCAGCGCCTTCAGTTCACCGGGAAGCCGTTGCGTCGCTTCTTCGTAAGCGCGATTGGCCAGGACTTGGGCCTGATCGGCTAATTCATCACCCTTTATATAAGGATAGGCGGCAAGGCTATAGAGATGTGCAGCGTGCAGCCAGTGTTTACCCGCCAGCTGATCGTCATCCTCAGTTTCCTGCGCTTTTTGCTGCCACTGTGCAGCCTGTTTACACCACTCGTAATTCCAGTTGCCGCTGCGATAGCCAATCACCGTATCCAGCAAGCTCTCATTCGTGTGTTCGACGTTGCTGATGGCGATACGCGCCAGCACTTCGCTGATCTCTTGCGGTGTCAGGCCGCGCCATGTCCACATCAGTTTATTGAGCATGCGATACCAGCCGCGCTGACTGTTACCATCAAGGGTGGAATGCACAGCACGCGTGGCGTGATGTTGACGGCGAACCAGTGAAGAGGTTTCGGGGTGTTTGAAGCGTGGCTTGAACAGCTCTTCGCTTAGATTTTTGCTCGGCATACAACTTTCTCCTGCGGTAAACGCGGCGATGGCTAAGTGTACTGCACGGCATAACAAGGTGCGAGGCGCAGAAAGCACAACGCCCGGAAAACCGGGCGTTGTTTGTGGTAAATCAATCAGCCTTTGACAATCGGCGGCACGTAAACCACGCCCATGTCCCACGGCTGCTCAATCCAGGTATTTTGTGGGATGTCGACAATATAGTCGTCCACCAGTTCACGACCGGCAGGTTTAGCAAAGATGGTGCAGAAACGCGCTTTGGGATACATGTCGCGAATCGCCTGAGCGGTGCCGCCGGTATCAACCAAATCGTCAATGATGATAAAGCCTTCACCATCACCTTCAGCACGCTTCAGAACTTTCATTTCGCGCTGATGATCGTGGTCGTAGCTTGAGATACAGACGGTATCGACATAGCGAATACCCAATTCACGCGCCAGCAGCGAAGCCGGTACCAGACCACCACGGCTGACCGCGATAATGCCTGTCCACTGTTCAACAGGAAGCAGGCGCTGAGCCAGTTTACGGGCATGAATCTGCAGCATGTCCCAGGTAACGACGTATTTTTCGCTCATAATAAATAGGTTCCCAGCCAACAGGATTGGCTTAAAAAATATGCAACGGGGAAAAGGTTGCGCGAGATTATAAGGATATGACGCGCTAAAAACCAGCACCCGCGCACTGGTTGCCGGTTTTTAGTGCGTCTGATTGCACACCCAACTATAAACAGTGATATTCTCGGGTCCATCTCGTCAGATTCTCTGACGGCGATCTTTCACTGGAAACTCGCGCCCTCTGGTACATCCGGCGCACTGACACAGGAGACTTGTCGTGTCTGAATTGTCTCAACTTTCGCCACAGCCGCTGTGGGATATTTTCGCTAAGATCTGCTCGATTCCGCACCCTTCTTTCCATGAGGAAGCACTCGCCTCCTACATCGTTGGCTGGGCTAAAGAACAAGGTTTCTGGTGTGAACGCGACGCAGTCGGCAACATCCTGATTCGCAAACCCGCCACCGCTGGGCTGGAAAATCGCAAGCCGGTCGCGCTGCAGGCGCACCTTGATATGGTGCCGCAGAAAAACAACGACACCGTTCACGACTTCACCAAAGATCCGATTCAACCCTATGTTGATGGCGAATGGGTGAAAGCGCGCGGTACCACGCTGGGTGCGGATAATGGCATTGGTATGGCATCAGCGCTGGCGGTATTGGCAGATAACACGCTGACTCACGGCCCGCTGGAAGTGCTGCTGACCATGACCGAAGAAACCGGCATGGATGGCGCATTTGGCCTGCAACCGAACTGGTTGCAAGCGGAGATCCTGATCAACACCGACTCTGAAGAAGAGGGTGAGATCTACATGGGCTGCGCGGGGGGAATTGATTTCATTACTACGCTGCCGCTGACGCGTGAAGCAGTTCCCGCAGATTTCGAAACCCTGAAAATGACGCTTAAGGGCCTGAAAGGCGGTCACTCCGGTGCCGACATTCACTTAGGTCTGGGCAATGCCAACAAACTGCTGGCGCGTTTTCTGGCTTCGCATGCGTCAGAGCTGGATGTGCGTCTGGTGGAATTCACCGGCGGCACCTTGCGTAACGCCATCCCACGTGAAGCTTTCGCCACGCTGGCCATTGAAAGCCACAAGGTTGATGCCTTGAAAGCGGCCGCTGCGCATTTTCTTTCTGCACTGCAGAACGAACATGGCGTAAAAGAGAAGAACATTGCATTGGTTACCGAGCCGCTGGCGCATCAAGGCCAGGCGCTGACCGCTGACAGCCGTGATCGCTTCCTGAACTTGTTGAACAGCACACCAAACGGTGTGATTCGCAACTCTGACGTGGCCATTGGCGTGGTTGAAACCTCACTGAACATTGGTGTAGTGACGATGGACGCTGATAAAGCTGAAATCAACTGCCTGATCCGTTCATTGATCGATACCGGTCGCGATTACGTGGTGCAGATGCTGACCTCGCTTGGCAAATTGGCTGGTGCGCAGACGATGCCAAAAGGCGGCTATCCGGGCTGGCAGCCAGACGCAGATTCGCCGATCATGGCGCTGACCCGTCAAACCTACATTGCGCTGTTCGACAAGACGCCAAATATTCAGGTGATTCATGCAGGTCTGGAATGTGGTTTGTTCAAGAAGCCCTATCCAAACATGGATATGGTTTCTATTGGGCCAACCATCACCGGGCCGCACTCGCCAGACGAACAGGTTCATATCGAAAGCGTGGGCCTGTACTGGAAATTGCTGACAACCTTGTTGAATGTGATTCCAGAAAAGTAATTTCGTTACAAAATAATCAACCAGGCTACGGCCTGGTTTTTTTATGCCTGCGCGTCAGAAGCAGCATAAAACGCTGCGTTAATGCGTCTCCCCACCTTAAATCACCAGCTTACAACGCCCAACCAGTTATAGCCGCCATTATGTCCAGATGTCTGGATGGCTAATAAGATTTTGTGCTAGCTTATGCGCTTTCGACTGTTGCTGCGCCTGATACTTCAGGAAAAAATGCGGCCAGTTATTTTTTATGGAGACTTCCTTCAATGCGCGCGTTAAACCGCCTTGAGATGCGTAACATCTCCATCGCCTTCGGCGGATTCGCCGCGTTGACGCAGGTGGATTTTGTCAGTGAAGGTCATTCCGTTCATGCGCTGACGGGTGCCAACGGCGCAGGAAAATCAACGTTAATGGCGGTGTTGTCTGGCGCACATAGCCATTACAGCGGTGAAATTTTGCTGGATGGTCAGCCGGTGTCGATTCGCAGCCCGCGTGATGCCAAACAGCTCGGTATTCACCTGGTGCAGCAGGAAGTTGATGTGGCGCTGGTGCCGCAGTTAAGCGTGGCGGAGAACATTCTGTTAGATCAGCTGGCGGAGCCGGGACACGCTTATCACTGGGGTGAGATTCGTCGACGGGCTCGCGCCCTGCTCGCTCAGCTCGATGTGGCGATTGACGTCAATCGTCTGGTTGAGCGCTGTTCGCTTGCTGAAAAGCAGCAGATTTTGCTGGCGCGCGCGCTGTCGCATCACTGCCGTTTCCTGATTCTGGACGAACCTACCGCGCCATTGGATCAACACGAAAGCGAGCGTCTGTTCAACGTTGTGCGCCGCTTGCAGAGCAGTGGAATGGGTGTGGTGTTTATTTCCCACCGTATTCACGAATTAAAAGCGATTTGCGATCGCCTGACGGTGCTGCGCGATGGCTGCCTGATCGAAAGCGCTCCAATGGCAACGCTGAGCGGTGAGCAAATCGTCGAAAAAATGTTGGGTCATCAACTCACCGATATATATCCAGCCCGGCGTGAACGCCAGCACCAGCCCGTGTTGCTGGCAATTGAAGGTCTGCATGATGAGCAGTTGCTGCAAGACATTTCGCTACGCTTGCATAAAGGCGAGATTCTTGGCATTGCAGGCCTGGCGGGCGCGGGCAAAACCGAACTGTGCAAAGCGCTGTTTGGTGCCAGTAAAAGCCGCATCACGCGTGGTGAACTGCACGGCAAAGCCTGGAAACCCACATCGCCCTATGATTCCGTGTCGCAGCGTATGGCGCTGGTGCCGGAAGAGCGACGTAAAGAAGGGATTTTTATTGATGAATCCGTCGCGATGAATCTGAGCGTAAGCGCTGACAGTAGCTTTTCCCGCTGGAGCCTGTTTGGTCATCGTCAGGCGTGGCGTTGGGCAGAAGAGATTATTCGCCGCCTCAACGTGCGCACCACCGGCCCGGCGCAAACGCTGCGTCGCCTTTCAGGCGGCAACCAGCAAAAAGTGGCTATCGGTAAATGGCTGCGTAACAACGCAGACGTACTGATTTTTGATGAGCCGACCAAAGGTGTCGACATCAAAGCCAAAACCGAACTCTTTACCCTGATTGATGGCCTGGCGCGTGAAGGCAAAGGTGTTATCTACGCGTCGGGTGAATTTTCTGAACTGGTCGGCTTATGCGACCGCATTTGTGTACTTTGGGACGGACGCATCGTGGCAGAACTGGACGCGCGTGAGGTCACAGAAGAGACGCTTTTGCTTTATTCCACCGGAGGAACCCCAGCGTGAGCAGTAAAGAACTATCCCTGAATCCCGCGTCGCCTTCGCTGCGCCATCGCCTGTTCGATTTCCTCTATAAGTGGGGCATGTTACTGACGGTAGTGATCCTGATCGCCGCCTTTGGTCTGGCATCTGACAGCTTTCTCGATCCCAATAACATCATCAATATTTTGCGATCCATTGCGATCGTGACGGTGATTGCTGTTGGCGTATCGATCTCGCTGACCATTGGCGGCTTTGATCTTTCTGTTGGCGCAACCGCCTCACTGGCCAATGCGCTGGTCATCTCGCTGTTCGTTTGGTACGGCTTCAACACCACCGAAGCGATCGTCATCACCCTGGCGCTGTGTACGCTGGTGGGTCTGTTTAACGCTTTTCTGATCGTTATTCTGCGCATTCCAGACATGCTCGCCACACTGGCAACGCTGTTTGTGATTCAGGGCGTGGCGATGACTTACAGCTTTGGCGGCTCGATCACCGAGAACATGGTGTTGCCCAGCGGCGATATGGCGGAAGGCACCATTCCCGCGGCTTTTGGCCTGCTTGGCCAGGTTCCGACCATTGTGATCATCATGTTAGTGGTGACGGTCGTGGCACAGTTGGCGATGTCACTGACTAAGCATGGGCGACGCATGTACGCATTGGGCGGCAATCCTGAAGCGGCGCGCCTTTCCGGTATTCGCACCACGCGCTATCGCGTGCTGGCTTACGTTATTGCCTCGCTGCTGGCAGGACTGGGTGGCATTTTGCTGGCCTCACGTATCGGCTCATCCCAAGTCAATGCGGGTAGCGGCTATCTGATGGATGCCGTTGCGGCAGCCTGGATTGGCCTTTCGCTGGCCGGTTCGGGTAAACCCAACGCCTTGGGCACGCTGGTCGGTGCGGTCATTCTGGGCGTATTGCAAAACGGTTTAGTGATGCTGTCGGTGCCCTATTACGCCATGGATATCATTAAAGGCTTAGTGCTGGCGTTAGCCTTGGCGATGACTTACATGCAGCGCCGCTGAGGCGCGCATTCTTACTGAATTAACGGGCCTAAATTTATCCTTTTGGAGTTAACAATAATGAAAAAAATCACGCTCTCGCTGCTGGCTGTAAGCCTGCTGAATACCAGCGCTGTATTTGCCGCCACCGTGACGCCGGTTCCTGCTGTTATCGCTAATCACGACGGTCCGATCCGCATCGCAGTAATCCGTAACTTGGGTTCCGATGACAACACCACGCAGTTTGTGGCTGGCGCAATTCAGGAAGGTCGCAAGCTGGGCTTTAAGGTCAGTACCTTTCTGAGCAATGGTGATGATGCGCGTTTTCAGGATTTCGTTAATCAGGCGATCAGCCAAAAATATGACGGCATTATCCTGTCGCACGGTAAAGCGCCCTATGCCAACGGTTTGGTGAAGCGCATCGCTGATTCCGGCATCAAGCTTTCCGTCTTCGATACGCCGGTTGATTCGCCGATTAACGGCGTTACCGTGACAGCGCAGGATGATGCTTCTCTGGCACAGTTGTCGCTGGAGCAGGTAATCAAAGATTTCAACGGTAAAGCGAATATCGTTAAGCTTTGGGTGGCCGGATTCCCCGCAATGGAACGTCGTCAGGTGGTGTATGAAAAATTACTGAAAGCCAACCCGGGCATTCATCAATTGGAATCGATTGGTGCGGTTTCTACGGACGTACAGGGCGATACCGCCAATAAAATCGGCGCTATTCTGGCGAAGTATCCAAAAGGTCAGATTGATGCCATTTGGGGCGCATGGGATGCTTTTAGTCAGGGCGCATACAAAGCGCTGCAGGAAAATGGTCGTACCGAGATCAAGCTGTACAGCATTGACGTCTCAAACCAGGATTTGCAGTTGATGCGTGAGAAAGGTAGTCCGTGGGTGCAAACGTTCGCGGTGGATCCAAAAACCATTGGCGCCGTGAATATGCGTCTGGTGGCGAAGAAGATTGCCGGTGAAGAAACGCCCGCGACTTACGAATTTAAAGCCGCTTCGATTTCTCAGCAGCAGCTCAACAGTCAGCAAGGTGCGGTTAACGTGGCTTCGCTGAACAAAATCATTCCGGGCTGGGGCAGCAACGACGATTTCGTTGCACCGTGGTTTGCCACGCTGGAAGCGAAATATAAGAAGTAAGAAGTCGTTTGTCCCTCCCTGGTCTTATTGAGTCCGGGGTCGTTTGTCCCCCATCCCGGCCTTCCCCCGTTTTGACGGGGGAAGGAGACGCTGCCACATGCAGCTTAAATACTCACATAAAGCAGCATCTTCCTCCCCCATTTATGGGGGAGGACTGAGGTGGGGGAAAACTATCTCATCTGCGCGCTGTCCCCCATCCCGGCCTTCCCCCGTTTTGACAGGGGAAGGAGACGCTGCCACATGCAGCTTAAATACTCACATAAAGCAGCATCTTCCTCCCCCATTTATGGGGGAGGA